>NZ_JBEFTX010000009.1:0-275529 GCF_040195635.1 Actinopolymorpha sp. B11F2 | reverse complement strand
TCCCCGACCGAGCAGCCCTCATCCGCCTTGTCGGCGCCGTCCTGGCCGAACAACACGACGAATGGATCGAAGGCCGCCGCTACCTCGGCCTCGACCTCCTCGCCAAAGCCCGACGCGCCCCCAACCCGACCACCGAGGAGGTGAACGACAACACCATCCCGGCGCTCAGCGCCTAACCAACCAACGGATCACGCGACACGACCGATACACCACACCAATGGACTTGACCCTCAGAGTTTCCGTTGACCGGCGCTCGGCGTCGTTTACCGCCTCGACGATCGCCTCACCAAGGTCATGACGGTCCAGTCGTCGCTTGGCTAGGATATGAATGTCAACTATGACGCTCGCCCCCGCGACTGTCGCGGTCACTAACCCGTCTGAGGACGTGCCTACGTACTCCTGCGCTTCTCCGAGATCGCCGAGCTTCGCTGCGGCATTGGAAATCTTGTGTTCGAGCTCACTCATGAGCGCCGTTAGGTACGCCTCTTCCATCCAGACGCCTCCATGGAGTTTCGCCAAATTGCCATCGGATCCGGTAATGGTGTACCGAAATCGTCAGGGTCTGCGAGCTGAATCATCACTGATTTCATTTCCTCGGTGACCGACAACTGTGCCGCGGCGATCGCGTCTGTACATGCAGATGACAACGTCGCCGCATCCATGTCTCGCATTGCGGCCAGGCCAATTTCGATGCTCAGCAGGTTTCCCAGACCATTCACGACCGCGACAATCTCGCCATCCGCTGCCGAGCCATCATATTGGCGAGAGAGGTTTTCTGTAAACGAGTGTACAATGCCGGAAAGGCGCTCTTGCAAAGGTCTAAAGGTCTCAACGGGATCGCCCCCTTCCGCAACGGCTTCGCGCGCTAAGTCCAGTAACTCGACAACGGGACCTCCATCTTTTCCAGATTCACCTGAATTGACCATGCATCCACTCCTCCCTGGCATCCGTGGGACCGGGTTCACGCCTTGTTCCAACCGTCGACATCCTGCATCGCCGGAAGGACCCGGCGCCGCATGATCTCCAGGGCCGCAGCATCCAGTCGATCACCTTCGAAACCGAACCTGCTAATCAAGTTCTCGTACGCAACGCGCAACCTTGCCTGTTCGGCCTCCAGGGCCGTCAGTGTGTTGTAGATATCCCTGAATTGCAGGGTAAGTCCAATCAGCCACGACTCGACGATCGCAGCCTTGGCGAGCGCACAGGCAAGGTACAAGATTGGGTTCTTGGTTACGGTGAGTGCAATGCAGGCGGCGATAGCAATCCCAGTCAGAAGGAAATATTCGATGATTCCGCCCGTGAGAGTCTCACTTACGCCCCTGCAGGCGTTGCGAAGATCCGTGGCACAGTCGGCGAGTTCCTCGATTGCTGGCAGGAGTTTGTTGTTCACATAGGCGCAGAACGCATCGGCCCCCGGACCTTCCCACGAGTCATTCAGGCCACTTCGCTTGTTGATCAGATCACTCAACTCGGAGTGGAAGGTGTGTAACTCTGCGGAGACCGCCTGCCATTCCTCCGCGGCCTGATCGAACGGCCATGGCGCGGCGAGGTTGGGAATGGCGAGTCCGGTCGTCACCAGAGCGATGACTGCGCTCGTGCCTGACTCCTGGGCGACACCCGCCAGGGAGAGGCCCGCCGTGAGCACTGCGAGTGACAACGCCCCGTGTACGGCGACGTCGGCGGTACTGACGACACCGCCCTCAACGACCGCCATCGGCCCTCACTTCTCCCGATCCGTTGACCGCTCGGTCTCCGGAATGGCCGAATCGAAGTCCGTGCCGTACTGCTCCTCCATCCGCTCGTAGTACGCCGCTACCGCCTCGACCGTGCGACCGAGCGCACCGACCACCGTGTCGACAACGACTGCCGCCTCATCTGCAGCTTGGCGGGTTCGGCCATACTCGGACGCACTACCCAACGCGGCCAGCAATGGCCAGGTCAACGCGGGAATCTCCAGGTCACGTATCCGCCGGACCACGCGCGTCTCCAGCTCTGCTTCCCCCAGGCGTCGAGCGACCGCCCGTAGCTGCTTGGCGTTGTGCGATGTCTGCGCTCCCATACGCGGCCCGTTCCCTCCCCGGCTGGAGGTCGAGTGGCTGGGCCTCATCATGCCATCCCATGATTGGGGCGCGTATCGCAAGGCTGTGGATAACTTTGTCCCAGGTATGCTGCGGCAGTAGGGCGACGGAAGAGGTCAAAGATGACAGCGAGCGAGGTCAGAACGCAGTTCGGCCGCATTAAGGTGAATGGCGCAAGAGTCGTCGCGATGGCTCTTGGTGTACTTCTCGGAGTGTGTAGTGCGTACTACGCAGTCTCGCTCTTTGTTTCGAACACAAGACTCCCGTCCGCCGTCTTGTTTATCATCCTTGGCCCAGTCATAACCCTCGTTTGCGTCGACGCCCTCCACACGAGTCTCCGTGGCTATCGAGTCTCATTGGGTGCTAGCGGCATAGTGGTACGCACCCGTTGGCGTGAGGTTGTCATTCCTTGGGCCGACATCGAATCCTGGTGGGTAGGTGTGCCGGAGGATTTCTTCGCGCGATTGGCGAAACGCGAGATGGTGCTTGCAACGCCCGCTGCCCACATCACCGACCCGAAGGAAGGACCGCGGCGCGTTCTCTGGTCCAGGCGCTATCGAAACTGGGTCATTTGCCAGCCGGCCCTCACCGATGGCACGACCGAGGAAGTCGTCACCGCACTGAAGAAGTTCGCAGCCAACAAACTCCGAGCTGCACAGTGAACAACCTTCCGGCCAACGGGAGAGCCCCCCCAGGAGCGCCTCTCGTTGCGGGCCTCGCGACCAAAAGGTCTTACCGGGCTGGCGGCTCGATCCCTGCTGGGTCCCCGGATCCAAAGGCGCTGCTGCTGTGGGCGGCATGGCCGCTATCCCCATTCCTACACCACCTGACCGGAGCGACGGCTTTCTTGGCCGGAGTTCGAAACGAGGGCTGCAGCCATGACCGACCTGTCGATCAGAATTCTGGGACGGAACATGCCGAGCGACTGGTGCCGCGCGCACGATGTGCCACACCTCGGGCTCAGCAAGGCCAAGGAGGTCGTATCGGTGACTCCGACCACCGAGCCTGCGGCGGCGTTCGAGCTCACCGTCGAGGCCATACGCCGGACCGACGGTCTGGACTATCGCGGTCCGTACGTGTTCGGGCGCAAAGGTGAGCGGTTCCTCTACCTCAACTGGGGACGGGACACCGACGACGGTTGGACCAGCGTCGCCGGTGGAGGGCGGATCAAGCTGCAGCTCCTGACGATCGAAGAGCCACTGGTCGAGTCGGCGCTCGAAGGCGGCCGTACGCTCGTCGCCGACCTCGACCTCACCGGCGGGCGCGGCGGACCGGTGTTTGCGTCGGTCCGCGCTCCGGCATTGACCTGGCGCGTCGACTGACCGGCTTCCGTTACGTACGCGTACGTCGGGAGTCCACCGCGGAGGTCTGGATCAGGTCCGCCGGAGTGCAGTCGAAGATGTCGCACAGCGCGGCGAGGACCGGGAGCGAGAGCCTGGTCGGCGGATGGGTGACGAGCCGCCATGCCGCGACGGCTGAGATCCGGATGCCGCGGGCGGCCAGCGGCGGTTGGAGCTCGGTCGCGGCGACCATGCCGTGGGCGCTCATGAGTTCGCGGAGTCGCCAGCAGTAGCTGACCTGCCGCACGGGAGGTGGCTCGTGGTCACGGTCGGGGGAGTGTCGAACTGTCGTGGCCATGGCGATCACGTGCTCGCGCTCGCGTCGGACGTCACGCCGAATCGCCAGTACGACAGGAGGACAGTCCGCGGCCTCGGGCCGGAGTACGCGCGGTGTTGGTTGATGACACATCGTCGTCGACGGTCATGGAAGAGGTTCCTTTCAGCTATGCGCGACGAGGCTTCGACCGGCCCCGGTTCGACGGGGGAGTAGGTCCCGCGGCCCGGCCGACCAGACGAGTCGACACGCAAACGGCCGTCACGTAGCCCGTTGATCTCGCCGAACCAGAGCCCCAGCGACCCCGACGAGAAGGTCGAGGACGATGACCATGATCGCGGCCGGCAGGATGCTCAGAGCACACCACGCCCATCGTGTCGGCCGCGTGGGAAGGTGGAGGGAGCCGGCGAACACCAGTACCAAGCCACCGATCATCGGCAGCGGCGCGACGGATTTCAACTGCTTTTCCGCCATCAAGGCGTCGAACTCCGCTGTCGTCAGTGCGTCCATCTCCTTGTGCAGCGGGAGGTCTCCATCGTCGGGACGGCCCACCACGGCATGGTCTGCTGTCCCATGACGAGGGATGTCTGGCGCAGGTGACGGCGCCGGATCACGTGCCACGGGTTGTCCATCATGATCACGAACATGATCACCTGCATGGTCAAGGCTGCGTTCGTGAGCAGCTGGCGTCGTTTGTGGGACCCGATGACGGGGAAGTTATGAGACGTCCACCTGGGTCGTGCCGGCCGCGCGCACTCGAGGGAACGCATGGTCAGGGTCGCCCGCGCCGCTTGGCGTCGCCTTCAGCCTTATCTGCACGGCCGGCGCAGGTTGTCCGTTTTCCAGTGGCTTGTCATCGTCCTTGCGGTATCAGCGACCTCGGTGGCTCTCACAGGTTTGTTCCGCCATGAATGGACGCTGTTGGTCGGCGGGCTCGTGTTCCTTCATGTCGCCGTTCTCGCGTTGGCTTTCGTTTCCTTTCGAGGCGTGCGGTATCTCATTCGCGCGGGGCGTTCCCGGGCGCCGGCCAGTTTCGCGAAGGCGGCCACGGCGGAAACACCGTACGGTGCTGTCGGCGGAAGTGTCTGGACCACGGCGGTGCTCGCCGAGACCCGTGGGCACCGGGCGATGGAGGAGACCTGCCTACGCACGGGTTCGACGCAGTTGCGCGACGTCCTCGCATTCGCGGCGACCGGCGGTGAGTACACCTACGCCGAATTCGAGTCCCTGCTCGAGGCTTGTCGCGAACCCGTACGCAGAAAGGCACACCTGCGGATTCTCGAGCGCCTCGACGTCTCCTGGTTGTTGAGCAAGGCGCGGGTGACCGCACTGCAACCTGGCTCGAAGCTCGACCAGCTCAACGCGGCGACGATGTACGAAATCGCGGACTGGCTGGACGGGTCGAGCATGTGGAAGCCGGTGCACTGTCTTGTCTATCTGCAACTGATGTTCGAGATGGGTCACCATTCGCGGGTGGACACGCTCATCGATCGGGCGAATCTCGGTCCAGCCGTCCGACCTTATGTCGAGGCCGACCTGCTCAATCCGTTCGCCGGTTCGGTGGTGGGAGACGAGAGGGCCTGGCTCGCCGTCGTCAATGGCCTCCTGGCCCGGGAAGGTCTCGAACCGCTCGAGCTCGCACCCGCGGGCCGCGTCGCTCCGTTCGACCGGTTGTACGCCCGCGCGCGCGAACGCGTGTTCAGTGGTCCGCTCGTCTCCGTGGTGATGACGACCTACTGTCCGGACAACGGGCTCGACGTCGCCGTCCGGTCGATCCTCGAACAGTCGTGGCGATCCCTCGAGCTGGTGATCGTCGACGACGGCTCACCGCAGGACCGGCAGACCGCACTCGACCGTTGGGAGGGCGTGGACGAACGGATCAAGATCGTTCGCGAGGTCGCCAACCGTGGCACCTATCCCGCCCGCAACACCGGCCTCGACCTCGCCCGCGGGGAGTTCGTGACGTTCCAGGACTCCGACGACTGGTCGCATCCGCGGCGGATCCAGCGCCAGGTCGAGCCGCTCATCGCGCAGGAGCACCTGCTGGCGACGAGGAGTACGTGTGTCCGTGTCTCGGACCAGCTCGAGTTCAACCAGCTCGGCTATCTCCCGACGCGTCCCAACAGCTCCTCGCTGATGTTCCGGCGCGGCGAGGTGATGGATCGTGTCGGTTACTTCGACCCGGTACGCAAGGCGGCGGACTCCGAGCATTTCCAGCGGCTGCTCACCGTGTTCGGTGAACGGGTCACCGACATCGACCCCGCGCCCCTCGCGATCGTACGACGGCGTACGGCGTCCCTCTCGCGGAGCGACTTCCGCCCGGGCTGGCACGCGCCGGCACGGCGGGCGTACCGGCATGCCTACGCCCACTGGCACCGGGACATCGCGAACGGCGAGGCGAGCCCGTTCGTCATCGCGGGCGGTCTGGCACGTGCCTTTCCGGTGCCGCGCGACTTCAGGTCGCGGCGGGAGACGGGCGCGGTCCGGTACGACGTCGCGTTCGCCGGCGACTGGCGGCAGCACGGCCCGCGGCAACGCGCCCTGATCGAGGAGGCTCGAGCCCTGCTGGCGCAGGGGTTCCGGGTGGCCGTCGTCCCGCTCGAGGCCATGCGGGGGATGACCGCCGCCATGCTCGGCCCGTGCGAACCGGTGCAGGCGTTCCTCAACGAGGCGACGGTGGACCAGATCGCGCTGGAGGAGGACGCGGACGTCGGAGTGCTCGTCATCGGTGACCCGGAAGTCCTCCAGTTCGCACCGGGCGGACCGGTACGGCTGCGCGTCGAACGCGTGGCGATCATGGTCGACGGGGCGCCGTACGCCTCGGACGGCTCACACCACCGCTACGAGCTGACCCGCAGTGACGCGAACGTCCGGGACCTGTTCGGCAAGGATGCGATCTGGGTTCCGCAGGCAGCGGAACTCCGGCGGCTGCTCGCTCCACTCGTTCCCGCCGACTCCCTGGCCGGGTGGGATCTTCCGCCGTTCGTGGACGCCGACGTGTGGTGGTCGCCGAGGGACTCTGTGCAGAACCCGCGCCCGGTGATCGGGCGCCATGTCGGCGGCGACGCTCTGGAGTGGCCTCGGTCCCGCGAGTCGCTGCTGCGCTGCTATCCGGTCGACGGCGAGAACTCAGGCGTCGACGTCCGCATCCTCGGCGGCGCCGACGTGCCGCTCGGCATCCTCGGTCTGGCAGAGCCGCCGCCGAACTGGGACGTACGCCCGGACGGTGACATCGATCCCAGGCAGTTCCTGGCCGGCATCGACTTCTTCGTCTACTTCCCACATCCGGCCCGCGTCGGCGCACCCTACCGGGCGATCCTCGAGGCGATGGCGAGTGGTGTCGTGGCCGTCCTCCCGCACGCGTACGCCGAGACCTTCGGCGACGGCGCGCTCTACTGCTCCGCCCGCGACGTCATGGCGCTGGTCCGACGGCTCTGCGAGAACCCGACGCTGTACCGGCGCCAGAGCGAGGAAGGACGGTCCTTCGTACGTTCGGAGTCCGGTCAGGAACGCTACGTCCAGGTCATCCGCGACCTGCTCACCGGAACCCCGTAGCTCCACGGTCCGGATGGGGTGGGCGGTTCAGGTCGCGACCGGGCCGAGCAGCCGCGATGTCAGGCGTACGTCCGGACTGGTGGTCCGCAGGGCCTCGGCGAGCGCCGCACCGGCGGCGTGGACGGCATCGTCGTCCATCGGCGCCAGTGCGTCGAGGACGAAAACCGCCCGCGTCGTACTCCCGGTGAGCCGGGTGCGCACGCACTGCCGCCAGTTCCAGCGCCGGCAGGTGACGCCCGCGTCGTCGCGCCAGACCACTTCGCCGTGGTTGGGGTGGTCCACGGCGGGCTCGCCCTTGTCAACGGTGTCGAACGACTCCTCGCCCGTCGCCCGGACCAGCCGCAGGGGCCCTTCGTAGTGGTCGATGTCCTCGCCGCCGACCGGCACCGCATACGCGATCGAGACGGCGTTGTAGGCGTCGGTCAGCCGGTCGATGCGGGGCAGGCCGTCGTCGAGCCTTCGCAGGAGCGCCTCGACGCTGGACCGGGTCCGCTTCGGCTTGGCGCCGAAGGAGCGGAACGCCTCCCGCCACGCGGCGACGTGGAGGTCCCCGTCGACACCGCCATCGCCCAGCCGTTGCCGCGCTTTCGCGGTGGCGGTGGCCAGCAGCCGGTCGCTCACGTCGTCGCTGGGCCCGGGGACGAGACCCTCCGCGAGGACGAGGAGTGCGCGGTAGTCCGGACGCAGTGTGTGGACCGCCGGTTCGACGTACGCCTTCGCCAACCAGACCTCGGCGGCGGAAGGACCGGCGGCGAACGAATCGCCGGCGAACGAGTCGACGGCGGAAGAGTCGGCGTCTGGGAGTGTGGGCACGGCGCGGGCGCTTCCTCTCGGGTCGGGGCCGTCAGACTCCGGCCGACAATAGCCGGCAGCTTCCGAGGCTCAGGCGGTCACACTCCTGGGTCCTCGCCACCGACCTTGACCTGAAGTGCACTTGACGCGCCAGTCTGTCGTGGGTGGACAACCAAGGTGTGAAGGAGACCGCGATGGACATCCTGGAAGGGCTCACGCCCGAGCGGCGAGCGGAGGTCGAGGCGCGACTGCGGGACGACGTCATCGCCTGGTTCACGACCGTGCGCCCGAGCGGGCGGCCCGACTGCGTGCCCATCTGGTACCTCTGGACCGGCGACGAGATCCTCATCTACAGCAGGCCGCGCACGCCGAAGCTGCGCAACCTCGCGGCCCATCCGTACGTCGCGCTCGGCCTCGACGACACCCGCCTCGGGTGGGACGTGATCCGGCTCGAGGGTGTGGCGCAGGTGGCCGACCCGTCCTATCCGGGCCTCGACTCCATTCCGGCGTACGTCGAGAAGTACGGCGACCGACTCGCGGCGATCGGGTATGACAGCCCACGCGCCTTCGCGGCCGACTTCTCGGTGGCCATCGTCGTCACGGTGGCGAAGCTGCGCACCTGACCTGCGCTTGACACCACGACCTCCTGGGATTCCGGGGGAGAGGACAAGGTGAGCGTCGCGTTCGTGCAGAAGCTGCAGGGCATCCCGTACTTCGAGGCGATGAACGCCGGCGGTGCGAAGGCCGCGAAGGAGATCGGCCTGCGCTGGATCTACAAGGGCGGGACGACGGCCGATCCGGGCGCGCAGACCGACATCGTGAAGGCTCTGATCCAGCAGCGGGTGGACGTCCTCGTGGTCGCGCCGAACGACCCGGACTCGCTCGCGCCCGTCCTCCAACAGGCGAAGGACCGTGGCATCCACGTGATGACGTCGGACACCGACGCGCCCAACTCGGTCCGCGAGGTGTTCGTCAACCAGGCCACCGCCGACGGCATCGGCACCGCCATCATCGACTCGCTGGCTGTGGCCAGACCGAGGCGAGGTAGCCGGCGTCGTAGCATCGTGCCTCCCTCCGGGAATCCTTCGTACCGCTGTGCCTGTTGGCGCTCGCCGAGCTGCTCGTCATCGTGTCGGGACGCGGCGGGATCGACCTGTCGGTGGGCGCCATCGTCAGTCTGGCGGGGATGGTGTTCGGCTTCTGTGTCGGCGTGTGGGGCCTGCCTCTGCTGACGTCTGTGGCGGTGTGTCTGGCCGTCGGTACGCTGCTTGGCGCTGTCAACGGCTTCTTGACGGCGTACGTCCGCGTGCCGCCGCTGATCGCGACGCTCGCAACCTACTATGCGTACTCCTCGATCGCCCTTGTCAGCAACGACAACGCACCCATCTCCAACCGGCCGGTGCAGGACCTGTCCGGACTGGCCCGGCCGGTCGAGCTGGGCGGCCTGTTCGTACCCCGCCAGGTCTTCACGATCCTGTTGCCCTGCGTCGTGCTGGTGTGGTTGGTGGTCAACCGCGCGACGTACGGCAGGAAGCTCTACGCCGTCGGTACGAACGACGTGGCGGCGACGTTCGCCTCCCTGTCGGTGCCGCGCGTGCGCTTCACGGCCTACGCCGGCGCCGGCCTGCTCGCCGGGATCGTGGCCGTGGTCACGGTGGCCCAGTTCGCGTCCGCGCGGCCGGACGCCGGCACGGTCGGCAACGGCATGACCCTGCCCGCCATCACCATCGCGGTCCTCGGCGGTGTGGCGATCCAGGGTGGCGTCGGCACGGTCGGCGGTGTGGTCGTCGCCGCGCTGTTGGTGACCTGGCTCAACGCCGGTCTGCTGCTGGCGTTCGAAGGGTCGGAAGGGAGTCAGTACCAGCTCCTCGCCCTTGGCGTCGTCCTCGTACTCTCCGCCCTGCTCAACGCCTTCACCCTGCGCCGGTACGGCCGGTTGTCGTGAATGTTGCTCCGTGGGCGAGCTGGAGTCCGGGACCTACCCGGCGGAGTCCGACCCGTCGCCGGAGAGCCGTTCGATCGTCCAACGCACTCGGTCGGTCGTGGCGTCGAGGTCATCGATCGCCTCGCGTACGCGATCCTGCACCGTTGGCTCGGTGCTCGCCGCTGCGGCGCTGTGCAGGCGAAGCCCCACGGCGAACAGGCGTTGCAGCACGGCGTCGTGCAGGTTGTGGGCGATCAGCTCGTGATCCTCGAGCAGGTGCAGTCGCTCCCTGTCGTCCTGGGCCCGGACCCGCTGGAGGGCGAGGGCGGCGAGGTCGGCGAAGGTCTGCACCTCCTGTGCCTCGTTCCTGGCCGCGCGCTCATCTGCCGAACCGCGACGCCAGCCGGCGAACAACACCCCCATGACCTCCTCCTCGGCGGCCGCGACGAGGGGCATGACCATGCCGAGACCGATCTCCGACAGGGGCTTCCGCCACTCCGGGGGAGGATCGTGGCCGGCCACGTGAGGGTAGTCGTGGCTGACGATCCGCCGGCCGGTCGCGATGACCCGGGCAACGAGGCCGGCGCGTGGGATCCACGCGTCGGGTGAGACGGGCAGAATGCCCGGGCCGTGGAAGTCCACGACCCGCAGGATCGTGGGTTCGGTGGGGTCGACGACGATGACGCCAGCGAAGTCGGCTCCGGAGACCTCGCGTAGCTCGGAGATCACCAGAGAGACCGCCTCGTCACGGTCGACCTGGCCGATCAGCAGCCGCGCCATCTCCGCGGTCGCCTCGAGCCAGCGTTCACTGCGGTCCTGGCCGCCCTGAACGCGGCCCCGCTGCAACGCGAGCGCGGCCTGGTCGGCGAAGGTCTCCACCAGTGCCACCTCCCGCTTGGCCGAGCGCTCATGGGGAGATCCGCGGCGCCACCCGGCGAACAACGCCCCCAGGACCTCGCCCGATGCGGTCAGCGGAATGATCATGCCCAGCCCGATCGCGGCCAGCCGGTCCGCCATGTCGGGAGGGGGATCGTAGCCCTCCTCCTGCGTGAAGTCCTCGCTCACGAGGGCACGGCCCGACTCGATGGCGCCTGCCACCAGGCCGCCGCCCGAGATCCGATGATGCGAGTAGTGCTGCTCGCCGTACCCCTCGAGGATCAGCAGTGAGGCGCTGTCGTCTGCCCTCGGGTCGGGCAGGATGATGGCGCCGAAGTCGGCGCCGGAGACCCTCCGGAGCAACCGGACCATCCGGCGCAGGGTCACGTCCTGCTCGACCTCACCAGCGAGCCGCCGGGTCAGCTCCGTGCACGCGTCAAGCCAGGCTTGCCGCCGGTCGCGATCCTCGTTCCCGCGGACCCGCTGCAACGACAGGGCCACCTCGGCGGCGAAGGTCTCCATCAGCGGCGCGTCGTTCCTTGCCGTCCGCTCTTCCGGCGATCCCCGCCGCCAACCGACGATGAGCGCACCCAGGTCCTCGTGGGGCGTCTTGAGAGGAATGAACATGGTCAGACCGAGCACGGAGAGCGCCTCGCGCCACGCCGGAGGCGGCTGGTAGCGCGGGTCGCGGACGATGTCAGGGACAATGACCGGTTGGCCCGACTCGAGCACCCCGGCCAGCGGACTCGGGCACGGCACCCTCGTGCCGGACGCATGCTCCAGGCCCAGGCCGTCGATGATGTCGAAGACCACCGTGTCCTGCGGGCCGACGCGATCGGTCAGGGCGACCGCGGCGTAGGCCGCACCGGAGATCTCCCGGATCTTCCGCGTCACCCGGGTCATCACCTCGTGCGGGTCCACCTCGTCGAGCAGCAACCGGGTGATGTCCCCGGCGGCCTCCATCCACCGTTGCTGGCGGCTCCGGATCCGGTGGGTCTCGTGCTGCTGGAGCACGAGAGCGGCCGCGCGTGCGAAGGGGATCGCCAACGTCGACACGCGGGCGGCATCGTCACCCATGGCGGAGTCACGTCGCCACGAGACGAACATCGCCCCGAGTACCTTGCTCGGCGTGGTCAGGGGAAGAAAGAGGCCCGGACCGAGGACCGACAGCGTCTGCACCCATGCCGCCGGCGGGGTGAAATGTACGTTCTTGCGGATGTCCTCGCTCACGATCGGCCGGCCGGAGTCCATGGCCTCGGCGAGGAAGTGCGTGCGTGGCAGGCGCGCACCGGCCATCAGGTCGGCGCCAAGACCAGCGGCGGCTTCGACGATCACCTGCCCCTCCTCGTCCACGGGATCGACCAACGCGATCACGCTCGTGTCCGCGGCGGCGGCCTCCTTCAGCAGCTCGGCAACACCCTGGAGCCCCTCCTCCCGTCCGATCTCTCCGTGCAGGAGGTGCAACAGCTCCGTGATGGCGTCGAGCCAGCGGAGCCGCCGGGGCTGGTTGCTGGTCAGGCTGTCCGTGTCGACGGCGAGCCCAGCGGCGGCCGCGAGGGTCACGACGTTGTGGGCGTCTGTCGGCGAGAACTCCTGCCCCTCGCCTGCTTTCGCCACGTAGAGATATCCGTCCGAACCGTCACGCAGGGAGAACGGGGCACCGAGCAGCCTCGTCATGTCCGGATGCTGCGGCGGGACGCTGTGGCCGGCTCGGTGTGCGCTGATGTCGTTGCGCAGCAGTGGTGGTGGCGCGGCCAGGAGGCCCGCGAGGTACGTCTTCGACTCCGGCGTCCCCGGCAGGACGCCGAGCTCCTGCTCGAGAACGCCGACAGAGACGACATCGGTGACGTCATGGTCGGAGTCACCCAGCAGGACCACCCCGAAGCTTGCGCCGGCCAGTTGGCAGGCGGACAGGAGGATACCCCTGAGAACAGGTACGACCTCATCCCCCGCGGGCCCGTCAAGTCGGCCTTGCGCGAGCATGTGAGAAGCCTTCTGGCCGGGCGCCGTGCCGGCGTCCCCGTTGGCCATCGTCCAATCGTAGAAGGTCTCTGCGGATTGGTCGCGGTCTACATCGAAAGCCTGCTCAACTGCCCAGATTGCGTAGGCTGGCGCCCTTCGGCAGGGATCGGTCCGGTCCGGTGGGGATCGGGACTCCAGCTGCAGCGTGGTGGAACTGCCGGCAGGGCCGAGGGGAGTCGGTGCGAGATGGCGAGGTTCGGGTCGCGAGGGCGGCAATGGCGACGGCTCGCCAGTCCGATCGGGTTCGCGCTTGTTCTGGTCTGCTTTTCGTTCCCGTTCGTCACCGTGTCCTGCGAGGCACAGACCGGATCGATGACCGCCGACTACACGGGGTGGGACTTCGTCATCGGTGGCAAGCCGCACATCACGACCGGGAAGCCGGGCGAGGCGGGATCTGATCCACCCCGGTTGCCGCCGGACCAGCCTTCGCCGGACGAGAACGCCGAGCCCGTCGCGATCCAGGCATTGGCCCTGCTCACTGTCCTCGTCGTCGCCGGCGGCGTCGCCCTGGTTGCCCGCCCGAGGGTCTCACCGCTCGTCCGCGGCGTCGTCGCGTGCGTCGCGGTCGTCCTGCTCATCGCCAACCAGGCCGTCGCTCAGGACCACCTGATCGCGAAGCTGCGGGACTCCGACGTACCCGCCGACGTCGCGGACGGGCTCGTCGACACCCGGTACGGGTTCTCGCTCGCCCTGTCTCTTCTGTTGGCGGTCGCGGGCTACAACGTCGTCGAGATGCGCCTCGAACGCCGGGCCGCGCTTCGGACTCCGCCGCAGGAGGACACCCGTCCACTCCCGCCGGAGGATTGGTCTCCCTCGCCGGACCGATAGCGTGATATCTTGCTATCTATGGTCAAGGCTACGAAGAACATGCTGCTCCGGCTCGATCCCGAGCTGGCCGAGCGACTCCAGGCGATCGCCGAGGTCGAAGGTCGCTCGGTGTCCGACCTCGCCCGCGAAGCGATCGCCGAACTCGTCCAGCAACGCCGCACCGACAAGCGCTTCGCCGCCCTGCTCGAGGAGAGCCTGGCGCGGCACCAGCGCACGCTCGATCTGCTGCGGGAGGACGACGAGTGATCCACCTCGACCTGCCGGCCGCGCTGGCCATCGCCGCACACGTACTCGGGTGCTCGTCCGAGACGATCGTCGAGCTGGCCGACGTCGACGGTGTCGAAGAGACGCTCGTGGATGCGCGAGCACCGCACACCGGAGGGAGCGCCGTACCCGCTGCGGCGAGTCTGCTTGTCGGCCTCGTCCGGCGGCGTCCGTACCCGCGGCGCAACCGCCGCATCGCGCTTGCGACGACGCTGCAGTTCCTCGCCCTGAACGGATGGGACCTCGACCTCGACGACGTCGCCGGTGTCAACCGACTCCTCGACTCGATCGCCGCCGGAGGGTCGTCCGAGGACATCACGAAACTGCGCATCGCCCGCGTGGACAACCAGCTTCGCGCCCTGCTGCGGCCACGTCGTACCGGCCGTCCTCGCACGGGCACGGAATCGAGGATGAGTCCGGCCGAGCTGGGCGAGTTCGATCCGCAGGTTCATGCCGTACGGACAACCGAGGGGAGACGTGGCGCGATGTTCGAGCGATTCACCGACCGCGCAAGGCGGGCAACCGTCCTGGCCCAGGAAGAGGCCCGGACGCTCAACCACAACTACATCGGCACCGAGCACATCCTTCTGGGCCTCACCCACGAGGGCGAGGGCGTGGCCGCCAAAGCTCTAGAGAGCCTCGGCATCACGACGGAAGCCGTCCGTGCCCAGGTCGAGGAGATCGTCGGGCGGGGCAAGCACGCACCGGGCGGGCACATTCCGTTCACGCCACGAGCGAAGAAGGTGCTCGAGCTCGCCCTCCGCGAGTCGATCCAGCTCGGCACCAACTACATCGGCACCGAACATGTTCTGCTCGGCCTGATCCGCGAAGGGGAGGGCGTCGCCATGCAGGCGCTGGTGAAGCTCGGCGTCAGCCTCGACGCCGCCCGCGCGAAGGTCCACGAGCGTCTCGAGGCCCACCGTGGAACCGGTGCCTCCGGTGAAATGGAGACAGCCCTGGAGACGGCGTTGGAGACGGCATGGGAGGAAAGTGTTGCCGAGATGGTGCGCGAGTCCGTACTCGGTTCCGACAAGCCCGGCGGACGGAGGAACCTGATCCTGCGCGAGACCATGGCGATGCTCGAGGACAACGACCGGCTCCGGGCCGAGACGGAACGCCTTGCCGCCGAGGTCTCCCGCCTCCGGGACCTGCTGCGCCGACACGACATCAACCCCGATGCGTAGGGCGTTGCCCGGCCGGACCTGCCAACGCCGCACCGGTTGACGCCGCACCGGTTGACGCCGCTCCGGCCAACGTTGCACAGGTTGACGCTGCACCGGCAAACCCGTACTACTACCAGGACCCGGTTCGGTCGGCCGCGGCCATGATCATGCGCGGGAAACCGGTGGTTTCGACCCGCCCTGACCCCCGGTATCCCGCGCATGATCATGGAGACGCCGGTCCCAACGCTTCAACGGCCCGGCGCTGCTCGCTGCGACGGGGTGTCGGTGGGCCGCGTGAAGATCATCCGCATGCCCAGTCCTCACCACCTTCCGCCCGCGTTGCGTGGCCAACCGTTTCGGCTCGACGAAGCCCGGCGGCACGGCCTGTCCGCGGAAAGCCTCCGCAGCGGGCGCTTTCGCCGCGTACTTCGATCGGTCTACGTCGGCGCCGACGTGCCGGACACGCTCGGCCTCCGACTCGCGGCCGCCCGGCTGGTCTTGCCGGAGTCCGCGGTGTTCAGCCACCAGACGGCGGCGCAGGTCATGCACCTGCCGATCCCGGGCGTAGGCGTACCCCCTCTGCACGTCACCCTCCCGCGCCACGTGTCCAGGCCGAGCGTCTCCGGCGTCGTGACTCACCAGTCGTCGGCCGTGCCGGCACGGAACTTCGATGGTTTCCCGGTCACCACGCCCGAGCGGACGTTCCTCGATCTCGCCGGCCAACTGTCGCTGGTCGACCTGACCATCCTGGCCGACGCAATGGTGCGACGCGGATTCACGACGACGGAGGCGCTCGCCGATGTCACGGGTTCGGCGACTCGCCGTCGAGGGATCGTGCTCGCCCGGAAAGTGGCCGCTCTGGCGCGGTCGCGGGTCGACTCTCCGATGGAGACGCGGGTCCGTCTGCTGATCGTCCTCGCCGGGCTGCCATGTCCGATCCCGGCTCGCCCGTCCTTGATGACGACGGCCAGTGGGTGGCGACAGTCGACCTGCGGTATCGCGCTCAACGCATCGCGATCGAGTACGACGGGGAGCTCCACCACAAACGCCGAGGCAAGTGGCGAAGGGACATCACCACCCGCGACCTGCTCCGCGAGCTTGGCTGGAGCGTCATCGTGCTGACGTCGGAGGACATCTTTCATTCGCCGCACCTCACGCTACTGCGGATCCGCGACGCCTTGGTGGCGCGAGGGCATCCGGGGGTCCCGGCCGAGCTCGACCACGGCTGGGAGACCCACCTCCTCCCTCGTTCCCTGGCAGCCTGACGCGCAAGGGGGTCTCACGCTTTCATGATCATGCACAGGAAACCGGTGCTTTCGACCTTCCCTGACCCCCGACTTCCCGCGCATGATCATGGACGCTCCCCTGGCACTCGCCACCGCCGCCGACGCTCTACCCGGCCGCCGACGCTCCACCGGGCCGCCGGCGCTGGACCGTGGACCTGGCGCGCGGACCGTGGACCTGGCGCGCGGACCGTGGACCTGGCGCGCGGACGGTGGCAGTCGCCTGGACGGTGGCGGGTGGCGGGCGGCGGACGGTGGCGGGCGGCGGACGGTGGCAGTCGCCTGGACGGTGGCGGGCGCCTGGACGGTGGCGGGCGCCTGGACGGTGGCGGGCGGCGGACAGATGCTGGCGCCGGACCCCCGGCGCCGGGACATACTGCCCTGGAAGCGAGCAGACCGGGCGATGCGGGCTGGGAGGCGTAGGGCGTGGCGGCGAGCGGGTCAACCGGCGGGACCATCCCGGCAGCACACGGCTTCGCGGACCTCCCGCCGCCAAGGATCGAGCCCGGTGCCCGCCAGCGGATCCGCGCCTCACACGCCAAGCACGGCCGCCGGATCGCGGTCATCGACGACGACCCGACCGGCTCGCAGAACATGCACGGCGTCGCCGTGGTGACAGTCCTGGAAGACGCCGAGTACGCCTCGGCGCTCGACGCACCCGGCTCCTGCGCGTTCCTGCTCACCAACAGTCGCAGCATGCCCGAGCCGGAGGCGGCGACGCTGAACGTCGCGATCGGTCGTAGCCTCCACCACCTTGCCGCGCGGCTCGGCGCACCCGTGGAGATCGTCAGCCGCAGCGACTCGACCCTGCGCGGACACCTGAGGGCCGAGGTCGGTGCCCTGACGGAAGCCCGCCGAGAGGTGACCGGCCGTGGCTACGACGGCGTACTCGTCGTACCCTCCTACTTCGACGCGGGCCGCTGTACCGCCGGCGACGTCCACTGGGCACGGGTCGGCGGGGAGCTCCTGCCCGTCGGTGAGACCGAGTACGCACGGGACGCGACGTTCGGCTACAGCGCGTCGAACCTGCGCGAGTGGGTGGCGGAGAAGAGCGCCGGCACAGTACGCCCGGCAGACGTGCACAGCCTCAGCATCGAGGACATCCGGCTGGGCGGCCCGGGCAGGGTCGCCGAGGTCCTGACCGCCGTGAGCGACGGGGCGTTCGTCGTCGTCAACTGCCTCCAGGACGCCGACCTCGACGTGGTCGTCCTCGGACTGCTCGACGCCGAAGCGGCCGGCCGGTCGTTTCTCCACCGCACGGCGCCGTCGTTCGTCCGCGCGCTCACTGGACTCGATCCGCAACCTCCGCTGACATCCGCGCAACTCCGGGATGCCGGGCGCAAGGCCGGCCCGAACGCCACCCATCCCACCGCGACGTCCCACGGTCTCGTGGTCGTCGGCTCCCATGTCGGCCTGACCAGTCGACAGGTGGCGGTGGCCCGTGGGCGCGGGGGGTTCAAAGAGGTGGATCTGGACGTCGCGGCTGTCATCGACCCGACGCGTCGTGACGGCCACGTCGCCACGGTCACCGCGCGGGTGGTCACCGCGTTGCAGAATGCCGACGTCCTCCTCGCCACCAGCCGTACGCTCAGCCGCGGTCACGACGCGCTGTCCAGCCTCGACATCGCCCGTACCGTGTCCGCCGCGGTCGTGGACGTCGTACGAGGTGCGCGGGCAGCCGCCGCGCCGGCGTGGTACGTCGCCAAGGGCGGGATCACGTCCCACGACGTCGCGGTGCGGGCGCTGGAGATCCGCCGCGCCGAGGTGGCCGGCCAACTGTTCGACGGGATGGTGTCGGTGTGGCGGCCGCTGCGAGCCGCACCCGAGGTCATCGAGGTTCCGTACGTCGTCTTCGCCGGCAACGTCGGCGACGAGAACACGCTCGCCGAGGTCGTCGACACCCTGCGCGGGAGCAGATGAGCCCGCGAACCGCGAAGCCGCAGGAAACGCGCCACACAGGCGCGACGCCACACGAGAAGAGGTGCACATGACAGACGTCGGATGGGTCGGGCTGGGTGCGATGGGGTCACCGATGGCGTCATGCCTGGCGGCCGCGGGGCACCACGTGACGGCGTACGACATCGATCCCGCTCGCGCCGAGGCCCTCGCGGACGCGGGCGTACGCACCGGAACCTCAGCCGCCGCCGTGGCCGACGGGGCGGAGGTGCTGGCGATCATGGTCGCGACGCCAGACCAGGCCGAGTCCGTGCTCTTCGGCGCCGGCGCCGGCGAGGGCGATGTTGCGGGCACGGGCCAGGCCGGCGGCGGCGCGGCAGCGGCACTCGCAGCCGGTTCGGTCGTACTCGTCCTTGCCACGGTCGGCCCCGCGGCGGTGCGGTCGTGGGCACACCGGCTCGCCGAGCGCGGCGTGGAGCTGGTCGACGCACCGGTCTCCGGCGGCACCGCCCGGGCGGCGGCCGGCGAACTCGTCGCGATGGTGAGCGGACCCGAGGCCGCCGTGACCCGCGTACAACCGCTGCTCGACGTCCTCGCCAGCCGGGCACCCCTCGCCGGTCCGACGGCGGGAGACGGCCAGAAGGTGAAACTGGTCAACCAGCTGCTCTGCGGCGTACACATTGCGGTCGCGGCTGAGGCGTTGGCGTTCGCCGAGGCGATCGGGCTCGACGCGGGCGCTTGCTGGGAGATCATCCGGCACGGCGCGGCGGCGTCGTTCATCCTCGACGACCGGGGCGAACGCATGCTGCACGGGCCTTTCGACCAGCCCAGGAGCGCGCTGGACATCTTCGTCAAGGACATGGGCCTCGTCACTGACGCGGCACGGGCGGCCGACTACCCGACACCGCTCGCCACCACGGCCGAACAGCTCTACCTCGCGGGCCGTCGGGCAGGGCTCGGCCGACTCGACGACTCGGCCGTGATCGAACTGCTGCGCGGCAAGCACGAAGGGGCCGGCGCCTAAGGGGACGGCACGAAGGGGCCGGCGCCTAAGGGGACGGCACCACCGGCGTACCCTACGGCGCACCTCAGGCGTGCGTTCCTCCCGGGACGGGGAGGAACCTGGCATGACCAGGCAGCTGACAGAACCTCCGGGCGCACCGGCGGGGCCGACCGGCAGGGTCGCTCCGGTCGCCGCGGCGGCGGCGCTCGGCGGCTTTCTCTTCGGTTATGACACAGCTGTCATCAACGGTGCTGTCGGTGCGGTGCGTGACACTTTTGCCGTCAACCCGTTCGTCCTCGGCCTGGCGGTGGCCGCGGCTCTGCTGGGGTCGGCGCTGGGCGCCTGGTCCGCCGGTCCGCTCGCCAACCGCCTCGGCCGGGTCCGGGTCATGCTGATCGCCGCGGCGTTATTCGCCGTGAGCGCGCTCGGTTCCGGATTCGCGTTCGCCATCTGGGACCTCGCGCTGTGGCGCTTCATCGGCGGGATGGGCGTGGGTGCCGCCTCGGTGATCGCTCCGGCGTACATCGCCGAGATCTCGCCGGCCCGGATCCGCGGCCGCCTGGGTTCGCTGCAGCAGTTGGCGATCGTGACCGGGATCTTCGTCGCCCTCCTCGTCGACTACGTACTGGCCACACTGGCCGGAGGCGCCCGCGAGGAGCTCTGGCTCGGCCTCGACGCGTGGCGGTGGATGTTCCTGTCGTTGCTGGTCCCGGCGCTCACCTACGGTGCGCTCGCGTCCCGCCTGCCCGAGTCACCGCGCTTCCTCGTCGCGAAGGAACGCACCGCAGAGGCGCGAAAGGTCCTCCGGAAGTACCTCGGCGGTGACGTCGAGGCGAAGATCGCCGAGATCGACCAGACCCTCGCCGCGGATCGCAGGATGCGGCTGTCGGACCTGCGCGGCCCCCGACTCGGCCTGCTGCCGATCGTCTGGGTCGGCATCCTGTTGTCGGTGTTCCAGCAGTTCGTCGGCATCAACGTGATCTTCTACTACTCGTCCGTCCTGTGGCAGGCGGTCGGGTTCAGCGAGGCGGACTCCCTGATCATCACGGTGATCACGTCAGTGACCAACATTCTCACCACCTTGATCGCGATCGCGACCATCGACAAGTTCGGGCGCAAGCCGCTGCTCACCATCGGGTCGACGGGCATGATGCTCACCTTGGGCACGTTGGCGTTCGCCTTCGGGACCGCTCCGGTCATCGGCGGCGAACCGGTGCTGCAGGGGATCATGGCGCCGGTCGCGCTGGTCGCCGCGAACCTCTATGTCGTGTTCTTCGGTCTGAGCTGGGGACCCGTGGTGTGGGTCCTGCTCGGCGAGATGTTCCCCAACCAGATCCGTGCCCAGGCCCTTGCGGTCGCCGCCGCCGCACAGTGGCTGGCGAACTTCACCGTCTCGACGACGTTCCCGACGTTGCAGGCGATCGGCCTCGGATTCGCGTACGGCATCTACACGTTCTTCGCGGCACTCTCCCTGGTGTTCGTGGTGAGGCGCATCCGGGAGACGAAGGGCCGGGAGCTGGAAGAAATGCAGTGAACTGGCGTCCTGACAGCAGCTAACCTCACTCGTCATGACACCAGCCTCATCGACGTCGCCAGCGCGGATCCGGACGGAGCGGGACGCCGACCGCAAGGACGTGCTCACGGTCCACGCCCAGGCATTCGGCGGGGACCAGGTGGTTCCCCGGCTCGTCGAGGCGCTACGGGCTGCCGAGGCTCCGATCGGTCCGCTGTCCTACGTCGCCACCGTCGACGACGTGATCGTGGGCCACGTCCTGCTGAGCGCCTGCCGGCTCGACGCACCCCACCGGCTGGTGGACGTGCTCACCCTGTCGCCGCTCGGGGTGCTCCCTGACCACCAGAATCGCGGCATCGGTACGCACCTCGTCGCGCACGCGCTCGCGGCCGCCGAGGCCCACGGAATACCGCTCGTCTTCCTCGAGGGGTCGCCGGACTTCTACGGTCCCCGGGGTTTCGAAAGAGCCGACACGGTGGGATTTCGTCCGCCGTCGCTGCGAATTCCGCCGCCGGCGTTCCAGGTCGCCCGGTTGCGGTCGTACGAGCCGGAGATGACCGGCACGTTCGTCTACTCGCAGACGTTCTGGGACCTCGACTGCGTGGGGCTCCGCGACGGTTGAGACCGACGTCTGCGACCGGTGTCTGCGACCGGTGTCTGCGACCGGCGTCCGGTAGCTTTCTCGGGCGGCGGGGTCGGCAGTGGGGCCAGGAAAGGGCGTACGGATGGGGACCTGCACGACGTTCAGCATCATCGGCGGCGGAGGTTTCCGGGCACAGTACTTCCTCCGGATCGCCCGCGCCCTTCCCGAAACGTTTCGGGTGGCCGGGATGGTCGTCCGTGACGAGGCGCGCGGGCGGGCCATGCAGCAGGAGTGGGGCGTCGCGACCTATCGGAGCCTGGAATCCCTTCTGGCGCAGGAAGAACCGAGTTTCGTCGTCGTCTCCGTGAGCCCGGCCGCCTGCGCCGACTATCTCCGGCAGTTGGCGGCACTCGCCATCCCCGCCCTCGCCGAGACGCCACCCGCCCCGGACCTCGCCGGCCTCGTCCGGCTCCACGAGGACCTGACAACGGCGGGCGCCAAGGTGCAGGTCGCCGAGCAGTACCAGTTCCACCCGCTCAACCAGGCCCGGCTGGCGCTCATCGCCGAAGGCCGGCTTGGCCCCGTCACCCAGGCCACCGTCTCGATCTCCCACCTCTACCACGCGGCCAGCCTCATGCGGGTCATGCTGGGCGTGGGTTTTGCCGACGCGGAGATCCGCGGGATGCGGTTCGTCTCCGACTGGGTGGCCGGACCGAACCGGAGCGGGCCGCCGACGGAGGACGTCCTCGTATCCTCCGAACGCGACCTGGCCTGGCTCGACTTCGGCGACCGGCTCGGGATCTACGACTTCACCGGCAACCAGCACCGCTCCTGGATCCGGTCGAACCACCTCTCGGTCCGGGGCCAGCGCGGCGAGATCTTCGACCAGCGGGTCCGCATCCAGGATCCCTCGTGCACGCAGCTGGACTACTCGCTCACGCGGGTCAACAAGGGCGAGTGGGAGAACCAGGAAGGCTACTTTCTGGCCGGGATCACGGCCGGCGACCGCTGGGTGTACACGAATCCGTTCCAGCCGGGCCGGCTCTACGACGACGAGATCGCGATCGCGACCTGCCTGGCCAAGATGGGGGAGTACGTCGCGGGTGGGCCAGACTTCTACGGGCTGCCCGAGGCGTCGCAGGACCACTATCTCGGCACGATGATCGAGCGGGCGGTGCGTACGGGTGAGGTCATCCGCACCACCCGCCAACCCTGGGCGACCGAGTAACCGCGAGGAGCCTGATGGTGCCCTGGCGCCGGTGGTCCGGCCCCAGGCGTTCGGGCCCCGGATCGAAGATCATCTTCCGGAGCGCGCGATCGCGTGGAGCGCGAACGGTGCGCCCTCCTGGACCCCCTCGACACCTTCCACCAGACCCTCGCCGGGGAACTCGCCCACGTACTCCATGCCGAGACGTCCCATCACCGCACGCGACCGGGTGTTGTGGCGTTCGGTGAAAGCGACCACCTCGTCCGCGCCCAGCGTGTCGAACGCGTACCTCAGCCCGGCCCGACCCAGCTCCGTGGCAAGCCCTCGTCCCGACGCCGACGTGCGGATCGCCCAACCGAGCTCGAGCCGTTGTCGCGCCCATGCTCGCCCCCGGTGGCCCAGCGCCGTCTCGATCCGCCGCGTCACCTCGGCCTCGGGCGCCATCCGCGACAGACCGCCCCTTCCCACCAGCTCACCGTCGCCGCCCCGTTCACCGGCGCCCGTGCGGCGACCGGACCGTTCGTACGCCATCCACTTGCAGACGCCGTCGGCCTCCCACGCCTCGCCCATGCGGACCGCGTAGCGGCGGGCCTCGTCGGCGCTCCACCGGCCGGCGTACCAGAAGGCGACGTTGGCGTCGTCGTGGAGGCGTACCAGATCGTCGGTGTGCCCGAGTCCGACGGGCTCCAGCCGCAGCCGCTCGGTGAGCCGCATCCGGACCGCTTTGCCGACGATGTCGCGGAGGCGCCGGTCGTTGTCGGTACGCCCGACCATCATCAGGTCGAGGTTGTCCGGGCCGACCCAGGCGTACTCATCGTGTTTGCCCTCCTCCAGCCGGGGCGCGGACAGGTCGCCGGTGACCCGCACGAGATAGTCGAGCTCCCGGCGTACCACCTCGTCCCACTCCCATTCCCAGTCGGCGATCATCGCCTCGATGTGGGCGAGCTTCCAGCCGGTCTCTTCGTTGAGCTCTCTGGCCAGTGCCTGCTCGGGCGTCTCGCCGGCTTCGAGGTGCCCGCCGACGACATCCCAGATTCCGGGGAGTACGCGGCGGTGGGGGCTTCTGCGCTGCACGAAGATCCGGTGGTGGTCGTCGTGGATGAAGGCGCCGACACAATCCGGTTCGCGCATGACCGGCACGCTAGCCCACACCGCCGTACCGCCCGCCACCGACGACGCGTTGATCCTGAAAGTTCCCGGGACACACAAGGCGAGGATTCGTGATTGCCGCTCGCGGGGATCGTCCGTGAGCCGGCTCACGTGGCGGTCCTCCGGCGTAGACGTCCCGCGCGCGGGACCTTAGGATCAGCCTGGCTCGCGTGGCCGGCAACTCGGCCGCTGCCTGGCAGTGGGCGCTGAGCATCAGGCCACGTCGAAGTCACGCTTTCGACAGATTCGGGGGGACGATGGGACGGCGATCGGCGAACCTACTTCTGTCGATCTCAGCCCTGCTCACTTTCACCGCCGCTTGCGGCGGTGCGCCGCAGACCGAGGAAAACTCCCCGCCGCCTGGCGAAGAGGAGCCGGGTTTCGAGATGCCGGCCGAGCCCAAGTTCTTCGACGAGTGCCGCCTGCTGCTACCCGAGGACTTCGACGACGCCCTCGACACCAAGTCTCACCAGGTCACCGCGCGATCGGTTCGCCAGACCGAGCGTGGGTGGAGCTCGACGTGCGGGTACATGACGGGTGACAGCCTCGGCGCCTACACGTCAAGTGTCGAGGTGACCACGGATACGACGTCCGCGGACTTCGAGGCGAGCCAGCAGACGCGACCGCGCAGTGGACTCGAGAAGTACCCCGACGCCAAGCCGCGCGAGGTCGCCCAGCTCGGTGACGACGCCTGGACGCAGACGACCTACGTACCAGTCTTCGGCCGCGACAACAGCCAGCGGCTGGCACCACAGACGGTCGACGTGCACGTGC
This sequence comes from Actinopolymorpha sp. B11F2, assembly GCF_040195635.1. Lineage (NCBI taxonomy): Bacteria > Bacillati > Actinomycetota > Actinomycetes > Propionibacteriales > Actinopolymorphaceae > Actinopolymorpha > Actinopolymorpha sp. B11F2. The sequence continues at coordinate 251,005 of NZ_JBEFTX010000009.1, read as the reverse complement.
TGCAGGGCACGGTCGCGATCGTCGTACGCCTGCACGTCGCGAAGGACGCGAAGCCGGACGTCCCGGCGGCCATCGAGTTGGCACGGACGGCCCACTTCCGGTTGCCCGATCCGCTCCGGGTCGAGCCGAAGAAGATCGAGCAGCCGTGTACGAAGGTCGACCTGAAGCTCGCCGGCACTGTCCTCGGAGCCGAGGAGTTCAGCGGGCAGCGATCGGTGCGGTCGAACGACCGGAAGTTCGCCTGCGACTTCACCGCGCGAGGTGTGGCGCTCTCGATCACCAGCGGTGACTCGTCGGATGACTCGACGAACTTCGAGGCGAGCAAGGCCGGTGGTCAGGCGCTTGACGGGATCGGCGACCAGGCGTACTACTTCGGCTCACCCATGGACGGAACGTTCGTCAAGGTCGGAGACCAGGTGCTCTCGATCTTCGGTGTGAACGCCGACCAGGCAGCCGAGACGGGCGCCGACGGCGCGGGCGCGGGTTCAGGTGGTGGCACCCAGTCCGGCACCCAGGACCCGACCGAGGACGAACTCGCGTTCCTCCGTTCAGTCGTCGACGCCCTGACCTGACCCACCAGCCCACGCCCTTCCGCCGCACGCCCACGCCCTGCGCCTGACGCTCTCCCGTGATCGTGATCATGAACGTTGTGTCGACCTATGGCCCGCTTTCCTTCATGATCACGGGATTGCGACGGCTAGGACCCTGGGCGGGACCGTCATGGTCACCGTGCACCGGCTGCGACGGCTCGGACCATGGGCAGGGCGGTCATGGTCACTGTGCGCCGGCTGCGACGGCTCGCACCCTGGGCAGGGCGGTCATGGTCACTGTGCGCCGGCGCCCGCCACCTGGCTCGGCAGCAGAGCGCCGTTGCAGCCACCCGTCGACGGCTGGTCCCAGCCGACCACCAGCGTGTGGCCGAGGTCGTTCGCCCCGGTCGCCGCGTCCCAGACCCCAGCGTTGGCGAGCTGGATGGCGTACGCCGAGTGGTAGCTCATCCCCGGCACTCCCGGCAAAGGCGTGTCCGACCGCAGCCGGGGCTCGGGTGCCGGCAGGTCGAGCAGCAACCGATACTCGCCCGGCGGCACGGCGGCGCAGGCCTTCACCGCCACGTCGGCCGTCGTACCCGCCGCCCACTGTCGGGGGTCGGTGTCCAACCGGACGGCGTACGTGTTGTGCTCACCCTGCAGCACGAGCTTGACGTCCCGCGGGTTGTACGGTGCGGCCCAGCCGTCGTTGCGCAAGCCCAGGTCGACAGTGAACGCCCTCCCCGGTCGTACGCCCTCGGTGAACGAACCCTCGGTCAGCGCCAACCGGTAACCCAACCGCCGCTTGGTTTCCTCGATCCCGGCCTCGCCCCAACTGCCCAGCACATCGCGGTTGTAGTCGGTGTTGAGGTAGCTGTAGTGGTAGCGCGCCATCTCCGCCGACGCACTCGGCCACTCCGACCGCGGCGGGTTGACGTTGCAGGTCTCCCCGCCCATGGGGACGAAGTTCGTCTCCTGCCCGAGGTAGTCCTGGTCGAGGGTGATCGGGTCGGACAGGAACGTCCCGAAGTCGTCCGGGCTCGCGAGGAAGCAATCGTTGTGGTGACCGATCCGGGCGGCGGGCGAGCCGTCGAACGCTTCCTCCGCCGTCAGCGCACCCTCCACACCGCTCGGCCGGCTCAGTGCCTTCTGCTTCATCAGCATGGTGCGCACCTGGATCGTCCGGTCCTTCGGCAGCGCCTTCAGCAGCGCGAGGAAGACGTCGCGCCGGTTCGCCCAGTCCTCCTCGGTGACAGTGCCGGGATCGGTCGGGTCGGCGACGAAGTGGTCGGTGTAGTAGCCCTCACCCCACAGGCCGATGAACCCGCTCTGCACGGTCGCGATCACGTCGGCGTTCTCGCGCAACACAGGCGTGAGCTGAGCGATGTGCGACAGGACCCGTGCCTTCGGCGCGTCGCCGTACGGCGGTTGGTAGGGCCAGTCATCCTTCGGCTGGGCGTACGCGAAACGCACGATCACCTTGACGCCCGCGTCACGTGCGGTGGCGAAGTCGGCGCGGAGCAGGTCGAGGTAGGCCCGGTCGAGCGTGTCCACGTCCGCGAACTTCTCCAGGTAGATCACCCGCAGGATCTGGGTGATCTGTTCGTCCTGCCGCCAGGTGGCGAGGCGTGCGCCGTCGAGAGGCACGTAGCCGGACCCGTCGGCGCGGTAGTGGGTTTCGGTGTGGTGGTAGAAGCCGCGTTCGGGGTTGGCCAGGTTGGCGTCGCTGGGTTCGTACGCACGCACGACGCGGTTGTCGGCACTCCCCTTCGGGGCGGAGGCGTCGAGCGCCACCTGCGCGGCCGTGGCGGCTGGTGCGATCGACGCACAAACCATGGCCACCCCGCAGAGCACCGCCGGAACGGCGAGCAGCTTCCTCATGACGGGCTCCCTTCCCCTACCCGCTGCAGGTGACGTCCTCACCCGGCGGCGGATCCGAGCTGAACTGGTACCCCCGCCTCGATGCTCTGGTGGATCGCGGCCACGACGGTCGTCACGACGACCGCCTCGGCAACTGTGGGTACGTCGTCCGGCCGGCGCGCACCGGTCAGCAGGTCGACGAAACTGCGGGCGATCTCAGCGGCGACGCCGATGACGCGGCCATCATCCTCCAGTGTGGCGTGGTGCAGCCACTGGTAGCGGGGGCCGGCCATGGACACACCCTCGTCGGCGCCGTCGATCTGCAGCGCCGCTCGCTCGCCGACGAGTTCGTACCGGAAGTCGAAAACGCTGGGATAGGACTCGGGCAGCATCCAGTGCGACTGGAGCGTGAGCGTGGTGTCGTCGGTGAACGTCACCAGGGCGTGGATTCCGTCGTACGTGTCGATCCCGGACGCCGCCATCACCCTGCGCAGGCCGGTGGCGTAGACCGTCTTCGGCCTCTTGCCCGACAGCCACAGCGCAAGGTCGACGGTGTGCGGCATCAGGAACCATCCGGGGGTGGTGCGTGCCGCCCACGACAGCATCGTCCGCGGTACGAACGTGGTGTCGTTGAGGTGCGCGCACTGGAACAGCACGTCGCCGACAGCGCCGGACCTCACCTGGTGGCGGGTGAGGACGAAGCGGGGGTTCCAGCGGTTCTCGAAGGCCACCATGGCCTTGGTACCCGATTGCTGCACAGCCTCGTGGATCTGCTCGGCCTCGGCGACGTCGGTGGCGAGCGGCTTCTCGATCAGCAGGCCGACGCCCGTGCGGGCCGCATCGACGGCGGCGTCGCGGTGGGCGAAGTCGGGTGTCGCCACGACGAGCCCCGCGAGACCGGGCGACGCGGCGAGCAGGGCCCGGTGATCCGGATGGGCCGCGGCCCCGAACTCCGCCGCGAACGCCTCACCCGCCGCCGAGTTCGCGTCGGCAACCGCGACGATACGTACGTCCGGAATCTGGCGCAGCGCGCGGGCGAACAGCCGCCCGCGCAGGCCCGCGCCCACCACACCGATGTCGAGCACGTACGCATCGAAGCACGTTCCGCCGACGCCGGCCAGCCGCGAGCAGGCTCATCCTTCGGCGCAGCAGGCGTGCCGGCTCTCGTGCACGTCATTGTCCGCCAAGGACGCGGCGCTGCCGAGTTTCGGTACCGCCACGAGGGGATAGCTCACTCGCCGGTCGTGCCGTCGATGCGGTCCCGGATGAGGTCGGCATGGCCGTTGTGGCGGGCGTACTCCTGGATCACCTTGAGCAGGTTCTACCGCACCGCGCGGCCATTGCCGGGACTCGTCGCGTCGAGCGATGCGACACCGGCGAGGAGAGCGTCGACGCGTCGGCGCTCCTCGTGCCATCGGTCGAGGGACGGCCGTGTCATCGCCGGGGTGAGGCCGACGATGTCACCGTCCGGCGCGTCGTCCGTGCAGTAGAGGAGTCGAAATTGCCCGTCGTCGGCGCTGAGCGCGAAGGCGAGATACGCGTGCTCCATCTCGATCATGTGGCGGACAAGGCCGAGCAGCGAAAGGTCCGATGGCGGCGCGGACGCGATCACCAGGTCGCCGTCGCCGAGACCCTCGCACTTGGCGGCCAACGCGTCCCGGTGAAACGCCAACCAGCCGACCAGCAGGTCGCGCTCGGCGACGTCGCCGGGTTCGGACGCTCTCTCCACCCGCGTCACCCTAGTCCCGACTTCGGACTGGTGGCGCCTCGTCGCCGTCGACCGCGACCTTCGACCAGCGGGGCTAGTCCCTAGCTCTTCGTCCGGTAGAGCCGCATGGTGATCGGTCCGAAGACCGCGACCAGCAGCACGCAGGCGAGGAACACCCAGCCGAGCTGGCCGGTCGTCACGGTCCCGTGCATGAGCCCACGGGTCGCCGTCGCCAGATGGCTGATCGGGTTCACGTCGACGAACGCCTGCAGCCATCCCGGCATGGTCCGCGGATCGACGAAGATGTTGCTCCCGAACGTCAACGGGAACAGCACCATCATGCTCCAGCCCATCACGGAGTTCGGGGTGCGCAGGATGAGGCCGAGCGCGGCCCACACCCAGGCGAGGCTGAACGAGAACACCAACAGGAGCAGCACCGCCAGCACGACACCGGTGAGCCCCGCTCCCGGCCGGAACCCCATGACGACGCCGAGCACGACGACGACGATCGACGCGAGGGAGTAGCGCACCACGTCGCCCAGGAGGGCGCCGACCAATGCGGCGGGCCGCCAGATCGGCAGCGAGCGGAACCGGTCGAACACCCCCTTGGAGATGTCGGTGTTCAGCGCGACGCCGGTGTACATCGTGATCATGGTGACCGTCTGCACGAGGATGCCGGGCAGGAAGTACTGCAGGTAGGCGTCGGTCGAACCGGCCAGCGCCCCGCCGAACAGATACGTGAACATCAGCGTGAGCATGACCGGGAAAGCGGTGACGTCGAAGAGCTGCTCAGGCACATGCTTGATCTTCAGCAGGGCACGCCAGCCGAACGTCAGCGAGACCGACACCGGGTGCGGCCGTGGCGGGCGACTCCCCGAGGACAGAGCGGTACGAAGAGCGGCGCCGGCATCGGCGAGCTCGGAGGACGCGGGTGCGGTCGGCGTACTCATGCGGCGTCTCCCTCGGCAGCCCCCGCGGGTTGCCTGTCAGCCTCGCCCGGTTCGGCCGGATGGCCGGTCAGGGCCAGGAACACCTCGTCGAGGCTGGGCTGGCCGAGCGAGAAGTGTCCGACCGCCACACCCGACCGGGACAACTCGGCGAGGGCCTGTGCGACCCGCTCGCCCGCTTCGTTTCCGTCTGCACCTGTGCCGACCCGCGCCGACAGTGCGGAAGGGTCGGACTCCAGGTGGGCTTGGACGCCGAGTGCGGCCGACAGCAGCCGCTCCGCCTCGGGTCGCTGGGAGGGGTCGAGCAGTCGCACGTGGACCGCTCCCGCACCGACCGACGCCTTCAGCTCGCCACTCGTGCCCTCCGCGATGATCTTGCCGTGGTCGATGACGGCGATCCGGTCGGCGAGTTTGTCGGCCTCGTCGAGGTACTGCGTCGTCAGCAGCACGGTCGTGCCTTCGGCCACGAGCGCCCGCACGATGTCCCACACCTGGTTGCGGCTGCGTGGGTCGAGGCCGGTGGTCGGTTCGTCGAGGAAGATCAGGTCGGGTGTGATGACGATGCTGGCCGCGACGTCGAGCCGGCGCCGCATGCCGCCGGAGTAGGTCTTCACCTGCTTGCCGGCCGACTCGGCGAGTCCGAACGCCTCGAGCAGCTCGCTCGCCCGCGCCCTCGCGCGCGGCCGCGGATAGCCCAGCAGGCGCGCGAGCAGGATGAGGTTCTCCATGCCGGTGAGATCCTCGTCGACCGAGGCGAACTGTCCAGTCAGGCTGACCCGGCTGCGGACATCATCGGCTTCGCGCACGACGTCGTGGCCGAGGACCCGCGCGGTGCCGCCGTCGGGCGGGATCAGGGTGGCGAGCATCCGGATGGTCGTGGTCTTGCCGGCGCCGTTCGGACCGAGGAAGCCGTAGACCCCACCAGGGGGGACGGCGAGATCCACGCCGTCGACCGCCCGGGTCTCACCGAAAACCTTGACGAGCCCGGACGCCTCGATGGCGAGTTCGGGCGGTGCTGCGTTCATGTCTCTCCTTGCGACACGCCCGGATCGGGCGCCCGTGCCGCGCCCAGAGTGAACTCTGGCCAGGCGTTCGGAACACTAATCGATGCTGCCGACATACTCGCCGGTGAGCGCATCCGCGCGCTCCCACGACGACCAGTCGATCTCCCGCCCGTCGAGCTGGGCAGCGACGACCTCCAGCCCGGCGTGCCACCCGGCCGCCGCGGGCGCCGCCATGGCGCGATCGTCGAAGACGTTGGTGAACACCAGGCCGCATCCGCCCACACCGTCGGCGGTCAGCTCCCAGCGCAGGACCTCCGTGTCCCAGGTGTACTCCAGCAGGTGGGGCGGATCGACCCGGGTGATCTCGCCGGTCGCAGCCTGCTCCTCGGTCATGCCGTACCTGCGTACCTGCTCGGCGGTGGGCAGGAACCGGAGCGTCGCGCCCGGTCTCAGATCGAAGTCGACCACCGCCGGGAACCACGCGCGCAGGTGTTCGGCCTCGGTGATCGCCCGCCACACCTTCTCGGGTGGGTGGGCATAGCGGCGTTCGAAGCGCAGTGCGTACCTTCCGTCGTCGGTGGTCGCCAACGTGCCCAGCATGGTGATCGGGGTCCTTCCAGTCCGTACGTCGTCGAGGGGACAGGCGCGGCGGGCGGGCCTCGGCTCAGTCGGCCATGCCGCGTAACTGGGCGGCGAGCCGGTCGATGCGCGAGCGCCAGGCGGCGAGCGCGCGGGACCGCGCCGCGGCCGCGCCGTCCGACCCGGTCTGGGAGAGGATCAGCCGGGCGCCGTGTCCGGTCCCGGTGGTCAGCTCCCACCGGACGGTCCCGGCAACGTCTGAAGGCTCAGCCACGCCTACAGGCCCAGCCGCACCGGAAGGTCCGGTGGTGTCCGCGGGTGCGTCGTCGCCGTCGACGTACCAGCTGTACTCCAGCATCGTCGGGCGCTCCACCGCGGTGACAGCGCCGGGACGGACGTCCGCCACCGTGAACCCGGCAGGTACCGCACCGCCCACCGCCAAGGCGTCTGCCTCGTCGCTGACGAGCAGCTTCCAGACCGACTCGGCCGGCTGGGTGAGCTGGCGTTCGAACCGGAGCCGCCAGCCATCGGGTGTGGCCTCGACCGTGCCCTCGTCCAGCCCGAACGCCGTGACGAGACTGTCGTGCAGCTCCGCCGACGGCCGCTCGTGTCGTACCGGCTGGCCAGCGACCACCAGGTCCAAGGCATCGAGGCACTGCCGCCACCCGGAGGCGAAGCTCGCCGCGCCAAAGCGGTCGTCGAACGTGTGGGTGAAGACCAGCAGGCACCCGTCGTCGTGCGGGCGCAGCTCCCAGCGCAGCAGGTCGTCGACCCAGGTGAACGCGAAGACGCGTGGTCGGTCGAGCTCGACGATGGTGCCGTCGACGCTGGGCCCTTCTCCGTCGCCCATGTCGAAGCTGACCTTCGCTCCGACTTCGAGCTCCATCTCCACGGTCGCGGGGAACCACTGGCTCAGCTCGGCAGGTTCGGTGACCGCCCGCCAGACCTTCTCCGGCGGATGGGCGAGGCGGCGTTCGATCCGCAGCATCGGTCGGCCGTCGACGGTGAGGAGCGTTTCGTTCATGAGAGGTCCTTCTTCTGCTGCGATCCTGGAACATCGTCGTCGCGTGCCTGGGGTGGCACGGGTGCGTCGGGCATCGTGTCGAGGTGGCGTTCGAGAGCGTCGAGGCTGTCGGCCCACAGCCGCCGGTACGGCGCGAGCCAGGCATCGAGCTCGACCAGGGGCTCGGGCCGCAGTTCGTACCACCGGCGTTGGGCGTCCGGACGGACCCGGACCAGCCCCGCCTCGCGCAGGACCCGCAGGTGCTTGGAGGTTCCGGGCTGGGAGAGCCCGAGCTGGCCGGTGAGTTCACCCACCAACCGGGGACGCTCGAGCAAGAGGTCGAGGATCCGCCGCCGGGTTGGCTCGGCGAGAACGTCGAACGGCGCAGACATGACGACGAACATACCACGACAGTTATATAGCTAGCTAGCTACGTACGGCGGTCGTCGTTCGAGGGTGCGCCCGCCTGCTTGTACGCCTACGCGTCGGCCACCGGCCGGGGTCCCTTGGACATGTCGAGGATGCAGAGCTGCGTCCCGAACGGATCGTCGAGCAGCGCGCACCAGCCGATCCTGATCTCGAACGGTGCGACGCGCAGTGCACACCCCTGCCGGACGAGCTCGTCGCAGGCGAGGCGTACGTCATCGACGAGGTAGTGGACGTTCAGCGGCCCCGGCACGCCTGGGTCGTCGTGCAGGACGAGTTCGGCGTCGGTCTCGGGAAAGCCGAGGCCGACGGTCTGGTGCCCACCGTCGGCGTCGGACCAGAGCCGCCGCAGCCCCATGACCCCGACGTAGTAGTCGGCCGCGGCGCTCACGTCCTCGACGCGGACCATGACGCAGTCGATCTTCCTCAGCATGCTCGCCATTCTGTAACGACGGCGTCGGGCGCGCTCCGGGGTGCGGGGAGTTCCCACCCCGGTCGGTTACGATCCAGTTCCGTCCCCTTCATGTCCCGGTCACGGTGCTGTCGTGCCGCGCGAGGAGGTCCAGTGGTGGTCCACGGCCAGCTGCAGGACTCGGCCCGCCCGGTCGATGCTGCCGTGCCGAGGATCGCCGCGGTCATCGTGACCATGGGTACGCGGCCGGCGGAGCTGTCGGCCCTCCTCCACTCGGTGCGTACGCAGGAAGGTCCGCCGGTGCGGACCGTCGTCGTCGGAAACGGCACGCCCCTGCCCAGCATGCCGCCAGGCGTCGAGGCGATCGAGCTACCGGAGAACCTCGGCCTGCTCGCGGGACGCAACATCGGACTCGCCGCACTGCGGACGCACGGCGACGTCGATGTCGTGATGTACCTCGACGACGACGGCCTTCTGCTCGATGCCCGCACGGCCGAGAAGCTGCGCGAGGCGTTCGCCCGCGATCCTGTGCTGGGGATCGTGGGGTTTCGGATCGCCGACGAGCAGGGCACGACACAGCGCCGCCACGTGCCACGGTTGCGGGCGCGAGATCCGCAGCGGGCATCGGAGGTGACCACGTTCCTCGGCGGCGGCAACGCGATCCGGATGGCCGTCGTCGACCAGACCGGCACCTGGCCGGAGGAGTTCTACTGGGCGCACGAGGAGACCGACGTCGCGTGGCGCGCCCTCGACGCCGGCTGGCGGATCGACTACCGGCCCGACATCGTGCTCCAGCACCCGAAGACCTCACCGGCCCGGCACGGGTCGACCTACTACCGGCTGACCGCGCGCAACCGGGTCTGGCTGGCCCGGCGCCATCTGCCGGCCGTCCTCGTCCCGATCTACCTCGGCACCTGGATCGTCGTGACGCTTCTCCGGCGGCCGCCGTGGGCGGGGCTTCGGCAGTGGTGCGCCGGCTTCGTCGACGGCTGGCGGAGCTTCTCCGGCGTCAGGCGGCCGATGAGGTGGCGGACCGTCTGGCGCATGACCCGGCTCGGCCGCCCACCGGTTGTCTGACAGCCAGCCATCTGACAGCCAGAGCAGGCGCCCAGTGTCAGGCAGCCAGCGGTCTGACAGCCTCCTCGCGTGCTGTGGCTTCTGCCGTGGCGGGGCCGGCGTAGTCGGGCAACCGGCACAGCGTGCGGTAGTGCACCCCCTCCTCCCACCGTCCGATCGCGGGTCCCTCGAGGTCGGCCAGCCCAACAGTGGTGAGGGTCCAAAGCCGCGCCCATCGTCAACGGACACGGGCATTCGGTCACTTTGCCGGCTCCCCTCATCCCGAGACGGTAGCGTCGTCGAGTCGGCTCGAAACGGCGAAACGACCGCCATCGACAGAGGAGAAGGACGCCACAGATGGTTCGCAAGGCAGTCATCCCCGTTGCCGGGTTGGGCACCCGGCTGCTTCCCCTGACCAAGGCGCTGCCCAAGGAGATGCTGCCCATCCTCGACAAGCCAGTTCTGCAACACACCATCGAGGAACTCGTCGCTTCCGGCATCGACGACATCATCATCGTCACGTCGAGCCGCAAGGCGCTGATCCACCAACATTTCGCGCCCGACGAGGACCTCGACGTACGCCTGCGTTCCGACGGCAAGTCCGATCTCGCCGACACGCTGCACGCCGTGACCTCGATGGCCCGCATCACCTACCTCTACCAGCACGGCCCCTACGGCAACGGCACGCCGGTGCTCAACGCCGCCCGCATCGTCGGCGACGAACCCTTCATGGTGTTGTGGGCCGACGACGTGTTCACCGCGGCCGTCCCGCGTGCCCAGCAACTGATCGCGGCGTACGAACGGACCCGCGCACCGGTCCTGGGCCTGATGCCGATGGAGCCGCACGAGTCCCGCCGCTACGGCGTACCCATCGTCGACGACGAGCTCGGCGCGGGTCTGCTGCGGATCTCGGGCATCATCGAGAAGCCAGCGCCCGAGGAAGCGCCGTCGAACTACGCCGCCATCGGCGGATACGTCGTCACGCCCGGCATCGTTGCCGAGCTCGAAAGCCAGGTCGAGCGGCACCGCGACAATCCCGACGGCGAGATCTACCTGTCGGGCGCCATCCACGCCCACGCGTCGGAGAGTCCCGTCTTCGGACAGGTCATCGAGGGCACCTGGTGGGACACCGGCAACCCGCTTGGCTACCTGCGGGCGCAGTTCGCGGCCGCGCTCGACCACCCCGAATACGGTCCCGAGCTTCGCAAGCTCGCCAACGGTGGAGGCGCACCAGGCCCACGGTGACCGGCGGGTTCACGTACCCGGCTGGGCGCACAGGCGTTCGGTCCCGAGGCTCGCGATGAGCAGCCGTTCCTTCGCGTTGCCGAGCAGTTGTGCGGTCCAGGACGTGAAGCCGCCGTCACCGAGCTGCAGCCGCCGCCCGTCCGGAAGGGTGCCGTGGAGGTGGAAGCAGGCGCCGATGTAGTAGCCCCGCCCACCCTGCCGCTCGTCGTCGAAGGCGACCGTGACGTCGGGGAACCGCTCGGCCAGCGGAGTCAGGACCTGCTCCTGCAGCACCGGCTTACGCAGACCGTCCGCCAACTCGGTGATCGTCAGGCATACGTCCGACAACGCAGGGCCGGCGTCCTGCGCTCGGGCCAGCAGACACAACAGTGCACCCAGCTCGTCGCGCAGGCTCGTCGTCTCGAACCGGAACGACCCTTCGTCCCGTCCGGCGGTCGTCAGCGCCAGCAGCCGGAAGTGCGGCCACCTCGCGGGCCCGTCGAACAGCTGGCCCCGCACGAGTCGGTGCGACGCGCACAGGCGCACCCGCGAGGTGTCCCGAGAACTGGAGCGGAGCAGTGCACGCCTGCGCAGGGCACATTCGAGCGCGAGGGAGTTCGTGGCGTCGGCAACGACCTCGGTCGTACGACTGGTCGTGAGCACGTTGTTCTGGTCCACCGTCGCGAGCGCGGCCACCGTGCCCAACGGACTCACCGGCGACAGCTCGATGGCCTCGTAGCCCGCCGAACGCAGCGACTCGAACGCCAGCCGGTCGAAGTCCGCCAGGGCCGCAGGATCGATGCCGGTAGGGCGGACGAACCGGTTGGTTTCGTACTGCCCCAGCACCTTCGCCGGGGCGATCCGCTCGACCCGGCGGCGGTGGACCTCCAGGAGCAGCGACGAGAGGTCTGTCGGGCTGAGCCGGTCGGCGAGGACCTCGACCAGGCCCGGGATCCCCGCCGCACGTTCGATCCGCTCGATCAGTTTGGTGGCCATTCCCTCATCCTGGCGGACGGCGTACCTCGAAGTCGAAGCAACCGAACTCCACCGCCCGGACGTGCACGACCGCGACGTCCGGGTCGGCGAAGAGCTTGTCGAGAGCTTCCTCGGCAAGCTCGACCTGCTCGGAGGTGTGGTCGTCCAGGATCTGACCGCCGAGGATCCGACCGTCGGGGGAGTACGCCCGGAAGACCCGGCGTTCACCGCCCATCGCCACCGGGTAACCCGACTGGCTCGGTCCTGCGCACGGCACGGGATGGATGAAGACGGGGCCGGTCTCGTCGTACGGCCCTGGTTCGGCTCCGGTCTCGGCCGCCCACCGGCGGAGAGGCGCGTACGACACGAGCGCGATCTCCTCGCCGGGTCGGCTGCGGCCCAGGCAACACCGCAACGGATTGTTGCCGCTCTCATCCACCAGCAGCCTCGGCGGCCGACCGGCGTCGTCACTCACCCGGATCTGGCCGAGGACGTCCGGATCGATGGCGCGGTAGTCATAACGGGAGGTTGGTTGCATCTCACCAGCGTGGCGGGCTGGTGCCGCCACAGCCGGCGGGAATCAGACCTGGCGTCCCCGCGGCGCCGAGCCCTCATGGGACGCGCCCGGTGACGCGGAACCTGCCACCGGAGCCCGAACGTACGGGCCGAAAAGACGAACCCGCCACCGGGCCGTCGCAGAAGGGCGGCCCGATGGCGGGTCCGAGTGGATCAGAGTGGGCGAACCTGGCTCGCCTGAGGTCCCTTGGTCCCCTGCGTCACCTCGAACTCCACCCGCTGGTTCTCCTCCAGGGTGCGGAATCCTGAGGTCTCGCCGCCGACGATCTCTGAAAAGTGGACGAAGACATCCTTCGCGCCGTCGTCCGGGGTGATGAAGCCGTAACCCTTGTCTGGGTTGAACCACTTCACGGTGCCCTGCGTCATTTCGTACTTCTCCTGAACAGGTGTGGTGGAAGCGGATCCGTGGTCTTACGGACCTGCTGGTCACTCTCGAGCGGCGGAGCGCCCACCATTCCTGGCAAGGCAAAGGCCCGCATCGACTTTCCGCGGGCGTGAAAGAACAGGGCCAACACGTACACAGAAACTTGCAACCACTACCCATGGTAGCCGCCTTGCGGCGGAAGTGGCGACGACACCAGGAAACGCGGCGTTGCGAATGCGGTGACGCGCTACCCTGCCCGGCGGTCCAGGCCGGGATCGGAGGCTTCCTCGGCCTGCCACGGCTGCGCTTCGTACAGCGTTGCGAGCTGCTCGGGAGGTGCCGTGTAGCCGTACTCCGAGGCCAGGTCCTCACCGGTGATCTCGCGCCACACCCCGTCAAGCGTCGAGAGTGTCGATGCTGCCCAGCGTGCGCGCCAGCAGGGCCACACGCCATGGCACACGATGCAGGCGCGCTTCTTGCTGTAGAGGACCGGGATGACGCCCCACTGCCAGCGCACCCCGACGCCGAGGCTGTCTGCTTCGTGGACGCGGACCAGGATCCGCGCCGCGGCTACCAGATCCTCGAAATCCACGGCGCGTTGCACACTCACGTTGTCCCGTGAGAGCTCGTGAATGGCGGCCATTGTCGACCGGTCTCCCTCCGTCGCTGCGGTGCGGTCGATGCGGCTTTGGGAGCTGTCCCCCTACGCCGCGGGTTGGGTTGACTGGCGTTACCTGCGGGGCTGATGGGTGAGAGCTCGTAGGAGGCGCTGCTTCGTCGAGAGCCAGGAGGACGCCCAGCGGGTTTCAGGGCACGGCCAGTCGAGCGCGCATGACACGCAGCAGGCGGGCTGGCGGTGGGATCGCGACACCGGCAGGCGGAACCAGCGGCTACCGAAACCCGTGGGCGCGTGGTCCGGCACATGCGTACGGTTCAGGAGGCCGGCATGCGCGGAGAGTTCTGTCTGGGACCACTCGACCCGCCCGATACCAGGCACATGCGTCACGATCAGGGGTCGGAGGGATCCCGACTGGGTGGCGCCGAGATCAACCGAGCTGCTCATCTGATGCTCCGTTTCCGAGGTCTGAGGATCCGGATCGCACATGCGCGTGTCAGGGGTCGAGCGAACAGCCGGCTGCCGTCGGCCGTTGCGTGCGGGGGCGACTGGTTGGCTCATGGCCCGCTCCGGACGCGGTGCGGGCGGAGCGCCGCTCTGATCGGCCTGGAGTGAGACTCCGATTTCTGGCCGTAGAAAGCGGTTTCCTGGCTACGAACGAGAGTGGTCCCCAGGTGCTGTGGTGCGACTCCGCGACGGGAGGGCGGGTCAAGGCCTGGTCACGGCCGTGTCGTCGTTGCAACATGCGCCTCCGCCTTTCCCGTCTCGGAAGTTCACGTCTTGGAACTTCCTGTCTTGGAATCTGTGAATCACACATACCGAAGCGTATGGCACGAATCGTGTCCTTGACAATCACAAGCTGAGAAGGAATGTGACTAATTAGTAGTGGAGTCGTACGGCTGCGTTGCGTAGTCGACCTGAAGTGCTGAGGGCGAAGGCCATGGAGCGGCGGGTCGCGTTGAGCAGGTTGGTCGACGCCCCGGTGATGTCGTCGTCTCGCGAGGGCGGATGGCGGCATACGCCGAGGTCACGGCAGTGAAACGCTGGCAGCGCACCCCATGGCGAGGGGAAGTGGCCGGCCCCGTCTCAGATGCGCTGTGTCCTCACCACTTCATTGTCCGTTGCCGGTCGTTGTAAGGTGATCATCTGCCCGCTGAGACAGGGCGTAGAAACAGCGATCCCCCCGGATCTGCGCTCCGGGGGGATCTGCTCTGTGCGAGGGCGGATCTGCTCGACCTAGAGGTCGTAGCGACCAGCCTTCACGTCTTCTAGGAAGGCCGCGAACGTACCTCGGTCCACGACGTGTGCGCCTCGGTCGGGATGCACACTGTCGCGAACTGCCGCGACACCGGGCAGGTTGGCTGCGATCTCCACACAGCCTCCGTTGTTCGCACCACTGCGCTTGGCCTTCCGCCACTGAGCCTGAGACAGGTCGATCATGCTCACTCCAGCGTTTCCGCGAGTTGTTTTAGATGCGCCGTGGTCGCCGTTGGTTCCAACGCCGCGGCGCGGGCCTGGTTGAAAACCCGTACGTACGCGTCGATCTCTTTGGGCTTGCTCACCTCCTGGAGGGCGAAGTCGGTCTCGACGTAAGCCACGCTGGGCTCACCGCCGGGGAACTCGAAGATGTTGATGGGTCCACCCATCCCGGGATGCGGGCCGTCGGCGAACCTGAGCAGGCGAATCTCTATCCCTTCGCGGCGACTCATCTCCACCAGGTGATTGACCTGGGAACGTCGCTCGGCAGATGATCCCCAGCGGTACATCAGGGATGCCTCGGTGATGGCCGCCACCAACTCGGGCGCGGTGCCGTCCGTCCGGTCGAAGATTTCCTGGCGCCGCAACCGCGCGCCCACGGCGCGGTTGCGCCACGCGGACGGTTGTGTGGTCAGCCGCATCTGCGCCTCCATGTACGCAGGCGTCTGCAGATATGCCGGCAGGATCAGTGGGGTGTAGGTGCAGATGCGTGCGGCGTCGTCTTCGTAGCCGGGGAACTCGTTGGCCCAGACGTCGTTGTAGTCGCGCCACCACGCACGCTTGCGGGCCAGGGAGGCGAGGTCCTCGAGTTCCTTCGCCTCGTCCTCGTCGACGCCGTAGATCCGGAGCAGGTCGCGGATGTCGCTCATCTCCGGCCGGACCCACTGGTTGGACTCGAAGCGCCCAACCTTGCCGCGTCCCCAGTTCAGCCGGTCACAGACCTGGTTGGCGGTGTAGCCACTGGCGATTCTCAGCTCGGTGAGCCTGCGTGAGAGCCGGCGCTTCGCGATGGTGGCGCCGTAGGCGTCGCTCACCTAGGCCCTCCTTCGTTCGCGCCGGCTTCTACCTCTTGACAGGACGTCGCACGCATCATACTGCTCCCTTAACTTGTGAATCACAAGTGCGTCTGTCCAAGATCCCGACTCGCGGAGTGCGCGGATTGTCTTGTGCTAGCGTGCCGCAAAGTTGATCTCGCCGGAGGTGAAGTCCGGCAAATTCTGGCCACCATTCGGTGCTGCACCGTGCCTTCCGTGCCCCGTGTCGGACGTTGTCGCCGACAGTTGCCCGCCGACATCGGCACCAGGGGTGGCCCGGTGGCTCCGGCGGCCTGCCCCCGACGTGCCCAGTCGACGACCTTCGGCTCGCACGCGAGCACGTTGCGTGGTGACGGCGCGTGACCAGGGCGGGATGACCCTACGACGCGGGCCCCGGATCGGCCAGATCGCCGCGCGGCGGGGCGGGTGGCGGCGTCACGTGGCGCACGCCATGGCGAGTCGGCCGTTGTCGTACCACCCCTGGCACGTGGTTACGACGCGTGGCGAGGGTCTAATAGTTGGCTGACGCCCGACGCGGCGCTGGTGGCAGGCGCCCGAACGCAACGCGGGGCCACGAAGACCGGGCGAATGAAGGGGCACAACGTGAACGCACGGCGGAAACCGACGGTCGACGAACTCGGCATCGACCTCGACACCGTGGACTGGCATCGTTCGGGCAACTCCGCCGGAAGCATCGAAGTGGGGTTCGTCGGATCGTGGGTCCTGATGCGCGTGGGTGGCGAAGCGAGCAACCGGGTCCTCGTCTATGACCACCACGAGTGGGAGTGCTTCCTCGACGGAGCCAAGAAGGGTGAGTTCGACGACGCGGGGAGCTGAGCAAGGCTGGGCTGCCGGACGGCTACAGGCCGGCACTGACCGGCGTGGTGGCCGCCACGACACGCCGCCCCTGCCTGCGGCTGCTCGTGTTTCACCCTCGCTGGGCGACGGCGGCGACCATGACCGCGGGCATACCTCGAAGATCCAGCAATCGCTGCGACCCGAAAGAGGTGGACGATGCCCGTATTCAACAGGCGTGCGGCACGCAGGCCGCTGTCGTCGCGCGGGTCCTCCCGTCGAGGGCTCAAGATCACCGGCATGTTGATGCTGCTGCTCGGCGGGTCGGCCGCCATCGCCGCCGTCGTACGCCGAGGCCGCCGCTGAGCCCTCCTGCTCGGCAGAGGCCAGCGGTTCGGTTGGCGGAGGTTTCGTGACTCCGCCGGCTCAGCGGCTCAGCGTGACGGCTGAGGCGACCTGTCCGAGCAGGTCGACGTGCTCGTCGACGCTGCTGAGCCCGGCGCCCATCGTGTTGATCGAGAGGTGGGTCGCGCCCACGTCCCGCCATCGGCGGGCGTTCTCGGCGACGTCGTCCACGGTCGTACGGTCGACCGAGAGCCGGCCCTCCATGCCGAGGGAGGCCGGATCGCGGCCTGCCTCCCGGGCCCCCTCGTGGACGTGGGCGATCGCGTCCTCGAACTCGCGCGTACCAGGCTGGAACTGCGGCATCCAGCCGTCACCGAGCCGCCCCGCCCGTCGGAGAGACCGGGGAGCGCTCTGAGCGCCCAGCCAGATCGGGATCGGCCGTTGCACAGGGAGTGGCGCGATCCCGGCCGCGGTGATCCGGTGGTACCGGCCCTCGACGGTGTGGACCGGCTCCGTCCAGAGTCGCCGGAGCACGTCGATCTGCTCGTCCATCCGGCGTCCACGGGTGCGGAAGTCCTCCCCGAGAGCTTCGTACTCCACGGCGTTCCATCCGATACCCACGCCCAGGCGGAACCGGCCGTCGGTGAGGATGTCGACCTCTGCGGCCTGCTTGGCGACCAGAGCGGTCTGGCGTTGGGGCAGGACGATGACGCCGGTGACCAGTTCGAGGGACGTGATCCCGGCGACGTAGCCGAACAACACGAACGGTTCGTGGAACGTGCTCACGTGCGTATAAGGACCTGACCAGCCGGGATGCTGGGAAGGGTCGGCGCCCAGCACGTGGTCGAAGGCAAGAAGGTGGCTGTAGCCGAGCTCGCCCACGCCTTGTGCGTACGCGCGGATCGCACCCCGGTCAGCCCCGATCGCGGTCTGTGGAAATACCACTCCGATGCGCATGCCCTCGAGGTTTACCAGAACTCGGTCGTGCCATCGCGGTCGCCACGGCCTCCAGGCCGCGCGGTTCCCGCTGCCACTCTCGAACGCCGAGATTCCCGGGTGTGCTCCAGGTTCCCGCACCGGCACGGCGGCCACGCCTTGTATGGAGGAAAGTCGTGGCCAGCACGTGAGCCAGGTCTGGACGGCGGTACGCCGGCTCGGTCACGCTGTGACCTTCGTGGCCGGGGCAGGAGGAATGCAGTCAATGCGGGAAGATCCGGACGTTCGAACTACCGTGCCGGCAAGACGTGAGGTGGAGGTCGTCGCCCATCGCGGCGCTTCCGGCACCGCACCGGAAAACACGCTCACGGCTCTGCGGGAGGCCGCCGCCCAGGGTGCGACCTTCGCCGAGGTCGACGTTGTGCTGAGCAAGGACGGCGTGCCGGTGCTGGCCCATGACCTGACGCTGGAACGTACGACCAACGTCGCGGAGATCTTCCCCGAGCGGACCACGTGGAACGTCGCCGAGTTCACCCTCGCCGAGCTGCGGATGCTCGACGCGGGCGGGTGGTTCGATCAGCGCTTCGCGGGAGAGCACATCCCGACTCTGCGGGAGGCGCTCCGGGTCTTCCGCGGCCACGGCCTCGGCCTCTGGATGGAGCTGAAGAGCCCAGACCGGCATCCGCGGCTGGTGCAGGCGGTCGCGGATGTCCTGCGCACCGCACCCGGCGGCTGGTTGACCGCACCCGACCGTGCCCGGTGGCTGAAGGTGACGTCGTTCAACTTCGACGTACTCGCCGATTTCGTACGGGAGGTCGACCACGCCGTGCCGGTCGGTGGGATCACCGAGCGCGTCCCCGACGACGCGACGCTGCGGGAGCTCGCCGGCTGGATGGAGTACTTCATCCCCAACTACCGCAGGCTGCGGCCCGGCGACATCGTGCGGATCCGCTCGGCGGGCCTGAAGACCGGGTTCTGGACACCGAACGACCCCGTAGCCGTTGCCTCGCTGCTTGCCCAGGGGGCCGACGCGCTGATCCAGAACTATCCAGCCGTCGCACGGGCAATGGTGGAGAACCGCGACCCGGTACCGGGTCCGGCCCCGGTCGTCATCGAACGCGTGGTCGGAGACGTGCCCGACGGAGGCGAGCACGTTGTCCTGCGCAACCTGACCGCCGAGCCGGTCGACGTCGGCGATTGGTACCTCCGGGACGATCCGGGCTATCGGCTGCCGATCGGGCCGGACCGGGTGATCGCCGGCGGTGGCACCCTCGCCGTCTATGTCGGGCATGGCCAGCACACCGACGGCCGTTACTACAGCGGGCTGACCTCCACCGTCTTCAGCAAGGGCGGCGACAGCGTGGCGTTGCACCGTCCCGACGGCGAGCTCGTCGACCTTGCCGGAAACAACCTGGGCGCGTGAGGTCCATCCGATTACCGGTCGCGATCGATGCTCTTGTATCCTCGGTTGTCGCTCGCCCCAATAGCTCAGTCGGTAGAGCGTCTCCATGGTAAGGAGAAGGTCTACGGTTCGATTCCGTATTGGGGCTCTGGCCGGATCCGCTCACGCGGTCACCCGGTCCGGCGGCGGTGTAGCTCAGACGGTAGAGCAAGCGGCTCATAATCGCTGTGTCGCCGGTTCAAGTCCGGCCACCGCTACGCGGTGGGTGAGGCTGCTTGCTGATCTTCGATCAGCTGCGCCGTGCTCGCTGTGTTAGCCCAGGGGGGCAACCCCCTGGAACCCCCGTGGCGGGTGGGGCTGCTTGCTGGTCTTCGATCAGCTGCGCCGTGCTCGCTGTGTTAGCCCAGGGGGGCAACCCCCTGGGGCACGTGAAGTCCAGGGCCAACCCTGGAACCTGGTCCCACCGAGCACAAGAGGCATCCCGTGGCTAGCAAAAGCTCCGACGTACGCCCGAAGATCACGCTGGCATGCACCGAGTGCCGGGAGCGCAACTACCTGACGCGCAAAAACCGCCGCAATGACCCGGACCGGCTCGAGCTGAAGAAGTTCTGCCCGCGCTGCCGCGCCCACCGGGCCCACCGCGAGACGCGCTGAGGCGTTCCGCGCTACGGTCGCGGTCATGCCCGTCGATGCTGCCCTCGTGGGGCGGACCTACACCACCGAAGCACCGTACGAAGTCGGCCGCGAGAAGATTCGCGAGTTCGCCGACGCGATCGGTGACGGAAATCTCGCATATCGTGACGCCGGTGCCGCGAAGGCGCTGGGTCACCCCGATGTGATCGCGCCACCGACCTTTCCGATCGTCGTGGCGTTCGGCCTGCTGGAGGCCCTCTTCGCCGACCCCGAGGCGGGTCTGGCGCTTCACCGGATCGTGCATTCGGACCAGAAGTTCAGCTACGCCCGGCCGATCCACCCAGGCGACCGGCTGGTCGGCACGCTCACGATCGCCGGCGTACGCCAGGCCGCCGGCACCGACCTGATCTCCACGCGTACCGAGATCACCACCGCGGAGGGCGCGCCGGTCTGCACGGCCCAGGCGACCGTCGTCCACCGGCCCGACGGAGCGGCATCATGAGCACGCTGACCTACGACGCGGTCGAGGCGGGCACAGAACTCCCCACGGTCACGATCGCCGTGCGGCGCTCCGACCTGGTGCGGTACGCGGGCGCTTCGGGCGACTTCAATCCGATCCACTGGAACGCCCGGGTCGCTCACGAGGTCGGCCTCCCGGACGTCATCGCCCACGGAATGTTCACGATGGCGGCGGCGGCACGAGTGCTCACCGACTGGGTGGGGGACCCCGCTCGGATCGTGGACTACTCGGTCCGGTTCACCCGTCCGGTCGTCGTTCCGGACACCGACGAGGGAGTCGAGGTTCGCTTCGGGGGGAAGGTGGTGAGCAGGGGCGACGACGGTCTCGTCCGTGTCGACCTGACCGCGTTCGCCGCCGAGGAACCGGTCGGCGACAAGCCGGCCGGCGACGGGGTGAAGGTGCTCGGAGCCGCACGGGCGACCGTCCGGCTCACCTGATCATCCACGACTCGACAACCTTGGGCTGGCCTGTGTACGAACGCTTCGACGTCCCGCTCGCGGAGCTGACCACGCTCCGGCTCGGTGGCCCGGCCAAGCGGTTGGTCGAGGTCGAGGACACCGCTGAACTGGTCGAGGTGCTCCGCGCCTGCGACGCCGAACGGGAACCGGTCCTCGTCCTCGGCGGCGGCAGCAACGTCGTGGTGGCCGACGAGGGCTTTCCCGGCACGGTCGTCCAGGTGCGGACGCGAGGGATCCAGGTCGAGTCCGACAGCGCCTGCGGCGGGGCCACCGTTCGCGTCAGCGCCGGCGAGAACTGGGACAGCTTCGTCGTCCACGCGATCGGACAGGGCTGGGTGGGCGTCGAGGCGCTGTCCGGCATCCCCGGCCTGGTCGGAGCGGCTCCGATCCAGAACGTCGGTGCCTACGGTCAGGAGGTCGCGCAGACGCTGGCGCAGGTGCGGGTATGGGACCGCGTCGACTCGGTCGTACGCACGATCCCGGTGGCCGACTGCGGCTTCGGCTACCGCACGAGCCGGTTCAAGCGGACGCCGGAACGCTATGTCGTGCTCGAGGTGGTGTTCCAACTCGAGAAGGGTGACCTGGGCGCGCCGGTCCGGTACGCCGAACTGGCCCGCACGCTCGGCGTCGAGATCGGCCAGCGCACGCCGCTCGCCGACGTGCGTACCGCGGTGTTGGGCTTGCGGCGAGGCAAGGGCATGGTGCTCGACGCGGACGACCATGACACGTGGAGCGTCGGGTCGTTCTTCACCAATCCGATCGTGGCGGCCGAAATCGCGGCATCACTGCCCGTCGACGCGCCGCGGTGGCCGTCGGGCGACGGGCAGGTCAAGACGAGCGCCGCGTGGCTGATCGAGCGGGCGGGGTTCGGCAAGGGGCACGGCGATGGTGTCGTACGCCTGTCGACCAAGCACACGCTCGCCCTGACCAACCGTGGCGGGGCGGCGACCACGGACCTGCTTCGGTTGGCGCGTGAGGTGCGTGAGGGCGTCCGCACGAAATACGGCATCGAGCTGGTCAACGAACCTGTCCTTGTCGGCTGCGCCATCTAGCCGAGCGTGCCCTCCACCGGCTCTGCAGAGGCCGGACGCTGTCCCGTGATCATGATCGTGATCATGAATGTTTGTCGACGTAGAGGCCGCAAGACATTCATGATCACGATCATGATCACGGGAAGGCAGGAGGGGTCAGCGCAGAAGCGTGCGGAGGTCGGGGCGGCGGAGCTGGTCCACGCACCACGCGAAATGCCCGTCGCGACCGACCGGATCGTACGCACAGGCGCCGGCGATCGCGTAGACCGCCCGGTACAACGCCAGCAGCTCGACCGGATAGCCGAACTCGACCGCGATCCACCGGGTGAGGGTCTGGTCGATCGCGCGTGCGTCTTCGCCGTACATGTCGAAGAATCCGGCGGCGAGGCTCGCGTCGAACGCCGGATCGCCCACCATGCTGAGGTAGCCCCAGTCGAGGACACTCACCACGTCGAGGTTGTCGCCTGGTTCGTCGCCCACCAGGAGATTCGGCGTACACAGGTCGCCGTGGATGACGGAGCGGTCCCCATCCGGCAGCGCGCGAAGGGCGCCGACCACCTGGTCGAGAAGCGTGTCGAGGTCGGCGACCGCTCGCCGTAGTGGTGGCCCGAACGCATCGACGCGTCGACACACGAGGCGTTCGAGGGCGGCCGGCCACGTGTCGTCCGAACTGGCGTAGAACGGCTCGGGTTCGTCCATGACGGCCAGGGCTCGCGCCGCCGACGGCACCGGGACCTCTCGGAGAGCCGCGAGGACCTCGACGAACGTCCGCATCGCCCGCTCCGAATGCCCGCCGTCCGCCCGTCCAGCGATGCGTTCGCTCAGCGGGCAGCCCTCGAGGCGGCGTTCGACCGTGACCGGTGTACCCGCGACCGATCGGATCTCCTGGATCATCGGCGTGGCGAAGGGGAGGCCGCTGCCGTCCAGCTGTGCGTAGAAGTCCCGCAACCGGGCCAGCGTCGCGGCGTCCTGCCGGCGCCAGACCTTCGCGACGGACCCGTCGGCGAGCGCGAAGACCGCACCGTCCATGCCCGCGCCCAGCTGGCCGGTTACCGTCAAGCCGACCTTGCCCAGCTCAGCAGCCCAGTCCAACCCTCACCCCGCCTCCGTGATCATGAAGAGGAACTGTGTCCTACGTCCCGGAACGTCTCATGATCACGATCATGATCACCGGATGGGGCGTGCGGCGCCAGGGCCGAGCGGTGGGTGTTCGACTCGTCGGTGAGCCAGGTGTCGACACCGGCGAGCAGGCGGGCCCGCACATCGGAGGGCGCGTACGACGAGAGCACCGACATCCGGGCCAGCTCGGCGAGTTCCGCGTCGGCAAATCCCAGCTCCCGGGCGAGCTGGTACTGCCCGGTGAGGCGTACGCCGAACAACAACGGATCGTCGGCCCCCAGCGCGATCTGGACACCCGACTCGTACAGCTTCCGCAGGGGGATCGCCGCCGGATCGGGATAGACACCCAGGGCGACGTTGGACGCCGGGCACACCTCGAGCGGCAACGCGGCTCCCGCCAGCCGCTCCACGAGGCCCGGATCCTCCGCCGACCGCACACCGTGCCCCACTCGCGTGGCGCCGAGCGCGTCAAGGCAGCCCGTCACACTGTCGGGCCCACACAGCTCGCCGCCGTGCGGCATGCTGCCGAGGCCTGCCCGGGCCGCGATCGCGAACGCCCGGGCGAACTCCTCCGGCCGGCCGCGGCGTTCGTCGTTCGAGAGGCCGAAGCCCACGACGCCCCGGCCGGCGTACTGCACGGCCAACCGGGCGAGCGTCCGGGCGTCGAGCGGGTGCCGGGTCCGGTTGGCGGCGATCACGACCGCCACACCGACGCCCGTGCGCGCGGACGCGTCCTGCGCCGCGTCGAGCACGAGTTCCGTGAACGCCGTGATCCCGCCGAACCGCGCACCATAACCGGACGGGTCGACCTGGATCTCCAGCCAGCCCGAGCCCTCGGCCGCCTCGTCCTCGACCGTCTCGCGGACCAGCCGGCGTACGTCCGCCTCGCCGCGCAGCACCGACCGCGCCACGTCGTAGAGACGCTGGAACCGGAACCAGCCCTTCTCGTCGGTCGCGAGCAGTTTCGGCGGCCAGTCCTTCCGCAGGGCGTCAGGCAGGCGTACGCCGTGCTGGTCGGCCAGCTCGACCAGCGTCTCGTGTCGCATCGAGCCGGTGAAGTGGAGGTGCAGGTGCGCCTTCGGCAGCGCGTCGAGCGGACGCGCCGCACCCCCGTGGCTGGCCCGGTCCGCGTGCGCCGGCACCTCGCGCGCTCAGTTCTGTGCTTCGGCGAGCAGCTTCTGGATCCGCGTGACGCCCTCGTGCAGGTCGTCGTCGCCGAGGGCGTAGGAGAACCGCAGGTAACCCGGCGTTCCGAACGCCTCACCCGGCACGGCCGCGACCTCCACCTCGTCGAGGATCAGCTCGGCGAGCTCCGCCGACGTCGTGGGTCGCTTGCCGCGGATGAGTTTCCCGAGCGCGCCCTTCACCGACGGATAGGCGTAGAACGCGCCGAGGGGCGTCGGGCAGGTGAACCCCGGCACCTCCGACAGCAGCCCGACGATCGCCTTCCGCCGCCGGTCGAACGCCTCCCGCATCACGGCCGCCGCCGACAGGTCACCCGACACCGCCGCCAGCGCGGCCCGCTGGGCGACGTTGCTGACGTTGCCGGTCGTGTGGGACTGCAGGTTGACCGCGGCCTTCACGACGTCCGCCGGGCCGACCAGCCAGCCGACCCGCCACCCGGTCATGGCGTACGTCTTCGCGACGCCATTGAGTACCAGGCACTGGTCGGCGATCTCGGGCACCTCGACCGGGAGCGAGGTGGCCTTCACACCGTCGTACGTGAGGTGTTCGTAGATCTCGTCGGTGATCACCCAGATGCCGTGGTCGAGCGCCCAGCGGCCGATCTCGCGGAGCAGTTCGGGCGGGTAGACCGCACCGGTGGGGTTGGACGGCGAGCAGATCAGCAGGGCCTTCGTCCGCGGAGTACGGGCGGCCTCGAGCTGGTCGACGCTCACCAGGTAGCCCTGCGACTCGTCGGTCAGCACTGGTACGGGACGCGCACCCGCGAGAGCGATCGGCTCGGGATAGGTCGTCCAGTACGGCGCGGGGAGCAGCACCTCGTCGCCCGGGTCGAGCAGGACCGTGAACGCCGCGAAGACCGCGTGCTTGCCACCGTTGGTGACGAGGACCTGGTTGGCCTTCACGTCGTACGCCGAGTCACGCAGGGTCTTGGCAGCGACCGCCTCGCGGAGCTCGGGTAGGCCGCCGGCGGGGGTGTAGCGGTGGTTGCGCGGGTCGCGGCATGCCTCGACGGCGGCCTCGACGATGTAGTCGGGCGTCGGGAAGTCGGGCTCGCCGGCGCCGAACCCGATGACCGGCCGCCCTGCCGCCTTGAGTGCCTTCGCCTTGCCGTCGACCACCAGGGTCGCCGACTCCGCGATCGCATCGACGCGCTTGGAGATCCGCCCCTGGTCGACCTTCGTGGCACGGCCGTCGTGCGAGGTCTTCGCGGCCGTGGGGGAAGGGCTGGGGGTCGGGACGGCGCGGGAGGCTTCTGCGGCCACCTCGTCGTGGGTGCCGCGCTCGGGGCTGGTCATAAGCCTTATCGTGGCACTTCGGTCCACTCTGGACCTCGTCTACCCCCGGCCGGCGCGCGGTCCCTGCGCTGCGCCTGCACCGAGCGCGGCAGTGGGCGCGCCAGCGGACGCGGCAAGTGGGCGCGCCAGCGGACGCGGCAAGTGGGCGCGCCAGCGGGCGTGGCAGGCGGGCCCCCGGCGGGCGTGGGCAGGTGGGCGGCACGTCCGGGTAGGGGCGGTTCGGAGCTCCACTCGCGTGGACGGTGTTTCGCGCGAGATGACGGGTTTGCGGCGGCCTGGGCCGCGTGGGGCCGGCTCGACCGGGCGGACGCGGACCCCGTACACTCGTCCTTCTGGTGGTCCTAGGACCTCTCCGAAGTGTGCCCAACGCGAGCATCACAGCAGATGGTGCACGGACGGTTCGTACGACCTCCAAAGGGCAGTGGCTCAATTGGTAGAGCACCGGTCTCCAAAACCGGTGGTTGGGGGTTCGAGTCCCTCCTGCCCTGCCGGCCTCGGCCGTGACGGTCGGAGTCGCGCGTGTCGCTCGCGGCGGGTGATGCGCGAGGGACCGCACTAAGGGGGACACTCGTTCGTTCCTTCTATGTGCGGCCGCTGCGCCCAGGCGGAGCTTCCGGCTGGGCTCGAAGGAACCGGTGAGGACGAACAGTGACCGAGACGCGCGGGTCGACCGCGACCCCGGAACGTGCTCGCCCGGACAAGCGTGGCGAACACGGCGGAGGTCCCATCGCCCGTATCGGCCTCTTCTACCGGCAGGTCGTCGGTGAGCTACGCAAGGTCATCTGGCCGACGCGGGAGCAGCTCACGACCTACTGGCTGGTCGTCCTGGTCTTCGTCCTCGTCGTGATCGGGATCGTGTCGCTCCTCGACCTGGGGATCGGTTGGCTGACGTTCAAGATCTTCGGCTGACGAGGCACACCCCACCTTCGAGCCAGCACTGCCGGGTTTCGACCACCACCGCCGTACGACCACAACCAAGCTCAAGGCAAGACCCAAGCTCACAGAAGACCCAAGCTCACAGAAGACGGAGTGCCAAAGTGTCCGACCTCGACGACGAGAACCAGGGCCAAGAGAGTCCTGCGTCGGAGCAGGCGGCCGCCGCCGAGAACCCTCTGGGTGGCGCGCCTGTCGATGAGGCCTCCGCTGACGACGCCCGCGAGTTCGAGGCGGCCGGTACGGCGGGAAGCGCCGCCGGCGAAGGCGACGAGGCAAGCCTCGACACAGGTGCCGGCCTGGACGCGGCGGATGCCGCGGACAGTGCGGATGCCGCAGATACCGCCGACGCTATGGAAACCGCCGACGCTGCCGACGAAGAGGAAGAGAAGGAACCGACCGAGAACAACGACGTTCTCGACGAGTTCCGCGCGGAGCTGCGTGCCAAGCCGGGTGACTGGTATGTGATCCATACCTATTCCGGCATGGAAAACCGGGTCAAGGGCAACCTCGAGAACCGCATCCAGTCCCTCAACATGGAGGACTACATCTTCGAGGTCGTCGTCCCGCAGGAGGAAGTGGCCGAGATCAAGAACGGCCAGCGCCGGATGGTCAGGCGTACCGTCCTCCCCGGCTACGTCCTCGTCCGGATGGACCTCACCGACGAGTCCTGGGCGGCCGTCCGCCACACCCCGTCGGTGACCGGCTTCGTGGGCCACGCCCACCAGCCGGTGCCGCTCGGCCTCGATGAGGTCGAGGGGATGCTGGCGCCGGTGGTCGTCGAGACCAAGGTGCCCGACGCCAAGAAGAAGAAGGCCGAGGTGCTCGACTTCGCCGTGGGCGACTCGGTCATGGTGGTCGACGGGCCGTTCGCCACCCTGCACGCCACCATCACCGAACTCAACCCCGACGCCCAGCGGGTCAAGGCCCTGGTCGAGATCTTCGGCCGCGAGACTCCGGTCGAGCTGTCGTTCAACCAGATCCAGAAGTCCTGATCCGTCGTACGGTCAACCACGGACAACGCAGCGACCACGTACTACCCACAGAGGATCCGACGAGATGCCCCCGAAGAAGAAGATCGCCTCCGTCCTCAAGCTCCAGCTGCAGGCCGGCTCCGCTACGCCCGCCCCACCGGTGGGTACGGTGCTCGGTCCAACCGGCATCAACATCATGGAGTTCACGAAGGCCTACAACGCCGCGACCGAGCAGATGCGCGGCAACGTCGTGCCGGCGGAGATCACGATCTATGAAGACCGGTCTTTCAGCTTCGTCACCAAGACCCCCCCGGCGACCGAACTGATCAAGAAGGCCGCCGGCCTCGACAAGGGATCATCGACGCCGCACACCGACAAGGTGGGGTCGATCTCGCGCGACCAGGTGCGCGAGATCGCCACGACGAAGATGCCCGACCTCAACGCCACCTCCATGGACGCGGCGATGAAGATCGTCGAAGGCACCGCACGTTCCATGGGCGTGACGGTCAACGACTGAGGCAGTTCCGGTGCCACACCCGTGGGAGGGCCACGCGCTGGCCCGCACCACAACTCCCATCACCTGACGGAATCTGAGGAGAATCATGAAGCGCGGCAAGACCTACCGATCGGCCGAGTCCAAGATCGACAAGGACGCGTTGTACACACCCAGCGAGGCGGTGCGGCTGGCGAAGGAAGGCGCGGGGAAGAAGTTCGACGAGACCGTCGACGTCGCCGTGCGCCTCGGCGTCGACCCGCGCAAGGCCGACCAGATGGTGCGCGGGACGGTCAACCTTCCGCACGGTACCGGCAAGACCGCCCGGGTGCTCGTGTTCGCCGTCGGCCAGAAGGCCGAGGACGCGCTTGCGGCGGGCGCCGATCATGTCGGTTCCGACGACCTGATCGAACGCATCCAGGGTGGCTGGCTCGACTTCGACGCGGTTGTCGCGACGCCTGACCTGATGGGCCGGGTCGGTCGTCTCGGCCGGGTGCTCGGTCCCCGTGGCCTGATGCCGAACCCCAAGACCGGCACGGTAACCCCTGACGTCACCAAGGCCGTCACCGACATCAAGGGCGGCAAGATCGAGTTCCGTGTCGACCGGCACGCGAACCTGCACTTCATCATCGGCAAGGCGTCGTTCACCGAAAAGCAGCTCGGCGAGAACTACGACGCGGCGCTGGGCGAGGTGCTCCGGCTCAAGCCGTCGTCGTCGAAGGGTCGGTACGTTCGACGGATCGTCCTGTCGACGACGATGGGCCCGGGTATCCCGGTCGACCCCGCCAAGACCGTGGAGGACGCGGAGGCCGCGAGCGCCTGATCGCGCGGTCTGTCTCGACGCCTCGCTACGAACGCCCTCCGCCGCGAATGCCCCTCGCGTGCCGGGGGCGTTCGTGTATCCCGACCCGGGGCCGCCTGTCATCGCCTCCTTGCAGTACGTACGAAGAGGAGGGCGTGCAGTAGCACGAACCCGAGGCCGACCGCGAGCGCGATGAACACGCCCGCAGGGAGCTGGGGAGGCGCGTCTCGATGTTGGTTCTCGTCAGTCGAGGAACCGGGCGATGTCTGCTGGAACACCGTCTGCCCGCCGACCAGCAGTCGCCGCGTGCTCTCGTCGAATGTCGCTTCGCTGGCTGCTTTCCGCATCGCTTGCGCGGTGTCCGGCCACCGCCTGCGGAACTCGGCATCCTTGACGTTGCGGCTGGGCACGTTGGTCAGGTCCACGCCACCGAAGACGTACGCTTTCGTGGGAGCGCTATCGCCGGGGCCTGGGATCGCGACCTGGAACTCTCCGTGCGGAGCTTGGCCATGGTTTCCCCTGGGTTCTTCGGTCAGGCGCGGTTGACCCTGCGGGCACCGACTCAGGGCACGTCGTAGTCGCAGCTGGGGTTGAGGCCGGTCGCGGTGCGGACCTCCTCTCCTGGAAGCGGGTCGTTCAGGAGGATCGACCGGTGGGTGCGTCACGACCCACGTGCACCGCCACCATCGCCGACGCGGTCGCGAGACGTGTGTACGTCGCCATTGCCTGCCCCTCTGATCAGGACGCGAACTTCGCGAGTACGCGTTCGAGTTGGCGGGCGCTGGGTTCGGTATAGAGCTTCGTCTCGCCATCACCGACGAACAGCATCGCCGGACAGAGAGCCTGCTCGGCGTCGGCGAGCGCGGTCCTCCCCACCTGCTCACCGGTGCGGGCTTCGTAGACCGTGACGTCGTACGTCGCTTCGTACATCGGAATCTCGTCGGATGCACTGTCGAACCGGCAGGTCTCGACCTGCTCGCCCACGCCGGTCTGGTCGAGGCAGGCGATCAGCTCAGCGGTCTCATTCCGCGTCGGATTCAGGATGGCCGGTACGCGCTGCCCCGGGACTGGACGGATCAGCAGGGATTCGTACTCCCCGCCGTACGCACCCTCCTTCTCCTTCCGGATCGCGATCCGTACCGGGGCTGTTCCGGAACCGTCATGGGGCGCGGCCGCCGGGAAGTACCCGCGCTCGGCACACGCCTCGGCGACGGTGGAGTTGTCAGGAAGTCCGTCCAGGGGGCGCGGTTTGGCCGACCAGGACCAGACCGCGTAACCGACTCCGCCAGCCACGACGACCAGAACGGCGAGGAGCACAACGACCAGCGCCCGCCCGGATTCCCTCGATCCGCCTACCTGGCTCATCCCGATGCTCCCCACTCCGTACGTGGGGTCGAGGATGGCCAGCGCACGCTTACACCTGGCTTACAGCAGGAAAGCCGACGCTCGGTTAAGGTGACGGGCTAGGTGATCTTGGGGCGGCGGGGGAGCGCGATGTGGGCAAGCCGGTGGTTCGGGTGGGGGTGCTCGGCGCTGTCGGAGTCTGGCGCGACGGCGACTCGTCGATGCTCTCCATGCCGGCCACCCAGCGCGGCCTGCTCGCCGCACTTGCGCTCAGCGAGCCATCAGTAGACGCCGATCGGCTCCTCGATCTGCTGTGGGACGACGACCTACCTGCGAGTGGCCGCACCTGGGTCCACGTCGCGGTCAACCGGCTCCGCGCCTGGATTCGTACGCACGTGGGTGATGCCGTACGCATCGACCGCGATGCCGGCGGGTATCGACTCGCCATCCCGGGCGGCGAGTCCGACGCCGACCGGTTCACCCGCCTAGTCGCGACTGCCACCGCCACGCACGAGGCCGACGAGCGGTGCGCCCTTCTCACCAGCGCGCTGGCGTTGTGGCGCGGACCGGTCGCCGCCGACGCCCCGGATCCCGTACGCACCTGCGAGCGCGCCCAACGCCTGAACCGTGAACGCCTGGCCGCGGCCGAACAGCTGGCCGAGGCGGCACTCCGGTGCACCCGCGCGGACGACGCACTGCCACACCTGGGCACGTTGGTCGAGGAGCACCCGTTCCACGAGCGGCTGCACGCGCGCCACGCGCTGCTGCTTGCCAGCCGAGGAGAGCAGGCAGCGGCGTTCGACCTTCTGCATGGGCTGACGAGACGCCTCTCGGATGAGCTCGGCGTCGATCCGGGCGACGAGATACGCGAGGCGCATGAGCGTCTCCTGCACCAGTCCGTCGGCGGGCGCCGGCCGCCGCAGCGGAGGTCGTACGCCTCGACCTGGCGCGGCCCGCGCTGCCACCTTCACCGACTCATCGGACGCGACCAGGACAAGCTCGCACTGCTGGGCCTCCTCGCCGGCCGGCAGCTGGTGACCGTCACCGGTGCCGGTGGCTGCGGCAAGACCACGCTGGCGCTGCGGGTGGCCGAGGACATGGCGCCGCGCTTCCCCGACGGTGTCGCGGTGGTGGCGCTCGCGGCTCTGGCGTCGGCGGAGGAAGCGGTCGCGGCGCTCGGCGCGATGGTACGGATCAACACCCCGCACGGCGACGTCCTCAGTAACGTCGAACGCCTGCTGGCCGGACGACGCATGCTGCTGGTCCTCGACAACTGCGAGCACCTCGCCGAGGAATGTGCGGTGCTGGTCCGGCGCCTGCTCGGCTCCTGCCCGGACCTGACCGTGCTGGCGACCTCCCGCCAACCGCTCGGTGTGGCTGAGGAAGCCGTCTGGCCGCTCGAGCCGCTCGCCGTGCCTGCTGCCGGAAGCCTGCCCGACCCGGACACACCCGCGGTCGCCCTCTTTCTCGTCCGCGCGGAAGAGACCCTGCCGTCCCTCGCACTCACCGAGGACGAGGATCTGTCACACGTCGCGGCGATCTGCCGGCTCCTGGACGGGCTGCCGCTCGCTGTCGAACTCGCCGCGGCCCAGCTGCGCGTGCTGGACGTCAACGAGCTGCACAAGCGGCTGAGGCACGGGATAGGGCTGTTGGAGCGGGCCAGCTCAGGCGGCGATCCACGGCACCGCACGCTCTCGGCGGCAGTCGACTGGTCGTACGGCCTGCTGGGCGCGGACGAATGTCTCCTGCTCCGCCGGCTGTCCGGATTCGCCGGCGGGTTTCGGCTGGCCGATGCCGAACGGGTCTGCGGGTTCGCGCCACTGGACGAGGCGAAGGTGGCGCCTGTCCTTGCCAGGCTTGTCGAGCGTTCGCTGGTCCAGCCGCAGGGGCGCGGCGAGCAACGGCGTTTCCGGCTGTTGCAGGCGGTCAGCGTGTTCGCGGCGGAACGCCTTGCCGATGCGGGTGAGACGGTGGCCGTTGCCGATCGGCACCTGGCGCAGTGGCTCGACCGTGCACGCGGCCTCGACGGGTTGCTCCGATACCGGGACCGGGTAGCAGCCGCGCGGGAGCTCGAGGCCGATGTGGTGAACCTCCGCTGTGCCTTGGACCATGCGTACGCCCGCGGCCGTGTCACCGAGGCGGCGGAGCTCACCGCCCGCCTCTTCGAGTTCTGGTTGACGCACCGGGCGTACCTTCGCGAAGGGGAGCGTTGGCTCGATCGCGCGTTGGCCTGCGTCGACGTCGCCGCGGTCCACGAGGTGGCTGTCCTGCTGCGCTTCCATCAGGCTATGCTGCGCGCGATCCGCGGTGACTACCTGGGAAACCTCGCCCTGATGACAGGTATCACCGACGACCTGGCTCGGTTTCGACCCCGCGAACACCTCGAGGCGCGGGCAAACCTCCTCACCATTCGTTGCTCCCTGCTGGATCCCGAGGCGCTGGCGGATGCCGTGCGTGCCGTTGACGACGTGCGAGCGAGTTCGTACCCGGCCGCCGGAACGGTCCTCACGGCCACCGCGTCGGTGTTCACGACCTGGGGTCGCTACGACGAAGCCGCCGACGCCTGCGAACGTTACAACCGCGCTCCGGCACTCGCCGGCCGTCCACCCTCGCCCGCACAGGAGGCGGTGCAGATCGAGGTTGCGCTATGCCGCGGCGACCTCGCAAGGGCGCGTCACGCGACCCACGCACTCTGCGCGCGGTTGTCCGAGATCACCAATCCCGCCGAACAGGAGCCGCCGCGCAGGGCGATCGCGTTGACCCATCTCGCCGCTGGTGAGTGCGAAGCGGCCAGGCGATTCCTCACCGGGGCGACGGACTGGATGCGCACTGCCTACCCGGGGCTCGGCGCGCGGCACGCTGCGTTGTGGATGCTGCTTGCCGAGGCGCACCGACGGGCCGGCGACCCGGCGGCAGGCCTGGCAGCGCTCGTCGACGCTCTGGATGCCAGCCTGGGACACTCCAACTTTCGCCACGCGCTGCCGGGCGTACTCCAGACGGCTTTGTTCGCCGCCGACCTCGGCGACTACGAGGCCAGCACGGCGCTGGCCGGCCAGTGGGACGCACTGCGGCGGCCGCTCGGCCTGCCCCTCCCGATCGGCCTGGAGCAAGCGGCGACGCGGCTCGGACTCGACGCCGAGCCTCCAGGCCAGCCCGATCCGGCGTACCGCTGGACCGACGCCGCGTTCACCACACTCATCGCCGACGCCCACGCCTGGTGTACGAAAGCGATCCGCGGTGCTCCGCGCGGAGAACAGTGAGGGCGTCGGATAGCCAAGCCTCTCGCCGGTCGGTCAAGGCTGCATGCTGTGAACCTTCGAAGTCCCTTCAGCTGGTTTCCCTGCTCGAGAACGACGCCGGAGTGCCAGGCGGCGGTGGCCGGAGCGCTCGGTCGGGCCGCCGACGCCGTCGCGTACGAGGCGTTGGCAGAAGTCGTCCGCGAAGGGCTGACGCCGCTGTGGAGATCAGTGTGAGGGCGCCGGCCACCGCGAGCGCCAGCCAGGTGCTGTGACCGGTGTCGATGTCGTCGTACACCGGTGATTCTTCTGGACGGACCGCACCCTGCAGGGCGCCCAGGTCGACGAGACCGAGCAGCACCAGCACGGCGACCGTCGCGACGATGGCGAGGGCGGCGAATATCCGGCGCGCTGCTCCCTTCGTACCCAAGGAGACGAGGACCAGCCCGCCGACCGTGACGACACCCCACAGATACCCGAGACCCTTGGAGCCGTACGACGTGAACCAGTACAGCTCAGTCTCCACGCGGCCGGCGACATAGGCCCGGTACTCCGCCCACGGCATCGCCAGCGACGCGACGAGCAACAGCATCCCGTAGCCGGCACAGGCCACCAGGCGGAACCACCGCGGCAGGACTCGCAGGACGATGAGCCCGAACACGAGGACGACCAGCTGGGAGAGGAAGAAGCCGCCCGTCGGGCTCATCCAGGCGGCGGCGTCGCAGTCGCCGACGTCGCCCCGAACGACCAGGCGCTGGTTCGCCCTGATGTCCTCGGCCCGGATCATCGCCTCCGCGCCGAGCGTGGCGCCGAACGCGACGAGCACCGCGACCAACCTGAGCGGCACGGCAACCGCCAGCCTGCCCGGCGCCCTCGACGTGCCGAAGAACTGGCTGCCGACCAGGGCGCCGGCGCAGACGACGTAGATCCACGACCAGGGACGAAACTCGAATGCGTAGGCCGTCGACCCAGTGACCACACAGCCGCTGGTGAACTCGGCTCCGGACATCCACGGCAGCGCCAGCCCCAGGAGCAGGAGGCAGAGGCCGGCCCCGCCGACGACGACGGCGGCCACGTCGTTCTGGCCGGCCGGCTCGGTCCTCATGGCGCCCTCTCCGCACAGCGACCATCCAGTGCAGCTGTGCGCAGTCGAGACTGGTCCGAACGGGCTAACAGCCGGCTTACAGACCGTCGTACACAGGCCCGCGTGCGTATCGGTCGGATCTGTTTGATCAGAATCCCGGCTGAGAGGACATCCGCACGGTTTGTTACGGTTGCCCGGCTTTGTCGCAGCGCAGATCAACGTGGGAGTGGACAGTGCGATCGACAGCGGGGTGGATGGCCGGTCTGGCTGTGGGACTCGGCCTGGCGCTGGGGGCGTGCGGCGGTTCGCCGGGCAGCACCGACGAACCGAAGAAGGACCCCAGAGCACGCCCTTCGGCGAGTGCGAGCCCCAGTGTCTCGGCATCGCCCAGCTCGGCCGCCAAGGGTGCCGACGTCGCCGCCGATGACGAGGCGGCGGCGAAGAGGTTCGTGCAGAAGTTCCTTGCAGCCCACGACAAGGCGATGGCCGACGGCGACTTCTCGGCCGTCATCGCCATGAGCGCAGACGAGTGCGGCAACTGCCAGATGTCCGCGACCTACTACTCCCAGCTGTACGAAGAGGGCGGCAAGGTCGAGGGCGGCACGTTCACCAGGCCGACGTTCAACTTCTCCGGCAAGGACGACGGGTCGGTGGTCGTCAAGGTCAAGAGCACCGTGTCCCCTTACAAGATCGTGAGCGCCGCCGGGTCGAGCAAGAAGTTCCCCGCCAAGCCCAACGCCTCGACGTTCACGCTGAAGAAGGACGCGGACGGCACCTGGCACGTCGCGGGATGGACCTACGACTGAGCCTGGCCGCAGGGGGCCTACGGGCCACCACGGCACTGCGGATCGTACGCACGTACACATCGAACCGACAGAGCGCAGGTCGGGCGCAACCACCGGACCTGTCCGTGCGTGTGTTGTTTCCGAGATCGCCGCTTCCGGCGGTCGGTCACGTGCTGTTACGGTTGGCCCGGTTTGTCGGACTGGGCGGCGCCACGGGTGCTTCTGGGGAGCTTAGGGCTGTGCGACGAGTGGGGTGGGCGGCGATGGCCGCCGTAGGACTTGTGCTGACCACCGCCGGCTGCGGTGGCTCGCCCGAGCCGAAGGCGCTCGACAAGCCGTCGACGCGCACATCCGCTACAAGCGACGCGACGAAGGAGCCCAGCCCGACGGCGTCCGCGAGCCCCAGCGGTAAGTCCGGCAAGATCATCACCGGTGGTGCCGGAAAGGTCGATCCCGCGACCGCTGCCGACGTCAAGGCGTTCATCGGTGACTACCTCGCGGCACAGAACAAGGCGACGGGCGACGGCGACTTCTCCGCGGTCGATGCGATGGTGGAGTCCTGCACCGTCTGCGACGCCTCGAAGCAGTACATCAGCGGTGCCTATTCCAGCGGCGGCAAGGTCGAGGGCGGCATCTTCACGAAGCCCGAGATCACCGTCGGCGGCCAACGCTCCGACCGCATCGTGGTGACCGTCGACGCCGTGATCAGCGCGTACGAAACAACCAGCGGATCCGGCAAGGTCGTCGACAAGGGCCCGGCCGAGACCGTGCGATTCCAGTACTCCGTCATCAACGTCGGCGAGAGTTGGCGGATCGCCGAAGGGAGCAAGGTCGGATGAGGCGGCTTGCGCGAAGGGCTCTGAGCGTCTCCCTGCTCACCGGTCTCCTGGCGGTGGGCCTCGTCACGCCGGCCTACGCAGGACCACAGGACGGCATCGGCTGGCAGTACAGCGAGTCCGCCAGCGGCTATTGGCGCCCGCCACAGGCGACCGGAGCGCCTCCCACCGGAGGGAGTAGTGGCCCGGCCACCGTCTTCGTCCAGCGGAGCAACACCAACGAACTCCTGTGCCCTGAAGGAGATCCGGACTTCGCCTGCGACGGCCCTCCCGCGTACATCACCGGAATCATCTGTGGTGCGAACCTCCGCGGCCCGCGTGGCCTTCCGCTCTTCGCGTGGATCAGGTGGGAACGGGAGATCGTGGGCGGCGAGCCGGGTCCGTGGGTCGGACGCGAAGCCGACTGCGAAGAGCCCGGCGACGACGACTTCATCCCGATGCAGGAGATCAGCTGGGAGGTCAACTACCAGGTCTTCCAGCAGTTGAACGCGCCGGCCATCCAGATCTCGCCGAATGCCCGGACCCTCATCAACCTGCCCACGATCGTCTCGACGAACTATCCAGCCGGGATCGGCCCACCCGCGACGGTCCTGTCGCAGGACCCGCCTCGGATCAGCATCCCGATCCACATCGACCGGCCGAACGGCGGCCTGGACGGTGAGATCACCGCGGAAGCCGACCTCACCTGGACGTTCGAGGACGGAGGAACGGCCACCGGGCGCGGCAGGCCGTACGTCTCGGGACGGCTCCCGGAGAACAACCCCGGCTTCTACGTCACGAACACCTTCGACCGCCCCGGCCAGAAGACGGTGACGCTCGACGTCCGCTGGACCGGAGACGTCACGGTGCCGCCGCTGGCGCCGGAGCAGATCGTCCCGGTGAACCTTCCGGCGGTGACCGAGGACGTCGAGGTGCTCGAGAACAGTCCCGTCCTGAGCAAGGACTGACCACCGGCCGGGTTGCGGGGGCGGTTTGGTCCGTTCGCGAACCCTCCCGTATCCTGGCCGCTGCCGAAGACCGCTGGTTGCCGCCCTCGGGTGGCTGAAGGTCCCGCGATGCGGGCGGCCCGCGCAGGCGTGACGTGGTAGCCACGTAGCAGGCGACGATCATGGGCGTACGCCCGGCACCGTCCCCCGCTTCCGTGACAGCATGCCCCGTGCGTCTGCACGGGGCATTTCGCATCATTCGGGTCCTTCCACGACCGGCACCGTCCTCGGGCCACCACACAGTGGAAGGAGAACCATGGCGAGGCCGGACAAGGCAACCGCCGTCGCCGAGCTCACGGACCAGTTCCGCGGATCGGGCGGCGCGGTGTTGACCGAGTACCGCGGGCTCACCGTCAAGCAACTGCAGGAGCTGCGGCGCTCGCTCGGCGACAACGCAAGCTACGCCGTGGTGAAGAACACGCTGACCAAGATCGCGGCGAAGGAAGCAGGCGTCGAGAACTTCGACGAGCTCCTGGTCGGCCCCACGGCCATCGCGTTCATCTCTGGGGACCCGGTCGAGGTCGCCAAGGGTCTGCGTGACTTCGCCAAGGCCAACCCGAGTCTTGTCATCAAGGGCGGCGTCCTGGAGGGCAAGACCCTCGCCGTCGACGAGATCACCAAGCTCGCCGACCTCGAGTCCCGCGAGGTGCTCCTCACCAAGCTCGCAGGCGCCATGCAGGCGTCGCTCGCGGGCGCGGCGTCGCTGTTCCAGGCGCCGCTGTCGCAGGCCGCGAGGCTTGCCGAAGCGCTGCGGGCGAAGGTCGAAGCCGAAGGTCCGGCTGCCGCCGGGTCGACGGAGTCGGCCGGCGAGGCGGCCCCGGAGTCCGGGTCCGCGGGCGAGCAGGAGAGCAGCGACTCGGAGTCCTGACCTACGTACGACCACCCATCACCACGGCATCACACACGGAAGGTAACGCCACCATGGCAAAGCTCAGCACCGATGAGCTGCTCGACTCGTTCAAGGAGATGACCCTTCTCGAGCTCAGCGAGTTCGTCAAGCAGTTCGAGGACACGTTCGGCGTCACAGCGACGGCGCCGGTCGCCGTCGCCCCGGCTCCTGTCGGCGGCGGTGGCGGCGAGGCCGCGGCCGAGGAGGAGAAGGACGAGTTCGACGTCATCCTCGAGGCCGCCGGCGACAAGAAGATCCAGGTCATCAAGGAGGTCCGCGGCCTCACCAGCCTTGGTCTGAAGGAGGCCAAGGACCTGGTCGAGGGCGCGCCCAAGCCGGTCCTGGAGAAGGTCAACAAGGAAGCCGCCGACAAGGCCAAGGAAGCCCTCGAGGGCGTTGGCGCGTCGGTCTCGGTGAAGTAGGCAGCAGATCGCAGTACGCCGGCGGGTTCGACCTGCCGGGGTGTGTTCTTCGCACCGAAAGGGGCGGCCTCCAGGTTCCTGGTGGCCGCCCCTTCTGCTTCGTCTTCGCCGGGCGACGTGAGGGTGGATGGGGCGCCCTCCCGAGCGGTAACTCGTACGTAACCTCACGGCGCGCTGCTCGTTGGGTGAGGTCAGGGCGTGCTGGCTGCTGTCCGCGGGGGACCCCGGTAGCCGAGGCGACCTCCATGACATCGAGGCCGTGAGCCTTTCCGACGGTGTGAGGAGTGGTCCCTTGGGGGTGGAGATCCGAGTCGAGGAGCTCACCAAGTCCTTTGGTGGGCAGGCGGTCTGGCGGGATGTCAGCCTGACGATTCCCTCGGGCGAGATCAGCGTCATGCTGGGCCCGTCCGGCACCGGGAAGTCGGTCTTCCTGAAGTGTCTTGTCGGACTCCTCAATCCCGAACGCGGTCACATCTTTATCGAGGGTCACGATATCGCCACGTGTCGTGAGGGGGAGCTGTACGAAGTACGCCGGTTGTTCGGTGTGCTCTTCCAGGATGGCGCCCTCTTCGGGTCGATGAACCTCTACGACAACGTCGCGTTTCCCCTCCGGGAACACACGAGGCGGCCCGAGTCCGAGATCCGGGCCATCGTCATGGAGAAGTTCGAGATGGTCGGGCTCCTCGGCTCCGAACGCAAACTGCCCGGCGAGATCTCCGGTGGCATGCGCAAGCGGGCCGGCTTGGCACGCGCGCTCGTGCTCGAGCCGGAGATCGTGTTGTTCGACGAGCCCGACTCCGGCCTCGATCCCGTGCGTACGGCCTATCTCAACCAGCTCATCGTCGACCTCAACCAGCAGACAGGCGCGACGTTCCTCATCGTCACCCACGACGTCAACACCGCACGCACGGTCCCGGACAACATCGGCCTGCTCTATCACCGGCACCTCGCGATGTTCGGCCCGCGGGAGATGTGCCTGTGCTCGCAAGAACCCGTCGTACGCCAGTTCCTCAACGCGCAGAGGTTCGGACCGATCGGCATGGCGGAGGAGAAGGACGCCGACGAGCTCGCGGCCGAGCAGGCGTTGGGCGTGGAACTCCCACCGCTGCCGCCGATTCCGCTGCAGCTGGAGCCGTCGAACGGCCAGCCTCGCTACACCCAACGCCCGGCCGGCCAGTGGTGTCTGGCCCATGGTGTACGTCCGCCGCCCGGTTCGTTCCAGCGCGACGTCACGACCGCGCCAGGAGCGATCGTCGGCGCCCCGACCGACACGCCCAGCGGCGGGGGATGGACATGAGCGAGCGGATCAGTGGACCCAGCGTGCCTGGTGCCTCGTCTGTGTGCACAGCAAAGCGAGACGACGCATGAGTTGGCAGCTCACGGCGCCGCTTCGCGCCACGGGTACTCTCTGCGGTTTCGCGTGGGACGTCCTCAAGGTCGTGCCGCGAGGACCCTTCCAGGTAAGGGAGTTCATCCGGCAGGCCTGGTTCCTCGCCAGTGTGACGATCGTGCCGACGGCTCTGGTGTCGATCCCGTTCGGTGCCGTCATCGCGTTGCAGATCGGCGGACTCATCAAGCAGTTCGGCGCCCAGTCGTTCTCGGGTGCGGCGATGGTGCTGGCCGTCGTTCGCGAGGCCTCGCCGATCGTGACCGCGCTGCTGATCGCCGGAGCGGGCGGTTCGGCGATCTGCGCCGACCTCGGTTCGCGGCGGATCCGCGAGGAGATCGACGCCATGCAGGTGCTTGGCATCGATCCGCTGCAACGCCTCGTGGTCCCGCGGGTGGTCGGCGCGATGTTCGTCGCCGTCTTCCTCAACGGTCTCGTGAGTGTCGTCGGCGTCATCGGTGGCTACGTGTTCAATGTCGTGCTGCAGGGCGGGACCCCTGGGGCCTATCTCGCGTCGTTCACCGCGCTGGCTCAGTTGCCGGACCTGTGGGCGGGGGAGATCAAGGCTCTGGTGTTCGGTCTGATCGCCGCGATCGTCGCGTCGTACAAGGGATTGAACGCAGGAGGGGGCCCCAAGGGCGTCGGCGACGCCGTCAACCAGTCGGTCGTCATCACGTTCATGCTGTTGTTCTTCGCCAACTTCGTGATGCAGGCGATCTACTTCCAGGTCGTCCCGCCGAAGGGGGCGTGAGCTGCGTGATCAGCCAGGGTCGGGGGTTCCAGGGGGTCGTCCCCCTGGGCAAACACCGCCAGGTCCCGCCGAAGGGGGCGTGAGGCGGCGATGACCCAGACCCACGTCGACCCCGCCAGGTTGGGAGCCCAACGCCGGGTTGCCAGACGCCGAGCCACCCTCCGGAGACTGGCAGCGAAACCGGTCGACGGGCTCGACGCGCTAGGCGGCCAACTCGCCTTCTATGTCAGGGCGATCGCCTGGACACCCCGTACGCTGCGTCGCTATCGCCGTGAGGTAGGACGGTTGCTCGCCGAGGTGAGCTTCGGCACGGGCGCGCTCGCGGTGATCGGCGGCACGGTGGGCGTCATCGCCTTCCTCGCGTTCTTCACCGGCACCGAGGTGGGCCTGCAGGGGTACGCCGCACTGAACCAGCTCGGCACGTCGGCCTACTCCGGCTTCGTCTCGGCGTACTTCAACACCAGGGAGATCGCTCCCCTCATCGCCGGCATCGCCCTCGCCGCCACGGTGGGCTGCGGGTTCACCGCACAGCTCGGTGCGATGCGGATCAGTGAAGAGGTCGACGCGCTCGAAGTGATGGCGGTGCCGTCACTGCCGTTCCTGGTGACCACGCGGATCATCGCCGGACTGGCCGCGGTCGTGCCGCTCTACGTCATCGCGCTCTTCTCGTCGTACTTCGCGACGAGGCTGATCGTCACCGGCTACTACGGCCAGAGTGTCGGCACCTACGACCACTACTTCCAGCTCTTCCTCCCGCCGTACGACGTGTTGTGGTCGTTCGGAAAGGTCGTCATCTTCGCGATCGTCATCATCGGAATCCACTGCTACTACGGCTACCACGCATCGGGCGGTCCGGCTGGCGTCGGCGTCGCGGTGGGTCGGGCGGTGCGTACCTCGATCGTCGCCATCAACGTCGTCGACCTGCTGGCGTCGATGGCGATCTGGGGCGCGACCACCACAGTCAGGTTGGCGGGGTAGCGATGGCCGGACGTACAGGGCACGGACGCACAGGGCACGGCCGGAGCGGCCACGACCGCAGGCGATCGGCACTCGGCGTGGGGTTCCTGCTGGTGCTGGCCCTCGTGGGCGTCCTCACCTACGCTTTCTTCGTCAAGGCGTTCACGCCGTCCGTCGACGTCACGGTGGAAACGTCCCACATCGGGCTCCAGCTGAGCCGGCATGCCGATGTCAAGATGCGTGGACTGCTGGTGGGGGAGGTGCGCGACGTCGAGTCCGACGGACGTGGGGCGCGCATCCACGTCGCGCTGAAGCCCGACACGATCGACGCGATCCCGGCCAACGTACGCGTGCGGATCGTGCCCAAGACGCTCTTCGGCGAGAAGTACGTCGAACTCGTGGTGCCGCCCGACCCGGACCTGCGGCCGCTCGCGGCGGGTGACGTCATCGGCCGTGAGCGGGCCAGGGTCGACATCGAGCTCGAACAGGTCCTGGACGACACCTACCCGCTGCTGCGTACACTCCAGCCGGCCAAGCTCAACGCCACCCTGTCGGCGCTCGCGACCGCCCTGGAAGGACGGGGCGACGACATCGGCGGCAACCTCACCCGCCTGAACGACTACCTCGGTGAGTTCAACCCGCACCTTCCGGCGTTGAAGGAGGACGTGTCGGCGCTCGCGGACGTCGCGGACGTCTACGACGAGGCGAGCCCTGACCTCGTGCGCCTCCTGGCCAACGCCACCAGGACCGGCAACACGGTCGTGGTCAAGCAGCGGGCGCTGGAGGACTTCCTCACCGACCTCGCCGGCACGAGCACGACGGCGCGGTACTTCCTTGCCGACAACGAGCGCTCGCTCATCCGGGTGGGCGAGGTGAGCCGCCCCACCCTCGACCTGCTGGAGACCTACTCACCGGAGTACTCCTGCCTGCTGGAAGGGATGGCGGGCTGGGTGCC
The DNA here is from genome assembly GCF_040195635.1 of Actinopolymorpha sp. B11F2. NCBI lineage: Bacteria > Bacillati > Actinomycetota > Actinomycetes > Propionibacteriales > Actinopolymorphaceae > Actinopolymorpha > Actinopolymorpha sp. B11F2. The sequence continues at coordinate 208,884 of NZ_JBEFTX010000009.1, read as the reverse complement.
GCGCTTCGAGGACGCCTTCGGCAAGGGTGACCACTTCGACGGCAGTTCGGGTGCGCTGCACATCACCCTCGAGATCGTCAACCGGAACAACGCCTACACCGACGACGACCGGCCGGCGTTCCTCGACGACCGGGGACCTGGGTGCCGCGGTTTGCCGAATCCGCCGTACACCCAGGAGAATCTGGCGCCGCGCAGCGGCGTCCAGACGGGTGTGGGCAACCAGCCGGGCCCGGGTTCGCGGGTGCCGGTGTTCGACACCACGAGCGGGTACGCCGGAACGGCCGCGGAGCAACAGATCGTCGACGCCATCGTCGGACCGGCGACGGGGACCGCGCCGCAGGACGTCCCTGATATCGCCACCCTGCTCTTCGGTCCCATGGCCCGCGGAACGGAGGTGAGTGTGAAGTGAGGTTCCCTGGTGTGCGGTTGCGTCCGCTGGACCGGGCGACGACAGCGGCAGCGGCGAAGCTGGTCGTCTTCGTCGTCGTGACCACGCTCGCCACGGCCCTGCTCGCACTCACCATCGCCAATGTCGGGTTGGGCGGCACCGAGGAGTACAAAGCCGTCTTCACCGACGTCACCGGTGTCGAGAAGGGCGACGACGTACGCATCGCCGGGGTCCGCGTCGGCGAGGTCCGCGACATCGAGGTGCTCGACGCGGGGAGGGAAGTCCGGGCCAGCGCCGCGGGCGGCGAGGCGTCGGAGAGCGCAGGGTCGGCGGGCGGACCCCTGGCCGAGCTGACCTTCACCGTCGACGCCGACCAGTCACTGTCTCGCAGCACCCAGGCCGCGCTGCGGTTCCGCAACCTCGTCGGTCAGCGCTACCTCGCGTTGAGCGAAGGTGCCGGCTCGGCAGCGCCCCTGCCCGCCGGCGGCACGATCCCGGTCTCGCAGACCCAGCCGGCGTTGGACCTGACCGTGCTCTTCGACGGGTTCAAGCCGTTGTTCGCCGCGCTGTCGCCGCAGGACGTCAACAAACTGGCGTACGAGATCATCCAGGTACTTCAGGGCGAGGCCGGGACCGTCGAGAGCCTCCTGGCGCACACCGCATCCCTGACGACGACGCTCGCCGACAAGGACAAGGTGCTCGGCGACCTCATCGACAACCTCAACGTCGTGCTCGCCACCGTGGCCGACCGGGACCAGAAGCTCACCCAACTCATCTTCGAGCTCCAGCGGTTCGTCTCCGGGCTCGCCGCCGACCGGGAGGCGATCGGCGACTCGCTCGGCTCGATCGTCGCCCTCAACGAGCAGACCGCCGGCCTGCTGGAGGACAGCCGCGGTGACCTGAAGACCGACATCGCCGAGCTGGGCAAGGTCGCCGGCACCCTCGAGGACAACGCGCCGGTCGTCGAACGCACGTTGCAGAACATGCCGCCGAAGCTCACCGCGCTGACCCGCACGGCGACCTACGGCTCGTGGTTCAACTTCTACCTCTGCGACTTCGACGGCCGGGTCGTGCTGCCCACCGGCCAGGAACTGCCGCGCGCCGGGCTGCACGTCGACGCGGCGAGGTGCCAGCGATGAGGGGCCGCGACGCGCGCAACGCGGTGACGACCGGGGTGATCGGTCTTGCCGTCATCGCCGCCCTGCTGTACGCCGCGTTCAACGCCGCGGATCTGCCGTTCATCGGAGGTGGCACGACGTACGCCGCCCAGTTCACCGAGGCCGGCGGGATCCGGGTCGACGACGAGGTACGCGTGGCCGGCGTCAAGGTCGGCGCCGTCCGCGCGGTCGAGTTGGCCGGCGACCACGTGCGGGTCGAGTTCAAGGTCGAGGACCGGGACGTACGCCTCGGCGCCGAGACCGGTGCCGCCATCCGGATCCGGACCCTGCTCGGCCGCAAGTACCTCGCCCTCGCCCCCGCCGGCACGGGCGAGCTCGACCCTGACAAGGAGATCCCGCGCTCACGCACGGTCGCTCCGTACGACGTGGTCGAAGCGTTCAGTGATCTCACCACGACGACGGAGAGCATCGACACGGCCCAGCTGGCGAAGGCGCTCGACACGTTGAGCACGACGTTCGCGGACACGCCGGAGGAGGTGCGCGGCTCGCTCGAGGGCCTGTCGAGGCTTTCCCGCACGATCGCCTCCCGGGACAAGCAGCTGCAGGCTCTGCTGGCCCGGGCCAACACCGTCTCCAAGGTGCTGTCCGACCGCGACCAGGAGCTGGCGAAGCTGATCCGCGACGGCGACCTGCTGCTGAAGGAGGTCCGTGCCCGCCGCGCGCTCATCCACCAGCTGCTCGTCACCACGCAGGAACTGTCCCTGCAGATCACCGGCCTGGTCGAGGACAACCGCAAGCAGCTCGAACCCGCCCTCCAACGCCTCGCCGCGGTGGTGAAGCTGCTCCGCGACAACCAGGAACACCTCGACAAGAGCATCGAGCTGCTCGCGCCGTTCCTGCGGGTCTTCGCCAACACGCTCGGCACCGGACCGTGGTTCGACACCTACATCCCCAACCTGGTCCCGTTGCCGGGCACGCCGCGGCTGCCGGGCCTGCCGGCTGGGACGGGTTCGCTGCCTGACGGCGCGGCCGGGAACGGGGGTGGCCGATGACGTGGTCCGAACCCCGCCTCTCGTTCGTACGCCGGTTCTCCCGTGGCACCCACGTCCTCGCGGTCGTCGTCGCGCTGGCGGTCGTCGCGACCCTCACCTACGCGCTGTGGCCGGACGAGCCGCGCAAGCGACTCACCGCGCACTTCCCCCGGACGGTCGGTCTCTACGTGGGATCCGACGTCCGCGTCCTCGGTGTCCCGATCGGCCGGGTCGAGCGGGTCGTGCCCGACGGCCGGGCGGTCCGGGTGGAGATGACGTACGAGGCGGAGTACGACATCCCGGCCGACGCCAGGGCCGCGGTCATCTCACCGTCGATCGTCAGCGACCGTTATGTCCAGCTCACACCGGTCTACCGCAAGGGCCCGGTGCTCGCCGACGGTGCCGAGATCGCGCTCGACCAGACGGCGGTGCCGGTCGAGCTGGACCGGATCTATGCGAGCCTCGACGACCTCGCCGTCGCGTTGGGGCCGGAGGGGGCCAACAAGGACGGCTCACTGTCGCGGCTGCTGCGGGTGGGTGCGGACAACCTCGACGGGCAGGGGAAGAAGCTGCACGGCACCATCGGCGACCTCTCCGACGCCACGCAGACGCTCTCGGGGTCCCGTGACGATCTCTTCGCGACCGTACGCCAGCTGCAGCAGTTCACCAGCACCCTCGCCGCCAACGACGCGCAGGTCCGGGAGTTCAACACCGACCTGGCCGCGGTCGCCGACCAGCTGGCGGCCGAGCGTGGTGACCTGCAGCTCGCCCTCGACCACCTCGCGAAGGCCCTGACGGAGATCTCGACGTTCGTCCGCGACAACCGCGGAGAGGTACGGGCCAACGTCGACGGCCTCACCGAGCTCTCCAAGACCCTGGTGAAGCAGCAGGACGCCCTGCGTGAGGCACTCGACGTCGGTCCGGTCGCGCTCGCCAACCTCGACCATGCCTACAACGCCCAGACCGGCACGCTGGACACCCGCGACAACTTCGCCCAGCTCGACGATCCCGGTCTGTACCTCTGCTCGCTGCTGCTGCAGGCCGGTCAACCGCAGTCGGTGTGCGACGACCTGCGCGGGGTCCTCGACGACCTTCCCCTGCCCGAGGTGCCCGGCGGGGTGGCGTCCCGGGTCCCCAGCGGTACCGCCGGACAGCCTCCGCGTGACCTGACGTTGGGGGGAATCCTGCGATGAGCCGCCTACTCAGCTGCCTCCGCCGGGCGACCCTCGCCGTCCTCGCGGGTGGGCTGCTCGCCGGATGCGCGTTCTCGGCGTACGACCTGCCCCTGCCGGGAGGTGCCGGCCCGGGCGGCGACAGCTACCTGGTCACCGTCCGGTTCGCCGACGTCCTCGACCTGGTTCCCCGCTCCGCGGTGAAGGTCAACGACGTCACCGTCGGCGAGGTCGAGGAGATCTGGCTCGACGGCTTCACGGCCAACGCCAGGCTCCGGCTCGACCGGTCCGTACGCCTGCCCGACAACGCGACGGCACAGATCCGCCAGACCAGCCTGCTGGGGGAGAAGTTCGTCTCCGTCGCCGCTCCGCGCGGCGGCCAGCGGTCCTACGGCCGGCTCGCGGACGGCGACGTCATCCCCCTCGCCCGGACCGGCCGCAGCGTCGAGGTCGAGGAGGTGCTCTCCGCGCTGTCCCTGCTGCTCAACGGCGGCGGGGTCGCGCAACTCAAGACCATCAATGTCGAGCTCACCAAGGCCATGGACGGCCGCGAGACCGACATCAACCAGCTGCTCCGCCGGCTCGACACGTTCGTCGGCGAGCTGGACGCGCACAAGCGGGAGATCAGCCGGGCGATCGACAGTCTCGACCGGCTCTCCGCGTCTCTTGCGAAGCAGCGGAAGACGATCGGGACCACCGTCGACGAACTGCCGGCCGCACTGACGATCCTCGCCGACCAGCGGGAGGACCTCACCCGGATGCTGGTGGAGCTGTCCAGGCTGGGCGAGGTCGGTACCCGGGTGATCGAGGGGACCCGCGCCGACCTGCTCGCCAACCTCGAAGCCCTCGCGCCGATCCTCACCGAGCTGGCCAAGGCCGGCGACAGCCTGCCGAAGTCGCTGGAGGTGCTGTTCACCTATCCGTTCGCCGATTCGGCCGCCGACGCCGTGCAGGGTGACTACACCAACCTGCAGATCACGCTCGACGCCGACCTCGAGGGCCTGCTGTCGGGATCGACACCGCCACCGCTGCCCCAGCTGCCGCAGCCTTCCGACGACGACCCGACGTCGCTGCCGACCGACGTCCCCACCCTCCTTCCGCTTCCGCCGCTCGATGGCTCCGGCGCTGCGGACGAGGACCAGTCCGACCTGACGGACCTGCTGTTGGGAGGGCTGGGATGACGAGGACGGTACGCATCCAGCTGGTGCTGTTCGTGATCCTCACGCTGGTCGGTGTGTCGATCGCGGGTTCCCGGTACGCCGGGATCGGGGAGGCGCTGTTCGGTGGGCAGCAGCGGGTCCGCGCCGAGTTCGCCGACGCGGGTGGGATCTTCGAGGGCGCCGAGGTCACCTACCGCGGCGTCGGCGTCGGCCGGGTGACAGAGCTCGCCCCGACCAGCACCGGTGTCGAGGTGACCCTCGCGTTGGAGCCTGCGGCCCGCGTACCCGCCGACACTCTCGCGGTGGTCGCCAACCGGTCCGCGATCGGCGAGCAGTACGTCGACCTGCAACCCCGCCGCTCCGGCGCCCCCTATCTGCGTGACGGCTCGATCATCGCGCGCGCCGACACCCGTACACCGCTGTCGACCACCGCCCTGCTGCTCGACCTCGACCGGCTGGTCGCGTCGGTGCCGCGGCAGGACCTCGTCACCGTGATCGACGAGCTGGGTACGGCGTTCCGCGGCACCGGCCCCGATTTGTCCCGCCTCGTGGACGCGGGCAACGCGCTGATCGAGAGCGCGGACGCCAATCTGACGCAGACCGTGGACCTGATCGAGGAGGGTCGTACGGTCCTCGACACCCAGCGCGAGTCCGGCAGTGCGATCACGAGCTTCTCGGCCGACCTCGCCGACCTGTCCGACACCCTCGTCGAAGCCGACCCCGACCTGCGGACGACCCTCGACTCGGGCGTGGCGACCGCCCACCAGCTGCAGGCGCTGATCGACGAGAACGCCGGCGACGTGCCGGTCCTGCTCGGCAATCTCGTCACCACGGGCGAGATCGTCCGGGCCCGGCTCGACGGGGTCCAGCACATCCTGATCCTGTACCCCTACGTCGTACGCGGCGGCTACACCGTCATCGCCCCAGACCCGAAGACCGGCGACTACACCGCACATTTCGGGCTCCAGCTCGGCCCGGTTCCCGCTGCCTGCCGGAAGGGCTACGAGAGCACCCACAAACGTCCGCCCGAGCAGGTCGAACCCACCCCCGCCAACATCGACGTCAGGTGCGACGACCCCGCGACGACCATGCGGGGAGCCCAGCATGCACCGCCCGCCGCACCTGAGGGTGGTGACGGGGACACATCCGCTGCCGCGGGGTACGACCCGGCAAGCGGTAGGGTCCGGCTGCCGGACGGCGGATCCGCACGTGTCGGCTCACTCGGGGGGCAGCGCAGTGCCTTTGGAGAGGATTCGTGGAAGTGGCTGCTGATCGGACCGCTCACCCAGTGAAGGACGGCGAGCATGCCGTCGACGAGGCGGCGGGAAACGAGCCTGCCGAGGCAACCGAGCCCGCCGAGGCGAAGGGGTCCGTCCCGACACACGAGCCCGTCGCGACAAACGAGCCTGGCCAGGCCGACGCGACGGGGGACCAGCCCGCCGCCGCCCAGTCTGGTGCGCCGCTCGCCGGCCATGCGGAGTCGGGCGACGAGGCGGTCCATGCCCGCCGGGTCAGGAACGTCCTCGTCGGCGTCCTCGCGGGCCTTTTCGTCGTCGCGGGGGTCGGCGCGGCGATCCTCGGCCAGCGAGTCGCCGCGGCGCAGGAGGAGGAGCGGCTGCGTTCCGAGGCCGTCCACGCCGCCCGGCAACTCGTCGTCAACTTCACGACCGTCGACCACCGGTCGTTCGACAAGAGTACGAAGGGTGTGCTGGCGCTGTCCGCCGGCGACTTCCGCCAGCAGTACGCCAACGCGTCCAAGGAGCTCGAGCAGCTCGTCAAGGAGAACAAGACCGTCTCCTCGGGGAAGGTCCTCTACGCCGGTGTCGTGAGCTTCGACCCGGACTCGGCGCGCGTCCTGGTCGTGGCCGACGCCGATGTCACCAATGTCGCGGCCGACAAGCCGCAGCTGCGCACGTACCGTCTGCAGCTCGACCTGAGCAGGGAACCCGACGGCTGGCGGGTCGTCGACCTGTCGTTCGTCGGATGAGGGGCCGGGAGCGGGCCGTGAGCGGTTCAACGGAGCGTCGGGACGAAGGGAGCTGGCGGCAATGAGCGCGAACACGTACATCCAGCCGGCGGAGGGCCCGCCGCCGCCCCCCGGAGGGAAGAGCTGGCTGCCGGTCGCCCTGGTCATCGGGCTCGCCGTGGGCGTGGTCGTCGCGCTGCTGGCGTGTGCCGCCCTCGGCTACCGCGCGCACGCGGCGAGCCAGCTGGACATGGCCCGGTCGGAAGGACTGGACGCCGCCAGGTCCGCGGCCCCGGTGTTCATGGCGTACGACTTCCGCCATCTCGACCGCGACTTCTCCCGGGCGCGGAAGCTGCTCACGGGCGAGTTCCGCAAGGAGTACGCCTCCACCACCGCACGGGTGGTCAAGCCGACCGCCGCCAAGACCCGGGCGGTCGTGGTCGCCGAGGTGCGGGCATCGTCGGTGGTGTCGGCGACGCCTGACCGGGTGGTCGCGCTGCTGTTCGTCAACCAGACGACGACCAGCAACCGCGCGGATGAACCGCGCACCGATCTGAACCGGGTTCTCATGACGGTCGAGCGGGTCAATGACCGGTGGCTCGTCAGCAAGGTCGACGCGCTCTGAGCGCATCACCCGCGCCTTCCGAGCAACTAGCTCAAGTCGGGCGGTACGCACGGGCGAAAGGCCGGCAAACGGTCGCCGGAATGCTTGACGTGGCCTCACAGTAGGGCTCATGCTCGGCGAATAGGTCGTATCGGGGTCGGCAGGGACTCCCCGCATTGGTGTCGGGCGACGGAGCAGTGGCAAGTCCAAAGAAATCTGAGGGGACTAGACAGCAGTGGGCGCTGTAGCTACACTGTCGCTTTGCCCTGCCTTCCGACCGCGCCTGGGAAATTCTTAGGTCGGTCCGGCATGTGAGAGACCCGCCATCTGCGAGATGAGCCGCAAGCCTCGGAAGGACCCCTTTTGGCCGCTTCGCGCACCAATGCGTCCACCACGTCCGCCCGTCCGAACAACTCCACCCGCGTCGAACCACCGCGCCGGATTTCGTTCGCCAAGATCAAGGAGCCTGCCGAGGTTCCCGACCTGCTCGCACTGCAGGTCGAGAGTTTCGACACCCTGGTCGGCAACGACAGCTGGCAGGCCCGGGTGGCCGAAGCCCTCGAACAGGGCCGCACGGACGTTCCCGGCAAGTCCGGCCTCGAGGAGATCTTCGAGGAGATCTCCCCGATCGAGGACTTCTCGGGAACCATGTCCCTGTCGTTTCGCGATCATCGGTTCGAGCCGCCGAAGAACTCCGTCGACGAGTGCAAGGACCGCGACTTCACCTACGCCGCGCCCCTGTTCGTCACCGCGGAGTTCATGAACAACGAGACCGGCGAGATCAAGTCCCAGACCGTGTTCATGGGCGACTTCCCGCTCATGACGCCCAAGGGGACGTTCGTGATCAACGGCACCGAGCGTGTCGTGGTCAGCCAGCTCGTCCGTTCGCCCGGTGTCTACTTCGAGCGCGTACCCGACAAGACGTCCGACAAGGACGTCTTCACCGCCAAGATGATCCCCTCGCGGGGTGCTTGGCTCGAGTTCGAGGTCGACAAGCGCGACACCGTAGGCGTACGCCTCGACCGCAAACGCAAGCAGAACGTCACCGTCCTCCTGAAGGCGCTCGGCTGGACCGACGCGCAGATCCTCGAGGAGTTCGGCGACTACGAGTCGATGCGGCTCACCCTGGAGAAGGACCACACCTCCGGCCAGGATGACGCGCTGCTCGACATCTACCGCAAGCTGCGGCCAGGTGAGCCACCCACCCGGGAGGCCGCCCAGGCGCTGCTGGAGAACTACTACTTCAACCCGAAGCGGTACGACCTCGCCAAGGTCGGTCGCTACAAGATCAACAAGAAGCTCGGGTTGGAGCTGCCCCACGACCAGTCGGTGCTCACGATCGACGACATCGTGGCCGCCATCCGTTACCTCGTCGCGCTGCACGAGGGGCGGACCGAGCTGCCCGCACCGCAGGGTCCGATCGTGGTCGAGGACGACGACATCGACCACTTCGGCAACCGGCGCCTGCGCACGGTCGGCGAGCTGATCCAGAACCAGCTCCGCACCGGCCTCGCCAGGATGGAGCGGGTCGTCCGCGAGCGGATGACGACCCAGGACGTCGAGGCGATCACGCCACAGACCCTGATCAACATCCGCCCGGTGGTCGCGGCGCTGAAGGAGTTCTTCGGCACCTCCCAGCTGAGCCAGTTCATGGACCAGACCAACCCGATCGCCGGGCTGACGCACAAGCGGCGGCTCTCCGCGCTCGGGCCCGGTGGTCTGTCCCGTGACCGGGCCGGCATGGAGGTCCGTGACGTCCACCACTCCCACTACGGCCGGATGTGCCCGGTGGAGACGCCCGAGGGGCCGAACATCGGTCTGATCGGGTCACTCGCCACCTACGGCCGGGTCAACCCGTTCGGCTTCGTGGAGACGCCCTACCGCAAGGTGGTCGACGGTCGGGTCACCGACCAGGTCGAATACCTCACGGCCGACGAGGAAGACCGCTACGTCATCGCCCAGGCCAACGCGCTGTTGAACGCCGACAGTACGTTCGCCGAGGACCGCGTTCTGGTCCGCAAGCGGCACGGTGAGGTCGACGCGATCGCCGCCGCCGAGGTGCAGTACATGGACGTCTCGCCGCGGCAGATGGTCTCGGTCGCGACGGCGATGATCCCGTTCCTCGAACACGACGACGCCAACCGCGCGCTCATGGGTTCCAACATGCAACGCCAGGCGGTGCCGTTGATCCGTTCGGAGTCGCCGCTGGTCGGCACCGGCATGGAATACCGTGCCGCCGTCGACGCCGGTGAGGTCGTGACGGCCGAGAAGCCCGGTGTGGTCCGCGAGGCCTGCGCCGACTTCGTCGAGGTCGCCAACGACGACGGGACCTACCAGACCTACCGGTTGGCCAAGTTCCGTCGTTCCAACGCCGGGACCAACATCAACCAGCGGCCGCTGGTGTCCGAAGGCTCTCGGGTCGAGGTCGGCACGGTCATCGCCGACGGTCCGTGCACCGAGAACGGCGAGATGGCGCTGGGGCGCAACCTGCTGGTCGCGTTCATGTCGTGGCAGGGTCACAACTACGAAGACGCGATCATCCTGTCCCAGCGGATCGTGGAGGAGGACATCCTCACCTCGATCCACATCACCGACCACGAGGTCGACGCCCGCGACACCAAGCTGGGGCCGGAGGAGATCACCCGGGACATCCCGAACGTCTCCGAGGAGATGCTCGGTGATCTCGACGAGCGCGGCATCATCCGGATCGGCGCCGAGGTGACCACTGGGGACATCCTCGTCGGGAAGGTCACACCGAAGGGCGAGACGGAGCTGACGCCAGAAGAGCGGCTGCTCCGTGCGATCTTCGGAGAGAAGGCGCGGGAGGTCCGCGACACCTCGATGAAGGTGCCGCACGGCGAGAGCGGCACGGTGATCAAGCACCGGGTCTTCGACCGTGAGGAAGGCGACGAACTGCCGCCGGGTGTCAACCAGCTGGTTCGCGTCCACGTCGCCCAGAAGCGCAAGGTGCAGGACGGCGACAAGCTCGCCGGCCGGCACGGCAACAAGGGCGTCATCGCCAAGATCCTTCCGGTGGAGGACATGCCGTTCCTCGAGGACGGCACGCCGGTCGACATCATCCTCAACCCGTTGGGCGTGCCCGCGCGGATGAACGTCGGCCAGGTGCTCGAGACGCACCTCGGGTGGGTCGCGAACGCCGGCTGGAAGATCGAGGGCGACGACGAGGACTGGAAGTCCAGGCTCGCGGCGATCGGCGCGGCCGAGGCGGAGTCCGGCACCAACGTCGCGACACCGGTGTTCGATGGTGCTCGCGAGGAGGAGATCACCGGGCTCCTGTCGTCCACCCTGCCCAACCGTGACGGCAACCGCATGGTGGCCCCTGACGGCAAGGCGAGGCTGCTCGACGGTCGCTCGGGGGAGCCGTTCCCCGAGCCGGTCGCGGTCGGCTACATCTACATGCTGAAGCTCAACCACCTGGTCGACGACAAGATCCACGCCAGGTCGACCGGCCCGTACTCCATGATCACCCAGCAGCCGCTGGGTGGTAAGGCGCAGTTCGGTGGTCAGCGCTTCGGCGAGATGGAGGTGTGGGCGCTCGAGGCCTACGGTGCCGCCTACGCCTTGCAGGAGCTGCTCACGATCAAGTCCGACGACGTCATGGGCCGGGTCAAGGTCTACGAAGCCGTCGTCAAGGGCGAGAACATCCCTGAACCCGGCATTCCGGAGTCGTTCAAGGTGCTCGTCAAGGAAATGCAGGCGCTCTGCCTCAACGTCGAGGTGCTCTCCAGCGACGGCATGGCCGTGGAGATGCGCGACAGCGAGGAAGACGTCTTCCGCGCAGCGGAAGAGCTCGGAATCGACCTGACCCGGCGTGAGCCGAGCAGCGTCGAGGAGGTTTGACGGCGGCCTGGCCGGACGATCGCGGGTTGTGCGACGTCCGGCCAGACCACCGACTTTGAGCGAATCCACAGTGCTGGCCCGGGGGGCAACCCCCGGACCCCCGAGCGACAACATAAGGGGTTCGAGAACACGTGCTCGACGTCAACTTCTTCGACGAGCTTCGAATCGGCCTTGCGACCGTCGACGACATCCGCCAGTGGTCGCATGGCGAAGTGAAGAAGCCCGAGACCATCAACTACCGCACCCTGAAGCCCGAGAAGGACGGACTCTTCTGCGAGAAGATCTTCGGGCCCACCCGCGACTGGGAGTGCTACTGCGGTAAGTACAAGCGGGTCCGCTTCAAGGGCATCATCTGCGAGCGGTGCGGTGTCGAGGTGACCCGTGCCAAGGTACGCCGGGAGCGGATGGGGCACATCGAGCTGGCCGCGCCGGTGACCCACATCTGGTACTTCAAGGGCGTGCCGAGCCGGCTCGGCTACCTGCTGGACCTCGCGCCCAAGGATCTCGAGAAGGTCATCTACTTCGCTGCGTACATGATCACCAGGGTCGACGACGAGGCACGCACCCGCGACCTGCCGTCGCTCGAGGCGCGCATCGATGTCGAGCGCAAGCAGCTCGAGCAGCGCCGTGACAACGACGTCGAGCAGCGGATGAAGAAGCTCGAGGAGGACCTCGGCCAGCTCGAGGCCGAGGGCGCGAAGGCCGACGCCCGCCGCAAGGTGAAGGAAGGTGCTGAGCGGGAGATCCGTCAGCTCCGTGACCGCGCCCAGCGTGAGCTCGACCGGCTCGAGGAGGTCTGGACGAGGTTCAAGAACCTCAAGGTCCAGGACCTCGAAGGCGACGAGATCCTCTACCGCGACATGCGCAACCGGTTCGGCAAGTACTTCGACGGCGACATGGGTGCCGCGGCGATCAAGCAGCGCCTCGACACCTTCGACCTCGAGGCGGAGGCGGTCAACCTTCGCGACATCATCAAGAACGGCAAGGGTCAGAAGAAGACCCGGGCGTTGAAGCGGCTCAAGGTCGTGTCGGCGTTCCTCACGACCAGCAACAACCCGCTCGGGATGGTGCTCGACTGCGTGCCGGTCATCCCACCGGACCTGCGCCCGATGGTGCAGCTCGACGGCGGCCGGTTCGCCACGAGTGACCTCAACGACCTCTACCGCCGGGTGATCAACCGGAACAACCGGCTCAAGAGGCTGCTCGACCTGGGCGCGCCCGAGATCATCGTCAACAACGAGAAGCGGATGCTGCAGGAGGCCGTCGACGCACTGTTCGACAACGGCCGCCGCGGCCGTCCGGTCACCGGGCCGGGCAACCGTCCGTTGAAGTCGTTGTCCGACATGCTCAAGGGCAAGCAGGGCCGGTTCCGCCAGAACCTGCTCGGCAAGCGGGTCGACTACTCCGGTCGTTCGGTGATCGTCGTCGGTCCGCAGCTGAAGCTGCACCAGTGCGGCCTGCCCAAGGGCATGGCGATCGAGCTCTTCAAGCCGTTCGTGATGAAGCGGCTGGTCGACCTCAACCACGCGCAGAACATCAAGAGCGCCAAGCGCATGGTCGAGCGAGCCCGCCCCGTCGTGTGGGACGTGCTCGAAGAGGTCATCGCCGAGCACCCGGTGCTGCTCAACCGGGCACCGACGCTGCACCGACTCGGCATCCAGGCGTTCGAGCCGCAGCTGATCGAGGGCAAGGCGATCCAGATCCACCCGCTCGTGTGTACGGCGTTCAACGCCGACTTCGACGGCGACCAGATGGCGGTGCACCTGCCGCTGTCGGCCGAGGCGCAGGCCGAGGCCCGGATCCTGATGCTCTCGACCAACAACATCCTCAAGCCGTCCGACGGTCGACCGGTGACCATGCCGACACACGACATGATTATCGGGATCTTCTTCCTCACCATGGACCGCGACGATCTGCCGGGAGCGGGTCGGGCGTTCGGGTCGGTCGCCGAGGCATTGATGGCGTTCGAGCGGCACGAGATCCACATCCAGAGCAAGATCAAGCTCCGGTTCAAGGACCTCACACCACCGGTCGGCTGGACGGCTCCCGAGGGTTGGGAGCCCGGCCAGTCGATCACGCTCGACACCACGCTGGGCCTCGCGCTGTTCAACGAGGTCCTGCCGGCCGACTACCCGTACGTCGACTACGAGGTAGGCAAGAAGCAGCTCGGCGTGATCGTCAACGACCTCGCCGAGCGCTACCCCAAGGTCGAGGTGGCAGCCTGCCTCGACGGCCTCAAGGACGTCGGCTTCGGCTGGGCCACCCGGTCGGGTGTGACGATCTCCATCGGCGACGTGATCACGCCGCCGCGCAAGCCGGAGATCCTCGCGGGCTACGAGGACAAGGCGGCCAAGGTCCAGAAGCAGTTCGACCGTGGCCTCATCACCGACGACGAGCGCCGCCAGGAGCTCATCGAGATCTGGACCCAGGCGACCAGCGAGGTCGGCAAGGAGATGGAGGCGGGGTTCGACAAGATCAACCCCATCTACATGATGGTCCACTCCGGTGCCCGCGGAAACATGATGCAGGTACGCCAGATCGCCGGTATGCGTGGTCCGGTGGCCAACCCGAAGGGCGAGATCATCCCGCGCCCGATCAAGTCCAACTACCGCGAAGGCCTGTCCGTCGTCGAGTTCTTCATCGCGACGCACGGCGCCCGTAAGGGTCTGGCCGACACGGCGCTGCGGACGGCGGACTCCGGGTACCTCACCCGGCGGCTCGTCGACGTCAGCCAGGACGTCATCGTGCGCGAGGACGACTGCGGCAGCGAGCGCGGTCTGCTCAAGCGGATCGCGAGCAAGCAGCCGGACGGGTCCCTGCGCCGTGCGGACGACGTGGAGACGTCGGTCTACGCCCGGGTCCTCGCCGAAGAGGTCAAGGGCACCAACGGCGAGATCGCGGCCCCGGCCGGGACCGACCTCGGTGACCTAGTCATCGACCGGCTGGTCCTTGCCGGAGTCGAGGAGATCCGGGTCCGCAGCGTGCTCACCTGCGACTCGCGGGTGGGTGCCTGCGCGGCGTGCTACGGGCGTTCGCTGGCGACCGGCAAGCTGGTCGACATCGGCGAGGCGGTCGGCATCATCGCGGCCCAGTCCATCGGCGAGCCGGGCACCCAGCTGACCATGCGTACCTTCCACACCGGTGGGGTTGCCGGTGAGGACATCACGCACGGTCTGCCCCGGGTGGTCGAGCTCTTCGAGGCACGCCAGCCCAAGGGGAAGGCGCCGATCGCCGAGACGGCGGGCCGGGTCCGGATCGAGGACTCCGAGAAGAGCCGGAAGATCGTGGTGATCCCCGACGACGGCAGCGAGGAGAAGGGCTACCCCGTCTCCAAGCGGTCGCGTCTGCTGGTCGACGAAGGCACCCACGTCGACGTCGGTCAGCAGCTCACCCACGGCACTCCCGACCCGCAGGACGTGCTCCGCGTCCTCGGTATGCGTTCGGTCCAGCAGCACCTCGTCGACGAGGTGCAGGAGGTCTACCGCTCGCAGGGTGTGGCGATCCACGACAAGCACATCGAGACGATCGTCCGGCAGATGCTCCGCCGGGTGACCGTGATCGAGTCCGGCGACTCCGAACTCCTCCCGGGCGAGCTGGTCGACCGGATGAGGTTCGAGGAGGAGAACCGCCGCGTGGTCGCCGAAGGCGGCACACCGGCGTCCGGGCGTCCGGTGCTGATGGGTATCACCAAGGCGTCGCTCGCGACCGACTCGTGGCTGTCGGCCGCGTCCTTCCAGGAGACCACGAAGGTCCTCACGGAGGCCGCGATCAACGCCAAGAGCGACTCGCTGCGGGGTCTGAAGGAGAACGTCATCATCGGCAAGCTCATCCCGGCAGGTACCGGTATGGAGCGTTACCGCAACATCCGGGTGGAGCCGACCGAAGAGGCGAAGGCCGCGATGTACTCCATGGTGGGCTACGAGGGATACGACGCCGACTACTCATTCGGCGCTGGTTCCGGAGAGGCCGTCCGCCTGGAGGACTTCGACTTCGGCGGCTACACCAGCTAGCACCACCCGCACGACACGCAGTGGGAGGCGGCGGCCGCACGTAGACGTGTGGCCGCCGCTTTTCGTGCCGAACGCAACAGAAGATCGACGCCACCTGCCCGCCTGGCGGGCGCGGGGACGCCATCCGTTTTGACCAATGCCTGCCAGGCGGGGTAAGGTTCAACGTCGTGCCCGGCTGGTAGCTGGGCATTCGCGTGTGCCCTTCAAGGACGCACGTGTTGGTCTTCGAGATCCAGCTGATCGAGTCAGAGGCCGCCCGACTGGGCGCCGCAGCGACACTCCCGACCGCGGGGGTCGCGCGGGCCGCACGGCGTCGACAGCGCGAAGACGATCGACAGCCTGCCGAACGCGACAGTCCACACCGAAGAGACAGTCCTGACTAAAGAGATTGAGGAACGACGCGGTGCCCACGATCCAGCAGCTGGTCCGCAAGGGCCGCAAGGACAAGGTGTCCAAGAACAAGACGCCGGCGCTCAAGGGGTCACCCCAGCGGCGTGGCGTGTGCACGCGCGTTTACACCACAACTCCTCGTAAGCCCAACTCTGCGCTCCGCAAGGTGGCCCGCGTCCGCCTGACGAGCCAGATCGAGGTCACGGCATACATCCCCGGTGTGGGACACAACCTGCAGGAGCACTCGATGGTGCTCGTGCGCGGCGGTCGGGTGGCTGATCTCCCCGGAGTCCGTTACAAGATCGTCCGCGGTTCCCTCGACACCCAGGGCGTCAAGGGACGCAAGCAGGCGCGCAGCCGCTACGGTGCGAAGAAGGAGAAGAGCTAATGCCGCGCAAGGGCCCGGCTCCCAAGCGTCAGCCGATCGTCGACCCGGTGTTCGCGTCGCCGTTGGTGAGCCAGCTGATCAGCAAGGTGCTCAAGAGCGGCAAGAAGCAGCTCGCGCAGCGCATCGTCTACACCGCCCTGGAAGGTTGCCGCGAAAAGACCGGCACCGACCCGGTGATCACGCTGAAGCGCGCGCTCGACAACGTCAAGCCGACCATCGAGGTGAAGAGCCGTCGGGTCGGCGGCGCGACCTACCAGGTGCCCGTCGAAGTGCGCCCCGGTCGTTCGACGACCCTCGCGCTGCGGTGGCTGGTGAGCTACTCCCAGTCCCGGCGAGAGAAGGCCATGTCCGAACGCCTGATGAACGAGATCCTCGACGCCTCCAACGGGCTCGGCGCGAGCGTGAAGCGGCGCGAGGACACCCACAAGATGGCGGAGTCCAACAAGGCGTTCGCGCACTACCGCTGGTAGGCGTCGCGGACCCACGGAGCACGATGGGCAGGAGAGCCGCCGCACCCACGGGCGCCCTGCTCCACCCACACTGACCGAGAACCCACGGAAGACCACAAGCCTGATGGCGACTGACCTTCGCACCGTCGACCTGGCCAAAGTCCGCAACATCGGAATCATGGCCCACATCGACGCGGGCAAGACGACCACAACCGAACGCATCCTGTTTTACACCGGCATCACCTACAAGATCGGTGAAGTCCACGAGGGCGCTGCCGTCATGGACTGGATGGAGCAGGAGCAGGAGCGCGGCATCACGATCACGTCCGCCGCGACGACGGTCCACTGGAAAGACCACACGATCAACCTGATCGACACCCCCGGCCACGTCGACTTCACCGTCGAGGTGGAGCGCAACCTCCGGGTGCTCGATGGCGCGGTCGCGGTCTTCGACGGTGTGGCCGGTGTCGAGCCGCAGTCGGAGACCGTGTGGCGCCAGGCCGAGCGTTACGGCGTGCCCCGGATCTGTTTCGTCAACAAGATGGACCGGGTGGGCGCTGAGTTCCACCGCTGTGTCGACATGATCGTCGACCGGCTGAACGCCACGCCCCTGGTGCTCCAGATCCCCCTCGGCGCCGAGGGCGACTACATCGGTGTGATCGACCTCGTCCACATGCGCGCGCTGACCTGGCGCGGTGAGACGCAGAAGGGCGAGGACTACACGGTCGAGGAGATCCCCGCGACCCATACCGAGGCCGCCCGCGAGTGGCACGACCGGCTCTTCGAGACGCTGGCCGAAGCCGACGACGAGATCATGGAGCTCTACCTCGAGGGCATCGAGCCCACGGTGGAGCAGCTCGAGGCCGGGATCCGCCGCGCGACCCTCGCCAACAACCTCACGCCGGTGCTCAACGGCACGGCGTTCAAGAACAAGGGTGTGCAGCCGCTGCTCGACGCGGTGGTCGCCTACCTCCCGTCGCCGCTCGACGTCGGCAACGTCAAGGGTCACTCGATGCGTGACGAAGCCGAGATCCTCGAGCGCGAGCCGGACGAGGAGGCGCCGATGTCGGCGCTCGCCTTCAAGATCATGAGTGATCCGCACCTCGGCAAGCTCACCTATCTCCGGATCTACTCCGGCACGCTGACCTCCGGATCCCAGGTGCTCAACAGCACCAAGGACCGCAAGGAGCGCATCGGCAAGATCTACCGCATGCACGCCAACAAGCGTGAGGAGATCGAGAAGGCCTCCGCCGGCCAGATCGTCGCGGTGATGGGTCTGAAGCAGACCACGACAGGCGAGACGCTCTGCGGCCCCGAGGCTCCGGTCATCCTGGAGTCGATGAACTTCCCGGCCCCGGTCATCTCGGTGGCGATCGAGCCGAAGACCAAGGGTGACCAGGAGAAGCTGTCTGGCGCCATTCAGCGGCTGGCCGACGAAGACCCCACTTTCCAGGTACGCACCGACCAGGAGACCGGTCAGACGATCATCTCCGGGATGGGCGAGTTGCACCTGGACATCCTGGTCGACCGGATGAAGCGCGAGTTCCGCGTCGAGGCCAACGTCGGCAAGCCGCAGGTGGCCTATCGCGAGACAATTCGTGCCAAGGTCGAGAAGGTCGAATACACCCACAAGAAGCAGACGGGTGGTTCGGGCCAGTTCGGTCGGGTCATCATCGACCTGGAGCCCACCGGTGGGGACGGAGACGGCGGTTACGAGTTCGTCAATGCCGTGAGTGGTGGCCGGATTCCGAAGGAATACATTCCCGCGGTCGACGAGGGCATTCAGGAGGCCATGGAGTTCGGCGTACTCGCCGGATATCCGATGGTCGACATCAAGGTCACCCTGCAGGATGGTGCCTATCACGACGTCGACTCCTCCGAACTCGCCTTCAAGATTGCCGGTTCGATGGCCTTCAAGGAGGCGGCGCGGAGGGCGAAGCCGACGTTGCTGGAGCCGGTCATGAAGGTCGAGGTCACGACGCCGGATGACTACCTCGGTGACGTGATCGGCGATATCAACAGTCGCCGGGGACATGTCCAGAAGATGGATGAGTTGTCCGGCAACCGGGTCATCACGGCCCTGGTCCCGCTGTCGGAGACCTTCGGGTACGTTGGCGACCTGCGCAGCAAGACCCAGGGTCGGGCCGTACCCCATATGGAATTCCACTCGTACGCCGAGGTTCCGAAGACCGTGGCGGAAGAGATTGTGAAAAAGGCGCGGGGCGAGTGAGCCTCACGCCTGTCAGTCCCGTAAAGTTCGCTGCCCCGCGTCTCGCAACGGCGTAGCAAGCAAGAAACCAGGAGGAGCCCGAAGTGGCGAAGGCGAAGTTCGAGCGCACTAAGCCGCACGTCAACATCGGCACCATTGGGCATATCGACCACGGCAAGACGACTCTCACCGCGGCGATTACCAAGGTGCTGCACGAGAAGATGCCGGACGTCAATCCCTTCTACGCCTTCGACCAGATCGACAAGGCGCCGGAAGAGAAGCAGCGTGGCATCACGATCACGATTGCCCACGTCGAGTACCAGACGGACAAGCGCCACTACGCGCACGTCGACTGCCCGGGTCACGCCGACTACATCAAGAACATGATCACCGGTGCCGCGCAGATGGACGGTGCGATCCTGGTGGTCGCGGCGACCGACGGTCCGATGCCGCAGACCCGCGAGCACGTGCTACTCGCTCGCCAGGTCGGCGTTCCTTACATCGTGGTCGCTCTCAACAAGTCCGACATGGTCGACGACGAGGAGATCCTCGAGCTCGTCGAGCTCGAGGTCCGGGAGCTGCTCAACGAGCAGGAGTTCCCGGGCGACGACTGCCCTGTGGTCCGCGTCTCGGCGCTGAAGGCGCTCGAGGGCGACGACGCGTGGGCAGAAAAGATCATGGAACTCATGAACGCCGTCGACGAGTCGGTCCCCGAGCCGGTCCGTGAGATCGAGAGGCCGTTCCTCATGCCTGTCGAGGACGTCTTCACGATCACCGGCCGCGGCACGGTCGTGACCGGCCGGGTCGAGCGCGGCGTTCTGAAGGTCAACGAGGAGGTCGAGCTGGTCGGTATCCGTCCCGGCCCGGCCCCGAAGACCACGGTCACCGCGGTCGAGATGTTCCGCAAGATCCTCGACGAGGCTCGGGCGGGCGAGAATGTCGGCCTGCTGCTTCGTGGCACCAAGCGCGAGGACGTCGAGCGAGGCATGGTCATCGTGAAGCCGGGGACCAACACCCCGCACACGGACTTCGACGCTCAGGTCTACGTCCTGTCGAAGGAAGAGGGCGGTCGGCACAAGCCCTTCTTCAACAACTACCGCCCGCAGTTCTACTTCCGGACGACGGACGTCACCGGTGTTGTCCACCTTCCGGAGGGCACCGAGATGGTGATGCCGGGCGACAACACGGAGATGAAGGTCGAGCTGATCCAGCCGATCGCCATGGAAGAGGGTCTGAAGTTCGCGATCCGTGAAGGTGGCCGTACAGTCGGTGCCGGTCGGGTCATCAAGATCCTGAAATAGGCCAGTCAAACGAGGTGGGCCGCGCAGCCCTGGCGGGTGAGCGGCCCACCTCGCTTGGTCGGAGGGCCCGATTGGTCAACAATCGGGGCGCTCTGGCATACTGGCGCAGTTGCCTAGGCGGGCCGCCGGGGCGTGCTTCCGCGGGACTGTTCGTTCCGTGGGCAGCGCCGAGCCGGAGACCCCGCCCTGATCCCGAGGTGGTCTGGCAGGCGCGGATCCGCGACGCGGTTCGGCGCTGGTGGGTAAGCCGCGGGACAACTTGGCGCCCGGCACGACCGGGGCTTTCGATTTCCCTCACGGGTTCCGCAGCCTGGGGATTCGTGCGGTTCGGGTGGGCGACACACCCGACCGCGGGGGTCGGAGGAACCGGACGCGGGGCGCCAACCAAGCGAAGCTCCACCCAGGAGTCTCGCGCTGACTTTGGGCCACGGCCGGCCGACGACCGAACGGCACTCGGGGGCCGCACAGCTCCCGGCGTACGAGAGAAGGACGCGAACACGCCATGGCGGGACAGAAGATCCGCATCAGGCTCAAGGCCTACGACCACCAGGTGATCGACAGTTCGGCGCGCAAGATCGTCGACACGGTGACCCGGACGGGCGCCAAGATCGCCGGGCCCGTGCCGCTGCCCACCGAGAAGAACGTCTTCTGCGTGATCCGCTCACCGCACAAGCACAAGGACAGCCGCGAGCACTTCGAGATGCGTACGCACAAGCGGCTCATCGACATCATCGACCCCACGCCCAAGACGGTCGACTCGCTGATGCGACTCGACCTGCCTGCGGGCGTCGACATCGAGATCAAGCTCTGAGGACCTCACTTATGAGCAGCGTTAAGACTGTGAGCCAAGGCGCGGCGCGTGAAGTACGCGGCCTGCTCGGCGAAAAGGTCGGCATGACCCAGACGTGGGACGACCAGAACCGTCTGGTCCCCGTCACCGTGGTCAAGGTCGGGCCGTGCGTCGTCACGCAGGTCCGCACGCCCGACAACGACGGCTACGCCGCGGTCCAGCTGGCATTCGGTGCCATCGACCCGCGCAAGGTCAACAAGCCGAAGCAGGGCCACTTCGCGAAGGCTGGCGTGACGCCCCGGCGGCATGTGGTCGAGGTGCGTACCGCTGACGCCTCGTCCTACACGACCGGACAGGAGCTGACCGCCGACGTGTTCGCCGCCGGCGAGACCGTCGATGTGACGGCGACCAGCAAGGGCCACGGCTTCGCGGGCGTGATGAAGCGGCACGGCTTCCACGGCCTCCGCGCGAGTCACGGCGTCGAGCGCAAGCACCGTTCGCCCGGCTCGATCGGCGCGTGTGCGACGCCAGGACGGGTCTTCAAGGGCGTGAAGATGGCCGGCCGGATGGGCGGCGAGCGGGTCACGACCCAGAACATCACGGTCCACGCGGTGGACGCCGAGAAGGGCCTCGTCCTGCTCAAGGGCGCGGTGCCCGGCCCTCGTGGCGGCCTCGTGCTCATCCGCAGCGCGGCGAAGGCGAAGGGAGCGGCCAAGTGACGGCGACCATCGACCTGCTCGACCGCGAAGGCGGAAAGGCGGGCACTCTCGAGTTGCCGGCCGAGATCTTCGACGTCCAGGTCAACGTCCCGCTGATCCACCAGGTGGTTGTCGGCCAGTTGGCGGCGGCGCGGCAGGGCACCCACGCCACCAAGTCGCGTGGCAAGGTCCGAGGCGGTGGCGCGAAGCCCTACCGCCAGAAGGGCACCGGTCGGGCGCGGCAGGGTTCCCGGCGGGCTCCGCAGTTTGCCGGCGGTGGCGTCGTCCACGGTCCGCAGCCGCGGTCTTACACCCAGCGGACGCCGAAGAAGATGAAGGCCGCCGCACTTCGGGGTGCGCTGTCAGACCGGGCAAGGCACGGCCGTGTCCACGTCGTGACGGCGTTCGTCGACGGCGACGTACCTTCCACGAAGCAGGCGCTCGCGACACTGCGCTCGGTGACCGACCGCGACCACGTGCTGGTCGTCGTCGACCGGACGGACGCGGTGACCTGGCTAAGCCTGCGGAACCTCCCCGAGGTCCACCTGATCGCCGCCGACCAGCTCAACACCTACGACGTGTTGACGTCGGACGACGTGGTGTTCACGACACAGGCGTACGAGGACTTCACCGGCGCCGAGGTCGCAGTCGACGAAGCGCCGGCTAAGAAGACCGCCGCCAAGAAGGCGACCTCGGACGAGGCTCCGGCCAAGACGACGGCGGCCAAGAAGACCACGGCCAAGAAGACCACGGCCAAGAAGGCGACCGCCAAGAAGGCGACGGTGACGAAGGCCGCCGAGACCTCCGGCGCGGATGCCAACGCTGGGGAGGCTGACGAATGAGCAACATCCACAAGGATCACCGCGATGTGCTCGTCGCTCCGGTGATCAGTGAGAAGAGCTACGGCCTCCTCGACCAGAACAAGTACACCTTCCTGGTGCTACCCACCGCCAACAAGACCGAGATCAAGATCGCGGTCGAGAAGGTGTTCAACGTCAAGGTGACCGGTGTCAACACGCTCAACCGGCAGGGCAAGCGCCGCCGCACCCGCTACGGCTGGGGGCAGCGCCCGAGCACCAAACGGGCGATCGTGACCGTCGCCGACGGGCAGCGGATCGACATCTTCGGCGGGCCCGTTTCTTGATCCCCACGAAAGCGCAACGCAAGCTCCGCGTTCTCGCGGGGGCCCCGAGAAGAGGGTTGAAGGGCTAAGTAGACATGGCTATCCGCAAGTACAAGCCGACGACACCGGGTCGTCGCGGGGCGAGTGTCTCGGACTTTGCCGAGATCACCCGGAAGACCCCGGAGAAGTCGCTGCTGCGTCCCCTTCCCAAGAAGGGCGGGCGTAACAGCAGCGGCCGGATCACGACCCGGCACCAGGGCGGCGGTCACAAGCGGGCGTATCGATTGATCGACTTCCGGCGCTATGACAAGGACGGCGTGCCGGCGAAGGTCGCGCACATCGAGTACGACCCCAACCGCACGGCCCGGATCGCCCTGCTGCACTACGCCGACGGCGAGAAGCGCTACATCATCGCGCCGGCCCGTCTCGGCCAGGGTGCGGACGTGGAGAGCGGCACCGGTGCCGACATCAAGCCGGGCAACAACCTTCCGCTCCGCAACATCCCGGTCGGTACCACGGTGCACGCCATCGAGCTGCGTCCCGGCGGCGGTGCCAAGATCGGCCGTTCGGCCGGTGCGAGCGTCCAGCTGATCGCCAAGGAAGGCGCGATGGCGTCCCTGCGAATGCCTTCCGGTGAGATCCGGATGGTCGACGTACGCTGCCGTGCCACGGTGGGCGAGGTCGGCAACGCCGAGCAGAGCAACATCTCCCTCGGCAAGGCGGGCCGCAACCGCTGGAAGGGCAAGCGCCCAGCTGTCCGTGGTGTGGCGATGAACCCCGTCGATCACCCGTTGGGTGGGGGCGAGGGCAAGTCCTCCGGCGGTCGGCACCCGGTGTCCCCCTGGGGCAAGCCCGAGGGGCGTACCCGCAAGAACAAGTCCAGTGACCGGCTCATCGTCCGTCGTCGCAAGAGCGGCAAGCAGCGCTAGAGGGAGCCTGACTGATGCCACGCAGCCTGAAGAAGGGCCCCTTCGTCGACGATCACCTGATGAAGAAGGTGATCGCCAACAACGAGAAGGGGAGCAAGCAGGTCATCAAGACCTGGTCGCGCCGTTCGATGATCGTTCCGGCCATGCTGGGTCAGACGATCGCCGTCCACAACGGCAAGACCCATGTGCCGGTCTTCGTGACCGAAGCGATGGTCGGGCACAAGCTCGGTGAGTTCTCGCCGACCCGCACCTTCCGTGGTCACGAGAAGGACGACCGAAGGAGCCGGCGCCGGTGACCGCCACAGCGAGGAGTGACGAGATGGAAGCCGCCGTGGAGGCCAGGGCGGTGGCGCGGTTCGTCCGCATGACGCCGACCAAGGCCCGCCGGGTGGTCAACCTCATCCGCGGGTTGCCGGCCGAGCGTGCGGTGGATCTGCTGCGTTTCGCGCCGCAGGCCGCGAGCGAGCCGGTCCGCAAGGTGCTCGAAAGCGCCATGGCCAACGCCGAGAACAACCTGCAGCTGTCGCGAAGCAGCCTGAAGGTGGCGCGGGCCTACGTCGACGAAGGGCCCACCGCGAAGCGCTGGCGCACCCGTGCCCAGGGCCGCCCGGGCCCGCTGCTCATGCGCAGTTGCCACATCACCGTGGTCGTCGAACCCGTCGACGAAGAGCCGGCGGCTGCCGGCCGTCCGTCCACCCAGAAGAAGCGGAGGGCCCGATAGTGGGACAGAAAGTCAACCCGCACGGGTACCGCCTCGGTGTCACGACCGACCACAAGAGCCGGTGGTACGCCGACAAGCTGTACAAGGACTACGTGTCCGAGGATGTCGCGATTCGGCGGCTGCTCACCAAGGGCATGGACCGGGCCGGTATCTCGAAGGTCGAGATCGAGCGCACCCGCGAGCGGGTCCGGGTCGACATCTACACCGCCCGGCCGGGCATCGTCATCGGCCGGCGTGGCGTCGAGGCCGACCGGATTCGCGGCGAGCTGGAGAAGCTCACCGGCAAGCAGGTGCAGATGAACGTCCTCGAGGTGAAGAACCCCGAGGTGGACGCACAGCTTGTCGCCCAGGGCGTCGCCGAGCAGTTGGCCAGCCGGGTGGCGTTCCGCCGGGCGATGCGCAAGGCGTTGCAGAGCGCGGCGAAGGCCGGTGCACAGGGCATCAAGGTCCAGTGCTCGGGTCGCCTCGGCGGCGCCGAGATGTCGCGGTCGGAGTTCTACCGCGAGGGTCGCGTGCCGTTGCACACCCTGCGCGCGGACATCGACTACGGCTTCTACGAAGCACGGACGACGTTCGGCCGGATCGGCGTGAAGGTCTGGATCTACAAGGGTGAGGTCCCCGTGTCGCGGGCCGAGCGTGAGGCGCAGCAGGCGGCGGCGAGGGCCGCGGCGCAGCGGCGTCCGGGCGGCGAGCGGCCACCGCGCGGTGGTCGCCGCGGCGGCGAGCGCGGTGGGGGCCGCGACCGGCGCGAAGGCGGCCGGCAGCCACAGCAGGCGAGCGCGGAGGCGAGCAGTGGTTCGGCCGGCGCCGAGGCCGCTGGTACTCCTGCGGGCACTGCGAGTTCGGGACAGGAGAGCTGAACCATGCTGATCCCGCGGAAGATCGTTCACCGCAAGCAGCACCACCCGAAGCGGGGTGGCAAGGCCAAGGGCGGCACGTCGCTCGCGTTCGGCGAGTACGGCATCCAGGCGCTCGAGGGTCACTACGTCAGCAACCGGCAGATCGAGTCGGCGCGTATCGCGATGACCCGGCACATGAAGCGTGGCGGAAAGGTGTGGATCAACATCTTCCCGGACCGTCCGCTGACGAAGAAGCCCGCCGAGACGCGGATGGGATCCGGCAAGGGCTCGCCCGAGTGGTGGATTGCCAACGTCAAGCCCGGACGGGTGATGTTCGAGCTGTCCGGCGTACCGGAGGCGACCGCGCGTGAGGCCCTGCGGCTCGCCATCCACAAGCTCCCAATGAAGTGCCGCGTCGTCGCACGTGAAGGAGGCGAGGGCTGATGGCCATGACGTCGAAGGCCCACGAGCTGCGCAGCCTCTCCGCTGACGACCTCGCCGACAAACTGCGCGAGGCGAAGGAGGAGCTGTTCAACCTGCGCTTCCAGGCGGCCACCGGCCAGCTGGAAAGTCATGGTCGGCTCCGCGCCGTACGTCGCGAGATCGCCCGGATCTACACGGTGATGCGGGAGCGCGAGCTCGGTATCACCGCGCCGGCCGATGCCGAGGCCGCATCGGAGACGGTCGCATGAGTGAAGGGGTGGAATCGGTGACTGCCGAGACAGGTGTCGAGACGACGGCCGGCGAGAAGCCGCAGCGTGGACGTCGGAAGACCCGTGAGGGTCTCGTCGTGAGCGACAAGATGGACAAGACCGTGGTGGTCGAGGTCGAAGACCGCGTGAAGCATGCGCTTTACGGCAAGGTCATGCGGCGGACCAACCGGCTCAAGGCGCACGACGAGGCCAACGAGTGTGGCGTCGGCGACCGGGTCTTCTTGATGGAGACCCGTCCGTTGTCGGCGACGAAGCGTTGGCGCGTCGTCGAAATCCTGGAAAAGGCCAAGTAGCGCAGTGTCAGCCGGGGGACCCCCCGGTGCCCCCGCAGAGAAACGAAGAGGCCGGCCGGCAAGCTGGTCGTTCGAATGGGAGAAGTGCCGTGATCCAGCAGGAGTCGCGACTCAAGGTCGCCGACAACACCGGTGCCAAGGAAATCTTGTGCATCCGGGTGCTCGGTGGCTCCGGTCGACGCTACGCCGGGATCGGTGACGTGATCGTCGCCACCGTGAAGGACGCCATACCCGGTGGCAACGTCAAGAAGGGTGAGGTCGTCAAGGCCGTCATCGTGCGTACCGCGAAGGAACGCCGCCGTCCTGACGGGTCCTACATCCGCTTCGACGAGAACGCTGCGGTGTTGTTGCGCGATCATGGCGAGCCGCGCGGCACGCGCATCTTCGGACCGGTCGGTCGCGAGCTTCGTGAGAAGCGGTACATGCGCATCATCTCGCTCGCCCCGGAGGTGCTCTGAATCATGGCTCAGTCGCGCAAGAAGGGCCTGCACGTCAAGAAGGGCGACGTCGTACGTGTCCTGACCGGCCGTGATCGCGGCGTCGAGGGCAAGATCATCGACGTCGACACCACGCGTGGCCGGGTGTTCGTCGAAGGTGCCAACCGCGTGAAGCGGCACACGAAGGTCGTCCAGTCGCAGGGCCGCCAGGGCACGACCGGTGGCATCGTGACGCAGGAAGCTTCGATCCCGGCGTCCAACGTCACGCTGCTCGTCGAGGTCGACGGCAAGAAGGTGCCCACCAGGGTCGGTTACGAGCGGCGTGAGGTCGAGAAGCGTCGCGCCGACGGCACCACGTACACCGGTTCCCGCAGCGTACGCATCGCTCGGAAGACCGGCGAGGAGATCTGATGACAGCTGCCACCACCGAACGCAAGGCACTGCCCCGGCTCAAGGAGCGGTACCGGAACGAGATCGCGGGTCAGCTCCGCAAGCAGTTCGGCTTCGGCAACCCGATGCAGGTGCCGACGGTCGCGAAGATCGTCGTCAACATGGGTGTCGGCGACGCCGCCCGCGACTCCAAGGTGATCGATGGCGCCGTCCGCGACCTCACCGCGATCACCGGCCAGAAGCCGGCAGTCACCCGGGCCCGGAAGTCGATCGCCCAGTTCAAGCTCCGCGAGGGCATGCCGATCGGCGCCCACGTGACGCTGCGCGGTGACCGGATGTGGGAGTTCCTCGACCGGCTGCTGTCGCTGGCGCTGCCCCGGATCCGTGACTTCCGGGGCCTTTCGCCCCGACAGTTCGACGGCCGCGGCAACTACACGTTCGGTCTCACCGAGCAGGTGATGTTCCACGAGATCGATCCCGACAAGATCGACCGGTCCCGTGGCATGGACATCACCGTCGTCACGACCGCATCGAATGACGAAGAGGGTCGCGCCCTCCTCACCGAGCTCGGGTTCCCGTTCGCCTCGGGGACGAGCGCCCGGTAACGGGCCCGCAGAAGCAAGGAGTCCAGACGTGGCTAAGACCGCCCTGATCAACAAGGCGAAGGCGAAGCCGAAGTTCGCGGTGCGCGCCTACACCCGCTGCCAGCGCTGCGGGCGCCCGAAGGCGGTGTTCCGCAAGTTCGGCCTGTGCCGGATCTGCCTGCGCGAGATGGCGCACCGGGGCGAGCTTCCCGGTGTCACCAAGAGCAGTTGGTGAGACCCGACGTGACGCCGATGTACGACCCTTCTAGTCGCCGCAGGTCCGAGTGGTCGGAAACCGCGGCGGGAAAGCGGCCAGTCCTATGAGCATGACTGATCCGATCGCAGACATGTTGACCCGTCTGCGCAACGCCAACCAGGCCTACCACGACGATGCCGCGATGCCTTACAGCAAGCTCAAGGCGGGCATCGCCGAGATCCTCCAGCAGGAGGGTTACATCGCCGGTTGGCGGGTCGAGGAGCCGAAGCCCGGTGCGGTCGGCAAGACGCTGGTGGTGCAGCTGCGCTTCGGTCCCAACCGGGAGCGTTCGATCGCGGGCATCCGGCGGATCTCGAAGCCGGGCCTGCGGGTGTACGCCAAGTCGACGGGGCTCCCCAAGGTGCTCGGTGGTCTGGGTGTTGCGATCATCTCGACGTCGCAGGGCCTGCTCACCGACCGCCAGGCCAGCAAGCGACGCGTGGGCGGCGAAGTCGTCGCCTACGTGTGGTGACGAGTACGGGAAGGAGGAAGGACACCGCATGTCTCGCATCGGCAAGCTCCCCATCCCGGTGCCTTCGGGCGTCGACGTGGCGATCGACGGTCAGACGGTCACGGTGAATGGCCCGAAGGGCAGCCTCGCGCACACGGTGGCGGCACCGATCACGGTGCAACGCGAGGGCGACAACATCGAGGTCAGGCGGCCCGACGACGAACGCAAGAGCAAGGAGCTCCACGGCCTCACCCGTACGCTGGTCAACAACATGATCGTCGGCGTGACGCAGGGCTACGAGCGCAAGCTGGAGATCGTCGGCGTCGGCTACCGCGTCCTGGCGAGGGGTCCGCGGCAGGTCGAGCTCAAGCTCGGCTACAGCCACGAGATCATCTTCGACGCGCCAGACGGGGTGTCGTTCGCCGTGGAGTCCGCCACCAGGTTCTCGGTTTCCGGGATCAACAAGCAGCAGGTCGGTGAGGTGGCCGCCAACATCCGCAAGCTGCAGAAGCCCGAGCCCTACAAGGGCAAGGGGATCCGCTATGAAGGCGAGCAGGTCCGCCGCAAGGTCGGAAAGGCTGGTAAGTAACGATGGCCGCCAGTCTCAGCACCCACAAGACCACCAGTCGCAAGACGCGGGCGCGGCTGCGCCGGCAGTTGCGGGTACGCAAGAAGGTCTCCGGTACGCCGGCCCGCCCAAGGCTCGTCGTGACGCGTTCGGCGCGCCATGTCGTGGCCCAGGTGGTCGACGACACGTTGGGCCACACGATGGTGTCGGCGTCGACGCTGGAAGCGGATCTGCGTTCCCACGACGGCGACAAGACCGCACGTGCCCGCGAGGTGGGCGCGCGGCTCGCGGAGCGGGCGAAGGCCGCGGGTGTTTCCGCGGTGGTCTTCGACCGCGCCGGCCGGCAGTACCACGGCCGAATCGCCGCGCTCGCCGACGCTGCCCGCGAAGCCGGGCTCGAGTTCTGACGTTCGACCAGGAGAGATGAGGTAACCATGGCTGGACCCCAGCAGCGCCGCGGTAGCGGCTCTGGTGACCGCCGGGACCGCCGGGACGAACGTCGGGGCGGCTCCGCGGACAAGACCGCGTACATCGAGCGGGTCGTGTCGATCAACCGTGTCGCGAAGGTCGTCAAGGGCGGCCGTCGCTTCAGCTTCACCGCGCTCGTCGTGGTGGGCGACGGCGACGGCACGGTCGGCGTCGGCTACGGCAAGGCCAAGGAGGTGCCGGCCGCCATCGCCAAGGGTGTCGAGGAGGCGAAGAAGCACTTCTTCAAGGTGCCGCGTATCCAGGGCACGATCCCGCACCCGATCCAGGGCGAGAAGGCCGCCGGAGTCGTGTTGCTCCGTCCGGCCTCGCCTGGTACTGGTGTGATCGCCGGTGGACCGGTGCGGGCAGTCCTAGAGTGCGCCGGCGTCCACGACGTCTTGTCGAAGTCGCTCGGCTCGTCCAACCAGATCAACATCGTGCACGCGACCGTCGCCGCACTGCGGGCGCTCGAGTCGCCGGAGAAGGTGGCGGCACGCCGTGGCCTGCCGGTCGAGCACGTCACGCCGGCGGCGCTGCTGCGCGCCCGGGCGGAGGTGCCTGCCTGATGGCCGGACGTCTGAAGGTTCGTCAGGTGCGGTCGAGGATCGGCCGCAAGCAGAACCAACGGGACACTCTGCGTTCGCTCGGTCTCAAGCGCCTGAACGACGTGGTTGTCAAGGAGGATCGGCCGGAGATTCGCGGCATGATCTCGAAGGTGTCCCACCTGGTCGTGGTCGAGGAGGTCGACTGACGATGGCTACCCAGTCCAGTACGAAGAACGCCGTGGACGAAGGTGCCGCGACTGGCGGCAAGGCCAGCCGTCCGCTCCGCGTCCATCATCTGCGTCCCGCGCCCGGGGCGAAGACACCACGGACCCGGGTCGGACGCGGTGAAGGCAGCAAGGGCAAGACCGCGGGGCGCGGCACCAAGGGCAGCAAGGCCCGCGGCAGCGTCCCGGTCGGGCTCGAGGGCGGCGCGTTGCCGTTGCACATGCGACTGCCGAAGATGCGTGGCTTCACCAACCGCAACCGGGTCGAGTACCAGGTCGTCAACCTGCACAAGCTCGCCGAGCTCTACCCCGACGGCGGCGAGGTGACGGCGGAGGACCTTGCTGCGAAGGGCGCGGTCCGGTCCGGGCGTCCGGTCAAGATTCTGGGCACCGGCGACGCGAGCGCCTCATGGGAGGTGACCGCCGACGCGTTCTCGACCAGCGCGACGGAGAAGATCACCGCAGCGGGCGGCACCGTCACGAAGGGGTAGTCCAAGAGATCGGCGACAACTGGGGCGCTCTGTGCCATATGGCCCGCCAGACCGGCACAGAGGCGCCCCAAGCGTCATGTGGTCGCGGGTCGGCCTGTAAAGTCCTGAGGCAGTATCGTCCGGCTGTAACTTTCGGCTGTACCTTTCCGAACAAGGCGTCAGAGGACCGGGCAGGGTGTCGTATGGACAGCCGGTAGGTCCTCCGACCATAACTACCCGCCCCTCGAGGCGGTACGCAGGAGGACTGGGTGCTCACCGCGTTCGTCAACGCGTTCAAGACGCCGGACCTGCGCAAGAAGCTGCTCTTCACGCTCTTCATCATCGCGTTGTTCCGGGTCGGTTCGGTGCTGCCCACGCCAGGGGTGGACGCCGCGGCGGTGCAGCGCTGCCTCAACCCGGTCCTGCAGGGCGGTAGCGGCAACAGCATCTACGGCATGCTCAACCTGTTCTCGGGCGGGGCGCTGTTGCAGCTGTCGGTCTTCGCGCTGACGATCATGCCGTACATCACGGCAAGCATCATCATCCAGCTGTTGACGGTGGTGATCCCGCGGCTGGAGGCGCTGAAGAAGGAAGGCCACGCCGGCACCACGAAGATCACGCAGTACACCAGGTACCTCACCATGGGACTGGCGGTCCTGCAGTCGACGACGATCGTGGCGCTGGCCCGGTCGGGTCAGATGTTCCCCGGCTGCACCGAGACGTTGATCCCCAACGACAGCATCCTCACGCTCGTCACGATGGTGATCACGATGACCGCCGGTACCGGCGTCATCATGTGGTTCGGCGAGCTCATCACCGACCGCGGTGTCGGCAACGGCATGTCCATCCTGATCTTCGTGTCGATCGCCGCCGCCTTCCCCACATCGCTGTGGGCGATCCGCCAGCAGCAGGGCTGGGGCATCTTCTTCGTCGTGATGGCGATCGGTCTGGTCATCATGGGCGCGGTCATCTACGTCGAACAGGCGCAACGCCGGATCCCGGTGCAGTACGCCAAGAAGATGATCGGCCGCCGCGCCTATGGCGGAAGTTCGACCTACATCCCGCTCAAGGTCAACCAGGCGGGCGTCATCCCGGTGATCTTCGCGTCCAGCCTGAGCTATCTCCCCGTGCTGGCCGCGCAGTTCGACCCGACTGCACCGTGGGCGGCTTGGGTCAACGCCAACATCGCACGAGGCAGCCACCCCGTCTACATGATCGGCTTCTTCCTGCTGATCGTGGCGTTCACGTACTTCTACGTGGGCATCACGTTCAACCCGAAGGATGTGGCCGACAACATGAAGAAGCACGGCGGCTTCATCCCCGGCATCCGTGCCGGCCGGCCGACGGAGGAGTATCTCCAGTACGTGCTGTCCCGGATCACCGCACCCGGTTCGCTCTACCTGGGCGTCGTCTCTCTCATTCCGCTGATCGCCTTCGTGCTCATCGGCGCCAACCAGAACTTCCCGTTCGGCGGTACCTCCATCCTCATCGTCGTGGGTGTCGGCCTCGACACGGTCAAGCAGATCGAAAGCCAGCTGCAGCAGCGGCATTACGAAGGGTTCCTGCGCTGATGCGTCTGCTCATCATGGGTCCCCCTGGCGCCGGCAAGGGGACCCAGGCCAAAGAGATCGCGAGGCGGCTCGAGATCCCGGCCATCTCGACCGGGGAGATCCTGCGTAAGAACGTCGAGGACCAAACGCTGCTCGGCCGCGAAGCCAGACGCTACCTCGATCGCGGTGACCTGGTGCCGGACGAGATCATCAATGGCATGGTGCGTGCCCGCCTCGACGAACCTGACACCCGGCACGGGTTCCTGCTCGACGGCTTTCCGCGGACGTTGGCGCAGGTGGAGACGCTCGACAACATCCTCGCCGACGAAGGCGTCAAGCTCGACCGGGTCCTCGTCCTCAAGGTCGACAACGACGAACTCGTCCGCCGACTGCTGGGTCGCGCGGAGTCCGACGGGCGTACGGATGACACCGAAGAGGTGATCCGTCGCCGGCTGGAGGTCTACAGCGAGCAGACCGAGCCGTTGCTCGGGGTGTACGCGCAGCGCGGTCTCCTGGTGATCGTCAAGGGGATGGGTGAGGTCGACGAGGTCACCGAGCGCGTGCTGGCGGCGCTCGCGTAGGCAGCGGCCGTGGCAAGCACCCGCCCACCCGCGCGCTGCTTGGTTGGCGTGGATGTCGGGTCAGCGGTGGCGAAACAGTGGGCCTGGGGGAGAAGTGGCAGGTGAACGGCGTTGTTCCTCGACCGCAAGGTCCAGCTGAAAAAGCCCGCTGAGATCGCTCTCATGCGCAAGGCGGGGCTGGTGGTGGCGGACACGCTCGCGATGCTCCGCGACGCGGTGGCGCCGGGGGTCACGACAGGGGAGCTGGATCGGCTGGCTGAGGAGCTGATCCGGTCCCGTGGGGCGGTTCCGTCGTTCATGGGCTATCTCGGCTATCCGGCATCGATCTGTACGTCGGTCAATGACGAGGTGGTCCACGGCATCCCCGGCGAGCGTGTCCTGCGGGACGGCGATCTGGTGTCCATCGACTGTGGGGCGATCGTCGAAGGATGGCACGGTGACGCGGCGATCACCGTCGGAGTGGGCGAGATCTCGGCGGAGCTCCAGGAGTTGGCGAGGGTCTGCGAGGACGCGTTGTGGCGTGGCTTGGCGGCGATGCGGGTCGGCGGTCGGCTCGGTGACGTCTCGGCCGCTGTCGAGGCCGGTGTCCGGTCGGCGGGTGCTGCGTACGGCATCGTCGAGGACTACGTGGGTCATGGCATCGGCACCCAGATGCATCAGCCACCCAACGTGCCCAACGTCGGCAAGCCCGGCAAGGGCCCCAGGCTCCAGCCGGGATGGGCGATCGCCGTGGAGCCGATGATCACGCTCGGCTCGCTGGAGACCGACGTCCTCGACGATGACTGGACCGTGATGACCGTCGACGGGTCATACGCCGCCCACGTGGAACACACGGTGGCGCTCACCGAGTGCGGCCCCTGGGTCCTCACCGCCCACGACGGCGGTGCCGCGCGCCTCGCCGCGCTCGGCGTTCAGGTGGGAGCCCCACCCGCCGGCGGCCCACCCGCCGACGGCAAATGACCATGCTGAGCGGGCTGGTGGAACGCGAACCAGGTGCCGACGCATGGCTGCGCTACCGCAGGCATGCTCGGCGTGGTCATTTGCGCGGCGACAGGCCGGCCAAGCGCGGGCACACCGGGTCGGGGTGACCCCCGGGCGGGTCAGGGTGCTTCCGGATGCGCGGGGCGGGCCTGAGGGGGCAAGATATGACGGTGCCTTACGGACCGGAAATGCGTGCTTCAGACGGTGATCGGGAGAAGATCGCCTCGCGCCTGCGTGACGCGCATGCGGAGGGCAGGCTCTCCCTCGGGGAGTTCCAGGACCGCCTGGACGCGCTGTACGACGCCCAGACCTATGGCGAGCTGGAGCCACTGGTCCGTGACATTCCGGTCATGCGTACCCACAAGACGCCGGCGATCGTCGAGGAACCTCGCGAATCGGCTCAGTCCCAGGAGGTGCGCAAGCGCTCCAAGGGCGACAAGGCCATGGCGGTCCTGTGGACCATCTGGGCGTGTGCCGTCAGCATCAACCTCGTCGTCTGGCTGATGGTCTCGGTCGGCAACGGCAATGTGGAGTACTTCTGGCCGGCGTGGGTCGCGGGACCCTGGGGCGCGACGCTGCTGGCGATCGAGGTGACACGCCGCCAGTTCCGGGACTGAGCGGCAGGGCCCCCGGCCGAGGAACCCCTCTATTGCCCCAATTTCGCATCCTGACGCCGGTGACGTAGACTGCGACGTCGGTCTTTGCTCTGCCCTGTGGCACGTCTGTGCCTGATTTGGGGCCGTGGGCAGGGCTTTCGGAAGCGGGATGTCAGCCAAGCAGACGCCCCGCCCAACGATCACAAGCCAGGCGAAGTGCGGAGGACATGCCGAAAAAGGAAGGTGTCATCGAGATCGAGGGCACGGTCGTGGAGGCGCTACCCAACGCGATGTTCCGCGTGGAGCTCCAAAACGGACACAAGGTCCTCGCGCACATCAGTGGCAAGATGCGACAGAACTACATCCGGATCCTTCCCGAAGACCGCGTGGTTGTGGAGCTGTCGCCGTACGACCTGAGCCGAGGGCGGATCGTCTACCGCTACCGCTAGAACACCGAGCCTAGAGAGCACTGATGAAGGTCCAGCCCAGCGTCAAGAAGATCTGTGACAAGTGCAAAGTGATCCGGCGGCACGGCCGGGTCATGGTGATCTGCGAGAACCCGCGCCACAAGCAGCGCCAGGGCTGAGCGTCTGACGCCACCGGCCCAGGACCGCGGCGACCGGCGCACCAGCGCAGGTCACCATCCCCACAACTGAAGCCGCCGAAAGAGATGGCGCGACCGCTCACCAGCACACGTCGTGGTGGTGTTGCCCCCGGCACGGAGGCCGGGGCCCTGCCGGATAGGAAGAGGTCCACCTGAGGACCCGATGATCCAGGGCAGGCAGGGACGCGGCGCGCATGAGACCTCCGCCAACCGAAAGGACACCTGCCCACATGGCACGCCTCGTCGGCGTCGACCTCCCGCGCGACAAGCGCATCGAGGTGGCGCTCACCTACATCTTCGGCATCGGCCGGACCCGGGCTCTGGCAACACTCGAGGGCACCGGTGTCAATCCGGACCTACGCGTCCACCAGCTCGGTGACGAAGAGATCGTCAAGCTCCGCGACTGGATCGACTCCAACTACCGGGTCGAGGGCGACCTCCGGCGTGAGGTCGCGGCCGACATCCGGCGCAAGATCGAGATCGGTTGCTACGAGGGCCTCCGGCACCGCCGCGGTCTTCCTGTGCATGGTCAGCGCACGCGGACCAACGCACGCACCCGCAAGGGTCCCAAGAAGACCGTCGCAGGCAAGAAGAAGCCAGGCCGTAAGTAGTTCCCGTTCCCGCGGAATCGTCAGCGTTTGCTCAGCGGTTTCGCCGGATGGGGCCAGGGCCCTCGATCTTTAGGAGTTCGTACACCAGATGCCTCCCAAGAGCAGAGCCGGCGCCGCCAAGAAGGTGCGCCGCAAGGAAAAGAAGAACATCGCCTTCGGGCACGCGCACGTGAAGAGCACGTTCAACAACACCATCGTGACCATCACCGACCCGACAGGTGCGGTGATCGCGTGGGCCAGCGCCGGCACGGTCGGCTTCAAGGGTTCGCGCAAGTCCACGCCGTTCGCCGCGCAGATGTGCGCGGAGTCCGCCGCTCGCCGGGCCATGGAGCACGGCATGAAGAAGGTCGACGTCTACGTCCGCGGACCGGGTTCGGGCCGCGAGACCGCGATCCGTTCCCTCACGGCCACCGGCCTCGAGGTGGGCACGATCCAGGACGTCACCCCCGTGCCCCACAACGGCTGCCGCCCGCCGAAGCGGCGCCGGGTCTGAGCCCCACTAGCGGTTAAGGAGTACGACGAGCGATGGCCCGTTACACCGGTCCGATGACCAAGAAGTCCCGCCGCCTGGGCACCGACCTGGTAGGCGGCGACAAGGCGTTCGAGCGCCGCCCCTACCCACCCGGCCAGCACGGCCGTGGCCGGCCGAAGGAGAGCGAGTACCTCCTTCAGCTGCGGGAGAAGCAGAAGGCGCGGCTTTCGTACGGAATTCTCGAGAAGCAGTTCCACCGCTACTACAAAGAGGCGCACCGCCGCGGTGGCAAGACCGGCGACAACCTGCTGCAGCTGCTGGAGTGCCGGCTCGACAACGTGATCTACCGCGCCGGTATCGCCCGCACGCGTCGGCACGCACGCCAGCTCGTGGTGCACGGCCACTTCGAGGTGAATGGCCGGAAGGTCAACATCCCGAGCTACCAGGTGGGCGCGCACGACGTGATCGACGTACGCTCGAAGTCGCGCGAGACGACACCGTTCCTGATCGCACGCGAAACCCATGGCGAGCGTCCCGTCCCCGGCTGGCTCGAAGTCCTGCCGGGAACCCTGCGGGTCCTCGTCCACCAGGTGCCCGTCCGGGCGCAGATCGACATTCCGCTCCAAGAGCAGCTGATCGTCGAGTACTACTCGAAGGTCTGATTCCACCCCACGAGATCGCTGCGCAAGCTCCGCGATTCCGTGGGGTACCCGAAAAGGAGTCGACCGGCGGGCTACGAACCTCCCGCAGGGTCATTCATTCGTTGGCGTCATATGGCGGGCGCCGCGGAAAGGAAACAACAATGCTCATCGCACAACGTCCCACTCTCGCCGAAGAGGTTGTCAACGACTACCGCTCACGTTTCGTGCTCGAGCCCCTCGAGCCGGGATTCGGTTACACGCTCGGCAACTCCATCCGGCGGACGCTGCTGTCGTCCATCCCCGGAGCGTCTGTCACCAGCGTCAAGATCGACGGTGTCCTCCACGAGTTCTCGACGATCCCGGGCGTCAAGGAAGACGTCACCGAGGTCGTCCTGAACCTCAAGGAGCTGGTCGTCTCCAGTGAGCACGACGAGCCGGTGACGATGTACCTCCGCAAGCAGGGCCCGGGCGAGGTGACCGCTGCCGACATCGCGCCGCCGGCCGGTGTCGAGGTGCACAACCCGAACCTCCAGATCGCCACGCTCAACAGCAAGGGCAAGCTCGAGATGGAGCTGGTCGTCGAGCGCGGCCGCGGCTACGTCTCGGCGGTGCAGAACAAGCGGGTGGACGCGGAGATCGGCCGGATCCCGGTCGACTCGATCTACTCGCCGGTGCTCAAGGTCACCTACAAGGTCGAGGCGACCCGGGTCGAGCAGCGGACCGACTTCGACAAGCTGATCGTCGACGTCGAGACCAAGCCGTCGATGCGGCCGCGGGACGCGGTGGCGAGTGCGGGCAAGACGCTGGTCGAGCTGTTCGGGCTGGCACGCGAGCTCAACGTCGACGCCGAGGGCATCGAGATCGGCCCGTCGCCGGTCGACGCGCAGCTCGCCGCCGACCTGGCGCTGCCGGTGGAGGACCTCAACCTCACCGTCCGTTCGTACAACTGCTTGAAGCGGGAGGGCATCCACACGGTGGGTGAGCTGATCTCCCGCAGCGAGCAGGACCTGCTCGACATCCGCAACTTCGGCGCCAAGTCGATCGACGAGGTGAAGCAGAAGCTGTCCGGCATGGGCCTCGCGCTCAAGGACAGCGCGCCTGGATTCGACCCGAGTGCCGCGGTCGACAACTTCGACGAGGAAGAAGAAAGCTTCGCCGAGACCGAGCAGTACTGATACGGCCGTACGTAGGGCGGTCGTTCACGCAGGATCGCTTTCGTAGGAAGGGGCCCCTCATCCCAGCGGTTGCTACGAGGGGTCCCTTCATCGGGGAACGTCCCCACCACTGACTCCGGTACCTCATACGGCCGGTGCAGGAAGGAGAACCAGCAATGCCCAAGCCCTCCAAGGGCCCTCGCCTCGGCGCCGGCCCCGCACATGAGCGGCTGATGTTGGCCAATCTCGCGACGTCGCTGTTCCGGCACGCCCGGATCACGACGACGGAGACGAAGGCGCGCAGGCTGCGGCCGTATGCGGAGAAGCTGATCACCAAGGCGCGGCGCGGCGATCTGCACGCCCGCCGGCAGGTGCATGCGGTCATCCGTGACAAGGAGATCGTGCACACCCTGTTCGCGGAGATCGGTCCCTACTACGCCGATCGGCCGGGCGGCTACACCCGGATCACGAAGATCGGTCCGCGCAAGGGTGACAACGCGCCGATGGCCGTGATCGAGCTGGTCCAGGGCCAGGTGGGTGGCGGCGACACCGGCGGTGCCGGCGCTGGCACGGCGGCAAAGAAGGCCGCATCCGCGCCCGCTGCGGCGGAGAGTGAGTCTGCTCCGGCCGAGAGCGCGTCGGCGGAGGCTGCCGAAGCGTCCGCGACAGACGCCGGGAACGAACCGGCGGAGGCCGCGGAGGACAGTGCTGACAGCGGTGACAGCAAGGACGACAAGTCCTGACGGCTGTCCCATCCGACCACGAGCCAGAGCCCGCTGAGCCTTCCATGCAGGAGGACAGCGGGCTCTCGCGCATCCAGCCGGCGGCAGAGCTGGTGCGTCTCCGGCTGGATGTGGCGTACGACGGAACCGACTTCGCCGGCTGGGCGGCTCAGCGTGGACAGCGCACCGTCCAGGGCGAGCTGGAGCGCGCTCTCGCCACGGTCCTGCGGCTCGCCGAGCCGGCGCCGACGACGTGTGCCGGGCGTACGGACGCCGGCGTCCACGCTCGCGGCCAGGTGTGCCACGTCGACGTCCCACGTCCGGCGTACTCCGCGGTGCCCGGCCGGGATTCCACCCACCCACCCGCCGTCTCCCTCCTCCGCCGGCTCGCTGGCGCCCTGCCTGCCGACGTCCGCGTCCGGGGCGTCCGTGAGGCGCCGGCCGGGTTCGACGCGCGGTTCTCCGCGGTCTGGCGGCGCTATGCGTACCGCGTGTGCGATGACCTGGCCGCGGCGGATCCGCTCCGCCGGCGCGAGGTGCTCCTCCACGCGCGCCCGCTCGACGTGGCGGCGATGAACGCGGCGTCACACCGCCTGCTCGGCGAGCACGACTTCGCGGCGTTCTGTCGGCGGCGGGAGGGCGCGACGACGGTCCGCCGGCTGCTGGACCTTTCGTGGGAACGCGACGCCAGCGGTCTTGCGATCGCCCGGGTGGTGGCGGACGCGTTCTGCCATTCGATGGTGCGGGCACTGGTGGGCGCATTGCTGGCGGTGGGTGTGGGCCAGCGCCCCGTCGAGTGGCCGGCGGCTGTGTTGGCGGGTCGCCTGCGGGACTCGGCCGTGAACGTCGTACCACCGCGCGGCCTTACCCTCGAAGAGGTGGGCTATCCACCGGATGACGAGCTGGCCGCCCGCGCGCACGCGGCTCGGCGGCGCCGGACCGTGGAGGCAGGGGACGGAGATTCGGCGGGAGCCGCCGGTTCATGAGCGATCACTACTTTTCCGCCGAGCCGGGTTCCCGGGCAGTGCCGCGGACCGTGTCGTTCTCGGCGTACGGGCGTGCGTACACACTGACGTCCTCGAGCGGGGTGTTCGCCGGCGACCGGCTCGACCTGGGGACGTCCGTGCTGTTGCGGGAGGCGCCGCTGCCGAGCCGGCCGGGCACGTTTCTCGACCTCGGCTGCGGCTACGGCCCGATCGCCTGCGTGCTCGCGACCGGGCAACCTGGGGCGACCGTGTGGGCCGTGGACGTCAACGTGCGGGCGCTGGAGCTGACACGTGCCAACGCCGCCACGCTCGGCATCGCCGGACGGGTACGCGTCGCGCCGCCGGATGATGTGCCTGACGACGTGTCCTTCGACCAGGTCTGGTCCAACCCGCCGATCCGGATCGGGAAGCCGGCCCTGCATGCCCTCCTTGAGCGGTGGCTACCGAGGCTCACCCCCGACGGTGTGGCGTGGCTGGTCGTCGCCCGCAACCTCGGCGCCGATTCGCTGCAACGCTGGCTGAATGGCGAGGGCTGGCGTGCCGAGCGGCACGCCAGCTCCAAGGGATACCGGGTTCTCGCCGTACGCCGGAGCTAGCTCCTTGCGTCCGGCGGGCGCGGGGTGGGCTCCGGCCAGTCCGGCCAGTCCGCAGGTGTCGGCGTGGTGGTCGGTGCGGGAGTGGGTCGCGGTGGGGCGGGGGATTCGGACGGCGTCGGCGTGGGTTCGGGCCAGTCCGGCCACGGCGTGGGCGTGGCCGTCGGCGAGTCCGACGGCGTGGGCGCTGGCTCGGATGGCCGCGGGGTGCCTGGCGGGCAGGTCGGGGCCGGTGGTGGAGAAGGCTCGAGCGGTTTGGCGGTAGGCGTCGGTGCCGTCGTTGGCCTGGTGGATGGTGCGGTCGCCGCCGGTGACTTCGACGGGAGCAGGGAGGGCGTCGGCGACGGTTCGGGTGTGCAGTCCGTGGGTCGTGGCGTGGGTGGCGCGGGCCGTGGCGTCGGTGTGGAGGGCGTGCCGTCGGCGGGGACGATGCCACGCTCCAGAATCGGGAGGGCCGCGACGCTCGTCACCGTACCGACCACAGCGAAGGCGGCGCCTCCGGCGACCATCGCGCGTCGAGCGTGTTGGCGTCGCCGCGCCCGCGCGAGTGCGAGATCGGCCATACCGGGAACCGGCCGGGCATGGTGGGCAAGGTCCTCGATCGCGTACCGGATCCGACCGTCGGGATCGTCCGGCGGCAGCTGCTGGTATGAGTGGGGAGTCACGGGCGTACCTCCATCGATGTGGGCTTGCGTGCCGCCGCTGCGGCTGCGGCCAGCGGGTGGTCGGCAAGGTCTGGAGCGAGGACGCGAAGTCGAGCGAGCGCCCGGGAGGTCTGGCTGCGTACGGTGCCGACCGAGCAGCCGAGGACGGCGGCGACTTCGCGTTCGGGCAGGTCCTCGAGGAATCTCAGCACCAGGACGGCCCGCTGCCGTGGAGCGAGCTTCCGCAGCGCTTGCAGGACGTCGAGGCGCGGCCCGACCTGCTCGGCCGGATCACGGGCGGCCGGGTCGTGTACGGCGCCAGCGTTGCCGACCCCGGGGGTGGCGGCCGGGTCCTCGCGAATCCTCGCCCTTCGCCGCCAGCGGCTCACCTGGTCGTGGTAGATGGCACGCCGGACGTACGCCTCGGGTTCGTTGACCTTGTGCCACCTGGCCGCCAGCTTGGCGAGCGCGTTCTGCACGAGGTCCTCGGCGAGGTGCTGGTCGCCGGTCAGGACGTACGCCGTGCGCAGCAACGCCAGCGAGCGCGCGTCGACGAACTCCCGGAACTCGTGCTCGGACCGTGCGTCCATGCAGGCATCCTCCCGTTGACTAGTCATCCCGTAAGACGCACGGACGTCCAGTCACTATGCCTGCAGTTCGGAAGGGAACCTGCATGCGAAAAGAAGCGGAAAGGACCACGCTCGGCAGGCGCTCCAGTTGCCTGGACCATGCGACGCACGGCGCAGGCAACCGGCCGACTGCTCTTACGTGGTCCTCTCAGACGCTGACGTCGAGCGCTCGTTCAGGAAGGAGCGTCGCCGAAGTCGGGGGATCTCCAGCTGCCTACCACCTGTAGCCGGTTGCTTGACCTCGGCGAGGAAAGCGCCGCGAGAGCCCGGCGCCATGATCATGAAGAGGAATCGGCACATGCGCCCCGGAATCCTTCATGATCATGATCATGATCACGGGATACTCGCCGACCTCTGGCAGGGATGGCGTGCGGTCCCGCCAACACCGATGATGAGCATCATCGTCGACGCCGGGCTCCGGTGTCTTGCGGGTGGAGTTGCCCATGAACGTTCCTTCGATGCTGGCCCGTCAGCACCTGGTCCTGGCCTGCGTCCTCGCTGCCGCGGCGGTCGCCGCACTGATCCTCGGTGTCCGCTGGCTGGCCCCTGTGCCGACGGAGGGGGCGGCGGGCGGAATGACGGGGGGAATGGCGGAGGGAGCGACCGCCATGCGTGGGGAGTCGTACGGAGGAGTCGAGGTGCAGGTGCCGGCGAGCTGGGGATACGGCACGACGGGCTGGCCGCCCTGTCTGCAGAAGGCAAGTGACTCGCCGTACGTCGGACGGCCCGTCGGCGGGATTCCCCTCATCGCCTGCAAGGAGAAGGTCGCTCCCCTCGACAAGCGGAAGGCCTACCTGTGGTTCGACACCTATCGGGCGACGCCCGGCGTCCGGTCTCACGATGGCGGTTGGGCGGAGGAAACCCGAGTCGTCGCGGGAGTCACCCTGACCGTGTTCACCGATGATGCCGCGCTGCGTGAGCGGATGCTCGACTCCGCACGGAAGGTCCGCGAGACGGACACCTACGGGTGCCCGGTCGACCACCGGATCACCACCGGTCCGGACGTACGACCGGACCCTGGGACCGGTGGGCTGGCGACGGTCGGACAGGTCGAGTCGATCACGGTGTGCAGGTACGCCCTGGACCGCGGGCAGAACGTCGCTCCCCAGCCGGTGCTGTCCGCGAGTCGGCTCACTGGCCCCGCTACCCGGAAGCTTGTGGACGCCGTGCGCGCGGCACCCGAGGGCGGCGGACCGAACGAGCCCCAGAACTGCAGCGCAGACTGGGCCTTCGGCGAGGAGGTCATCGTGCTGCTGGTGCACGGTGAGCGGGAACAGGAGGTCTTCGTCCGCTACAGCGGCTGTGATGCCCACGGTATCGACGACGGCGCCACCCTGCGGGCACTCACCGCCGACGTCGTGCGGCCGTTGCTGCGCGGGCCGCATGCCCCGGGCGGACTCCAGGGGCAGGTCGGCCTGATGGTCTGGCCCCGGACCGGTACGAAGTAGACGCGGACCCGATGGTTCCGGCGTACGACCGTAAACCGCTCGCGCCCGCTGACGGTGGACCGGGACACTGGGCTGCATGGGCTATGTGGACGTCGCGGGGATCCGGTACGAGCTGCCGGACGGTCGGGTGCTGCTCGACGACGTGTCGTTCCGGGTGGGTGAAGGCGCCAAGGTCGCCCTCGTCGGCGCGAACGGGTCGGGCAAGACCACCCTGCTCCGGATCGTCGCCGGCGACCTGGACCCGCACGCGGGTGCCGTGAGCCGCAGTGGCGGCCTGGGCGTCATGCGGCAGTTCGTCGGGTCCGTACGCGACGACACCACGGTTGCCGGCCTGCTGCTCTCGGTCGCGCCGCCGCGCATCCGTACCGCCGCCGAGTCCGTCGAGCGGGCCGAGCTGGCCATGATGGAACGAGACGACGAACCCACGCAGCTGCGCTACGCCCAGGCTCTCGCCGACTGGGCCGACGCCGGAGGCTACGACGCCGAGGTGTTGTGGGACGTCTGCTGCACCGAGGCCATCGGCCTGCCGTACGAACGCGCGCGCTACCGGGAGGTCCGCACCCTCTCCGGCGGCGAGCAGAAGCGGCTCGCCCTCGAGGCCCTGCTCCGCGGTCCCGACGAGGTGCTGCTGCTCGACGAGCCGGACAACTTCCTCGACGTCCCCGCCAAGCAGTGGCTCGAGGAACGCCTCAACGAGTCGGACAAGACCGTGCTCTACGTCAGTCACGACCGGCAGCTCCTCGCCAACACCGCGACCCGCGTCGTCACGGTGGAGCTGGGCGCCGCCGGCAACTCGGTGTGGACGCATCCGCAGGGGTATGCGACCTATCACCAGGCCCGCCTCGACCGGTTCGCGAAGCTCGAGGAGCTCCGCCGGCGCTGGGACGAACAGCACGCGAAGCTCAAGGCGCTGGTCGCGCTGTACAAACGAAAGGCCACCAGCAACGACAAGATGGCGTCGGCCTACCACGCGGCGCAGACCCGGCTGCGGAAGTTCGAGGAGGCCGGGCCGCCGCAGGCGCTCCCACGCGAGCAGAACGTCAAGATGCGCCTGCGTGGCGGCCGCACCGGCAAGCGGGCCGTGATCTGCGAGACGCTGGAGCTCTCCGGTCTGATGCGAGCGTTCGACCTCGAGGTGTGGTACGGCGACCGGGTCGCGGTGCTGGGATCCAACGGCTCCGGCAAGTCGCACTTCCTGCGGCTGCTCGCGGCCGGAGGTTCGCTCCCCGAACCCGAGCACCGGCCGGTGGGCGACGTCCCGATCGCGCCGGTCGCGCATACCGGCCGGGCGCGGCTGGGCGCGCGGGTACGTCCCGGCTGGTTCGCGCAGACGCACGAGCATCCGGAGCTGGTCGGTCGTACGTTGCTGGAGATCCTGCATCGCGGCGACGACCATCGCGTGGGCATGCCGCAGGAGGAGGCGGCGAGGGCGCTGGACCGCTACGAGCTGGCGCAGGCAGGCGACCAGACCTT
Source organism: Actinopolymorpha sp. B11F2 (assembly GCF_040195635.1). Taxonomy (NCBI): domain Bacteria; kingdom Bacillati; phylum Actinomycetota; class Actinomycetes; order Propionibacteriales; family Actinopolymorphaceae; genus Actinopolymorpha; species Actinopolymorpha sp. B11F2. The sequence goes on along the minus strand of NZ_JBEFTX010000009.1, from coordinate 164,653 downwards.
CGAGTCGCTGTCGGGTGGCCAGCAGGCGCGGCTGCAGATCCTGTTGCTGGAGCTGTCCGGTGCGACCCTGCTGCTGCTCGACGAGCCGACGGACAACCTCGACGTCACCTCCGCCGACGCGCTCGAGGAGGGCTTGGCATCGTACGAAGGAACTGTGGTGGCGGTCACCCACGACCGGTGGTTCGCGCGCGGGTTCGACAGGTACCTCGTCTTCGGCGAGGACGGCAGCGTGTACGAATCCGACACCCCGGTCTGGGACGAGGGTCGGGTGAGCCGCGCTCGCTGATGCGGCTACGCCTGAACGTGGCCGCATCAGCAAGGTCTGCTGATCAACTGCCTCCCGAACCACCGGAGCTACTGCCGCCGGACTGGCCGCCCTCGGCGCCTACGTAGTACCAGGCGCCGTCCTGCTCGAGGAACGCAAGTGTGGCCTCGCCCTCCGGCGTGCGGAGCGAAAACCCTGTCGTGCCCGGAAACCAGGTCGAATCGGTGGTCCCGACGATCTCCGCGTCCTTGGTCAGCTCGGCGAACTCACTGATGTCGGCCGCGGAGTCCGGTTGCATCTCGTTGATCTCCTCCTGGCTCAGCTCCTCCCCCATTGCCGTGAGGCAGTCTGGGTGTGCGACACAGTGCATCATCCATACCGTGTCGACATCCCCGGCCTGTACGGCCGACAAGAACGTCTGGGCCGCTGCCTCGGGGCTGCTCTGGTCCCCGTCGGTACTTTCCTGGCTGTCCCGCTCAGTTCCGGTCCCGGCGTCGCCGCTGCTCACGGCCTTGCCTGCGGTCCCATTGCCACCGGCTGTGTTGTCAGAGTCGCCGCCGCCCTGGACGAGCGCGACGGTGACCACCAGGGCAACGACGACCACCGCCGCACCGGCAGCGATGATCCAGGGCAGAGCACGCTTGTTCCCGCCGCCCGGCGGGAACTGCTGGCCGGGGGAGCCCTGCGGTGCGTAGCCCTGCTGGGGCGGGTAGCCGTGCTGCTGGTATGGCTGCTGCGGTGGGTAGCCCTGCTGCGGTGGGTAGCCCTGCTGCGGTGGGTAGCCCTGTGGCTGCTGGGGTGGGTAGCCCTGTGGCTGCTGGGGTGGGTAGCCCTGCTGCTGGTAGGGCTGCTGGGGCGGGTGGCCCTGCTGGTGTGGCTGCGGCGGCTGCTGGTGTGGGGCTTGCTGCTGGTGTGGCTGTTGCGGGTACTGCCCAGGCGGCGTTGTCATTGCTGGATCCTCCCCGTCGAGTGACCCCGGACATATAAGGACATAGAGGATGTCACAACAGAAAGCGGATCGGTGTCACAGTCAGTTCGCTGGCGCAGAACACATCGACGAGGCGGCGCGAACGACACGGCGGTGAGCACAGACCGCTCACGCCCGACCAGCTGTCCGAGATCGAGCAGCTCCTGCGAACCACACCAACCCAGTCATGGCCATCAATGGGTTCCGCCGGGCTTTCACGCATTCGCGTGCCGGACTCAGATCGACGGGATGCTCTCCACCAGCAGGTCGGAGACGCAGAAGCAGGCCGGCGAGAAGTCCTTCGTCCAGCCGAACCGGAGCAGGGTCGCGCGCAGGACCGACGGTGAGGCCCGGTAGTCGGTGGCGACCATCGACGCGAGGGGCACGACGGTGAGCTGTGGGACGCAGGCGAGCAGGGCGTCGCGGAGTCCCACGGTGACGAAGGCCAACGGGAACAGCGCCGATGTGACGGCGGTGGCGTCTGGGCCCCCGACGCAGATCCACTCCTCCTCCGGCGGTTCGTACGCCGTCAGCGTGAGGTTGTGGGCCCGTCCGAGATGGGTGAGGGTGGTCTCGGCTCCGCGCCTGCTCCACTCCGGCAGGGGGGCGTTCCATGGTGCTGTGCCTTGCCAGCGGCTGAGTACGGGATCGAGGTCCATCATCGCAGGGCATAATTCCCCGCCCTACAACGCCAAAACTGCACGAGGCGTGTCGACACGAGGTCCGCGTCACGACAAGCCCCATGACGTCGCGTGCGCCTCCCCTTGACGTTTCGGGCGCCGCCCCTTGAGGTCTCGAGCGGGACCGGATGACGTCTCGGGCGGCCGGCCATGACCATGTCGGAAAGTCGGCTATGCGCCCGAAACCTTCACGATCATGATCACCGGGCGGTCGTGGGGCTGGGGCTCCTCGGCTTGCGCAGGGTGAGCCGCAGGATCCGGTCGTCCTCGGCCACGATGTCGTTGCGGCCGTCCCGGTTGGACGTGGTGAGCCAGATGCTGCCGTCGGGCGCGTTGATCGCGTCCCGGATCCGTCCGTATCTCCCCACCAACGCGTCTATCGGTCGACCGGCGATCCCGGCCCCCGGCCGCCACCGGATGCTGGCCTCGCCGGTGCCCGCTCCCGCGATCCGTTCGCTGCTGATGTTGACCGGGCCGCCGAGGCCCACGAGGTAGATCCGCTGACCGCGCAGGCAGGTGACGATCGCGGTACGACCGAGGATGGCGATGCCGTTCGTGACGCCGATCTCCGGCCGCCACACCGCGACCGGGTTGGTCATCGCCGGCTCCGTTCCCATGCCCTGGACCTTGGGCCAGCCGTAGTTCCGGCCGGGTGTGATGAGGTTGAGCTCGTCCCAGACCGCCTCGCCGATCTCCGCGGAGTACATGCGCCCCTCGGCGTCCCAGGCCATCCCTTCGGGATTGCGATGCCCGTACGACCAGATCAGTGAGTCCTTGAACGGGTTGCCCGGCGCCGGCTTGCCGTCGGTGGTCATCCGCAGGATCTTGCCGCCGAGATTGTCCAGGCTCTGCGAGCCTCCGGCGTGGGAGGCGTCGCCGGTGCTGGCGTAGAGGTAGCCGTCGGGTCCGAACCTCAGCCGTCCGCCGTTGTGGACCCCGGCGCCCGGAATGCCGGTGACGATGGCCTCCGGCCGCGGGTGGCCGTCGAGCCGCACCCTGGCGATCCGGTTGTCCTTCTTCGTCGTGTAGTAGATGAAGATCGTCTTGTCTCGGGTGAACCTCGGTGAGACCGCGATGCCGAGCAGGCCGCCCTCGTTGTTGGCGTACACGCCCTCGATGCTGGTGAGGGGTCTGACGGTGAGCTCGCCGCTCGCGTCGCGGCCGGGGCCGACCTTGAGAATGCGGCGTTTGTGCCGTTCGGTGACAAGTGCGCCGCCGTCGGGGAGAAACGCCACTCCCCAGGGGACGTCGAGCTTGGTCACCAGCGTGCTGACCGAGACAAGATCGTCGCCTCTGGACGATCCCCTGGGGTCTTCGTGGAAGTGGAAGTCCGTGGGCGTGGGGATGTCCGTCGGCGAGGGCGCCGGATCTGTCGTACACGCCGAAACCAGGGCAAGCGCCAGTCCCACGACCAGCGCGGCGGCGCGGATGCGGCACGGGGTCGGCACATCGCACTGCAATGCTGATGACGATTTGTGACAGGTCACGTACTGACGGTATCTTCCCGGCGGTGGCGGAAACGCCAGGTCCGGTTCTTCGGATCGTCCCGTGCGCGCCGCCCGGGTCACGATCGCGGCCCCATTTTGACCCGTCTGCGCGGCCCCAGGTATCCTGAGCGGTCGTTGCGCTTGCTGGCCGTACGACTCCTGCAATATGTACGTCCACGGGCGGCGCGCGAAGCGCTCTGCCTCCCGCGGAGCCATGAGACCCCAGAACGACCATGGCCAGTGACATGGTCCACCACGATCGACTACGAAGGCCGACGACTGTGCGCACCTACAGCCCCAAGCCCGGCGACGTTCCACGCCAGTGGCACGTGATCGACGCGACCGACGTCGTCCTTGGCCGGCTTGCCAGCCAGACGGCGACGCTCCTGCGCGGCAAGCACAAGCCCACCTTTGCCCCGCACATCGACACCGGTGACTTCGTCATCATCGTCAATGCCGACAAGGTGGCACTGTCCGGCAACAAGCGTGAGACCAAGTTCGCCTACCGGCACTCGGGTTACCCGGGCGGGCTCTCCGCGGTCCCCTACGGCACCCTGCTCGACAAGAACCCCCGCAAGGCGATCGAACGCGCGGTCTGGGGAATGCTTCCCAAGAACCGTCTCAGCCGGAAGCTTCTGAAGAAGCTGAAGGTCTACTCGGGTCCTGATCACCCGCACCAGGCCCAGCACCCCGAGACCTACTCGATCCACCAGATCGCCCAGTAAGACCCAGATCAGTAACCACCAAGATTTCGCAGTTTCGACTGCGCCGAAGTGAGGAATCCCGTGGCCGAGTCCACCACCCAGCCGGTCGACACCGAGAACCCCGCTCCACAGGGCGCCGGTCAGCAGGGCGATGCCGAGAGCACCGTCGCCTACAGCTCCGAGAGCGCCCCGGTGAGTTCTCCGGCGCCGCGCCCGGCAGCGGTCGCTCCCGCGGCTGCGACCGGGCGGCGCAAGGAGGCGGTCGCGCGTGTCCGTCTGTTGCCCGGCTCGGGCGAGTGGCGGATCAACGGCAAGACGCTGGACCAGTACTTCCCCAACAAGGTGCATCAGCAGCACGTCAACGAGCCGTTGGCGCTGCTCGAGCTCGCCGGACACTACGACGTGATCGCCCGCATCGACGGTGGCGGCGTCACCGGCCAGGCGGGCGCCCTCCGGCTGGGCATCGCCCGTGCCCTCAACGAGGTCGACGTCGACGCGCACCGACCGTCGCTCAAGCGCGCGGGAATGCTCACGCGGGACGCCCGGGCGAAGGAGCGCCGCAAGGCCGGGCTCAAGAAGGCCCGCAAGGCCCCGCAGTACTCCAAGCGGTAAGTTCCTTCGGTCGTGGGCCGGCTCTTCGGCACCGACGGCGTTCGCGGGCTCGCCAACGGCGAGCTCACCGCCGAACTCGCGCTCGACCTCTCGGTCGCGGCCGCACACGTCCTCGGCGAGGTGGGAGCCTTCGAGGGACACCGACCTACAGCGGTGGTCGGGCGCGATCCCCGCGCTTCGGGCGAGTTCCTCGAAGCTGCCGTGGTCGCCGGCCTGGCGAGCGCCGGGATCGACGTCGTACGCCTGGGAATTCTTCCGACCCCCGCGGTCGCGCATCTCACGGCCAGCATGGGCGCTGATCTCGGGGTCATGCTCTCGGCCTCACACAACCCGATGCCCGACAACGGCATCAAGTTCTTCTCCCGCGGCGGGCACAAGCTCGACGACGCGATCGAGGACCTGATCGAGGCCCGGTTGCGGGAGCCGTGGCAGCGGCCGACCGGGGTCGGAGTGGGGCGCGTTCGCGACGACAGCGCCGGGTTCGAGACCTATGTCACGCACCTCGTCGACTCGGTGGTCCAGCCGCTCGACGGTCTCACCGTGGTGGTCGACTGCGCCAACGGCGCCGCCTACCGCACCGCTCCGGAGACACTGCGCCGGCTCGGCGCCACGGTCATCCCGATCCACGCCGAGCCCAACGGGATCAACATCAACGACGGCTGCGGTTCCACCCATCTCGAGACGTTGACCGCGGCGGTGGTCGGGCACGGCGCGGACGTCGGCATCGCCCATGACGGCGACGCCGACCGCTGCCTCGCCGTCGACGCGGCGGGTGAGGTCGTCGACGGCGACCACATCCTCGCGATCCTCGCGGCCGGGATGCGCGACGACGGGACTCTCCGCAACAACACCGTGGTCGTCACCGTTCTGAGCAACCTCGGCTTCGTTCTCGCGATGCAGCGCGAGGGGATCGACGTCGCGCAGACGAAGGTCGGAGACCGGTACGTCCTCGAGGCGATGAAGGCAGGCGGCTTCGCCCTCGGCGGCGAGCAGTCCGGACACGTGATCCTGCTCGACCACGCGACGACAGGTGACGGCGTACTCGCGGCCGTGCACCTGCTGTCCCGGATGGCGACGACCGGTCGCCCGCTCAGTGAGCTCGCCCGCGTGATGTCCCGACTGCCTCAGGTGCTGGTCAACGTCCGTGGTGTCGACAAGGCGCGAGCCGACTCCGACCCGGTCGTGCTCGCCGCGATCGAGGCCGCCACGGTGGAGCTCGGCGAGACGGGACGGGTCATCCTGCGGCCGTCCGGCACCGAGCCGGTGGTACGGGTGATGGTGGAGGCGCCGACGTTCGCGCAGGCCCAGCAGGTGGCCGACGAGCTGGCGACGACTGTGGAGCGGGCTCTCGCGCTCTGAGGGTTCTCGCGCTCTGAGGGTTCTCGCGCTCTGAGGGTTCTCGCGCTCTGAGGGAGCTGTGCACCCGTCCGCTAATTCCGTGGCGCGGTCGCTGGCCGGCGTGCCAGGCTCCCGGCCGTGCAGAACTCCACGTACGAGGTTGTTCGCGTCGATCCGTTCGATGACGTCGCGTTTCGTGCCTGGTTCGACGCGAGGGAAGAGGGCATGGCCGCCGGCCGGATCGCGCCGCCGCCGAGAGCGTTCGTCGAACAACTCGTCCACTACCAGACCAGCTCGCAGACCTGCACCCTGCAGCCGTTCGTGGCGGTGGAACGGGACGTCGTCGTGGGCGCGGGCAACCTCGAGCTGCCGCTGCGGGACAACCGCACGCTCGCGATGTTCGATCTGGCGGTGCCACCGCAGCGGCGGGGGCGCGGAGTTGGTGCGGCCCTCCTTGCGTACGTCCTCGATGAGGCACGGGCGGGGGCACGGACCAGCCTTCTCACCGAGGTGTTCGCGCCGCGCGGGACCGTGCTGGCGGACTGGCCGGGTGCCCGCTTCGCCGATCGGCACGGCTTCACCACCCGCATCACCGAGATCCGCCGCCAGCTCCGGTTGCCGGTCGAGCGGGAGCGGCTGGATGCGCTCGCCGCCGAGGCGGCCGAGAAAGCGTCGGACTACCAGCTGGTGGCGTGGGCGGGTCCGTGTCCGGTGGAGTACGCCGAGCAGTACGCCTACCTCAAGGGTCTGATCATGGCCGAGGCTCCGACAGGTGACCTCGACTACGAACCGGAGCGCTGGGACGTCGCTCGGCTCCGCGAGGAGGAGGACCTCGCAGTCCGCCAGGGCCGGTCGCTCTACACCTGTGTGGCACTCGCGCCGGATGGCACGTTGGCCGGGCACACCCAGATCGCGGCGTCGCGGCACCAGCCGGAGTGGGCGTTCCAGTGGGACACGCTCGTCCTGCGTACGCACCGCGGGCACCGCCTCGGCCTCGCGCTGAAGGTCGCCAACCTGCAGGCGGTGACGGCCGCCCAGCCGCAGGTCGAACGCATCACCACGTGGAACGCCGAGGAGAATGGGCCGGTGATCGCGGTCAACGAGGCGCTCGGCTTCGAGATCGTCGAGCTGCTGCAGGAACGCCAGCGCGATCTGTGAGCCGCGCGCACGTCATCGGCCGCCTGCCTGGACGCGGGCCGCTCAGCACGAAGACCCGCATGACGGGGATGGGCGCGAGGTGTTCATGATCATGAAGGAAAGAGCGGGCCATACGCCTACAAGACGTTCAAGATCACTAGGGGGTGTCTCCTAGATTTTGCGCAGGCGGACGCGGGTCACGGTGTGGTCGGGGCCCTTGTGGAGGACCAGGGTGGCGCGGCCGCGCGTGGGGGCGATGTTGTGCTCGAGGTTGGGGCCGTTGATCGTGTCCCACAGCGTCCCCGCCTGGGCGACCGCCTCGTCGTGGGTCAGGTCGGCATAGCGCCGGAAGTACGACGCGTCGTCGCGGAACGCCGTCTCGCGCAGGGCGAGGAACCTCCTGACGTACCACTCGCGTACGTCGGTCGGCGAGGCGTCGAGGTAGATCGAGAAGTCGAAGAAGTCGCTCACGGCGAGGCCGCGCCGTCCGTCGCCGCGGGTCCGCGCCGGCGCAAGGACGTTGAGTCCCTCGACCAGCAGGATGTCTGGCGCGGCGACCTCGAGTTCGCCGCCCGGCACGATGTCGTACGCGAGATGGGAGTAGACCGGCGCGCTCACGACCGGAACGCCGGACTTCACGGCGACGATGAAGCGCAGCAGCGCCCGTTGGTCGTAGGACTCGGGGAATCCCTTGCGGTCGAGCAGGCCGCGGCGTTCGAGTTCGGCGTTCGGGAGCAGGAACCCGTCCGTCGTCACCAGCGAGACGCGCGGGTGGTCGGGCCAGCGGGCGAGGAGCTCACGGAGCAGCCGGGCGACCGTGCTCTTGCCGACGGCGACCGACCCGGCGATACCGATGACGAACGGGGTACGCGCGGCGGCGGCCTCCGGCGATCCGCCGTTCGCCTCGCCGGCGAGGAACGTCTGGGTGGCCCGGTGCAACGCCGCGGTCCCGCGTACGTACAGGTTGAGCAACCGGGTCAGCGGCAGGTAGACCTCCCGGACCTCGGTGAGATCGATCTCGTCCCCGAGCCCTCGCAGCCGCTCGACCTCGGCGGCGCTGAGGGGGAGCGGGGTCTGAGCGGCGAGGCGGGCCCAGGCGGCCCGGTCGAGTTCGACGTACGGAGTGGCCGCCGCGGTGGCGGCCCGGCCCTCCTCGGTGCGCGGCATGGGGCAATTGTTCCTTGCTGTCCAAACTCCGCTGCGACTGGTGCATCTCGACTTGGCCGATCGTCGCTTGCCGTTCATGCGAGCTGGCTACGCTGTGCAGCCATGTGCGGAATTGTGGGATACGTGGGTGCCGGCAGTGCTTCGAGCACTGGAGCCGGGGGAGGACAGGGCGCGACCAGGGGGGCTGTGAGCGTCGTCGTCGACGGCCTGCGCCGGCTCGAGTACCGGGGGTACGACTCGGCCGGTGTCGCCGTGCCCGACGGCCGATCGGTCCGCGTGAGCAAGCGGGCCGGGAAGCTCGCCAACCTCCAGACCGCCCTCGCCGAGGAACCCCTGCCGGCGAGCCGCTCGGCGATGGGACACACCCGCTGGGCCACCCACGGCGCGCCGACCGACCCGAACGCGCACCCGCACATCGACTGCCACGGCAAGCTTGCCGTGGTGCACAACGGCATCATCGAGAACTTCGCCGCCCTCCGTACCGAACTCACCGAATCCGGGCACCACCTGACCTCCGAGACCGACACCGAGACGGTGGCGCACCTGCTCGAGGACGCTTGCGTTGCCTGCGGGGGCGACCTCGCCGCAGCCATGCGCCGGGTCTGTCGGCGCCTGGACGGCGCGTTCACGCTGGTCGCCATCCACGCGGACACTCCCGACCTGGTGGTCGGCGCTCGGCGGAACTCCCCACTGGTGGTGGGCCGCGGCGAGGGTGAGAACTTCCTCGCCTCCGATGTCGCGGCGTTCATCGAGCACACCCGTGAGGCGATCGAGCTCGGCCAGGACCAGGTGGTCGCGATCACCGCCTCCGACATCACCGTCACCGACTTCGACGGTGAGCCGGTCAAGACCCGCGAGTTCCACGTCGACTGGGACATCTCGGCCGCCGAGAAGGGCGGCTACGAGTACTTCATGCTCAAGGAGATCGCCGAGCAGCCCAAGGCGGTCGCCGACGCACTGCTCGGGCGGCTCGCCGAGGACGGGCGACTCCGCCTCGACGACATGCGGCTCACCGACGACGAGATCCGCGAGATCGACAAGATCATCATCATCGCGTGCGGGTCGGCGTTCTACGCGGGAATGACCGCGAAGTACGCCATCGAGCACTGGACCAGGATCCCGTGCGAGGTCGAACTGTCGAGCGAGTTCAGGTACCGGGACCCGATCGTCAGCCGGTCGACGCTCGTCGTCGCGATCTCGCAGTCCGGGGAGACGATGGACACCCTGATGGCGCTGCGGCACGCCCGCGAACAGCGGGCCCGGGTGCTCGCCATCTGCAACACCAACGGTTCGACCATCCCGCGGGAGTCCGACGCGGTGCTCTACACCCACGCCGGACCCGAGGTGGGAGTCGCGGCGACGAAGACGTTCCTGACCCAGGTCGTGGCGTGCTATCTCATGGGCCTCTACCTCGCGCAGGTGCGGGAGTCGAAGTTCGGTGACGAGGTGTCTGTCGAGGTCGACCAGCTCGACGCGATGCCGGCTGCCGTGGAGCAGGCGCTGGGCACGATGGGTCAGGTCCGGGCGCTCGCGCAGGACCTCGCGGGCGCCAAGTCGGTGCTGTTCATCGGCCGGCACGTGGGCTATCCGGTGGCGCTGGAGGGTGCGCTGAAGCTCAAGGAGCTGGCGTACATGCACGCGGAGGCGTTCGCTGCCGGTGAGCTCAAGCACGGCCCGATCGCGCTGATCGAGGACGGCCTCCCGGTCGTCGTTGTGGTACCTCCTCGCGGGCGGGACGCCTTGCACGACAAGATCGTCAGCAACATCCAGGAGATCCGCGCGCGTGGCGCCCGCACGATCGTCCTCGCCGAGGAGGGCGACCTGACCGTCGAGAAGTGGAGCGACGTACTGATCCGGTTGCCGAAGGTGCCGACGCTGCTCCAGCCGTTGGTCGCCACCGTGCCGCTGCAGATCTTCGCCTGTGAGCTCGCGATGGCGCGCGGCAACGACGTCGACCAGCCGCGCAACCTCGCCAAGAGCGTCACGGTCGAATAGCTCGCGTTCCCGCTGGTGGCCCGGCAGGGCAACCGCAAATGACCACGCTGAGCATGCCTGCGGAACCTTGCCAGGTGTCGGCGCCTGTCCCGGCTACCACAGGCATGCTCAGCGTGGTCATTTGCGGGGCGCCGCAACGTCAGATCGTGACCCCGACCAGATGGCCGACCGCGTACGTCACCGCCATGGCGAGCGCGCCACCGGTGACGGTACGCACGGCCGCACGCGGGGCGGGGGCGCCGCCGAGCCGGGCACTCAGCGTGCCGGTCAGGGCGAGTGCCAGGACGACGGCGACGAAACAGATCGGTACGCGGGCGCTGGTCGGTGGTACGCCGATCGCGAGCATCGGCAGCAGTGCGCCGACCGTGAACGCGGCGAAGGACGCGATCGCCGCCTGCCAGGGGCTGGTGAGGTCGTCGGGATCGATGCCCAACTCCGCCTCGGCGTGGGCGCGGAGGGCGTCGTGCTTGGTGAGTTCGACGGCGACCTGGCGGGCGAGGTCGGGCGAGATGCCCTTGGCTTCGTACAGTCCGGCGAGCTCGTCGAGCTCGGTGTCGGGGAGTTCGGCGAGTTCGAGGCGTTCCTTGTCCAGCAGCGCCTGCTCGCTGTCGCGCTGCGTGCTCACCGAGACGTACTCGCCGGCCGCCATCGAGAACGCACCCGCGAGCAGCCCCGCGATCCCGGCGATGAAGATCGTGCCGAGGTCGTTGGTCGCCGCCGCGACGCCGACGACGATGCCGGCGATCGACACGATGCCGTCGTTGGCGCCGAGGACGCCCGCACGCAGCCAGTTCAGGCGTCCGGCGAGATTGCCGACGTGGAGGTCAGGCTCCTCCGGATGCACTCCCTCGGCGGTGCCGTTGCGTCCGGTGTCGCTCATGGCGGCACGTTAGCCCTCGATCGCTACCTTCGGTAGCGAGGAAAGGCTTGCCGACCTCGGCATGTCGCGTCGTGTCGTGTGGTGCACGACGGCGGATGCGCGAGGATGGGCCGGTGATCGTCGGTCTGGGTATCGATGTGGTGGACATCGAACGGTTCGAGGCAACGATCCGGCGTACGCCTGGGCTGCGCTTCCGGCTGTTCACCGAAGCCGAACGCGACCGGCCCGTCGCATCGTTGGCGGCCCGGTTCGCGGCGAAGGAAGCGCTGGCCAAGGCGCTCGGTGCGCCGGTCGGCCTGCACTGGCAGGACGCCGAGGTCGTGACGGACAGCGACGGGCGGCCATGGCTGGAGGTACGTGGGTCGGTCGCCGAGCAGACGGAAAGGCTGGGAGTGACCGGCATGCACCTGTCCATGTCGCACGACGCGGGGATGGCCTCCGCCGTGGTGGTGCTGGAGCGGTGAGACCGCCAGCGACCGGCGACCCCGGCAACGAGACCCCGGCAACGAGACCCCGGCAACGAGACCCCGGCAACGAGACCGCGGCAACGAGACCCCGGCAACGAGACCGCGAGCGATGAGACCGGCGAGCGATGAGACCGGAGCGGGGATGATCGGCTGATGCGAGCGGCCCATACCGTGACGGAGGTCCGGGCCGCGGAGGCGGCTCTGATGGCGACCGTGCCCGACGGCACGCTCATGCAGCGGGCGGCGGCCGGACTCGCGACCGCGTGCGTGGACTACCTCGGTGGTACGTACGGCCGGTCGGTTGTCGTGGTGGCGGGTTCGGGGGACAACGGCGGTGATGCGTTGTACGCAGGTGCCCGGCTCGCCAGTCGCGGCGTCCGGGTCGGTGCCGTCGTGCTCGATCGGGCCAAGGTCCACCCGGGTGGGCTCGCCGCGCTCCTCGCCGCCGGTGGGCGGGTGGTCGACGGATCGGCGTACGACCGGACGATCGCCCACGCCGACCTCGTACTCGACGGCATCGTCGGTATCGGTGGCAAGCCGGGTCTGCGTCCGGCCGCCGCGGCGGTGATGGATCTCGTCGAGGCCGACGGCGTTCCCGTGGTGGCGGTCGATGTCCCCAGCGGGATCGACGTCGACACGGGGGAGGCGCCGGAGCGGCACGTGCGGGCGGCGGTGACGGTGACCTTCGGCACGCACAAGATCGGGCTCTTCGTCGACCCCGGAGCGACGGCGGCGGGGGTCGTCCACTTCGTCGACATCGGTCTCGGTCCGTACCTCCCGGATCCTGCCGTCGAGGCGCTCCAGGCGGCGGACGTCGGCGCGCTGCTGCCGGTTCCCGAGCGGGAGGCGCACAAGTACGCGCGCGGTGTCGTCGGGGTGGTCGCCGGTTCGCGGCAGTACACCGGCGCCGCCGTCCTCGCCGTGGGTGGCGCGCTCGGTGGGCCGGCCGGCATGGTGCGGTACGCGGGGCCGGCCGAGCCGGCGAGGTACGTACGGCAGCGCTGGCCGGAGGCCGTGGTCGGCGAGGGGCGCGTCCAGGCATGGGTGGTGGGCTCGGGGCTCGGCAGCGATCCGGAGCGGGCCGGGGACGTGCCGGGGATCCTTGCCGGTGGCGTGCCCGTGATCGTCGATGCCGACGGGCTTCGCTGGTTGCCCGACCGCTGCGACGGGCAGGTGCTGCTGACGCCGCACGAAGGTGAGCTGGGCCGGATGCTCGGCGTGGACCGGGTGCATGTCGCGGCCCATCGGCTCGCTTCAGCCCGGGAGGCCGCGCGCCGGTGGAACGCCACCGTCCTGCTCAAGGGCGCGTCCACGCTGGTGGCGGCGCCGGACGGTCGTGTGCGGGTCAACACGGTCGGCACGTCGTGGTTGGCTACGGCGGGCTCCGGTGACGTGCTGTCCGGTCTCTGCGGATCACTGCTGGCGGCGGGACTCGACCCGCTCGACGCGGGAAGTGTCGGGGCGTACCTCCATGCGACGGCGGGCGTCGTCGCCTCCCGTGGCGGCCCGATCGCGGCGGAGGACATCGCCCGCCACCTGCCCGAGGCGTACCGCCTCCTCCTCGGCGGTTCGTGACTCCGCACGGCCGCGGAATGATCACGCATACGTGATCATTCCCCACCACGCACGGCAAATTCGCGCCGCGAATAGTTGGAAAATGGCGCGCATCGTCCTGCGGCAGTCGGCGTGGGCTCGGGGATCGAGGGGGCGGCGTCATCGCGAGCGGTACGCCCGCGGCCTGGCGGACGGGAACCGCTCCAGGTAGGACTGCAGCTGGATCGCCGGTGTCGAGACTCCGGTCGCTGCCAGGATGGCGTCCACGATGGCCAGGGCCACCGCGTCGGCGGCGGCGGCCTGCACGGCGAGCACGCCACCGATGTCCGCAGCGGCTCCCCACGTCATGGCCTGAGCGCCGACGGTCGGCGCGATCTCGCCGGTGGCCAGGGCGAAGACGGTGTCCCCGTCGACGAGCGTGTGGACGGGACGGATGGCGCGGGCGAGTCCGTCGTGGCCCGCCGACGCCATCCGGTGGACCTGGGAATGGGTCAGCTGGGCGTTCGTGGCGACGACGGCGAGCGTGGTGTTCATCGGGTCGGACGCCTGGGGAGATCGAGCCCCGACCTGGCGGTCCCGGTAGGTGGCGACCTCGGCGGCGTCCGGGACTCGTGGCCGCAGGTCTTCGTCCTCGACGAGCTGGGCCGCCAGCAGCGCTTCCGTACCAGGCGCGCACGGCGACCCGTGTGCGTTGGCCACCGCCAGCGCACCGACGACCAGGCCACCGCCGAGGTCGATGCTCGCCGTCCCGACCCCACCCTTGAGCGCCGGAATGCCGAACGTCGTGCCCGTACCCGCGCCGACGCAGCCGGTACGTACGAGCCCGCCGGACGCCGCCGCGGCTGCCGTGTAGCCGAGGTCCGCGTCCGGACGCTTGGTGTGGTCGCCACCCTTGCCGAGGTCGAACACGATCGCCGCGGGCACGATCGGCACGATCGCTTCCGCCGTGATCGGTACGCCGCGCCGCTGCTCCTCACACCACCGCTGGACGCCGGTCGCCGCGGCGAGGCCGTACGAACTGCCACCGGCCAGCGTCACCGCGTCCACGGTGTCGACCAGCGTCCCCGGCGCGAGCGTGTCGGTCTCGTGGGTACCCGGCCCGCCGCCCCGGACGTCGACGGCCCCGATGGTCCCGCGCGGCGGCACGACGACGGTCACGCCGGTGAGCCAGCCGTCGCCGATCCGCTCCGACTGTCCGACGAGGATCCCGGCCACGTCGGTGAGCGCGCCGTACGGATTGACGTCCGACCCCTCGCCCGACCCGTCGTCCGACCCCTCGCCCGACCCGGTGTCGTTCAACTCGGCGCCGTCGTACGCGTTCTGGTTCGTGGTCACAGCGACCGAGCCTAGACAGGACGCGAACGCCGGGTAGCGCGCGGCGGTCGACAGCCAGAGCCAGATCACGCAGAAGGGGGCCCATGGGTGCCGTCCGGGCCCGACACGGGAGAAGGTCCACCTCCACCGCGCAAGTCGTGCTCACCTGGGATGATGGGGCGGTCATGGACACCGCAGCACGCGCCGAGGCGATCATCGACCTGGCCGCCATCCGAAGCAACGTCGCCGCCCTGCGGAAGCGGGCCGGCAACGCCGAGGTCATGGCCGTGGTGAAGGCGGACGGCTACGGCCACGGCCTCGTTCCGTCGGCAGCGGCCGCCGTCGCCGGTGGCGCCACCTGGATCGGCGTCGCGAACGTCGAGGAGGCCGTCGCCTTGCGCTCGGCCGGGCTCACCGGCCCGCGGATCCTGTCCTGGCTGGCCGCCCCCGGTGAGCGCTGGGCCGACGCCCTCGCCGCCGGTGTCGACGTCGCCGCGTACTCTCCCTGGCAGCTCGGGGAAATCGCCGAGGCCGCCGCGAGCAGAGGCACGGCCGCGCGGGTCCATCTCAAGGTCGACACGGGTCTCAGCCGCGGTGGCGCCCACCTCAGGGACTGGCCGGCTCTGGTCGACGTTGCCCTGTCCGCTCAGGCCGACGGGACCGTCACGGTCGTCGGGGTGTGGTCCCACCTCGCCTGTGCCGACGAACCCGGCCATCCGTCGGTCCCCCGGCAGATCGAGGCGTTCGGTGAGGCATTGGCGTTCGCTGACCGGGTGGGACTGAAGCCCGAGGTACGCCACCTCGCCAACTCCGCCGGCACCCTGGCGGTCCCCGAGTCGCACTTCGATCTCGTACGCACCGGCATTGCCGCGTTCGGTCTCTGCCCCGTGCAGGGGCTGTCCGACGCCGCGGCCGGACTCGTCCCGGCCATGACGTTGCGGGCGCGCCTCGCGCTGGTGAAGCGGGTGCCGGCCGGCGAGGGCGTGTCGTACGGCCATCGCTACGTCACGTCACGGGAGACCACGCTCGGCCTTGTGCCACTCGGCTACGCCGACGGTGTGCCGCGCGCAGCAAGTAATGTCGGTCCGGTGTGGGTGGCTGACCGGCGGCGCAGGATCGCCGGCACCGTGTGCATGGACCAGTTCGTCATCGATCTCGGCGACGACCCGAGTGCCGAGGGTGACGAGGTGGTGCTGTTCGGCCCAGGTACATCGGGCGAGCCGACGGCGCATGACTGGGCTGCGGCGACGGGCACGATCTCGTACGAGATCGTCACCCGGATCGGTTCCCGGGTGCCCCGGCGACACGTGGGTAAGGAGGCGGGATGACGCGCGGGGGACTCCAGCTCGGCCGGCGGCCGAGCCTGTTCGGTGCGGCCACCGGTGTCCTGGCGGCAGGTGCGGCCGCGGGTGCCGCGGCCGGTATCGCGGTCGAGCGGTACGTCGTCGGCCGCCGGCGCAACCGTGACGCCGATGGCGAGGAACGGCTGGGTTCTCGTCGCGGAGTGCCCGTTATCGTCAAGACCCGCGACGGCATCGAGCTCTACGCCGAGGTCGACGAACCCGCGCATGACATCGGCGCCGACCCCCTCACCGTCGTGTTCTGCCACGGCTGGGCGCTGAACCTCGACTGCTGGCACTTCCAGCGTGCGGCCGTCGCGGGCACGGCCCGGACGGTGTTCTTCGACCATCGTTCGCACGGCAGGTCCGGCCGGTCGCCCCGCGAGTTGTGCAACGTCGACCAGCTCGGCACGGATCTCGCCGAGGTTCTCGAGGCCGTGGCACCCGAGGGTCCGCTCGTTCTCATCGGCCACTCGATGGGCGGCATGGCGATCCTCGCGCTCGCCGACCAGCAGCCGGAGATCTTCGCCGAGCGGGTCGTCGGCGCCGCGCTGCTCGCCTCCAGCGCCGGCGGGCTCGACCGGGTGACGCTCGGCGTTCCCGGGCCTGTCGGCCGGCTGGTACACCGCCTCGCACCGGCGGTCGTCGCCGCGATCGCCCGCGCACCGAACCTGATCGAGCACGGCCGCAAGGCGGGGAGCGACGTGGGCTACCTGCTCACCAAGCACTACTCGTTCGGTACGAAGGTGCCGGCGGCGCGGGTCGAGTTCGTCGCGGAGATGCTGGCCGCGACGCCAATCGACGTGGTCGCCGACTTCTATCCGGGCTTCGCCGTCCACGACAAGTACGACGCCCTCGAAGCGCTGAACGGCGTCGAGACCCTGGTCATGGGCGGCCGCGACGACCTCATCACACCGGTGGAGCACAGCCGGGAGATCGCGGACCGGCATCCGGCCGCCGACTACGTAGAACTCTCCGATGCTGGCCACATGTTCATCATCGAGCACCCCGAGATCGTCAACGCCGCCCTGCGCGAACTGCTGGACCGGGCCGCCGACGCCGCCGAGGAGCGCGCCTCGTGACGATCTGCGTGACCGGCCCGGCCCGGAGCGCCCATGCGACCCGTTCGAACGAGGTGCTGTGATCGACCTGCACGTGACGGAGGCGAAGCCCTCCGACGCGCCCGCCCTGCTGCGGATCATCCATACGGCGTTCGGTGCCCGGCCCCCACTCGACCCACCGGGCACCGCCCTGCAGGAGACGCTCGGGTCGATCGAGGCCGCGGTGGAGGCGTACGGCGGCCTCCTCGCCCGTGTCGACGACCTACCCGCCGGGGCGATCCTCTTCGCCGAAGACGGCGGCTGGTTGGCTCTGCGCAGGGTTTCGGTCCACCCGCGGTTCCAACATCGCGGCGTCGCGACGGCGATGGTGGGTTGCGCCGAGGAGGTCGCCGAGACGCGCGGGATGGACGGCGTACGTCTCGTGGCCCGGGCGGAGCTCCCTTCGACGCTGGCGTTCTGGTGGCACCGGGGTTACGTCGAGCTCGCCCGGCGGGGGCCGGAGGTCGATGTGGTCAAGCGCCTCCCGGTGGAGGTGATCGCACCGTCGGCCGGCGACACCCGGGCCGTCGGGGAGCGGCTGGCGGGGCTCCTGCGAGCGGGAGATCTCGTGCTGTTGACGGGCGAGCTGGGTGCGGGCAAGACGACCTTGACGCAGGGCATCGGCGCCGGCCTGCGGGTGCGGGGAGACGTGACCTCGCCGACGTTCGTGATCGCGCGGGGACATCAGTCGCTCGCGGGCGGGCCGTCGCTGGTCCACGTCGATGCGTACCGGCTGGGTGGGGTGCCCGAACTCGACGACCTCGATCTCGACACGTCCCTCGACGAGTCGGTCACCGTCGTCGAATGGGGTGAAGGGTTGGCCGAAGGGCTCGCCGAGGACCGGCTCGACGTCGTGCTGACCCGCTCCCTCGGCGACCCGGCCGGCGGGGTTCTCGAAGGTTGGCCCGGCGGTGCGGCGGATGAGGGTGCAGGGGGTGGGACGGAGACCAGGCGGATCCGGATCGTTCCCGCGGGACGCCGATGGGTCGACGTACCCCTGCGCGCGGCCCTTGGTGCACCGCCGACCTGAGCGCGACCATGCGAGCTGGGGCATAGGCCATCGGTGGCGATGCATCGGAGCGGCCAGGTGGCAGGGAGTCAGGTGCCGGAGGCGGCGGCGAGGGCGGTGTCGTCGGCGGAGAAGTCCCGGCTCCACTCCTTCGGCGGATGGGTGAGATGCCACCGCACCGATGCCTCCAGTGCTGCCTCAGGGTCGGCGGCCTCCCAGCCCAGCGTGGACCGGATCTTGCCGGGATCCATCAGCAGGTGCTGGCTGAGCGTGCCGGTGAGCATCATGTCCGGCGGCAGCGCGGAGTCGGGAACCCGCACCAGTTCGGTACCGGCGCCCGCGTCGCCCGCGGCCGCAAGGATCTGCTCCGCGAACAGTCGGTAGGGCGCCGTCGGTCGTTCGACGACGTTGAACGCCTCACCCGCACAGTCCGGGTGGTCGAGTACGGTCGACACCGCGCTGGCGACGTCGTCCACGTGGACGCGACTGAACAGGAAACCGCCCGACCCCACCGGTATCGCCGTCCGCCCGGCCCGCAGGCGGCGCAGCACGAACTCGAACCGCCGTTGGTAGTCGTACGGCCCATAGACGCACCCGAGACGTAGCGAGACACCGCCACGGGCGAGGTAGAGCTCCTCGATCTCGAGGTTCTCGTAGTCCGAGCCGTCGACATACCGCCTCTCGCGCAGCGGCGAGGTCTCGGTGAGCGGCACCAGGTCGGTCTGCCGGTCGGTGTGCAGACCCTCGTAGGCCCGGTAGACGTCCCCGCTCGAGATCGCGACCAGCGCGATGTCGTCGGGGAGCGCGGCGAGGGCGGCCTGGGCGTCGGCGCCGTTGCCGGCGGACACGTCGACGGCGGCCTCGGGCCGGAACGCCGCGATCTCGCCGGCGGCGCCAGGCAGCGCGGAACGCTCGACGTGCAGGTGTCGTACGGAAGCGAGTTCGGCCGGCTCGGTCTTGCCACGGTGGACCACGAGGATGTCGTGTCCCTGCCGGGCAAGGTGCTGGGTGACGGCCCGACCGATGAACCAGGTACCCCCGAGCACCACGATGCGCACTGGCCGACCTCCCGTGGCCGGCGCCGCCGCCGGCCCTTCTACGTACCCGCTCGTGATGAGCGAGCGTGACGTACGACCTCACCGGGTGGGAAGGGGTTCCGCTCCTGGCAGAACCCTCGCATGGCTAGCCTGACCACGTGCTGCTCCTCGCGTTCGACACGGCCACGCCCGCCGTCACCGTCGCGCTCTCCGACGGTCGCGGGGTGCTGGCGAGCTCGCTCGTCGTCGACGCCCGCCGTCACGGCGAGCTGCTCGCACCTGGCATCGAGGCCGTCCTCCGCGAGGCTGGCGCCGATCGCCGCGACCTCACCGACATCGCCGTCGGCGTCGGCCCTGGGCCGTTCACGGGCCTGCGGGTCGGGCTCGTCACCGCTCGCACGCTCGCCCACATCCTCGAGATTCCGGTCCATGGCGTGTGCACCCTCGACGTCCTGGCGGCGGCGGCCGAGATCGACGAGCCCGCGCAGGGCGGCGCCGTCGGACCGGTCGGCCCGGACCGGTCCGTCACGGGCGCACGGTCCTTCCTGGTGGCGACCGACGCCAGGCGCAAGGAGGTCTACTGGGCGCGGTACGCCGACCGTTACACCCGAGTCGATGGTCCGCGCGTCGACCGGCCCGCCGACATCGCGACGACCGACCTGGTGATCGGCCGTGGTGCGCGGCTCTACCCCGACGCGTTTCCGCAGGCGAGCGGCCCGGATGATCCGTCGGCGGGTGACCTTGCGCTGCTCGTGGCGGCTCGCCGGGTCCCGCTGCTCGACCCCGAACCGCTCTATCTCCGCCGCCCCGACGTCGCGGAGCCGGGGGCGCGCAAGAGCGTCCTTACGCGTCCGGTCGCCTGACGCGGCTGGGTCGGCCTGCTCATGGTAGGGCTGCGGCCAGCGCGGAGGTCCGACCTCGACGCGCTGCGCGAGCTGGAGACGGCCTGCTTCGGCGTCGACGCGTGGGGTGAAGAGGCGCTTCGTGGTGAGCTGGACGGAGTACCGGAGACCCGTGAGGTCGTGGTCGCCGAGGAGTCGGGGGAGATCGTCGGCTATGCGGCGCTGCTCGCGGTGGGTGCGACCGCGGACGTCGCGCGCATCGCCGTACGCCCTGACCGTCGGCGTCAGGGCCTTGGCCGCCTCCTGCTGGACAAGGTCGTCGCGGCGGCCCGCGATCGCGGCTGCACCGAGGCCCTGCTCGAGGTGAGTGCGGCCAACGCCGCGGCCATCTCGATGTATGAAGCGGCCGGCTTCGCTCCGCTCGCCCGGCGCCGGGGCTACTACCGGGACGGCGCCGACGCGCTGGTACTCCGGCTGACGCTCGCCCCACCCCGCAGTGACGCCCTTCGCCGCACTGACTGAGCCTGCCGCACGCGCGGCGAATGACCACGGTGCCTATGCGTTCGACCAGGGTGCCTATGCGAATGACCACGGTGCCTACGCGAATGACCACGGTGCCCATGCGAATGACCAGGGTGCCTACGCGAATGACCAGGGTGCCCATGCGAATGACCACGGTGCCCATGCGTTTGGAACCCGGAACGGTGTCGACACCTGTCCCGGCGACCGCAGGCATGCTCAGCGTGGTCATTGGCCGGGAGGGTGCGCGCGGACTGAAGTTGCCGAAGTCGGACGGCGTTCCGGCAGCCATTGACACCCGCACGAGGCACCTCCAAGCTTTGGCGAGAAATCGATTGCCAACCTGTCGGCCTCGTACGAGAGACGGGTGAGCCGACCGGCACCGGCGTGGCGTGCGAGGGGCAGCCGAAAGCCACCAACCCCTCCAGCGCCCGGCGTACCCCGGTCCGGTCGCGCGCTCGCCCGCGGAGCGGGGACCGTCTGAACGGATGCGGATCATGGACAACAGAGACGGACTCAGCCGGCGGACCATGCTGCACCTGTCTGCCGTGGCAGCGGGCAGTGTGATCCTCGCGAACTGCTCGCCACAACAGACCGGCGGCACCGACAGTGGTGACAAGGGCGAGGGCCCGGTCTCTGACGCTCTGAAGGGCTCGAAGACCGAGCCGATGCCCATTCCCGCGAAGTTCAGCGAGTCACCCGAGCTGGCGAAGCTGGTCAAGTCCGGCGAGCTCCCGCCGGTTGAGGAACGCCTGCCCGACAAGCCCTATGTCATCCCGCACAACTGGGTGAAGCCAGGGAAGTACGGCGGCGTCATCAGCACCGTCACCGGAGACAGCGAGTCGGGTACGCATGCCGAGTTCATGTACGGCCATTCACTGCTGCGCTGGCTCAACGACGGGCAGGACATCGCGCCCGGTCTGGTCGAGAGCTGGGAGTCCAACGCCGACGCGACGGAGTGGACCCTGCATTTTCGTTCCGGCGTGAAATGGTCCGACGGCGAACCGTGGACGACGGCCGACATCATGTTCTGGTGGGAGGACATGGTGCTCAACGAGGACCATCCCGAGGTCCCGCCGGATGAGGCGAAGTCCGGCACGGGCACCCTGATGAAGATGACGGCGCCGGACGATCTCACCATCTCGATGTCGTTCGACGCGCCTGCACCGCTCACCGCCGACCGGCTGGCGATGTGGGTCAAGCGCGGCAACGGCCCAGGCTGGATGGAACCCAAGCACTACATGAAGCAGTTCCATCCGAAATACACCAAGGGCGTGCCGAAGGACTGGGCCACCGAGAAGGGCGAGTTCGACACGAAGCGGGTCTGGGCGCGCAACCCCGACTGCCCGGTGCTGACCGGCTGGAAGTGCGGGTCGTACGCCGAGGGCAAGAAGGTCGTCTACGAACGCAACCCCTACTACTGGTGTGTGGCCCCCGACGGTGCCCAGCTGCCGTATCTCGACAAGCTCGTCTTCAATGTGGTCGAGAATCCCGAGGTCCAGAAGCTCCAGGCGACCGAGGGGAAGATCAACTTCCTGTACGCCGGCTTCACGGCGATCTTCCTCAGCGATATCTCGACACTGAAGCAGACCGAGGACCAGACCAAGCTCCGCGTCAACCTCTGGGACGCCGGTGACGGGAGCGGTTCCCTGGTGTTCTTCAACCAGGACTACCGCGAACCCAAGATGCGCGAGCTGATCCGTAACGCGAAGTTCCGCCAGGCTCTGTCACATGCGTACAACCGCAAGGACGTGCAGAAGGCCGTCTACTTCAACACCGGTGAGCTCACGACGGGAACGATGAGCCCGAAGGGGATCGAGTTCCACGTCAACGACGAGGGCAAACAGGTGTACAAGTCCTGGCGGGACAGCTACCTCGAGTACGATCCCGAACTCGCCAAGAAGATCCTCGACGAGATCGGGGTGGTCGACAAGGACGGCGACGGCAAGCGGGAGATGCCGGACGGCACGAAGCTGCGCGTCCATCTCGACTACCACGCCGACTCCGCGCCGGAACACGTGCAGAAGAACGAACTCCTGGCGCGGGACTGGCAGGCGATCGGCATCGACGCGAAGTTGAATCCCGTCGCTCCGGACGGTTACGGCGACCAGTGGCGGTTCGGAAAGCTGATGACCAACACCAACTGGGAGACCGGCGACGGGCCCAACTGCCTGGTCTACCCGCAGTGGATGGTGCCGATCGAGTCCTCACGCTGGGCGCCGCTACAGGGCGAGTTCTACAACGTCCGGGGAACTCCTGCGGAGAAGCAGGAGAAGGACGTCGATCCGTACAAGCGGACTCCTCCCCGGATGGAGCCCGAGCCCGGCGGTCCGATCGAGCGGCTCTGGAAGCTCTACGACCAGAGCAAGATCGAGCCGGACGAGATGAAGCGGCACCAGTTGGTGTGGGAGATGGTCAAGATCCACATCACTGACGGCCCGTGGCTCCTGGGCGTCTGCGCCAACACCCCGTACATCGTGCTGGTCCACGACGACATGAAGAACGTTCCCACCAAGGAGAACCTCGCCCTGGGCGGCTTCGCCGCGCCGTGGATCCATCCCACACCGGCTGTCTATGACCCCGAGACGTGGTACTGGGAGAACCCCGACCAGCACGTCGAAGGTGGTGCCGCCTAGCGCCGGTCACCGGCGCGCCGCGACCGCCGCCTCACCCTCGTCTCACCCATCCCGTGATCATGATCGTGATGATGAAGGCTTTTCCGCCTCATACGACCGCTGTTCCTTCATGATCACGGTGGGCTGGCGATGTGAGGTCCCGGCGCCCGGACCATCGATCGCCAGGGTGGGGCGGCGGGCGAGGGCCGGCCTCGGTCGACGTGGTGTACTGCTGTCTGGTGCTGACGCGCACGCGCGACCCAGCACCAGACAGCAGCACCAGACAGCAGCACCAGACAGTCGACGGCATCCCCGCGGGAGCACACCACCATGGCCGACGAGCCGCTCGTGCTCGGCATCGAGACCTCGTGTGACGAAACGGGCGTCGGCATCGTCCGCGGTCAGACACTGCTCGCCGATGCGGTCGCCTCCAGCCTCTCCGAGCATGCGCGGTTCGGTGGTGTCGTTCCCGAGGTCGCCAGCCGGGCCCATCTGGAGGCCATGGTTCCGGCGCTGGAGCGGTCCGCTCGGGAGGCCGGCGTACGGCTGAACGACCTCGACGCGGTCGCGGTCACAAGCGGGCCGGGCCTCGCCGGAGCCCTCCTGGTGGGGGTCGCCTCGGCGAAGGCACTCGCGCTCGGGCTCGGCCGGCCGCTCTACGGCGTCAACCATCTCGCCGCGCACGTCGCCGTCGACACCCTCGAACACGGCCCTCTTCCGCAACCGTGTCTGGCGCTGCTGGTGTCGGGCGGGCATTCGTCGCTGCTGCTCGTCGAGGACGTGACGGGACGTGTCACACCGCTCGGCGCCACGATCGACGACGCGGCCGGCGAGGCGTTCGACAAGGTGGCGCGACTGCTCGGCCTCCCGTTTCCCGGCGGGCCCTACATCGACCGTGCGGCCAAGGAAGGCGACGCGGCCTTTGTGGTCTTTCCGCGCGGTCTCACCGGTCCACGGGACCTGCAGCGGCACCGGTTCGACTTCTCCTTCTCCGGACTGAAGACCGCCGTCGCCCGCTGGGTGGAGACCCGCGAGCGGGACGGGGAGCCGGTACCAGTCGCCGATGTCGCAGCCTCCTTCCAGGAGGCCGTCTGCGACGTGTTGAGCCGCAAGGCCGTCGACGCATGCCGTACGCACGGAGTTACGGATCTCCTGGTCGGCGGCGGTGTCGCCGCCAACTCCCGGTTGCGGGCCATGGTCGCCGAGCGGTGTGCCGCAGCCGGCATCCGCCTCCGCGTACCACGCCCGTCGTTGTGCACCGACAACGGCGCGATGGTGGCCGCGCTGGGCGCGGAGATGGTCGTGCGCGGGCGTACTCCGTCCCGGCTCGACCTGCCGGCCGACTCCTCGCTGCCGGTGACCTCCGTCGCGGTCTGACATCCGTCCTACGTCGATCCAAACGGTACGACGTGCAAAACCGGGTTGACGGTTATCCGTCGGCAGGAACGGAAATGTGACAACCAGCGGGTCCACGTGCGCACCGCGAGAGCGCCTCGAACAGGAGCCCTATGGCGTCCAACGCGTTCCATGCCGTGACGGAGTTCCCCGGCAGGCAAGTTCGCCGGCCGGGGAAGGCCATGGTCAGGGTGCCGGGCGGTACTTTCCAGATGGGGGCGGCGGGCTTCTATCCCGAAGAGGGTCCGGTCCGGACGGTCAGCGTCGCGGGATTCTGGATGGACGCCTATCCGGTCACGGTCGCGGCTTTCCGCCGGTTCGTCCGCGCGACAGGTCATGTCACGGATGCCGAACGGTCCGCTGTTGCCGGTGGCCGCCACGATCGGCGGATCGTCTCGCCGGGTTCCCTCGTGTTCCGCCAACCTTCGCGGCCGGTCGACCTGTCCGACAGCGGGCTGTGGTGGTCGTCGGTACCTGGGGCGTCGTGGCGGCATCCGGAGGGGCCTGACAGTTCGGTGCATGGTCGCGAGCGGCATCCCGTCACCCACGTGAGCTACGACGACGCGGTGGCCTACGCGGCCTGGGTCGGCCGCCGGCTGCCCACCGAGGCGGAGTGGGAATATGCGGCACGCGGTGGCCTCGACGGGGCGGTGTACGCATGGGGCGACACGTTCAGCCCTGGCGGACGACTCCTCGCGAACGTCTGGCAGGGCGCGTTTCCGTGGCGGATGGCGCGGTGGGACCGATTCTCCGGCACGTCGCCGGTCGGAAGCTTTCCGTCCAACGGTTATGGCCTCTACGACATGACCGGCAACGTGTGGGAGTGGACGGCCGATCCCTTCATCGCACGAAGCGCGACCTTTCGGGCGAAGGCGAGTTGCCTGCCGAACGGCGTACTCCGTCCGGCGGTGCCGCGCCCGCGCGAACCCGAGAACGCATGGCGCGGACATGAGTCGGAGGGTCCGCCGGATCACGGCGGCGGCGACCACGTCGATGCCCGGGCCGACGCCCACGTCGGCGCCGGAAACACCGTCCGGGTCCTCAAGGGAGGGTCGTTCCTGTGCGCCGACACGTACTGCCTGCGGTACCGACCCGCCGCCCGCCAGGGCGCGCCAAGTACGGTGACGGCCTGCCACCTGGGGTTCCGCTGCGTGCTCAGCGGGTAGGGCGGCGGGCCAGCCGGCGCACCGCGGCGAGCAGGCCGCGGCTGCGCCGGCGCGGGCCGGGCTCGGTGCCGGCGGCGATCGGCAGTCCGGCCGCGGCCCACGCCTTGGTGCCGCCACGCAACGACAGGGCGGTACGCCCCAACCGGACCAGGCGGTCCGCGCCATGGCGCGACCGGTTGCCCATCGAACACACCGTCAGCACCTGACCGGGCGGCAGCGTGTCGAGTTCGAACGCGAGCCGGTCGAGGGGGACGTTCAGCGCCCCGGCGATGTGGCCCCCGGCGTACTCCTGCTCCGTGCGTACGTCCACGATGGGGTCGCCGGCCGCCCACAGGGCCTGCGCGACCTGGACGTCGACCTCCTCCGCACCTGGCGGCTCCGTCATGACCCGCCTGGTGCGTCGCGGATCTCGAAGACCGGATGCCGATCCGCCTCGGCCTCGAAGTCGGCCAGTGCGGAACCCGGTCGTACGTCGAAATAGGGCCGGACGATCGGCACCGTCCTGAGGTACTCGCGCAGGACCGGCGCGGCAGCGACCGGACCCAGCTCACGCAGGTGCACGGTCTCGACCCGCCCGCCGCGTTGCAGCATCACCTGGCCGGCGGCGCGGACGTTGCGTACCCACTGGACCGGGCCGTACGGGGCGACCACGTACCGGCCGGACGTGTTCTCGACCAGGGTCACCGGCGTGGTGCGGGGTTGGCCCGTGCGGCGGCCGGCGACCGTGAGCAGGTAGGTACGTCGGTCGATCCAGCCATGCCGGGTCAGCCACGTGACGGCGCGGTTGCCGGTCCGCCGGAGTCTCGTCTGCTGAAATCGCTTGGCCACAAGGGCATTATGTACCGGCTGCGCTCCCATCGAGGGGTTGGCGGCAGCTTGGCCCGGTATCGGATGGAATGTTCGGCGAGCCCTGTCGGGCGCCGGTTGGCCGCCCATCGTTCGTTTGGCACCATGGCCCGGTGCCGGAAGCCGCGCGTCGGAAGTCGTTGGCCGTACGGGTGCTCGTGCCCGTGCTGGCGATAGCGGTGACGGCTGGCTGCGGCGCGCTGGGCTTGGGTGGAGACGCGGGCGGCCCCGGTGTTCACACACCGTCCGCCGACCGGACGTCGAAGCCCTCCCGCGGCTCGGCCAGTGGCCGCTCACCCGCACCGCCTCCGCCGAGCCTCCGCGTCCCCACACCGGGACCCACGGCGACACCAGGCAGGGAGGCGGCCGCACCCGCCGCGCTGCCGTGGGGCCCGACAAAGGCAGAGTGGGCAAGGGCCAGGCGGATCGTCGGCCACATGAGTCTCGGCGAGAAGGCCGGCCAGGTCATCGTGGCCGGCTTCGACGGTACGTCGGCACCGCTCAGCCTGCTGCGCCGCCACCATGTGGGCGGCGTCATCGTGATGGGCAACAACGTCGCCTCGACCGATCAGGTCCGTGACGTCAACCGGGCCCTGCAGGACGAGGCGCGCCGACTGGGCAGGAGCTGGCCGGTCGTCATCGGGGTGGACCAGGAGGGCGGCCGAGTCGCTCGTGTCAAGGGAGGGTTGACGGAGTTTCCGGCGTACATGACGCTCGGCGCCGCCCGTGACGCCGGCCTTGCGCGGACGGTCGCGCGGGCGAGTGGGAAGGAACTCCGCGACCTCGGATTCACGATGGTGTTCGCGCCCGACGCCGACGTGACGACCGGACCGGACGATCCCACGATCGGCAGCCGCTCCGCTGGTAGCGATCCCAGCGTGGTCGCCTCGACTGTCAAGGGCTCCTTGCGCGGCTATGCCGAGGCCGGCATAGCCGCCGTCCCCAAGCACTTCCCCGGCCACGGCAGCGTTCCGGCCGACAGTCACGTGAGCCTGCCCGTGCAGGAGGCGTCGCTGGCGGAGCTCCGCCGGCGCGACCTCGTACCTTTCAAGGCCGCCGTCGGTGCCGGGGCGCAGGCGGTGATGGTCGCGCACATCGACGTCCGCGCCGTCGATGCCGGTGCGCCGTCGTCGGTGTCGGGCCCCGTGATCGGCGGGATGCTCCGCGAGCGGCTCGGCTTCTCCGGCGTCGTCGTCACCGACGCGCTCGAGATGGCCGGCGTCGCGGAGAAGTACGGCAGTGCCGACGCGGGCGTGCGTGCCCTGCTCGCGGGTGCCGACATTCTGCTGCTGCCGGCCGATGCCCGCGCGAGCCATACGGCCGTCGTACGTGCTGTCCGTTCCGGTCGGCTGCCGCAGGCCCGCCTCGACGCGGCGGCGGCGCGGTCGGTCGCGCTGATGCTGCACCAGCGCGCGAGCGTGGGTGCCGATCCGTTGTCAACGGCCGCATTGGGTGGATCGTCCCGGGCGTCCTACACCGCGTCGTTGCGCGGACTCACCGTCGCGTCAGGTCCTTGTCGTGGCCGGCTCGTCGGTTCGCAGGTGCAGGTGATCGGAGGAGACCGGGAAGACCGGGAGCGGTTCGCCGCCGCCGCGCGCGACGCGGACCTCGACGTGACCCGGAGCGCGGCCGAAGGCGCCGGTGGTGCCGGCGACGTCGTACGCCTGCTCGATGCGGGATGGGAGCAGGGCTCGGGCGATGTCGTGGTCGCGCTCGACACGCCGTACGGCCTCGGCGGTAGTCGGGCAGAGAAGGCGCGGATCGCGTTGTACGGAAGGACACCGGCCGCCTTCCAGGCACTGGCCGACGTCCTCACCGGCCGGGCACGCGGCGCCGGCCGGCTCCCCGTCGATGTCGACGGCCTGCCGCCGCGCGCCGGCTGTCCCCGCTGACGTCGCTCAGGAGCGCAGGGCGGCGACGACGTCGATCTCGACCAGGATGTTCATGAGCGTGGAACCGACCGTGGTCCGGACCGGGTACGGCTTCTCGAGGAACGACTCGTACACCCGGTTGAACTCCGCGAAGTCGTCGAGGCTCGCGAGGTGCACGGTGGCCTTGACGACATCGGCGAAGGAGAGACCGCGCTCGGCCAGCACCGCCGCGACGTTGCGCATCACCTGGGCGGTCTGCTCGGCCACGCCGCCCTCGACCAGGGTGCCGGTCGCCGGATCCTGGGGGCCGAACCCCGCGGTGTAGAGAAAACCGTTCGCGACAATGCCTTGGGAGTAGGCACCCGCGGGGTTCGGTGCCTTGTCCGTACGAACTTCTTCCCGTGCCATGGGCGAGCCCTTCCGTCGTCGTCTCGACTGCCGGCCAACCTTCGAGGGTGAGGCTGGTCGAAACCCTAACGAAGTCTCTGCGTACGCCCACCGGTGAGGGGACGCCGGGGGAGCGGGCTCGAGTAGACGACGCTCGTCGTCACCGCACCGAGTCCTGCGATGCGTCCGGTGATCTCTTCGAGGTGACGCATCGAACGCGCCAGCACCTTGAGGACGAAACAGTCCTCGCCCGTGACGTGATGCGCCTCGGCGATCTCGGGCGTCGCCGCCAGCAGGTCGTGAAAGGGCTTGTAGTTGCCGGTGGGATAACGGAGCCTGACCAGCGCCATGATCGCGTATCCCAGGCGTTCGGCGTCGATCACCGCGGAGTAGCCGGCGATGACTCCGCGCTCTTCCAGTCGGCGGACGCGTTCGGTGACAGCGCTCGGTGACATCGCGACGGTCCGGGCGAGGTCGGCGAAACTGGCCCTGCCGTCGCGCTGCAGAGCGTCGATGATCCGCCAGTCGGTGTCGTCGAGGGGAGCGCCGGTGGATTCCACGGTCATGTGGGATGGATACCAGGCGATGCCTGGCAAATCCAGGCCCGCGCCGTGGATCGCTTCTTCAGCTCGGTCCCACGTGTCCGTAACGTTGCCAGACATGACGATCACGACGCCGAACCCGGTCCTCTCGGTGCCGCTGCGTACACCTGACGACGCGGTGGCGTACTTCTCCGCCAGCCTTGCGTTCCACGCTGACGTGTCCGACGTGCAAGCCGCGCTTGACAGTGGGGAGCCGGGGTTCGTCCTCGTCGACTCGCGGGGGCCCGGGGCCTGGACGCAGGCCCACGTCCCGGGCGCTGTGCACCTGCCGACCGCGCAGATCCCGACACGCGCGGGTGCCCTGCTCGATCCAGGCGTACCCGTCGTCACCTACTGCTGGGGACCGGGCTGCAACGGCGCCACCAGGGCAGCGCTCGCCCTTGCCCAGCGGGGATATCGGGTGAAGGAGATGCTCGGCGGGATCGAGTACTGGATCCGGGAGGGATTCGCCGTCGAGACACCTGAGGCCGTCACCGCACAGCAGGCCGATCCGCTGACCGCGCCGGTGCGCAGCCGGTCCTGCGACTGCTGACGTGGACGAACGGCGACGTCAGCTCAGGTGGTCGCGGCCGGCGGGCGCGTCCCAGTCCAGTACCGGCCCGGCAGGAACGATGCGGTACGGATTGAGCTTGCCGAATCCGGTGTAGTAGCCGCGTTTGATCGCCACGAAGTCGGTCGTCTCCTTGAACGCCGGCCGCTGGTACAGGTCCCGTGCGTACGCCCACAGGTGGGGGTAGTCGACCAGCCGGCGCAGGTTGACCTTGAACAGCCCGTAGTAGACGGTGTCGAACCGTGCGAGTGTCACCCAGAGCCGCACGTCGGACTCGGTGATCCGGTTGCCGAACAGGAAACGGTTGCCGGCAAGGCGGCGTTCGAGCGTGTCGAGGGTCTGGAAGAGGCGGTGCACCAGGTTGTCGTAGGTGCCCTGGTCGGGTTCGTTGCCGATCACATAGACGGCGTTGTTGATGTCGTCGTAGAGCGTTTCGTTGAGCGTGTCGATGTCGGCACGCAGCCGCGGTGGATAAAGGTCCGTCCCGTCCTCGGCCAGACCCTCGAACTGGGTGGCCAGATCGATCGTCAGGTCCGGGAAGAAGTTGCTCACGATCTTGTGCGTCTGCTTGTCCCACAGCGCCGGGACCGAGACATGCCCGGGATAGTCGGGGTGGGTCGCGTCGTAGGCCTGGCGGAGCAAGGTGAAGCCGTTCACCGGATCCGGGCCGGTGTCCTCGCGAAACGCCCAGCCGCGGCCATCCCGCTCCCCGTGGACGTAGGACGCCGAAACGAGGTCGGAGAGGCCGGCGAGCTTGCGCACGATGGCCGCACGTTGTGCCCATGGACAGCTCCAGGCGAGGTACAGGTGGTAGCGGCCTGGCTCGGCCGGATACTCGGTGGACCCGTCGGAACTCAGCCGGCCGCGGAACGGATAGAGGTCGAGTGGCCGCTCGAACCCGTCCTCGCCGAACTTGGCGCCCTTGACCGAATAGGTGCCATATGCGTCGTAATCGACCGGACTCGCGTACGCGGCGTCCTGCGATTCCTGCGTGGAGCTCATAGCGACGAAAACACCCCCGGCCGCCTCGTTAGTCCCTCCCGGTCCCGGTCGCAGGACGGGTCCGCTCTCGCGGCGGCGCCCGCTTTTGCCGGACGTGCTCTTGATACCGAGGCGTGTTGGGTGAAGGTGCCCCTCACGCGGGTGTCGGGTCGACGAGCAGGGCGAGGGTGCCCTGCTCGCTGCGGGTGACGACGACCGTGGCCGCACGGGGTCCGCGGACTCCCAGCCGTTTGCGCAGCGTCTGCGGGTCGACGTCGACTCCCCGCTTCTTCACCGTGAGGTTCCCGACCTCTCGGTTCCGGAGCTCACGCGTCAACACCTTCAGGTCGTACGGAAGGACGGCGACGATCCGGTAAGCGGACGCGAAGGGCGTCGACACCAGCTGGTCAGACGTGAGATAGGCGATCTTCGGATGCAGCAGGGATCCGTCGACCAGGGGAGCGACGCCAGTGACGAGCCCGGCGCGGATGACCGCGCCGTCGGGTTCGTAGAGGTACGCCAGCGGAGGCGAGACCGGCGCGGCTCCGGGGTCATCGGCATCGGTCATCGTCACCCGGTCGGCCCACCCGCCTGTCTGCCCCGCCCACTCGCCGGCCTCACCCGCCGGCACTCCGCCCGCCGGGAGGACGGTCGCACGGCGGCGGTCGCCGTCCCCGGTCCGCAGCCGCCCTGCCCACAGGGCGGCCTCCTTCACCTCACCGCCGACGCTGATCCACTCCGCTTCGACGCCGGCCGGGATCAGCCGGTGCGGGATGATCGGCGCGGTTTTCACGCAGGCGTCGCCCCGCAGCAGTTCCTCGACGAACGACCACGGCGGCGAATAGCCCGCAGGGTCGAAGATCCGCCCGCGAAGAGAGCGCCGGGCCGGGTCCGCCACGGCTGCGGAGTACGCCGCACGGTCCACCTCGCGCGCATCCGCCTGCTCGACCGACGCGTGCCCGGCCAGGTCCAGCTCGGCGAGGTTGGCGCGGGCGATGGCCACTGTCAGCGGGTCCGTGTCGACGCCGGTGACCTGGACGCCGGCCCGGGCGAGGGCGATCAGGTCCCCGCCGATGCCGCAGCAGAGGTCGACGATCCGGGCACCACGTTCCGGGGACGACTCAGGGCCTGGCCCTGTCGTTTCCGGAGCGATCGTCTCCGGAGGGTCCAGGCGGCAGTCGGCATCGACAATGCGCCCGGCCCGGTACGCCGCCACCGCGCCGGTCGTCGCCTGCTCCAGGCCGTCCCGGGTGAAGAACATCCTGCCCGCATCCTCGCCCCACTTGGCATGGGCACGCCGTCGAAGCGCGGCCTGCGTCATCGCCGCCGCCACCAGGTCGGGGGGATGGCGGCGCCGCAGCCGGGTCCCTAGTGCGATCGCTGTGTGTTCCTCGTACGCCGTGCACGCTTCCGCGAGGAGATCACGGCCGGCTGGCGTGAGCAGGTCCCGGAACGTCTGGAGATCCACGAGGACACTCCTTCCGCGATCCGGGACGCGACACGCCACGCCATCTGGCACTCGGGTTGACCGAGTGCTAAGAGACCGCCTAGATTCTGAGTTGGCACTCTCGACCTTAGGGTGCCAACCAACAAGCCCGCGACGAGGCGGCCGGCACCCGCGACGACGGCTCGCCACACGTCGCGCCATAGGTGAAAGCACAGCCACCCGTGACATCCCGTGAAGGGGGAGGTCAACAAGTGTCGGTCTCCATCAAGCCACTCGAGGACCGGATCGTCGTCAAGGCGCTGGACGCCGAAGAGACGACGGCGTCGGGACTCGTGATCCCCGACACCGCGAAGGAGAAGCCCCAGGAGGGTGAAGTCCTCGCGGTCGGGCCTGGTCGCATCGACGACAACGGCAAGCGCATCCCGCTCGACGTCAGCGTCGGCGACAAGGTGATCTTCAGCAAGTACGGCGGCACCGAGGTCAAGTACAGCGGCGAGGATCTCCTGATCCTCTCGGCTCGTGACGTCCTCGCTGTCGTCACCAAGTGACACCAGGTCGCGGACTCACGCGCGTGGGGTCGTCGCAACACAACCTGTCGACCCCGAAGTCAATACCAGCAACCAACCGATGACCTGACGACTGACACCGCCCCGGCGGCCTCCACATACCGGGGCGCCGGGGCGGTGTCGTGGAAGGACACACATACCCATGCCGAAGATCCTGGAGTTCGACGAGAACGCGCGGCGCGCCCTGGAGCGCGGCGTCGACGCTCTCGCGAACACCGTGAAGGTGACGCTTGGGCCACGCGGCCGCAACGTCGTCATCGACAAGAAGTGGGGCGCACCGACCATCACCAACGATGGCGTCACGGTGGCCCGTGAGGTGGAGCTCGAGGACCCGTTCGAGAACCTCGGCGCCCAGCTCGTCAAGGAAGTTGCGACGAAGACCAACGACATCGCCGGGGACGGCACCACGACGGCGACGGTGCTGGCGCAGGCGATGGTCCACGTCGGCCTCCGGGCCGTCGCCGCCGGCGCCAACCCGATGTCGCTCAAGAAGGGCATCGACGCTGCCGTCGAGGCGATCAACACCGAGCTCCTCGAGCAGGCCAAGTCCGTCGACACCAAGGACGAGATGGCCCACGTGGCCGCGATCTCGGCCCAGGACAAGACGATCGGGCAGCTCATCGCCGAGGCGTTCGACAAGGTGGGCAAGGACGGTGTGATCACCGTCGAGGAGTCCAACACTCTGGGCACCGAGCTCGAGCTCACCGAGGGCATGCAGTTCGACAAGGGGTTCATCTCCCCGAACTTCGTGACCGACGCCGAGCGCCAGGAAGCTGTCATCGAGGATCCGTACATCCTGATCAACCAGGGCAAGATCTCCTCGATGGCCGACCTCCTGCCGCTGCTGGAGAAGGTCGTCCAGGCGAGCAAGCCGCTGGTGATCATCTCCGAGGACGTCGAGGGTGAGGCGCTCGCGACGCTCGTCGTCAACAAGATCCGCGGCATCTTCAACTCGGTCGCCGTCAAGGCGCCCGGATTCGGTGACCGCCGCAAGGCGATGCTCGAGGACATCGCGACGCTCACCGGCGGCCAGCTGGTGGCGCCCGAGCTCGGCCTCAAGCTCGACCAGGTGGGGCTCGAGGTCCTGGGTACCGCCCGCCGGGTCGTCGTCACCAAGGACGACACGACGATCGTCGACGGCGGCGGTTCCGCCGACGACGTGGCGGCCCGGGTCGCGCGGATCAAGGCCGAGATCGACCAGACCGACTCCGACTGGGACCGCGAGAAGCTCCAGGAGCGGCTCGCCAAGCTCGCCGGTGGTGTCTGTGTGATCAAGGTCGGCGCCGCTACCGAGGTGGAGCTGAAGGAGAAGAAGCACCGGATCGAGGACGCGGTCTCCGCGACCCGTGCCGCGATCGAGGAGGGCATCGTCACCGGCGGTGGCGCCGCCCTCGTCCACGCGGCCGTCGCTCTCGACAAGGTGTCGGCCAACGGTGACGAGAAGATCGGTGTCGATCTCGTCCGCACCGCGGTGCTGGAGCCGCTGCGGTGGATCGCCGAGAACGCTGGTGCCCAGGGCTACGTCGTCGTGGAGAAGGTGCGCGAGGCGGGCAAGGGCAAGGGCTACAACGCCGCGACCGGCGAATACGGCGACCTGACCGCACAGGGCGTCATCGACCCGGTGAAGGTGACCCGCTCGGCGCTCGCGAACGCGGCGTCGATCGCGGCCATGCTCCTCACCACGGAGACGCTCGTCGTCGACAAGCCCGAGGAGCCTGAGCCGGCACCCGCGGGTGCGGGCCACGGCCACGGCCACTGATCGGCGAGAAGTACAGAAGGGGCCTCTCCTGCGCGGAGGGGCCCCTTCTCCGTTGACTGGATGAGGTTCAGCGCGCCGGGCGGGACTTGAGGGCGCGAACCTTCACGGTGGCGGTCGTCTCCCGGACGGGACCACCGAGAATGTCGTCGGCCTTGTCCTTGTGGAACGCAATATCGGCGTGGTACTTGATCCGGGCGATCTGGCCGGCCGCGATCTCGACCCTGCGCTCGGCGAAGCCAGGCGTTCCGAACCGCACGGTGTGCGGCCCGGCGGGCAGTGGGTACGCCCAGACCGACCAGCTGGCTCGGCGTTCGTTGCCGTCGATGGTGAGCGTCGGCGGGTCGACCCAGGTGCCCCAGTTGGGACTCTCCGCGATGAGTGTGCCGTTCTCCTCCACGGCGATCAGGCTGTCGAAGTCGAACGTGACCTCGACCGCGCCCCACCCCTGCGGCAGGTCAGGGTAGGACGACCCGCGCTTCTGGTCGACGAGGACCGCGGGCGGCGTCGGTTCGGTCGGCGGCTGCGTCATCGCGTCCCCTTCCGCTTCTGTGACCGCTTGGGTCGTTGGCTGCCCTTCCAGCCCGAATAGCCGACCCACATCCCGTAGAGACCCAGGAGTGCGCCGAGTGCGCCCACCGCCGGTACGCCTCCGTACCACGTGATGCCGACGAAGAAGACGATCCAGACCACCGAGACGACCCCGATCGCCAAGGACATCCATGCCTGGAAGGCGTGCCCAGGGGTCCTCGCTGGCGACCGTTTGCCATCCTTTTGGCGACCACGGGTCGGTTTCAGGACGGGGGAGTACTCGAACTCGGTGACCTGGCCCTCAGCGATCGTCAGCTGTGTGGTTTGGCGCGGCCGACCCTCCTGCACCTCGATCAACCGTTCTCCCGCCGGAACGACGATGAGGGCACGACCGAAGCCATGCGTCGCGGGCTTCCCGTCGACACCGATGATCGGCAGAGCGGCGTTCTGTTCCGAGCGGGGGCACCAGGCTTCGATCGCGACGGCGCCATGACCTGCCGGAAGCAGGAGTTGGTCATCGGAGTTCGGTGCCCGCACGTCGTAAGGCGTTCCCGGGTACGTGGTCAGAACGTCGTCGGGAGCGGCGCTCACGTCATTCACCACCAAGCTTGCGTTCGATGTCCTCGTCGGACTGGCGGTCGTCGCTCAACACCCAGTCGGTGACATTGTCGCCAGCTTTGGTGGTCCCGCCCGCAATGCCGCCCCAGCTGCCGGGGCTCGAGGGGCTGAAGACCCTGTTCCCGTCGGTGGCGAAGTCCCTGACGACGTCGCCGGCGCTCTTGTAGCCGGCGTACCGGCCGCCATCTCTCTTCTGGAACTTCCGGAGGGCGTTCTCCATGCCGGACTGCCTGAGCTTGTAGAGGATGTTCTTGAGCTTGAAGAGGATCTGGTTGACCTTTGCGATGAACCTTGTCGCCCGGCTGCCGGTCGACGCCGCCCGGACGGCCGTCGCTGTCCCGGCCGCTGCGGTCGAGGCGCCGAACGTGACCGGCGCAGAGGCCAGCGCCGGAATCCAGACCATGATCAGCCACTCGACGAACTCGGCGATCAGGCCGAGGACGAAGTTGTAGGCGAGCTCCATGAGCATCTTGGCGACACCCATGATCGCCTGGATCAGCTTGACGTCGTTGGCGACGCCCAGCACGCCGTCGGCGAAGTCGTTGAGCTTGGTCTTGGCGGCATTGGCGGCTTCACCCTCCCAGGTCACCAGGCCGGCGTTGGCGGCGTCGCGAACCTCGCCGGAGAGGGGCACGAGGGCGTTCTGGACGCGGGCCCACTTGGCCATGTCCGCGTCCATGCGCTCGGGGTTGCCGGTGACATAGCCGATCGCGTCCTGCAGCGGCTGAATCCAGTCGATGAGGAACCCGAGGCCCTGGCTGATCAGCCAGTTCAGCGGGTCGGCGCCGATCGCCATGACGCTGCCCGCCATGCCCGCGACCGACCCGCCGATGCTGGCGACCTCGGACCAGTTGGCGCCTGGGTCGTCGAGGAACTTGTCCCCGGACTTCCAGATGCCCACTCCCTGGCCGGCGAAGGGGATCTTGTCCACCTGGTTGTTGTCGAGCCGCCAGGTGCCAGTGTCTGCGTTGGCGCCGGTGTCGTTGGTGACGTCGCTGTCGGTGTCGTTCGTCGTCATCTCGCGCCCACTATCCTCAGAATCCTGGCATGCCGGTGTCGTCGAGCGCGCCCTCGAGTTGCGTGAGAGCCTGGGTGATGCCGTCCTCGGTGGCGCTGTATGTCTTCCCTGCGGCGTCGACGCGCAGGACGTTGTCCTGCAGCGACTCGCCCATCAACTTCAGGTGTTCGAGGGTGTCCTCACCAGCGACCTTCCAGTAAAGGAAGGCCGCCCCGGTGATCATGCCGACCAGGCCCCAGACCTTCATCTCCGGCGCTGTGTCGCTCGCCAGTTGCATGATGCCCGCGGCGTTCTTGTTGAGCCCTTCCAACTTCTGCTTGACCTTGGCGATTTCCGCGGCGCTGTATTCCGCGCCTCCGCCTCCGCCTCCGCCACTCATGCCCATTCACCGCCAGTTCTCGTCGTTCCCGCCGTCCGACGTTGCGAGTCGGCTGGTGGTCGCCTTCACTGCGTGTCGTCGTCAGGTTGGTATCGCTCGACCAGGCCGCGCATGTCCATCTGCGAACCCACGTACGCCTGCGCAATACCGGCCATTCCCAGCGCCAGGTTCGCCGTCGCCTGCTGAATGGTCGCCAGCACCATCGGCCCGACCCTGGACGGACCGTGCCGGAGGATCCTGTCGCTGATGTCGATGCGGGTCACGCCGACGCCGTTCTGCACGGTGACCTCGATCGCGCCGTCCGGGGTAGCCGCCGTCGCCGACTGGCCGGCCATCTGCTCCTGGGCATCGGCGTACGCCACCATCCCCTGCTCGGCGTCTCGTTGAAGCTTGGCGAGGCCCTCGCGGGCGGCGTGGAGTTCGTCCTCCATTCCGTGCCGACGGATGAAGTCCCACTCCTCGGGGGTGAAGTCGTCCCACCCCTCCGACTCATCGACGCCGGCCGCGAGCTCGTCGAGCCCAGGCGGATCGGGGATGGCGCTGGCCGTCGCAGCTGAGGACGGCTTGCCCAGGACGGCTGCGAGGGCGTCCTCCGCCATCGGACCCCACTCGCGCGCCGACGCGGACAGCTCGTCGTTGATGCGGGAGTGCGCGGCCGTGAGGGTCTCCACGATCAGCTCGCCAAGCTCCGCGGCGGTGTGTCTACGGGCCTGGTGCTGGAGCTCGATCGACGTCACCGTGTTGCCGGGCGCCACGGTGACCGTCACCGTGTGGTCGGTGGAGGGGTGCGTGACGCTGGCACCGGCCAGGAGTTCGGCGAGCCGGTGAGCGTCGCCGGTCGTACGTGCGGATTCGGCGGAACCATTCACGGGCAGGCAGCGTAGTGCAGGACAAGTCGGGCGAATCGCCACCTGCCCTGAGAGCTGTGGATACGTGCTCGGGACGCTGTGGATAACCCTCGTGCCGAGGGCACGCTACGGCCGACGCCTGCCCGGAGTCGTGGTCATGTGGACGGCACCCCCGTGCCCCGACTCGTGGTGCGCTCCGGGTGAGTCAGGGCGTGTGCTCGGCGGCACCCTTGGCGGCTGCCGGCTTGGTCCGGGTCGTCCGGGTCGCTTTCGGGCCGGCGCCGGGCGACCCGTTCGGCCTGGTGCCCTTCGTGCCGGCCGTAGCGGAGCCTGAGCCGCTGGCAGCGGGCCCCGACGACGCGAGATCCCCCTGGGCGCGGTCGCCGGTCGGGGCGCGGTCGGTCGGGGCAGGATCCACCGCGGCAGCAGACGCCGCGACGGACGCCTCGGCACGGCCCCAGAACGCGGCCTGCGTCGCCTTCGCCTCAGCCACCCCACGGTCGTACGCCTGACGCGCCTCCTCCGAGTCGTCCCAGGTGTCGTGGCCCTCGAACTCGGTCGGTCCCCGGCCGCCGCGCTCAGCGATCAACTGATCCCACTCGGGCGTCGGCATCTCGTCCTGACTCATCGCTGCTCCTCGTACTGCTGGGCAGGGCACGTGGTCTCCGGCCCCGCCCGTCACTCCGGGTCCCGTCAGTTCGGCGGCCGGTCGCACACCGGAGCGACGGCGGCCTTGTTGGACCGGCTGACAAAGGACATGCCCACCACAGGCGTACGCAACCCACGTGTACCGCCCGCATTGGCCAGCGGTCCGGTCCGCATGGTGGGCGCCCAACCCGAACGAGGCGGCGGATACGTCACCATTGGTCTGATGTCAGAACAGGTCACCCTCCGCTCATTCGGGCTAGGGGTGTACCTACCGTCGCTGCTCTACGGCGTCGGCCAGGGCGCCATGGCGCCGATCATCGCCCTCTCGGCACTCGACCTGGGCGCCTCGGTGGGGGTCGCGAGCCTCGTCGTCGCCCTCGCGGGAATCGGTCAGCTACTCGGCGACCTTCCGGCGGGTGCTCTCGCGGGCAGGATCGGCGAACGCAAGGCGATGCTCGCGGCGGCCGTCCTCCTCGTGTGCGCGCTGGTCGTCTGCATCGTCGCGACGTCGGTCTGGATGCTCGGTGTCGCCATCGGTTGCACCGGATTCGCGGGAGCGGTGTGGGGGCTCGCGCGACAGGCGTACCTCACCGAGGTCGTGCCGTTCCACCTGCGGGCACGTGCGCTGTCGACCCTGGGCGGCGTCCATCGGATCGGCATGTTCATCGGGCCGTTCCTCGGTGCGGGCACGGTGCACCTCGCCCACACCGACGGGCCGTATGGACTGCACATCGTCGCGGTGGCCGTGGCGGCCGTCGCGTTGATCACCCTTCCCGAGCCCGCGGGCCGGAACGGTGCACGGCCAGCGCAGACCCACCTGGGCACGGTCGGCATGGCCCGCGCCCACCTGCCCGTCCTGCGGACGCTGGGCGTCGGGACGGTACTCGTCGGCGCCGTCAGGGCGTCCCGGCAGGCCGTCATCCCGCTGTGGGCCGAGCACATCGGCCTCGACGCCGCCACCACCAGTTTGATCTTCGGTGCCGCCGGGGCGGTGGACATGCTGCTGTTCTATCCGGCGGGCAAGGTCATGGACCGGATCGGCCGGGCCTGGGTCGCCGTGCCCTCGATGGTGGTGCTCGGGATCGCTCACCTCCTGCTGCCGCTCACCACGAGCGGAGCCGCGCTGTTCGGCGTCGCGATGATCATGGGGGTCGGCAACGGCATCGGCAGCGGGATCATCATGACGCTCGGCGCCGACCTGTCGCCCTCGGTGGGGCGTACGACATTCCTTGGTACGTGGCGACTCTGTGCCGACATCGGCTCCAGCACCGGACCGCTGATGATCGGCGCGGTAAGTGCCGCCGTGTCGCTCGGCCCCGCCGTGTTGCTCGTCGGCGGCCTGGGCCTGATCGGCGCGGTGGTGATGGGG
Source organism: Actinopolymorpha sp. B11F2 (assembly GCF_040195635.1). Classification (NCBI taxonomy): domain Bacteria; kingdom Bacillati; phylum Actinomycetota; class Actinomycetes; order Propionibacteriales; family Actinopolymorphaceae; genus Actinopolymorpha; species Actinopolymorpha sp. B11F2. The sequence goes on along the minus strand of NZ_JBEFTX010000009.1, from coordinate 124,646 downwards.
CACTGGATACCCCACTATGTGCCGTCTCCACGCCGGGTCGCCCCCTCCGGCTCGCCGCCGGGCGGTTAGCCGACCAAACCGCTGGCGGACCCCGCGAGCCTGGGGGCCTTCCTCCGCGACGGTCGACTAGCATGAAGAGACGTTCGCGACCGGAGGAAGCATGGACCTCACCCCCCGGCATGACGCCGGCGTCCCCGACCCTTTCGCCATGATCGGCCTCACCTACGACGACGTCCTGTTGCTGCCTGGCGCCTCCGACGTCATTCCCAGCGATATCGACACCACCAGCCGAATCTCCCGCCGGATCAGCGTCGCCATTCCGCTGCTCTCCAGCCCCATGGACACCGTGACCGAGGCCCGGATGGCGATCGCGATGGCGCGCCAGGGCGGGATCGGCGTCCTGCACCGCAACCTCTCGATCGAGGAACAGGCTCAGCAGGTCGATCTCGTCAAGCGGTCCGAGGCGGGCATGGTCGCCCAGCCGATCACGATCGGACCTGACGCGACGATCGGGGAGGCCGACGCGCTCTGCGGGCAGTACCGCATCTCCGGCGTACCGGTCGTCGCCCCCGACCAGCAACTCCTCGGGATCGTCACCAACCGCGACATGCGCTTCGAGACCGACAAGTCCCGCCTCGTCCGTGACGTGATGACCGCGATGCCGCTCGTGACCGGTCAGGTCGGGATCTCCGCACCAGAGGCGATGACGCTCCTGCGCCGACACAAGGTCGAGAAGCTGCCGCTCGTCGACGAGGCAGGCCGCCTGCAGGGGCTCATCACCGTCAAGGACTTCGTCAAGCGCGAGCAGTTCCCCCTCGCGACCAAGGACGACGCCGGCCGGCTCCGCGTCGGCGCCGCCGTCGGCTTCTTCGGTGACGGCTGGAAGCGCGCGATGGCACTCGTCGAGGCGGGCGTGGACCTGCTCGTCGTCGACACCGCACATGGACACACCTCCGGTGTCGTCGACATGATCCGGGCGCTGAAGGCCGAGCCGTCGGCGAGCGACGTGGACGTCATCGGCGGCAACGTCGCGACGCGCGAGGGTGCGCAGGCGATCGTCGAGGCCGGCGCTGACGGCGTACGCGTCGGCGTCGGACCCGGTTCGATCTGCACCACCCGCGTGGTGGCGGGCGTCGGCGCCCCCCAGGTCACCGCCGTCTACGAAGCGGCCGTCGTGGCCCGTCCTGCCGGCGTCCCGGTGATCGCCGACGGCGGCCTGCAGTACTCCGGCGACATCGGCAAGGCTCTCGTCGCCGGCGCCGACTCGGTGATGATCGGTTCGCTGCTGGCCGGCTGCGAGGAGAGTCCAGGCGACCTGGTGTTCATCAACGGCAAGCAGTACAAGTCGTATCGCGGCATGGGCTCGCTCGGGGCGATGAGCTCGCGCGGCAAGAACCAGTCGTACTCCAAGGACCGCTACTTCCAGGCGGACGTGGCCTCCGATGACAAGCTCGTGCCGCAGGGCATCGAGGGTCAGGTGCCGTTCCGCGGTCCGCTCTCGGCCGTCGCGCACCAGCTCGTCGGCGGGCTGCGGCACTCGATGTTCTACGTCGGCGCGAGGACGGTGCCGGAACTGCAGGAGCGTGGCCGGTTTGTCCGGATCACGTCCGCCGGTCTGAAGGAGAGCCACCCGCACGACGTGCAGATGACGGTGGAAGCACCCAACTACCCGGGACGCTGAGCCGGTCCCGGGGGAGGCGGCTCGCGCGCGGCAATGAGTCGTACGAAACAATGCCGGGGTGACAGAGATCGAGATCGGCCGTGGCAAACGCGGTCGCCGGGCGTACTCCTTCGACGACATCGCGATCGTGCCGAGCCGGCGCACGCGCGATCCTGAAGAGGTGTCGACGACCTGGCAGATCGACGCGTACCAGTTCCAGATGCCGGTCGTCGCGGCGCCGATGGACTCGGTGATGTCGCCGGCGACCGCGATCGCGCTCGGCCAGCGCGGCGGCCTCGGGGTGCTCAACCTCGAAGGGCTGTGGACACGGTACGACGATCCGCGGCCGCTGCTGGGCGAGATCGTCGCGCTCGACGCGGTGTCGGCTACCCGCCGCATGCAGGAGTTGTACGCCGAACCGATCAAGCCCGACCTCATCACCGCCCGGCTGGCCGAGATCCGCGACGCGGGGGTCACGGTGGCGGGTGCCCTCTCACCGTCGCGCACCAAGCAGCTGTGGAAGACGGTCATCGACGCGGGCGTCGACATCTTCGTGATCCGGGGGACCACCGTCTCGGCGGAGCACGTCTCGCACCAGACCGAGCCGCTCAACCTCACGCAGTTCATCTACGAGCTGGACGTCCCGGTGATCGTGGGCGGCTGTGCCACCTACAAGGCCGCGCTGTACCTCATGCGTACCGGCGCGGCCGGCGTGCTGGTCGGCTTCGGCGGCGGCGCGGCGCACACCACCCGGTCGGTGCTGGGAGTGGCGGTGCCCATGGCGTCCGCGGTCGCCGACGTCGCCGCGGCGCGGGCGGACTATCTCGACGAGTCCGGCGGCCGCTATGTGCACGTCATCGCCGACGGTTCGGTCGGGCGTTCCGGCGACATCGCGAAGGCGATCGCCTGCGGTGCGGACGCGGTGATGCTGGGGTCGCCGCTCGCGCGGGCCGAGGAGGCACCGGGCCGCGGGTTCCACTGGGGCATGGAGGCGCACCACGGCGAGCTGCCTCGCGGCGCCCGGGTCGAGGTCGGCACGATCGGGACCCTGGAGGAGATCCTCTTCGGGCCGTCCAGGATCTCCGACGGGACCATGAACCTCGTGGGTGCCCTGCGTCGCGCGATGGCGACGACCGGCTACACCGAGGTGAAGGAGTTCCAGCGGATCGAGGTCGTCGTCCAGTGACGTAGGTCGTCGGCCGTTCCTCACGTCGATCGGCGAGCCTGGCCACCTGGTGCAGCCGGGCCGGCTGGCCGGCCACCGGCTAGCCGCGCGGCTCCCGGGATGTAGCGGCCATCCTCAGATCGGCCTAGCGTCTCCTCATGCCGATGAACTGGGCGCACCGCCGCCTGTGCAGCAGTGCGAAATGGGCGAAGGCCGTCGAGGACGAACTCCTCCCGTGGGCACTCGCCGACGTCGAGCTCGGCTCGGACGTGGTCGAGATCGGCCCTGGCTACGGCGCGAACCTGCGCGTGCTCGTGGACCGGGTGCCGAACCTCACCGCGGTCGAGGTCGATGCCGACACGGCGCGACTCCTCGAGCGGGAGTACGGAGACCGGGCGCGGATCGTGCACGCTGACGGGGCCGCCATGCCACTCCCGGACGAGGCATACTCGGCGGTGGTGTGCTTCACGATGCTGCACCACGTGCCGACTGAGGCCCAGCAGGACCGGATCTTCGCCGAGGCGTTCCGGGTACTGCGTCCCGGCGGCGTCCTCGCCGGCTGCGACAGTCAGCCAAGCCTGCGCTTCCGTCTCCTGCACATCGGCGACACCATGAACACCCTGGCTCCGGACCTGCTGCCGGCCCGACTGACCGCGGCCGGATTCACCGACGTGGTCGTGGACCTCGCCCCGCGGGGAGACGGTGTGCGCTTCCGCGGTCACCGTCCCTGACCGGCGCGCCTCAGCGCTCGTCCGAGGACGGGGGCGCGGCGCTTGTCGACGGGTCGGTCGTGGGGTCGGGCTGGGTCGGTTCTGTGCGGACGAAGACCTCGACCTGGACGACGCCCAGAGGCGTGGCCACCGAACTGGTCGCCGACGCGGGCGCCGCACCGTCCGCGGGACCGCCGAGTGGGAGCTGCGCGGTCGCGGTGGGCTGGGTGGTTCCAGTCGGCGGGGGTGATCCGGTCGGCGACCTCTCCTGCGTACCCAGGGGCCATCCGGAGGGTGGAGTGTCGCCCGGGTGGATGCCGTTGCCAGCGTCCTGAGCGGTCCGAGCAGTGGCGGCGCTGTGCGCGGCGACACCGGCCGGCAACGGTTGGCCAGGCGCCTTCGTGTCCGGTCCGTGGGGAGACCCCCGTCCGGGCTCTCCCGGTCCGCTGCCTGCCGATCCGCTGCCTGCCCGGCCGCTGCCTGCCGAACCGCTTCCTGCCGAACCGCTTCCTGCCGAACCGCTCCCCGCCCGGCCGGTCGGCGCGGCGCTCGCGGGCACATCGCCGCTGTCGCCGGCCCTCGCCCGCGCCCGCCTCCGGCGAGCCTCGCGGCGCAGTGCCCGGCGCTCCTTGTAGCCCTCCACCATCGTGTAGAGCGTGGGCACCAGGACCAGGGTGAGCAGCGTCGAGCTGATCAACCCGCCGATCACCACGAGCGCGAGCGGTCGGGAGATGAACACCCCGCCGCCGGTCAGCCCGAGCGACATCGGGACCAGCGCGCAGATGGTCGCCAGCGCCGTCATCAGGATCGGGCGCAGCCTCCGTCGGCCGCCCTCGATCACGGCGTCGCGCACGCTCATGCCGGGCTGGGGTTCCCCGCCCTCGGGTGCCGGCCTCGGGTTCCGGTACTGGTTGATGAGGTCGATCAGCACGATCGCGTTGGTGACCACGATCCCCACCAGCATGAGCAGGCCGATGAGGGCGGGTACGCCGAGGGCGGTGTCGGTCAGCAGCAGTGCACCCAGGGCGCCGGTCGCCGCGAACGGTACCGACACCAGCAGGATCAGCGGCTGCACGATGCTGCGGAACGTCGCCACCATGACCATGAACACGATCGCGATCGCCGCCAGGAGTGCGATTCCCAGCTGCGCGAAAGCCTCGCCCTGGTCGGCGCTGACCCCGCCGAGCCGGTACGACGCACCGGCGGGAAGGTCCAGCTTGTCCAACGCCGCCTGCAGGTCGGTGGTGACCTTGCCGACGTCGGACCCGGTGGGCGTGGCGCTCACGGTGGCGCTGCGTTCGCCATCGATCCGGGTGAGCTGCGCCGGGCGGTCCACCTCAGAGACGGTGGCCACGTCGTCCAGTCGTACGGACGAACCCATCGGCGTCTGGACCCGCAGCGCCCGCAGTTCGCGCAGCGTCTCAGGCTCGGCCCCGGTGTAGAGCAGCACGTCGTGGGAGGTGGAGTCCAGCAGGACCGTCCCGGCCCGCTGTCCCTCGAACGCCTGGCGGACGGCCTGCCCGACCTGAGCGTCGGACAACCCGAGGGCGGCGGCCTCTTCGCGGTCGACGTCGACCTGGACGGTGGGGACGTCGACGCCGAGATTGTTCGTGGCGTCCGTGGTCCCGGGGACCTCCTGGACGGCCCGCTGGATCTGTGCCGCAGCCGACTCCAGCACCGCACTGTTCGGCGCGGTGACGATCACCTCGATGTCGGTTGCCCCGAAACCACCGGACTGCTGCTCCTGAAGCGTGATCGTGCCCGCACCCTCGACGCGCGCGAGCTTGCGGCGGATCTCGTCGCCGAGGGCCGCCTGGTCGAAGCTGCCGTCCGTGGCGAGCCAGAACGTCGCCTCGTTCGTCCCGCCGCCTGCTGAGAATCCGGCGAACTCGGCCGATCCGATCGTCGCTTGGTAGGACTCGATGCCGTCGATGTCGGCAAGGACGTCCTCGACCTTCTCCGCTGCCTCGTCGGTACGCGCCAACGACGTCGACACCGGCATGACCTGCGTCACCGTCATCGTGTTGTCGCCGCTGTCGTCGAGAAAGTTGGTCTTGAGCAGCGGGGTCGCGGCGATCGTGCCCGCGAAGATGGCGATACCGGCGATGACCGTGGTGATGCGGTGCCGGGTCGTCCAGCTGATGATGGGCACGTAGACGCGTTGCAGCGGGTTGCGGCGTTCCTTGGCGACCGCCTCGGCGCGGACGCGTTCCTCGTCGCCGGGGCTTACGACCGGGCGGCGCAGGAACCAGTACGCCAGCACCGGGATGATCGTCAGCGACACGAGCAGCGACGCCAGCAGGGCGATGGTGACGGTCATGCCGAACGGCCGGAACAGCTCGCCGACCTGTCCACCCACGAACGCGATCGGCAGGAAGACCCCGACGGTCGTGAGCGTCGACGCCGTGACCGCGCCGGCCACCTCGCGGACGCCGTTCATGATCGCCTGCTGCTTGCGTTCGCCGTACGCCAGGTGTCGCTTGATGTTCTCCAGCACGACGATCGAGTCGTCGACGACGCGTCCGACGGCGACGGTGAGCGCGCCGAGGGTGAGGATGTTGAGGGAGTAGCCGCCGATGTACAGCCCGATCATCGCGACCAGCACCGAGAACGGGATCGAGACCGCGGTGACGAGGGTCGAACGCAACGACAGGAGGAACACGAGGATCACCAGGACGGCGAAGAACAGTCCGGCCGCGCCCTCGGTCGTGAGGCCCTCCACGGACTCCTCGATGAACGGCGCCTGGTCGAAGACGACCGTCAGCTCGGCGTCGTCGCCCACCTGGTCGCGGAGGTCGTCGAGCTTGTCCTGGACGGCGTGGGAGACCGTCACGGTGTTGCCGTCGGCGACCTTGGTGACCGAGATGCCAAGCGTCGCCCGGCCGTTCGTCCGCGTGATCGAGCTTGTCTCGGCCAGCTCCTCCTCGACGTCGGCGACGTCGGCGAGGGTGACGGGCTCCGGTGGCGCGGGTGGGGCCGCCTGAGCGGCTGCACCACTCTGAGCCGACGCGCCCGCCCCGGGGGCGGCTCCGGCCCCCTGGCCAGTTCCGCCGGGCGCGCCTGCCGCACCCGCACTCTCGCCAGAGCCGGCGCCAGCCCCAGAACCAGCCCCAGAACCTGCACCGGAACCCGCACCGGTGGGAACGATCGGAACGTCGCCGAGATCCTCGACCGAGGTGAACGGCGCGCCGACCTCGATCGTCAGCGACCTGTCGCCGGTGGCCATCTCCCCACCGGGAACGCTGACGCCGTTGGCCTGCAGCGCGCTGAGAACGCCCTGGACACTCACCCCTGCATCGGCGAGCTTCTCGTCGTCGAGGGTGATCGCCACCTGCTCCTCGCGGACGCCGGTGACCTCGACGTCACGGACTTCGGGGATGTTCTCCAGCTCCGGGAGCACCCGCTCCTCCAGCCGGTCGGCGAGGACCTGCACGCCCTCGCTCGAACTGACGGCGAGCATGACGACGGGGAAGTCGTCGAAGCCGCCGGCCTGCACGGCCGGGTCCACGTCGTCCGGCAGTTGGCTCGACAGCCGGTTGATCGACTGCTGGACGTCCTGGACGGCCGCGTCGATGTCCGTGCCGTAGGTGAACTCCGCCTGCACCATCGAGAAGCCGTTGCTCGACGTCGAGGTGGTCTTGTCCAGGCCGTCCGTGCCCGCGATGGCGGTCTCGATCGGCTTGGTCACCTCGCGTTCGACGATCTCCGGCGAGGCGCCCGGATAGGTGGTGGCGATGAACGCACCCGGGATCTCGAGGGAGGGGATCAGCTCCTGTTTGAGCGAAGTGGTCGAGATGACCCCGAACCCGAGGATCGCGATCGAGATGAGGGCGATGAGGCTCCGGTTGGCGAGACTCAGCCTGGCCAGTCTGGACATGCGGGGTGCCCTTCCACTTCCAGCGTCGGTCGTCGCAGACAATACTTTGCGTCGTACGGATTATCGCCATCAGGCGGCACTTCTCAGGGTATTTCCCGGGCGGATCCTCCGCAGGGAGGAAAGGCGAGGGGCCAGCATGGGCGGCAGGGATGAGTCGATCGACCCGAGCGTCGGCAGGGACGAGCTGATTGCGCGGATCGAGCGGGCTGACGAGGATTTCCGCCGGAGCATCGTCAGGGAGGGCGCGACGGGACTCTTCTCCGTCGACCTCACCATGCAGCAGCTGCGGGTGCTCTTCATCCTCGCCGCCGCGGGTGCCCTCTCCGCGCACGAACTCGCCGAGTCGCTGGGCGTCGGGCCGACCACTCTCACCGGGATCGTCGACCGGCTGGAGATCCGCGACCTCGTGTGCCGGCTTCCCGACGGCCGAGACCGCCGCGTACGCCGCATCGACCTCACCGACGCGGGCCGCCGGCTCCTGCGTGACCTGAACGAGGTGCGGCAGGAACACTTCCGGCGGCTGCTCGGCCGGCTCGACGACGAGGTCCTCACCAGCCTCGCCACCGCGATCGAGGCCCTGGCCCGGGCATGTGAGGAGGAACGCCGAGAGGACGCGGCCTCCGTGGATCGGGCCGACGTCTCGTCGGGGCGCGGATGAGCCACTCCCTTCACCGGCGCCCTTGTGGCCCGAGTCGTCTGGGCAGGTGGCCTGTCGCGCCAGCCTGGCCACCGCGGTCGAGAACAGGCCCGGCGGCCACGATCGGGAATACCCTGAACGCATGACTGCGCCGACGCAGGACCGAGCCGAACACGCTCTGGCCCCTGAGCGGGTCCGAACCCTCACCGCCCGGGTGGCCGCGACGTCGGGTGAGACCGTGAGATCGGTCACCCCGCTGAACGGCGGAACCCTGGCAGAGGTACCGGTTTCGAGCAATGCCGACATTGCGACCGCATTCGCCCGGGCCCGCGAGGCCCAGGTGGCGTGGGCGCGGGTCCCGGTCCGGGAGCGTGCCGCGCTGCTCCTCCGCCTGCACGACCTGGTGTTCCAGCGGCAGAACGACATCCTCGACATCGTCCAGTGGGAGTCGGGCAAGGCGCGGCGGCACGCGTTCGAGGAAGTGTGCGACGTCGCGATGAACGCCCGCTACTACGGCCGGATGGCCCCGCGCCTGCTCCACCCGGCGCGCCGGGCGGGCCTCTTCCCGTTGCTGACCCGGACCGTCGAACTGCACCATCCCAAAGGCGTCGTCGGTGTCATCGCACCGTGGAACTACCCCCTCACCATGGCGATCTCCGACGCCCTGCCCGCGCTGGTCGCCGGCAACGCGGTGATCACCAAGCCGGCGACCCAGACCACGCTCTGCGCGCTGGTCGGTGCCGAACTCCTGGCCGAGGCGGGCCTGCCCGCCGACCTGTGGCAGGTGGTCATCGGTGAGGGTTCCCGGGTCGGCGCCGCACTGATCGAAGAGGCTGACTTCGTCTGCTTCACCGGTTCGACGCAGACCGGGCGGGCGGTCGCCCGCCGCTGCGGCGAACGCCTGATCGGCGCGACGATGGAACTCGGCGGCAAGAACCCGTTGCTCGTCCTCGACGATGCCGATCTCGACAAGGCCGCCGAGGGCGCGGTGCGCGGTTGCTTCTCCAACGCCGGCCAACTGTGCATCTCGATGGAACGCCTCTATGTCGCCGCACCTGTCTTCGACGCGTTCTGCGAGCGTTTCGTCGCTCGGGTCCGCGACATGGTGGTCAAGGCGTCGTTCGACTTCACCGCCGACATGGGGTCGCTGATCTCCGCACAACAGTTGGCGACGGTCAGCGAGCACGTCGACGACGCGGTGAGCAAGGGCGCGGAGATCCTCGCGGGAGGCAAGGCGCGCCCCGACCTCGGTCCGTACTTCTTCGCGCCGACGGTTCTCACCGGTGTCACGCCGGACATGGCGTGCTATCGCGAGGAGACCTTCGGCCCGGTCGTCTCGGTCTACCGGGTCGGGGACGACAGGGCCGCGGTCGCCGCCGCCAACGACTCTGCGTACGGTCTCAACGCCGCCGTCTACAGCCGCGACACGCGGCGGGCGCGCGCGGTCGCCGCTCGGCTGCGGGCCGGCACGGTCAACATCAACGAGGCGTACGCGGCGGCGTGGGGCAGCATCGATGCCCCGATGGGTGGCATGGGCGACTCCGGCATGGGCCGCAGGCATGGGATCGACGGACTGCTGAAGTACACCGAACCGCAGACCATCGCCGTCCAACGGCTGCCGGTCGCTCCGCCGGGAGGCATGTCGTACGACCGGTTCGCGCGCACGATCGCCACTGGCCTTCGCACCCTGCACCGGCTCGGCCGCAGATGAGGTACCGATGAGCGGGGCCGACCGGGTGAGCGGCGCTGGCGGACTGCACGGCGCTGACCGGGTGAACGGGGCTGACCGGTACGACGTCCTCGTCATCGGCTCGGGCTTCGGCGGCAGCGTGACGGCCCTGCGGCTGACCGAGAAGGGCTACCGGGTCGGCGTACTGGAGGCCGGCGCACGGTTCCACGAACCCGACGCCGCCGGTGGCCCGGCCGCACCACTGCCGCGGACGTCGTGGGAGCTGCGGCGGTTTCTGTTCGCGCCACGGCTCGGCTGTCTCGGCATCCAGCGGATCACCTTGCTGCGCGACGTGCTCGTCCTCTCCGGTGCGGGCGTCGGCGGGGGATCGCTCGTCTACGCCAACACGCTCTACGAACCGCTCGCCGAGTTCTACGACGACCCGCAGTGGCGCGACCTCACCGACTGGCGGAGCGAGCTCGCGCCCCACTACGACCAGGCGAAGCGGATGCTCGGCGTCACGACCAATCCCACGACCACGCCGTCGGACGTCGCGATGCGCGCGGTGGCTGACGAGATGGGGGTCGGAGAGACGTTCCGGCCGACGCCGGTCGGTGTGTTTTTCGGCGCTCCCGGCACCCCGCCGGGCACCGAGGTCGACGACCCGTACTTCGGTGGCGCCGGGCCGCGCCGGCGGTCCTGCCTGGAGTGCGGTGAGTGCATGACCGGCTGCCGGCACAACGCGAAGAACACCCTGACCCGCAACTACCTCTACCTCGCCGAACGCGCCGGTGCCGTCGTCCACCCGCTGACGACCGTGACCGCCGTCCGCCCGCTCGCCGCGAGTGGCTACGCCGTCGACACCGAACGCACGGGGTCCCGCGCCGGCAGGGAACGTCGTACGTTCACCGCGGACCAGGTGGTGTTCGCGGCGGGGGCACTCGGCACCCAGGAACTCCTGCACCAGATGAAGGCCGACGGCTGGTTGCCGAATCTGTCAACCAGGCTTGGCGTCCTGACGCGCACGAACTCCGAGTCGATCGTCGGGGCGGTGGCACACCACCACGACGTCGACTACTCGCGTGGCGTCGCGATCACCTCGTCTTTCCATCCCGATGCCCACACCCACGTCGAACCCGTGCGCTACGGCAAGGGCAGCAACGCCATGGGGATGCTGCAGACCGTGCTCACCGACGGCGGTGGGCGCCGGCCGCGCTGGGCGACCTGGCTGGGCACGGTGGCGCGGAATCCCGTCGCCTGGCTGCGGACGTTCAACCTGCGCCACTGGTCCGAACGCACGATCATCGCGCTGGTGATGCAGTCCTACGACAACTCGCTGACCGTCAGCCTGCGACGTGGACCGCTGGGTCGTGGATCACGCCTCACGTCGCGGCAGGGCCACGGCCGGCCCAATCCCACCTGGCTCCCGGCCGCCAACGACGTCGTACGCCGGCTCGCCACCCGCATCGGCGGCACCCCCGGCGGCACGGTCGGGGAGGTCGCCAACATCCCGCTGACGGCGCACATCATCGGCGGCTGCGTCATCGGTGACTCGTCCGCGACAGGGGTCGTCGACGGCTACCACCGGGTGTTCGGCCATCCGGGCCTGCACGTGGTCGACGGTGCGTCGGTGTCGGCGAACCTGGGCGTCAATCCGTCCTTGACGATCACCGCGCAGGCGGAGCGGGCGATGGCGTTGTGGCCCAACCGCGGTGATGCCGACCCCCGCCCGCCGCTCGGTTCTTCATACGTGCGCATCGAACCGGTGGCTCCCCGGCAGCCGGTGGTCCCGGCGGCCGCGCCGGGCGCTCTCCGCCGGACCGGTCCGATCGCCCCGCACCTGGTCGACTGACTGCCTGCGTGTCTGCGGCTTGTCCGCCCTCGTTCGACTGACCGCCACCACCAGCGCGATGGCGCACGACGCCAACATCGGCGAGCGTTCGCCTCAGCTGTGCAGCTCCGTCCGCAGCTCGTGGGCTCCGTCGCGGCGGCGGGCCTCGTAGTAGAGCCGGTGACCGCCGCCCGGCAGCGCGAGGATCTCCAGATAACGCACGTCGGCGAACGGGCCGCCGTCGAGCGCCCGCAACTGCGCGCCAGCGCCGGTGGGGACCGCGAGGCCCGTACGTTCGAGCCAGTTCTCCGCAGGCGTCGCCCGTCCGTCGTAACAGGCGCGCCCGTCCGGCAGCACGGTGGTCAGCCGGGCGCCGCGCGCGTCCCACTCGCCAGGGCGGGCGGCCAGGACCGTGCCGTGGTTCCGCCAGCTGATGCCGTCGTCGGACGTGGCGTAGATCGTCGACATCCGGTCTTCGGCACCCGGGATGTCGAGCGGGTGGCGGCAGACCCACGCCTGCCAGTCGCTTCCGTTGTGTCGGACGATCGGATCCTTGAATGCCTCCAGTGGACCTTCCATCTCGAGGCGGCGCAGACTCGCGGTGGCCAAGCCCGCCAGGTCGCGGGATTCCTGCAGCCCGATCCACCAGGCTTTGGTGCCCGGCTCGGCACAGGAGTGGTAGAGCCGCCATCCGGTCGCGGTCCGCACCAGAGCCGCCCGCTCGACCATGGCCACACCCAGAGCCTTTGACGTCATCTCGGTCAGGGTTTCGAATCGGACCCCGTCGTCGGAGCGGGCCAGGACGACGCGGTCGCCGGCGGCGTCCCGGACCCGGTAGGTGAGCAGCGTCGCGCCGTCGGAGCCCAGCATCGCCGTCGGCGCACCTGCCCAGCGCTGTGTCCCTTCGGCCGGGGCGGGTACGGCGACCTCGCTGGAGGTCAGACCTGGTATCGGAAATGCGGTGATGTCGTTCATGGCGCCCAGTGTCGGGCCGCGTGGGCGGCGCGGGACACTGGCTGGAATGCCGAGGGTCCGGAACATTCGGCCAACCGCAAACGTCCTGGGTGTACGGAAGATGCACGGCAGCCACGTGACCTGCTCGAGTGTGCGGAAACTGTAGGTTCTGCGGCGGAGAACCTACAGTTTGCGCACACTCGGTGAGGCGGAGCGTGATGGCGAAGGGTCGGAAGGTTCGCGTGGAATCCGTCGCCGCGTTGGTCGGCTCGCGTATCGCGGGATTCGAGCTCGGCATCCTCTGTCAGGTCTTCGGCCTCGACCGGTCCGACGACGGACTGCCGGGCTACGACTTCGCCGTCTGCGGCCCGCGCCCGGGGCTGGTCCCCACGACCTCAGGCTTCGCTGTCGAGGTGTCCCACGACCTGAGCCGGGTCGCCGAGGCCGACCTCGTCGCCGTCCCGGCGTGGCCGGACCTCGACGCTCCGCTGGACCCGGCCATCGCGACCGCGCTGCAGGACGCGTACGCCCGAGGTGCCGTCCTGCTCTCCGTCTGCAGCGGCGCGTTCGCCCTCGCCGGCGCGGGCCTGCTCGACGGTCGCAGGGCGACGACGCACTGGCAGTTCGCCGACCGGTTGGTACGTCGGTTTCCGCGCGTACGCATCGAAAGGGACGTGCTCTACGTGACCGACGGTCCGGTCCTGACCAGCGCGGGTGCGGCGGCGGGGATCGACGCGTGCCTGCACCTCGTCAGGCGAGTGCACGGATCAGGGACGGCGAACGCCCTCGCCCGTCGGATGGTGGTGCCCGCGCACCGTGAGGGCGGCCAGGCGCAGTACGTCGAGATGCCGCTGCCGGCGGTGCCCACGGGTGAGGGAATGGCGGAGGTCCTCGACTGGGCCGCGGAGCACCTGGACCGTGACCTGCCGGTCGCGACCCTCGCCCACCGGGCGGGGATGTCGGTCCGCAACTTCGCACGCCGATTCCGTACGACCACGGGGACGACACCCCACCGCTGGCTGTTGGAGCAGCGCCTCCAACGCGCCGAACTTCTGCTCGAGACCTCCGACCTCACGGTCGACGTCGTGGCCGAACGGTCAGGCTTCGGCAGCGCCGACACGCTACGACACCACTTCGCCCGTCGCCGGGGTACGACTCCCCACGCGCACCGGCACGCGTTCCACGTGTAGGGGTCGCTGCCGGGCGGAGGTCAGTTGCCGGGCGGAGGTCAGCTGCCGGGCGGAGGTCAGCTGCAGGCGGAGCCCGCTCCGGTGTCCTTACCGGCGCGGACGGCGGCGGCGGCGGACAGGATGTCGTTCATCACGGAGAACAGTTCGCGATAGTGCTGGTCCAGCTCGCCGAGGTCGGACGACTGGACCTGCTGGTCGCCGACGACCAGGAACAGTTGGAGCTCGTCGGGCGTCGCGGTCGCCCACTTCTTGCCGTCGCGGCTGCGTGCCTTGGGCGCGGGAGACTCGCTGGCCTGCTGGGCGGCCGCGTCGAGCCGCTGCTTGGTCTTGGGGTTGACCGTGCAGGTCATCGGTTCCTTGCCCCGGCTCGTCAGGGTCACCGTGCCGTCAGGCTCGACGGTGAGTTTGTCGTCGAAGCCGGCGATGCCGCCGGTGCGGTGCAGGACGAGGGTGGAGGGCGACATCGCGGGTCCCGACTCGGTGGCGCTGGTGGTGGCGGTTGGCTGCCCGGCGTCCGGTGATGTCCCCTGCTCGGTCCCGCATGCCGCCAGTGCGACGACGAGGACCCCCGTGACCGCGGCGCAGGGTAGGCCGCGTCGCAGAACCGAAAGCATCATGGTCCTGCGACGTTCCGTGTACTGGTGTGGTTCCGTAGGTCGAAGATCGGCATCTTCCCTGGTCAGCGGCCGATCCGGGCGAACCGGACCGGCGGGGCGGGCAACAGGTTGCCTCCCCGGGAGGTCGTCGCTCGGCGAGGCAGGCACGACGGGCGATCACCACGCCGGGGGTGGGTGGTCACGCGGGGTGGGGCGGTCACGCGGGGTGGGGCAGGCAGAGGCATGTGCAGGGCCCGGCTCCAGCAGGCGAGGAGCCGGGCCCTGACTAGGTCGTACGAGGCACCGCGAGGCCGCGAGCGGTTGCCGTCGTACGGACGGAAACGGGCCGGACAGGCCGACCTATGCCCCGTCGCCCTCCCAACGACTGAACCGACTGTCGAGTTACGACCCTCCCGAACAATTGTTCACCGCTTTTCCGAAGGCATCCGGTTGGACGCCATCTGAGGCGTGCTGGCGGGCTTGCGCTGGCGGCTGTTCGGATGAGGGCGCCCCTGCGCCAGTGGCTGTTCGGATGAGGGCGCCCCTGCGCCAATAGGTTCGCGTGCGGGGACCCCTCATCCCGTCGCAACCTCTGGATGAGGGGCCCCCTCACACAAGGCAGTGCTGGTCGTCCGGACAGATCGTGAGGGTGCTGCTAGGCCAGCCAGTAGCTCTCGGCGTACTGCCGAAGGCCGAGGCGCCGGGTCACCGCCTGCGAGCTGAGATTGTCGTACGACGTGCTGTAGAGCGGCACCCGCCCCGAACCCTCGATCGCGAGGCGCCAGGCGTTGACGACGGCCGCTCCGAGGCCCTGCCCCCGGTGGTCGACGTGCGTGTTGACCCCCGCTTCGGCCTCCCGCTCGGTCGTGCGCGAGCTGAACCCGGCGGCCACGATCCTGCCGTCACGGACGACCGCGAAGAGCGGGCGATGGTGGTCGAGATCGGTCCGGAAGTCCTCGAACGGATGGCCGACGAACAGGTCGCGTTCTTCCCGGATCTCCACGACGTCGGGGTGCGGCTCCAGAGCGGGACCGTCGAAGGCGTACGCCGGTCCGTGCCACCGGTTCGTGATCGGCCCGTCCTCCTCGACGGCGGACCTGAGCGCGGCGTAGATCTCCGGATCTGGGGTCGGATCCGACAACGGTGGAAGGTCGCGAGCGCGTCGGCGCAACTCAGCGGCGAGCGCCGGATGGAGGTCGTGGCGAGGGTGGCAGAGGGTGCCGGCTCTGCTTCGGGCGACGAAGACCCTGGGTGCTTTCGCGGGCGGCGTCTCGTTGGTCTCGGCGAGGAGGCCGTCGCCGGTGGTACGGAAGAGCGCCCGCACATGGGCCTCGGCGAGCTGGACCGGGGACAGGCTCGCGGCCATGGCAATTCCTCCCGGATCGGGCGGACAGGGGCGTACTCGGCTGCTCCGCCGCGCCGGACGGTTCGGGCGACTCGGCTGGTCCGCCGCGCCGGACGGTTCGGGCAGCCGCAGGATGAGATATGTGCCCGACTAAACTCGGAGCGGTCAGATCCGGGCCAGTAAAGCAGGCCGGCACACCCACTCGCACACCCAATTGGGCACGGCCATTTCCGAAGGGTCATCGTGACCGACCACGATCTCGTTCTCGTCGTCGACTACGGCGCGCAGTACGCCCAGCTCATCGCTCGCCGGGTCCGTGAGGCCCGCGTCTATTCCGAGATCGTCCCGCACACCACGCCAGTCGCGCAGCTCCTCGCCAGGCGCCCGAAGGCGATCATCCTCTCCGGCGGGCCGCAGTCGGTCTACGCCGAGGGCGCGCCACAGGTGGACCCGAAGCTGTTCGCGGCGGGCGTACCCGCGTTCGGCATCTGCTACGGCTTCATGGCCATGGCGCAGGCGTTGGGCGGCGAGGTGGCGAAGACCGGGCGGTCGGAGTTCGGGCGTACCCTCGTCACCGCCCACGAACCCCGGAGCGGCGCCCTGCTCGCCGGCGTGCCCGCACAGTTCCGGGCATGGATGTCCCACGGCGACGAGGTCGTACGCCCGCCCGCCGGCTTCACCCTCGCGGCATCCTCGGACGGTGCGCGGGTCGCGGCGTTCGAAGACTCCGAGCGCAGGCTGGCCGGCGTGCAGTGGCATCCGGAGGTGCTGCACTCCGAGCACGGCCAGCAGGTGCTGCAGCGGTTCCTCTACGACATCGCGGGATGCCGTCCCACCTGGACGATGGTCAACATCGTCGAGGAGACCGTCGACGCCGTACGCGCCCAGATCGGCGACAAGCGAGCCATCTGCGCGATGTCGGGCGGCGTCGACTCCTCGGTCGCCGCGGCGCTGGTGCAGCGGGCCATCGGCGACCGGCTCACCTGCGTGTTCGTCGACCTCGGGCTGCTGCGCAAGGGCGAGGCCGAGCAGGTCGAGAGCGACTTCGTCGCGGCCACGGGGGTGAAGCTCAAGGTGGTCGACGCCGCCGAGCAGTTCCTCGGCGCGCTCGCCGGTGTCGACGACCCCGAAGACAAACGCAAGATCATCGGCCGTGAGTACATCCGGGTCTTCGAACAGGCCGCACGCGAGGTCGTCGCCGACGCCGGTGCCCACGGCGAGGCTGTCGACTTCCTCGTGCAGGGGACGCTCTACCCCGACGTCGTGGAGTCCGGCGGCGGCGAGGGCGCGGCGACCATCAAGTCCCACCACAACGTCGGCGGGCTCCCAGACGACCTGGAGTTCTCGCTCGTGGAGCCGTTCCGGGCGTTGTTCAAGGACGAGGTACGCCAGGTCGGCGAGCAGCTGGGCCTGCCGGCGGAGATCGTGTGGCGGCAGCCGTTCCCGGGGCCTGGCCTCGCGATCCGGGTGGTCGGCGCCGTGACGAAGGAACGACTGGAGATCCTGCGGGCGGCAGACGCGATCGCCCGCGAGGAGCTGACGGCGGCCGGGCTCGACCGCGACATCTGGCAGTTCCCGGTGGTGCTGCTGGCCGACGTCCGATCGGTGGGTGTCCAGGGTGACCAGCGGACCTACGGTCACCCCATCGTGCTGCGCCCCGTGACCAGCGAGGACGCCATGACCGCCGACTGGGCGCGTCTGCCGTACGACCTGCTCGAACGGATTTCCACCCGGATCACGAACGAGGTACGCGAGGTGAACCGCGTCGTCCTCGACATCACCAGCAAGCCGCCCGGCACCATCGAATGGGAATGACGCGGCACGGTGGGGCGTGCATCGTGCGAGATTGCGCCATGCATGGATGACCCTCATGGCGAACCTTGGTGGCGGGCAGGCCGAGGATGAGGGTGGTCTGGTACGACGAGTTCGGCGCGAGTCCTGAGGTTCGCGAGGTCCCCGACCCGACTCCCGGGCCTGACGACGCGGTGATCCAGGTGGCGGCGACCGGTGTGTGCCGCAGCGACTGGCACGCTTGGCAGGGGCATGACCCGGACGTCGCACTGCCGCACGTCGGTGGCCACGAACTGGCCGGGACGGTGGCTGCGGTGGGTGCGTCCGTACGCCGGTGGCGGGTCGGCCAGCGGGTGACGGTTCCGTTCGTCTGCGCGTGCGGGACCTGCGCGGAGTGTGCGGCGGGGAACCAGCAGGTGTGCCGACATCAGAGCCAGCCCGGGTTCACCCACTGGGGTTCGTTCGCCGATCTGGTGCGCATCGAGCATGCCGACGTCAATCTCGTCGCGCTCCCGGATTCGCTGGCGTTGGCGGTCGGTGCCTGCCTTGGCTGCCGGTTCGGCACGGCGTTCCGAGCTGTGCTTCGCCAGGGTCGGGTGACGGGCGGGGACTGGGTTGCCGTGCACGGTTGCGGCGGCGCCGGGTTGTCGGCCGTGATGATCGCTGTCGCCGCTGGCGCCCGGGTAGTAGCGGTGGACGTGTCACCGGCGGCGTTGGCTCTTGCTCGCGAACTCGGTGCGGTGGCCACCGTAGATGCCGCGAGGGACGCCGTGACGGAGGAGGGCGTGGCGAGGGGGGACGTGGCGAGGGAGGGCGTGGTCGAGGAGGACGTGGCGGCCGCGGTCCGGGAGGCGACGGAGGGTGGCGCGGACGTCTCGCTCGACTGCCTCGGGATCCGCGAGGCCTGTACCGCGTCGATACTCGGCCTGCGTCGCCGCGGACGCCACGTGCAGGTGGGTCTCATGCCGCTCGGACCGGCGGGGATACCCATGGACCGGGTGATCGCGTACGAGCTCGAGATCCTCGGCAGTCACGGGCTTCCTGCCTACGACTATCCCGCGATGCTCGCCCTCATCGAGGCCGGTCAGGTACGGCCCGAGCGTCTCATCGGCCGGCGGATCGACCTGGCCGGGATACCGTCGGCGCTGGCCGCCATGGGTTCGGGAGCCCCTCAGACGCCAGGCATCACCGTCGCCCAGCTGCTGCCTTGACGCCGGCCGCGCCGCCCTCAGCCGGCCCACCACTGCCACTGCCTCGGCCCCGTGATCATGATCGTGATCATGTAGGAAAACGGGGTCTATGCGCCGCAAGACCTTCATGATCATGAAGCCTGGATCGACACCGAGGGCCCGCCCTCTCGATCATGAAGAGAAATGGAGCTGTGCGTACGCAGATCCTTCATGGTCACGATCATGATCACGGGGAAGGGTGCGCAACACTGGACGCATGGCGGAATCCCAGGCACCACGGCAGGGCGCGAACCCGACCGCACCCGTGAACTCGACCGCACCCGTGAATGACTCCGCACCAGTGAATGACTCCGTACCCGTGAACGAGTCCAGGCCCGCGACGGCGGCGCAGTTGCCGAAGGAGACCGGGAAACGCGGCGAGTTCGTACGCCAGGCCAACCGGTTCACCGACCGGGTCACCGCCGATGCCTCGTCAGGATGGCCCGCCGAGCCGGACCGCTACCGCCTGGTCTGGTCCCGGGCCTGCCCGTGGGCGCACCGCGCGGTCATCGTGCGCCAGCTGCTCGGCCTTGACGACGCCCTCTCGCTCGCGACCGTCGATCCGATCCGCGACGAGCGCGGCTGGCGGTTCACACTTGACGCGGGCGGCCGGGACCCGGTGCTCGACATCGCGTTCCTGGCGGAGGCGTACCACCGGACGGACCCCACGTTCGAGGGACGGGTCACTGTTCCCTGCCTGATCGACGTACCCTCCGGCACCGTCGTGACCAACGACTTCCCGCAGATCACCCTGGACTTCTCCACGCAGTGGAAGGACTTCCACCGGCCGGGGGCCCCCGACCTCTATCCGGAGGACCTGCGCGAGGAGATCGACCAGGTGGTCGCCGCCATCTATGACGACGTCAACAACGGCGTCTACAAATGCGGCTTCGCCAGTTCACAGCAGGCGTACGAAAGAGCCTTCGACACGCTCTTCGCCCGGCTCGACTGGCTCGAGGACCGGCTACGCAACCAGCGCTACCTCTGTGGCGACGGCAGCCGGTTGACCGAGGCGGACATCCGGCTCTTCACGACGCTGGTGCGTTTCGACGCCGTGTACCACAACCACTTCAAGTGCAACCGGAACAAGCTGACCGAGCAACCGGTGTTGTGGGCGTACGCCCGGGATCTGTACCAGACCCCGGGCATCGGTGAGACGGTCGACTTCGACCAGATCAAGCGGCATTACTACCTCACCCATCACCAGATCAACCCGACCGGTGTGGTGCCCAAGGGACCCGACCCCACGGGGTGGACGCTCCCGCACGGACGCGGATAGGAGCGACGGCTGGTCGTTGCCGGCACCAGCCGTACCTCCGGCCGATGCCTCCAGCCGAAATCTCCGACCGATGCCTCCGACCGAAACCTCCAGCCGGTCTCCCATCCGACGTCCGTCCGAGAGCCCGTCGTCGTGGATCGGTCCTGCGTGAGCACTGCCATGGTTCTGACCACCGCCGGTACGGCGTGACCGGTCAGGCGCCTTCCTCGGGGATGATGATCCAGCCGGCCAGGTAGAGCAGCAGCCCCGCGCCACCGAAGATCACCAGCGCGACCATCCCGAGCCGGACCAGCACCGGGTCGATGCCGGCGTACTTCGCCAGGCCGCCGCAGACACCGGCGACCATGCGTTCGTCCTTCGTACGAACGAGCTTCTTGAGTGGGGGAAAGGACTCTTTTCGCAACGGAGTGGTTTCGTTCATGGCTCAAGCCTCCTCGATCTGAGCGTGAACGGCTATCCGGAAGTGTCCTGATCACGCCCTACGGTTGTCCCCGAAGCGTGTCGGGGGGTGTCGTGAGGGTTGGCGACGGTTGCGCTGCAGCGACATGGCGACGCCGACGCCCCCGGCGCCGATCAGGACGACAGGGAGCAGCCAGCCCAGGTCGGCGACGCGGAGCGCGCCACTGTGGAGCAGCAACCAACCCAGCGCGAGGCCGCAGCACACCAGGCCGGCGACGAGGGCGGCGATGTTGGCCGGATGCCTCCCGGCCGGAGGCTTACTCCCCACGATGCACCCCCACATGGCCCATACCGACGTCGATGTTCAGCACGAGTTCACCACCTCCGGGTCCGTCGTCGCCTCGATCGATGATCTCCCGGGAGACACCGAACCCCTCCGACGTACCCGCGTCGAACTCCCTTGTGACTCCTTCAGCCGCGTCGCCCTGCTCACTGGCCGCGTCACGTTCTCCTGGAGCCGCAGGTGCGCGCGGTGGCCGAGGCGGCACGGGCTCGGGTGGGAGGGCGCGGCCGAACAGCGAGATCTCACCGAGCCCGACGTCGCCCTTGAAGATCACGTCGACATCCGGGGGTACGACGATGAGGACGTCGCCGACGCCGACGTCGATGGAGGACTCGACGTGCTGCCCATCGCGGAAGGGCACCGCACTGAGATCGATGACCAGCTCACCGACGCCGTAGTCGTAGCTGCCCTGAATCGCACTGACAGACGTCGGATGCACGGTCAGGTCCACCGCCTCGCCAGGCCACCGGTCGGCCAGGCTGGCCGCAGGCAGCGCCAGGGCGAGGACGACACCGGAGGCGATCAA
The DNA here is from genome assembly GCF_040195635.1 of Actinopolymorpha sp. B11F2. NCBI lineage: Bacteria > Bacillati > Actinomycetota > Actinomycetes > Propionibacteriales > Actinopolymorphaceae > Actinopolymorpha > Actinopolymorpha sp. B11F2. Next base: position 103,445 of record NZ_JBEFTX010000009.1, on the reverse strand, counting down.
CGCTCTGGTCCGGCCGAACCACGCGCCCAGGATCAAGCCGAGACCGACCACACCGAGCGGACCGGCGATGTAGGCACCGAGCGGGACGTCCTCCTGCAGGTCGGCGAGCGCGAGCACCATCACCAGCAGGAGCGCGGCCGCCATCGTCCCGGCGAAGAGCCACGACCGCTTCCGCTCGCCGTCGCTGCGGATCGCCGTGGACCTGACCTGGCGCGGGGGAGTCGCGGGCGGGGGAGTCCAGTTCTCCGGTGGTTGGGCCAGTTCGACGTCCTGGATCTCCAGGCCCAGGGGGTCCGGCTGATTCCAGAAGGACGCGGGAGCGGGTTCGGCCGTACGCCAGGAACCAGTCGGAGCGTCGGCCGCACTCGTGGGCACCCAGGAGCCCGGGTCGGCGACGTCCAGCGGCCTGGTGTGGTCCCACGTCGAGCGAGTCGGTTCGGTGGCCGCAGGAGGAGAGGTGATGTCACCCGTGCCGCCGGACGCACCCGAGGTGCCGGCGCCGGCTGCGGTTCCGGGTGGGAACGTCCCGCCGGAGCCGCCAGGTTCTCCCGGCCGGTCTGACGGAGCGGCGCCGCCGCCGTCCTGTTCGGCGTTGCGGCGGATCAGGGCGTACAGGCCGAGCACACTCAACACGAGCAGAACCGGGACGTGCCACGGAAATCCCCACCAGGGAACGCTGAAGATCACGAGGCCCAGGATGACCAGACCACCGACGACGATCGCGTTGTCCGGTGCGCCGTTGCGGCGCCGGCCGAGCTGTTGTTCGAGGATCGACAGGTCCTCGCCGTCGTCCGGCACGAGCAGCCAACCCGCCGCGTACAGCAGGACGCCGACACCACCGAAAAGCGCCAGGATGACGCCGACCACCCGGAGGACGACCGGGTCGATCTGGAGTCGAGGACCGAGGCCCGCGCAGACGCCCGCGAGGAGCCGGCCGTCGCGCGCGCGGCGAAGTGAGCGGAGCTCTGCCCGGAGCTGGTCCTGCCCCCTTCCGGTGCCTGTCCCTGACCCCGCGGGAGCACCCGTGTCGGCGCCTGACTCAGCGCCCGTGTCGGTGCCTGACTTGTTGCCTGTCTCCGCGCCTGTCTCGTTGCCCGTCCTGGCGCCAGCGCCTGTCTCGGCGCCAGCGCTGGGCGAGGGGGACTGATCGTCGGGCCATCCGGATCCCGCGGGCGGCGTGGTGGCAGGCATACCCCGATCCTCCGGGCCGTTGGGGCGGCGGCGCCATCCGGGATGACCCTGGGCTTTACCCCCGGGCCGCCTGGGGTGAAGCGGGGGGCCTGTCCCGGTGGCTCAGCAGCGCTTCTCGTGTGACCATCAAGGAGGACAGCCGGGCGCGTTGCCGCTCGCTCGGCGTCCACCGGCGCCGCCCGACGATACCCGGGCAAGTCGGCCCGTACGCCCCAGGAGGCCACGATCTTCACCGACGCACGAGGCGCACCAGTTGGTACGCCACCGGTCGCCGCGGCGCGGAGCACCGCTCCCCGCTGCTACCGGCGTGCCGACGGGAAGGTTCTGGGCGGAGTTGCCGCCGGGCTGGCCGATCACCTGGGACTTCAGCTCCTGCACGTACGCCTGGGCCTGGTCGCGCTGACCGCGGTCGGCGGCTTCGGCCTGTTGCTGTACGCCGCGCTCTGGGTCGTACTCCCTCAGGAGCCCGCGGTCGAGGAGGCCACGCAGCCGGCCGGTGTCGCGGCGGCCACCCGCAAGGGGCTCCGTCGCGAGCGTGCACCTGGCAAGAGACGCCAGGACACCGGTCAGTTGGTGTCGATCGCCGTCCTGGCGATCGGCATCATCGCGATCTACCCGCACCTCGGCGGGGTCTCGGCCCAGGTGTTCTGGCCGCTCATCCTGGGCGGTGTCGGCCTCGCGCTGCTGTGGCGGCAGGCCGACGAGTCCCAGCGTGCCCGGTGGACCGCGTCCGCCCCGCCGCGCTGGAAGTGGATGTGGCCGCTCGTCAGTACCCGCGGCTGGGTCATGGTTCTCCGTACCGTCGTCGGGCTCGCCCTCGTCATCGCCGCTTTGTCATGGGGACTCGCCTCCGTCGGCGGCATGAACGAGGTCAACGCGGCTCTGCTTGCCGTCCTCGGCGCCGGTATCGGGGTCGGCCTGATCGTCGGCCCGTGGGTGTGGCGGCTGGCTGGAGACCTGTCCGAGGAGCGGAGGGTACGCATCCGTTCGCAGGAACGCGCCGACATGGCCGCGCACCTGCACGACTCGGTCCTGCAGACGCTCGCGTTGATCCAGAAGCAGGCCCATGACCAGCGTGCCGTCGTTCGCCTGGCGCGGGCCCAGGAGCGCGACCTTCGGCAGTGGCTCTACGGCGAACAGGAGGACGCCGACGCGACCCTGCGCAGCGAGCTGCGCCGGGCGGGAGCCGAGGTCGAGGACCACCACGAGATCCCGGTCGAGGTGGTCATGGTCGGCGACGCCCCGATGAACCCGACGCTGACGGCCGTTGTCCGCGCTGCCCGGGAGGCGATGGTCAACGCCGCCAAGCACTCGGGCGCGCCGCGGATCGACGTCTACGCCGAGGTGGAGCCGGCGCGGGTGGAGGTCTTCGTCCGCGACCGCGGGGTCGGGTTCGATCCGGAGCATGTGGGTGCGGACCGACTCGGTGTCCGTCGCAGCATCTACGAACGCATGGAACGCCACGGTGGCAAGGCCGACATCAGGAGCACACCCGGTGAGGGAACCGAGGTGCACCTCCTGGTCGACCAGGCCGCCGCCAACTCTGGCTCGAGCTCTGGTTCTGGTTCTGGCTCTGGCTCGGGTTCTGGTCCTGGTGCCGGGTAGAGCGGCCACCGTGAACAACCATGATCCTGTTCAGGCTTTGAAAGGATGACCTCGTGACGACCAACCCTGACAACCGGCGCCGGATCGTGCTCGTCGACGACCACGCGATGTTCCGCACGGGCGTACGCACCGAGATCGGTGCCGCGGTCGACATCGTGGGGGAGGCCGGCGACGTCGACGCGGCGGTCAAGGTAATCCTCGCGACGAAGCCGGAGGTGGTCCTGCTCGACGTCCACCTTCCCGGCGGCGGTGGGGCCGAGGTCTGCCGGCAGGTGCTGGCGGCCGAGCCTGACGTCCGGTTCCTCGCGCTGAGCGTGTCCGACGCCCCGGAGGACGTGATCGGGGTGATCCGGGCGGGCGCGCGCGGTTACGTCACCAAGACCATCACCGGGGATGAGATCATCGATGGCGTACGCCGGATCGCCGACGGCGATGCTGTCTTCTCACCGCGGCTGGCGGGATTCGTGCTCGACGCGTTCGCCGGCGCGGTCGACCCGGGCAGCATCGACGAGGAACTCGACCGGCTGACCCAGCGCGAACGCGAGGTGCTGCGCCTGATCGCGCGCGGCTATGCGTACAAGGAAGTCGCGAAGGAACTCTTCATCTCGGTGAAGACCGTGGAGACACACGTCTCGTCCGTGCTGCGGAAGCTGCAGCTGTCCAACCGTTACGAGCTGACCCGCTGGGCGACCGACCGCCGCCTGGTGTGAAGGCGGCGCTGAACGCCTGGCTCCCGTGAGCTGATCCCGCTTGGCCACCGACCGCCGCCTGGTGTGAGGCCGCAGGGGCTGAACGTCTGGACCGGTGGGCGCCGGTCCCCTGATAGGTGAGGGGTAGCGGCACGGGGACCCCTCGTCCAGAAGATGGCTGCCCTCGCTATGATCGACGGGCGTACGTACTACCAGACGTAGTAGTGCGAGCATGGCGGGTCTGACGAGAGGCAGGGGTGCAGTTCCATGGAGATCCTGCGCCAGGTGCTGGTGTTCATCCACTTCGTGGGTCTGGCGAGTCTGCTGGGCGGGTTGCTGGTCCAGATGAAGGGGCCAGAACGCCGGATCCTTGCCGCGATCCTGCACGGCGCGCTGACGCAGTTGGTGTCCGGCCTGCTTCTGGTCGGCGTACTCGAGGGACTCGACGACCCGGCTCACCCGGTCGACAACGCCAAGATCGGCGTCAAGCTGCTCGTCGTCCTCGTCATCACGGTTCTGGCCTGGCTCAACCGCAAGAAGCCCACAATCTCCAACGGGCTGTTCTTCGCTCTCACCGCACTCACGCTCGTCAACGTCGCCGTCGCAGTCTTCTGGACCTGACGCCGCCGACGTGACGTCCTGAACGTGACGCCCTGACCCGGCTCCCAAAACCTGGCAGCGCTGAACCTGGCCCGGCGAGCCGGTAGTCAGCCGGTCGAGACGACGAAGAAGTCCTCGGCGAGGCGACCCTCGGGAAGCCCGGCGCGCACCGCGTTGGCGCCAAGCCACTCGCGCACCCGAGTGGGCAACGCGTCCGGGTCGGGATGCTGGCTCTTGTGGGCGAGCAGTGCGGCGATCTTCCGGTCGACCGTGTCTGTCACATCCACCACATGGTTGCTCTCGGGATGGCCGGACAGCCACACCTCGCGGACTGTCCACGGCTCGAGCCCTTCCTCGGCGAGGTCGGGGAAGGAGAACGGATTCCGTGCGGCTGGGTACACCGCCCGGATGGCCGCCTCTCCGGCGGCGAGGTGATCGGGATGGCTGCGCGGCAGGATCGCCCAGTCGCGCTCGGGGCTGGGGCACATCACTCGCTGCGGCTGGAGTTCGCGGATGAGGCGGGTGAGTGACCGGACGAGTTCGCGGTCTGCCTCGAGCTCGCCGTCGACGAAACCGAGAAAGCGTACGTCGGTCACCCCCACGGCGGCGGCGGCCGCCTCCTGCTCGCCACGGCGGATCGCGCCCATCTCAGCGCGCGGGATGTCGAGGTCGAAGCCGCCGCTCTGGCCGTCGGTGCACACGCAGTAGACGACCTCGTGACCGGCGTCGGTCCAGTGTGCGACGGTCCCGGCCGCGCCGAAGTCGACGTCGTCGGGGTGTGCGACGACAACGAGGACCCGGGAGACCTCATGGTCGGGCAGTAGATCAGCCATCACGGCAGGAACCTACCTGACCCGCCAAATTTCGCCCAGGACGGGCCAGCTGCACGGGACGTTCCGAATAGTTTCCAGCGAACGCAGAAAGGGCGAAATCCCACTCCCGAAATCGATTTGCCATTCGTCGCAATTCCTTGGACCAGACGTTTTCCGACGTCTGCGCGACGGGAGATATCTCTTGGCGCCCAATGTGGGGGAGTGATGGGGCATGTCGCCACTACGAATTCCGTCGATCGTACGAGGCCTGCTCATCCTTCTCCTTGGCATACTCCTTGGCTTTTTTGCGGCGAACTGCGCGAACTCGGACGCTCGCGAAGGCGCCACGTCGACGCCGACCGCCACGCGTGCGCCGTCGGTGCGGCCCAGCGCCCTACCTGGTCGCACCGCGGTGGCGAGGGCGACGCTCACCCCCGTGGCCACGCCATCCAGTACGACGCCATCCACCACGGCAACCCCCAGCGCGACGGCGCCCAACGCCACACAGCTGCCCACCAGCAGCGCTTCGCCCAACGCGACTGGCTCCCCCGGCACCTCGCCTTCACCAACCACGTCCGCGTCACCGAGTGTCTCGCCGACACCAGGAACCGCCAGTCCGACCCCGAAGCCGGGACCGGTCGCCCAGCGGGTCGATCGGATCGAGGACACCAGCGCCAAAATCATGTTCCTCACCTTTGATGACGGACCGAGTGTGAAATACACACCGCAGATTCTGCGGATCCTGGCGAAGTACAAGGCGCCTGCCACCTTTTTCGCACTCGGCGATGCCAGTAACGCCAATCCGGACATCGTGAAGCAGATCCGGGCCGCGGGTCACACGATCGGAAATCACACGCACGACCACAAGTCGCTGCCAAGCCTTTCCGACGAGGACGCCCGCGAGGAATTACAAAAGGGACCCGCCTCGCGATGCTTCCGCCCGCCCTACGGCGCCATCAACGACGACGTACGCGCCATCGCTGCCGATCTGCGCCAGGAAGTCGTGCTCTGGCACGTGGACCCGAAGGACTGGGACCGCCCTGGGGCCGACAAGATCGAGGAACGCGTCCTCAAGGGCGTGGCTCCGGGGGCCATCGTGCTGTTCCACGACGGCGGCGGCGACCGGTCGCAGACCGTCACCGCGCTGGAACGGCTGCTGCCCCAACTCATCGAGAAGGGCTACGCGTTCGAGGCCATGCCCTGCTGACATGACCCAGGCGAGCCGGCCCGGCTGGCGCCAGCCGACCTCCCGGACATGGCCACTAGTGGCCATCTTCGGAACAGCGGCTGATCCACGCCACGAGTGCGTACGCCCGCTTTCCCCCGGCCGAAGCCTTCCGAAGCTGGCCGTCCCCAACGCCGCGAGGACCTTGCTGGTCGTGCAAAGCTCGGACGACAGCTCCGAATGTCAGCATTGCTCTCTCGAGGAGAAACCAACCAATGGCGCACAGTAACGGCATTGACCGGCGGGGGTTCCTTTACGGCTCGGCGATCGCCGCTGGCTCGATCATGCTCGCCAGCTGTTCGGACTCGGGGTCCGGCGGCGGCTCCGGCGAGGCGCCAGCTGCTGGGCCCGCGTCGAAGGCGAAGGGTTCGGAGACCAAACCGCTCGCGCCCCCCTCGTCGTTCAAGGAAGCGCCCACGCTCGCTGCCCGCGTCAAGGCGGGCGACCTGCCGTCGATCGATGAACGGCTTCCGGAGGCGCCGTACGTCATTCCCCACCGCTGGGTGGCGTCGGGCAACTACGGCGGACGGCTCCGGATGATCATGGCCGAGAGCTACAGCTCCGCGATCAAGGAGTACATGTACGGGCGGTCGTTCCTGCGCTTCCTCAACGATGGCCTGGACATCGGTCCCGGGCTGGTCGAGAGCTGGGAGTCCAACGAAGACGCGACCGAGTGGGTCTTCCACTTCCGCAAGGGACTGAAGTGGTCGGACGGCGAGCCATGGACCACCGCGGACATCATGTACTGGTGGGACGACATGGTGAACAACGACGACTACACCGGGGTCGACCCACCCGACGACGTCCGCTCGGGCAAGGGGACCGTGGCGAAGGTCGCCGCGCCTGACGAGACGACCCTCACCCTGACGTTCGACGCTCCTGCCCCGATCACGCCGGAACGCCTGGCGGCATGGGTAAACAGCCCGGCCCAGGAGGGTTCCATCGGGCCCCTGTGGATGCAGCCGAAGCACTACCTTCAGCAGTTCCATCCGACGTACAACAAGGAGATCACGAAGAAGGACTGGTACCTCGAGCACGAGGCCAAGGGCAACTTCGGCACCAACCCCGACTGCCCCACGATGACCGGGTGGATGCTGAAGAGCTACCAGGACGGGCGGAGCGTCCTCTTCGAACGCAACCCCTACTACTGGTGTGTCGACAAGGAGGGCAAGCAGCTCCCCTACATCGACGAGGTGCAGTTCAGCGTCGTCATCGACGACGAGGTGCAGAAGCTGCAGATGTCCGAGGGCAAGGTCGACTACGTGCACGGCGGTCACCACGGGCTGGTTCTGGAGGACATCTCCGGGTTCAAGCAGACCGAGGACCGCACCGGCATCCGCGTCAACCTGTGGGACAGCGGCTCCGGCACCGGTTCCATCGTGTTCTTCAACTACGACTACCCGGACAAGGAGATGCGGGAGCTGATCCGCAACCCGAAGTTCCGGCAAGCGCTGTCGTTCGCGATCAACCGGAAGGACATCCGCAAGTCGATCTACTTCGCCACCGGCGAGCTCACGACGGGAACGCTGAGCCCGAAGGGCGAGATGTTCACCCTCAACGACGAGGCCAAGAGCAACTACGTCAAGTGGCGCGACGCCTACGTCACGTACGACGTCGAGAAGGCGAAGTCGATGCTCGACGAGCTGGGCGTCGTCGACAAGGACGGCGACGGCAAGCGGGAGTTGCCGAGCGGTGCCAAGTTGCAGATCTCCCTCGACTATCCCGCGGATGCGACGAACGAACACATCCAGAAGAACAACCGCTACAAGCGCGACTGGGATGCCGTGGGTGTCGCCACCAAGTTGACGCCGGTGGCGCCGGAGGCGTTCGGCGAGACCTGGGGACGCGGCGAGCTGATGACCACGACCGCGTGGGAGGTCGGTGACTGCTCGCCGCTGATCTATCCGGGCTGGGTGATACCGGTCGAGACGGGGCACTGGGCGCCGTTGCACGGCCAGGCGTTCATCATGCAGACGGGTGACCCGAAGAAGCTCGAGCAGCAGGCGGACACCGATCCCTGGGAGCGGACCCCGCCGTGGATTCTGCCCGAGGAGGGTGACCCGATCGACCGGCTGTGGAAGCTCTACGCCCAGGCCAGGGTCGAGCCCGACCGGATGAAGCGGGTCGCCCTGATGTGGGAGATCCAGAAGATCCACATCGAGGACGGGCCGTTCTTCTATGGCGTGGTCGCCAACTACCCGCGCATCGTGCTGGTCCGCGACGGGCTGAAGAACGTTCCCACCCGGGAGAACCTCGCTCTCGGTGGGTGGGTCAACCCGTGGATCCTGCCGTCGCCCGCGGTCTACGACCCCGAGACGTACTTCTGGGAGAAGCCCGACGAACACGCGTAGCCCCTTGGCCGGTTCATGATCATGCGTGGGAAGGTGGGCCTTCTCGGCCCGAGAAACCCCCGTATCCCACGCATGATCATGAACGGTCGTCCCGTGTGGCCGGCGAGCGGGCATATCGACCCTTCGGGGCGTGATGTCCGGGCCTGTCCGGTGTGGACTGTCGGCGCCAGATCGTAGGCTGGGCGTCAAGATGAGTGCTCTCTCTGCAGAAGACCAGCTGGCCTTGCCCGACACCGCCGCCGCACCCGGCACCCCGTCCGACGCCGCGCATGATGACGGCGCACCGGACGCTGTCCAACGTGACGGTGGCGCGCCATCCGACAGCACATCGGACGGCACGACATCGGACGGCGCCGCTTCGGACGGCACGACAGCGGACGGCGCGACCGACGGTGGCGAGCGGCAGCCGCGCCGGCACCTGGAACCTGAGGAGATCCTCGAGGGACTCAACCCGTCGCAGCGGGCCGCCGTCCTGCACGAGAAGCACCCGCTGCTGGTGGTCGCTGGCGCGGGTTCGGGCAAGACCCGGGTGCTGACCCGCCGGATCGCCTGGCTCCTGGCCGAGCGCAACGCCCGCCCCAGCGCCATCCTCGCGATCACCTTCACCAACAAGGCGGCCGGCGAGATGCGGGAGCGGGTGGCCGCACTGGTCGGCCAGCGTGCCGCTTCGTACATGTGGGTCTCGACCTTCCACTCCGCCTGCGTCCGCATCCTGCGGCGCGAGATCAAGCGGTTCGGCCTGTCCTCGTCGTTCTCGATCTATGACGACGCCGACTCGCGGCGGCTGATGACGCTGGTCTGTCGCGACCTCGATCTCGATCCCAAGCGCTACAACCCGCGCGCAGTCCTCAACTGGGTGTCCAACCTCAAGAACGAGCTCATCGACCATGAAGAGGCGGCGCGCGGCGCGCACACCCATCTGGAGAAGACGTTCGCCGAGTGCTACGAGCTCTACCAACGCCGCCTGGGTGAGTCGAGCGCGCTGGACTTCGACGACCTGATCATGACGACCGTGCATCTGATGCAGGCGTTCCCGGAGGTGCGCGAGCACTACCGGCGGCGCTTCGCGCACGTGCTGGTCGACGAGTACCAGGACACCAACCACGCGCAGTACGCCCTCGTCCGTGAGCTGACCAGCTCCGATGGCGAGGACGACAGCCCGCACGGCGAGCTCATGGTCGTCGGCGACGCCGACCAGTCGATCTACGGATTCCGCGGAGCGACGATCCGCAACATCCTGGCGTTCGAGGAGGACTTCCCCGATGCCAAGGTGATTCTGCTCGAACAGAACTACCGCTCCACCCAGACGATCCTCTCCGCCGCGAACGCCGTCATCAGCCGCAACGCCGGCCGCAAGCCCAAGAACCTCTGGTCCGACGCCGGCGACGGTGCCCCGATCGTCGGCTACGTCGCCGAGGACGAACACGACGAGGCGCAGTTCGTCGCGGAGGAGATCGACCGGCTCGGTGACGAGAAGGCCGCCAGGCCGAGGGACGTCGCCGTCTTCTACCGGACGAACGCACAGAGCCGGGTGTTCGAGGAGATCTTCATCCGGGTCGGCCTTCCGTACAAGGTCGTCGGCGGTGTGCGGTTCTACGAACGCCGTGAGGTCCGCGACGCCCTCGCCTACCTCAGGTTGCTCGCCAATCCTGAGGACGCCGTGTCGCTGCGCCGGATCCTCAACGTCCCCAAGCGTGGGATCGGCGACCGTGCCGAGGCGGCGGTCGAGGCCTTCTCCCAGCGGAGGCGGCTCACCTTCTGGCAGGCGCTGCGCCAGGTCGACGAGATCGGCGATCTGGCGACCCGTTCGGCCAACGCCATCAAGGCGTTCGTCGGCCTCATCGACGAGTTGTCCGATGCCGTCGCCGAGGGCCAGCCACCTGCCGACGTTCTCGAGCAGATGCTCGCCAAGACCGGCTACCTCCACGAGCTGGAGGTGTCCGGCGACCCTCAGGACGAGACCCGGGTCGAGAACCTGGCCGAGCTCGTCGCGGTGGCCCGTGAGTTCTCCGAGGCCGCCGAGTCCGAGGACACGCCGGCGACCCTGGCCGACTTCCTCGAGCGGGTCTCGCTCGTCGCCGACGCCGACCAGATCCCCGACAACGCCGAAGACGAGGGGACGGACGACGGCGGGGTCGTCACGCTGATGACCCTGCACACGGCGAAGGGGCTGGAGTTCCCCGTGGTGTTCCTCACGGGCCTGGAGGACGGCGTGTTCCCTCACTCCCGGTCACAGAGTGACGCAAAGGAGTTGGAGGAGGAACGCCGGCTCGCCTACGTCGGCATCACCCGGGCCCGTCAGCGGCTCTACGTCTCCCGCGCGGTGGTGCGCAGCGCGTGGGGTGCACCGCAGCAGAACCCCGGGTCTCGCTTCCTCGACGAGGTCCCCGCAGAACTCGTCGAGTGGCGGCGTACGGAGGTCGACCACACGTCGTGGAGCTCACAGTCGGCGACCGCGCGCCGGGCGGAGAGGCAGGCGCGGCGCCCGGGCCAGAAGCCGGTCATCTCCGTGGCGGCGGGCGACCGGGTTGTGCACGATACGTTCGGCATGGGGTCGGTGGTGGCGACAGCGGGACAGGGCGACAACGCCGAGGCGACGGTCGACTTCGGATCGGGTGGGGTGAAGCGGTTCCTTCTGCGGTACGCACCACTGGAGAAGCTCTGAACCGCGGCGCTACGGCGGTTACCGCGTCCCGGAGCTGGTGCTCATGCTCCGCGGATCCCGCGGGCCGATGGTCCTGAGGCGTTGGTTCTGCGGCGTACGGACCTGAGGCTCACGGTCGTGGGGCGGTGCGGGTGTGGCCGGCACGGTAGCGGCGCATCTTCGCGCGGGCGCCGCAGCCCTTCATGCTGCACCAGCGCCGGCTGTTGTTCCTGCTCTCGTCGAGGAAGATCCAGCGGCACTCGGCGCAGCGCTTGAGCCGGTGGAGGTCGCCGGTCCTGAGGAAGTCGACGACGTACCTGCTGAGCTGCCACAGGACGAACGCAAGCTGGCGCGGCGCCCCGGGCGGCCATGTCCAGTCGTACCCGCCTGATTGTCGCCGACCTGGTGATCCGGCCCCGGCCGGCATCCGGAGACGTGCGGCACCGATCGCGTCGGCGTGGACGTCGCGGATGTGGTCGAGGGCGTCGGTCGGTGCCGATTCGTTCGCCGTGGCGGCGCGGAGCACCCGGTCGACGCTGGAACGCAGGAACCGCGCGTCGTCCAGGACACGAGCCGCATCGGCGGGCCGTGTGCTGGCGAGTGAGCGGAGGGTGTCGGCCTGGTGGGCGTCGATCAGGTGGGCGCGCTCTGTCCAGATGAGCAGGTCGTCATAGCTGTGGACGCACTCGTCGAGGGTCTGATGATCACCGCCGAGCGTGTTCACGAAGTCGACGGCCGGGTGGCCGCCGATCAGCTCGATGCGCGCGATGTCACCCACGTTACTCCCAAAATGGTCGTTTACAGGTAACGAGACGATAGTGTGACCAGTAAAACCGGCTAACACGGGTAACTGTAGGCGGATAAGGCAACGAAAGGTAGCGACTGTGAACGACGTGATGATCAACGCTCTCGCCCATGCCCGGCTCGACGACCTGCGCAGAGCCGCCGCCAGGAAGCGGCTGGCCGCCGAGGCGCGCCGCCCCGCACCGAGCGGTCTGCCGACCAGGGTCCTGGTACGCATCCCTCGCCAGCGTCGGTGGTTTGCGGGAGGTGAGAGGCGCGTACGAGGAGCCAGGGCCGGGCGAGTCGGACGGGGCACGTCGTGAAGCAGTCCACCGACCACATCCTCACCACCCACACCGGCAGCCTGCCTCGCCCGTCCACGCTGACCGACGCGCTCGAGCGGCGGTACCGCGGTGAGGCCGGAGACAGCGACGAGTTGGCCCGGGCCATCCGGGGTGGAGTGTGCGACGTCGTACGCCGGCAGGTCGGCGCCGGCGTACAGGTGGTCAACGACGGGGAGGCCAGCAAGATCGGCTACTCGACCTACGTCAAGGAGCGACTCGACGGATTCGACGGGGAGAGTACCCCGGCCGCGCCGCCTCCCGACGCCGCGGACTTCCCGGCGTACTGGGCGGAGCGTCACGGTGACCCGGGCGCTGTGCGGCCCGCCTGCACAGGGCCCCTGGCGTACCAGGCTCTCGACGCCGTACGCACCGACATCGCGAACCTCAGAGCGGCCCTCGACGGCGTGGACGTGGCCGACGCGTTCATGACGGCCGCTTCGCCCGGAGTGGTCGCGCTCGCTCTTCCTGGACAACCAGCACTACCCCAGCCATGAGGCGTACCTCTTCGCGCTCGCCGAGGCGATGAAGGCCGAGTACGACGAGATCCACCGCGCGGGGTTCGTCCTCCAACTCGACTGCCCGGACCTCGCAGCGGGACGCCACCGTGATGGCGAGTCGCTCGAGGACTTCCGTGGCCGGGTCGCCCTCCACCTCGAGGCACTCGACCACGCCACCCGCGGCATCCCGGAGAGCGACCTACGGCTGCACCTGTGTTGGGGCAACTACGAGGGACCGCACACGCGTGACGTACCCCTGGTCGACATCCTCGACCTGGTGCTCGCCGCCCGCCCTACCGGCCTGTCGTTCGAGGCGGCCAACCCACGGCACGCCCACGAATGGACGCTCTTCGCCGACGTCGGCCTGCCGGAGGGCAAGGTGCTGATTCCCGGGGTCATCGACTCCACGACCAACTACGTCGAGCATCCTGAACTCGTCGCGCAACGCATCCGCACCTACGCCGAACTCGCCGGACGGGAGAACGTCATCGCCGGTACGGACTGCGGGTTCGCGACGTTCGCCACCTCGCTGACCGTGCATCCCACGATCACCTGGGCAAAGCTGCGCGCGATGGCAGACCGTGCGGCGATCGCGTCCGAGCGGCTGTGGAACGGCGCCGGATAGCGGCTCGCGGCGGACTCAGATCGGCAGGCCGAGCCCGCGCAGCCAGGGGAGCGGGTCGATCGGGTCGCCGCCGCCCGGGCGTACCTCGAAGTGCAGGTGCGGGCCGGTGGAGTTGCCGGTGCTTCCGACGTAGCCGATGACGGTGCCCGCCGACACGTAGCCGCTGGTGTATTCGTAGTCGGACATGTGGCAGTACCACGTCTCGGTACCGTCGTCATGGCGTACGACGATCTTGTTGCCGTAAGGGCCGTCCCAGCCGGCGAAGGTGATCTCGCCAGCGCCAACCGCTCGGATCGGGGTGCCCATCGGCGCGGAGAAGTCCTGGCCGGTGTGGTCGGAACTCCACATGCTTCCGGACTGACCGAAGCCCGCGGAGGTCCGGAAACTGCGCAGCGGCAGGAACCACTGGATAGCGCGTTCGAAGACCTGCTCGCGCGTGGCGTCGGAAGCCTTGTCCACGATCAGTTCGAGCTCACGGGTGCGCTGCGCCTCCCAGGCCGCGCGTTCACGTTCGGTCTCCTGCCGAAGCTCGGCCGCGCGCTGGGCGTCGGAGTCGTCGATCCCTGGATCGACGCTGGCCGCGCCACCGCGGGAGCGATCAGCCCGACCCGCTGCGGCACTGCGTGCGTCCTGCAGCTGGCCGAGGGAGAGCGCGACACCGGTCGGAGGTTTCTGGGCGTTGTCGTCGATACCCGCCGCGGCGACCGAGTGCAGGGTGACGGCACCGGAGGCGGCAGCGACCAATGTCGCGACACTTGCGACGGCGGGAATGGTCGGGAAGGCCCGGGCCGTCGCCGTACGACGGCGGGTGCCGGGCTTCTTGCGCCTGCCCGCGAGCGCACTGCCGGTCCGGGGCGGGTTGCTGGACGTCGTGCGCAGCGTGACCCGCGGGCCAACCGGCCGGAGGCGCCCTTCGGTGAGCGCGTCCTGGCGAGTGGTCGCGGTGTCTCGACGGTCGCGGCGGCCGTCGAGCTGACTCGCGCTCGCCGAAGAGTCGTGACGGGCTCCGGGGGAGTCCTTGCGGGCGGCACCGGGCTCGCGGCGGTCGGCACCGGGCTCGCGGCGGTCGGCACCGGGCTCGCGGCGGTCGGCATCGGGCTCGCGGCGGTCGGCACTGGGCTCATGGCGAGGAGATGGGGAGGGCTGGCGGATGGTCGGGGTGTCGAGGTGTCCGACCGGGGTTGCGGCTGGTGGGCTCGCCAACCTGAGACGCCGGTCAGCCACGGCGCTCGACCGAAGTCCTATCGCGTTCGATCTGCTGGTTTGGCGGGCGTTCCGGACCGGCTGGCTGCGATCTACCTGGATGCCGCGGTCGGGCTGGATGCCGCGGTCGGGCTGGATGCCGCGGCCAAGCTGGCTGGTGCGTTCGAGGCCATTCGTAGGTGTCGGCTGGCTCGACCGGGGCGGCGGTGGGCTGTTCCAGTCACCGCGCGCCGCGCGTTTGCCTACGGCGGTACGACCAGCTTCGCTGGTGCGCCACGCTGATGTCGGTGGTCGGCCGTAGGGTGGCGCCGCCTGGTTGAGCCGGGTCGCGTCACGGCCCAGGTCCAGGCGAGTACCCCGGTCCGGTCGTGCGCTTTGCTCCTGTCGGGTGTTCTGCTCCTGTCGGGTGCTCTGCTCAGGTCGACGGGCCCGCTCTGGGCGGCTGCTCGGCGTCGTCCGGACTGCCGGGCCGGCACTACTCGACTGCGTGCGGATGCGTCGACCTGGCTGCGGGGCCGGAGGGGCGGAACCAGAGCGCCGAAAGCGGCTGGCAGGCGCAGCTCGGTGCTTCGCTGCCTCGGCCACAGGGATGAGACCTTCCTCGACGGCTGACAACTGGAGAGCAAGGTAGGAACGGCGGAGACGATAACGGATGCATCAAGCTGTGCCAAATGCCTCCGCGGCGATTATGCCGGATCTGGTCTGAGAAAGTCCCCATAAACTGGACATAGCAAGACGTGCCGCTACACAAAGTGTTCGACTGCCGCCAGTTTGTTACCCAGTGCTTTGCTGGGCGGGCGCCCGGCAGTCGGAATACCTTAGGTTCAGCACGTCGATGAGACCGCGCAGCGAAGTGCCCGGGCCGCGACGACACCTTCCGGGCGCGATCACAGAGCTCCGGGTCCACGACAGCTTCCGGGTGCGATGGAGGAGCCGGTACATGACAGGCGCCGAGACCACGAGTTCCCCCTCCGCGGCGGACGACGCGAATCCGGACGCCGAGCCGCACGACGTTCAGCCGGGCACGGCGGCGAACGACGGCCGAACCAGCCGGGCGCCGATCCGCATTGTCGTCGCCAAGCCGGGCCTCGACGGCCACGACCGCGGGGCGAAGGTGGTCGCGCGTGCCCTGCGGGATGCGGGCATGGAGGTCATCTACACCGGCCTTCACCAGACCCCCGAGCAGATCGTGGAAACCGCCCTCCAGGAGGACGCCGACGGCATCGGTCTCTCGGTCCTGTCCGGGGCACACATGACCCTCTTCCGTACGCTCATGCAACTCCTGCGCGATCGCGGCGCCGACGACATCGTGGTGTTCGGGGGCGGCATCATCCCCGAGGCGGACATCGAGGCCCTCGCCGAACTCGGGGTCGCGAGGGTCTTCACGCCCGGCACGTCGACCCACGAGATCGTCCGCTGGGTACGCGACCACGTCGCCGAGGCGACCGAGTACGCCGGTGGATCGGGCGCGACCAGCTGAGCCGCGCCGGGCGGGCCACCTCCTCGGGTCACCACTCCCGGACGAGGGCGGTCCCGAAGCCGTCGCCTATCTCCCCGCGCACCGGTCTCCTGCTTCCAGATTCGCGATCGCAGCTCGTTGTCGACGTACTGGACGCGCACGATCCCGCCGGCTCCGTCGTCCTCACCAGGTGTTCCGATGACGTAGAGCGCGCGGTACTCCCACGGGGCGTCCTCCGGGTCCTCGGCGTAGAAGAAGTCGAAGGTGGCGAGAGTGGCGCCGAAGCGGTCGCCGGGTTCGACCCGGCCGGCGGCGGGGCCTTGGCTGAGCCGCTCGCCCTCGGCCGCGATCTCCACCGACTCCGATGAGTGGGACAGGAAGGCGAAGGAGTTCACCATGCCGGCGTCCCGGACAGTCCCGATGTCCCCACCTGGGACGCCCACCAGGACCGGGTACTGCTGCTCGTCCTCGTCCTCGTAGTAGGGCAGGAAGCTGGTGATCGCCGACCCGAACCGGTCGCCGGCCCCTCCGCGGACCCGGCGAAGCCGTACGTGTTCTGAGTGACCCCGAAGTTGAGATTCTGGATGCTCTCGTAGGAGTACGAGACAGCAACCGCCATGCCCGCGTCGATCGCCTCGCCCAGGTCCTCGCCTGGGACACCGATCCAGAGGGTGCCCTCGGCGAGCCGGAAAACGGCCGCTCCGAACTCGTCGCCCGCCTCCGCTGTACCGGAATCCCCGGGCGTGTCCTGGGTCAGCAGGGCGTACCCCCCGACTCCGACCAACCACGGTGGATGACCGCGCCGGCGCGGGCCTCGTCCCCGACCGACTCGCCCACTGCGCCGGCGGCGAACTGCTCCGCGCTGGCGATCATCGGTGCACCCCACTGATCGCCAACCTCTGCCTGTCCAGGGACCCCGGGTGAGTCCTGGGTCAGCTGGACGCCCTCGATGTCGACGCCATCGCCAGCAAACGTCATGGTGAGCTCCACGACTCCTCCGGCGTCGGTGAGGGAGCCGACGTCGAGCCCGGGTGTGCCGACGTACAGGCGTTCAGTGTGCGGTTCGGCCGGGGAAAGGCCATGACCGCCGATCGCGAGGCTCTCCCCGAACCGCGCACCGGCCTGTGCCTCGCCGGGTACGCCGTCGGTGCCCTGGACGAGCGTGCGCCAGTACCGCAGACCCGTGTCGGCTCCGAGGTAGATGGCACCGCTCAGGCATCACTCAGGCCGTCGACGTCCTGTCCCGGCGCACCGACGATGAGGTCGGAGCACGTGTCGTCGTCGACGTACGCGGTGACGATCGTCGTGCCGAAGCGGTCGCCGGCGCGGTAGTCCGCCGGATGCAGGATCTGCGGTGCGCGGTCGGCGTACCTCACCTCGACCGCGCCGGCATCCGGCTGGGTTCCGAGGTCCTCACCAGGGATGCCGATCGCGAGGTCAGGCCCCTTCCGGTCGTTGTCGAAGTCGGGACTCCTTTTGTCCGTGTCCCGCAATCCGCCGAAGTGGGGGAGAGGGTGAAGGCCGACGGGTGGAGGACCCAGATCATCGCGACGAGGACAGCGAACGAGCAGATCATCGCAGCGGCGAGCACAGCGAGCGAACGAGTGGGCATAGCGCCACACCTCCGGCGGGAACCCGCCTTCGTCTGTGTCCTTTCGTATGTCAGGGACGACCCACAAGCGCTGGATGGGGTTGCCGGTGTGACGAAACAAGTCGATCATCGGTGGTGGGCCCCGGTCGGCCGCGTGCCTGGTGTCGGACAACGCAGGGCATTTCTCACTTTCCGCGGGCCGGAATTGTGCGGTCGCGCTCGCGCCCTTGGGCGGCACCCGGCGGTCACGGCGGCCCCGAGCAGGGTTAGGCTCGCGGCCGGGCCTGGGAGCAAGGGCTCCGACCACGGAGCCGGCACGGGCCAGGCGTACGCGAACCGACCAGGAAGAGCGCGCTCGTGGACCTGATGGAGTACCAAGCGAAGGAACTCTTCGCCCAGCATGGCGTTCCGGTCACCCTCGGCCGAGTCGTCGACAACCCGGACGACGCCAAGGCCGCGGCGCAGGACTTCGGTGGCCCGGTCGTCGTCAAGGCACAGGTGAAGATCGGCGGACGCGGCAAGGCCGGTGGCGTGAAACTCGCGGCAGACCCGGCCGAGGCGCAGGAGAGGGCCGACGACATCCTCGGTCTCGACATCAAGGGCCACACGGTACGCAAGGTGCTGGTGGCACCGGCCGCCGACATCGGCGAGGAGTACTACTTCTCGTTCCTCGTCGACCGCGCCAACCGTTCGTACCTCTGCATCGCCAGCGCCGAGGGCGGTGTCGAGATCGAGGAGGTCGCGCACACCAACCCCGATGCGGTTGCCAAGGTCGCGATCGACCCGCTCACCGGCGTCGACGAGGCGAAGGCCCGCGAGATCGCGACCGCGGCGAAGTTTCCCGCTGACGTCGTGGAGCCGGCCGTACCGGTGATCGTCGCGTTGTGGCAGGCGTTCATCGCCGAGGACGCCACCCTCCTCGAGGTCAATCCGCTGGTGAAGCTCGCCGATGGTGCCGTGGAGGCGCTCGACGGCAAGGTGACGTTGGACGACAACGCGCGGTTCCGGCATCCGGAGCACGCGGCGTACGAAGACAAGGCCGCCGCCGACCCGCTCGAGCAGCGTGCGGCGGAGAAGGACCTCAACTACGTCAAGCTCCACGGCGAGGTCGGCATCATCGGCAACGGCGCGGGTCTCGTGATGAGCACCCTCGACGTCGTGGCGTACGCCGGCCAGGACCTCGCGGCCGACGGCACGCGGGCCAACGGCGATCCGGTCAAGCCGGCGAACTTCCTCGACATCGGCGGCGGCGCCTCGGCCGAGGTGATGGCCGACGGCCTGGAGATCGTGCTGTCCGACCCGGACGTCCGCGCGGTCTTCGTCAACGTGTTCGGCGGCATCACGGCATGCGACGCGGTCGCGAACGGCATCGTGGCGGCGTTCGCCCTCCTGGCGGAGCGGGGTGAGGCGGTGTCGAAGCCGCTCGTCGTACGCCTGGACGGCAACAACGCCGACCTCGGCCGGCGGATCCTTGCCGACGCGAACCTGTCCGGTGTCGAACAGGTCGAGACGATGGACGGTGCCGCGCGCCGCGCGGCCGAGCTTGCCGCAACGACCAGGTGACGGCCCAGGTGACGGCCCAAGTGACGGCGCAGTAGGGAGCGACGGACCAGCGATGGCGATTTTCCTCACTGAGAACAGCAAGGTCATCGTCCAGGGGATGACCGGCTCCGAAGGACTCGTCCACACCCGGAAGATGCTGCGCGCCGGCACTCAGATCGTCGGCGGTGTGAACCCCCGTAAGGCCGGCCAGAAGGTCGAGGTGGAGGGCGCCTCACTGCCGGTGTTCGGCAGCGTGGCCGAGGCGATGAAGGAGACCGGCGCCGATGTGAGCGTCGTCTTCGTACCGGCGGCGTTCACCAAGGCCGCCGTGAACGAAGCGATCGATGCGGCCATGCCGCTCGTCATCGTCATCACCGAAGAGGTCCCGGTCCACGACACGGCGGAGTTCTTCGCCCGGGCGCAGCGGTCGGGTCACACCCGCATCATCGGGCCGAACTGTCCTGGCGTCGCGTCGCCAGGCAAGTCCTACGCCGGCATCATCCCCGCCGACATCACCGGTGCGGGCCGGATCGGCCTCGTGTCGAAGTCGGGCACGCTGACGTACCAGATGATGTACGAACTCCGCGACATCGGCTTCTCGACCTCGGTCGGTATCGGCGGCGACCCGATCATCGGGACCACGCACATCGACGCGCTGGCAGCGTTCGAGAACGACCCCGAGACCGACGTCATCGTGATGATCGGCGAGATCGGTGGCGATGCGGAGGAGCGGGCCGCGGAGTTCATCCGCGACCACGTCTCGAAGCCCGTCGTGGGTTACGTCGCCGGCTTCACCGCGCCCGAGGGCAAGACGATGGGGCACGCGGGCGCGATCGTGTCCGGCTCGTCGGGCACCGCGCAGGCGAAGCAGGAAGCGCTCGAGGCGTGTGGGGTGAAGGTGGGCAAGACGCCGAGCGAGACCGCGCGCCTCGTCCGCGAGATCGCCGAGAGCCTCGCCTGAGCGCATCGCCACCTGGGCTGTAGGAGCTTCGTCGCCTTCTATCCCGACGAACCTCCAACAACTCATGGCCGCCGTGGGATGCGGGCCACTCCGCCGGGCTCGCGTCCTGAGATTGCGATCTCGCATCCTGGTCCGGGTCTTGGTCTTGTGGCGTGGATGCCGGCGATCAGTTCGCGGATCCTTCAGTTGTCGCGGCGTACGCACGCCGCCCGCCGATCCCCGCACCGGTCCTGGACCGGCTGATCGGCCTGCTCCCGTCAACACCGCGTAACGTCCTGGACGCCGGTTGTGGGACAGGTGCGGTCGCCGCCGCGCTCGCACCTGTCGTCGACCGGGTGGACGCGGTAGACCCGTCTGCTGCCATGATCGCCGAAGGTCGACGCCGGTCGGCTGGCACCCCGAACATCGACTGGATCCACGCCACGATGGAGGATGCTGTCCTCCGGCCTCCGTACGGGCTTATCGCGTGCGCCGGCAGTCTGCACTGGATGGACCTCGCGGTGGTCCTGCCGCGCTTCGCCAGTGTGTTGGCCTCCGGCGGGACGATGGCCGTCCTGTTCCAGCGCGAGGTTGAGCAGCCGTGGACTGCCGGGCTCCGCGCACTCACGATGCGCTACTCCACCAACCGTGACGCTCACAGGTACGGCATGTTCCAGCGGCTCGCCGAAGCCGGTGACTTCGAGGTCCGGGGACAGTACGAGAGTCAGCCTGTCCCGCACGTCCAACCCGTCGACGACTACATCGAATCGATCCACTCCCGCAGCGGGTGTTCGAGGGAACGCATGTCGTCCGCGTCGCAGGCGGCGTTCGATCGGGAGGCGAGAGCGCTGCTCGAAAGGTACGTCGTCAACCGATGCCTGCCGTTGCGGATCATCGGACAGATGATGTGGGGGAGACCCGGCCGGAACAACCCGCGCGCCAGCCCACCCTCACGGTCGTGAGCGCGGCCCGCGTCGGCGGGCCCTGGTCAGCCGGCGACGCCGGTCGGTGTCGGGCGGGGCTGGGGAGCGAAGCGGTGGTGTCAGGGGGCGAGGCGGTCAGCGCTGGCTTTCAACACCGGCGCCATGGGGTCGGTGTCGTAGATGAAGTCCTGCCCGCCCTCGTGCCAGACAACCACGGACAGCAACGACCCGGTCCGGACCAGGCCGACGACCTCGATCTCGCCGGTCGAGTCACCGTTGTCGTGGCCGAACCACCACCAGCTCGCCGTACCGCCGGAGACGGTGACGTCCGTGGGTCCGTGCGGTGTACCCCAGGTACAGCTTCCGAGCCACGAGGTGTAGGTGTCGTAGGCCGCGGTGGCGTCTGCTTCTGAGGCGAAGGCTCCGACGACGTTCACACCGGTGACGGTGCCGTCCGTTCCCCAGTCGAAGTTTCGCCGGACCGCGGCTGAGGCGCCAAGGCTCGCGAGGTCGCCGGACTGGCAGACCGAGGTCGGCGTCGCACCCTCGTCCTCGCTGGTGCCAGTGGCGCTCCAGGTGTTGGACGAGTCGTTGACCTTCGGCATCTCGGTACCGACGAGCAGCCGTACGGTGAACTCCGGCGGGGTGGGACTCGCCGTCGGGGTGTCGGAGGACGTGGGCGCCGGAGTCTCGCTGGGAGAGACATCCGGAGACGTCGAGTGCTCCGGCCTCGGCGTCGGCGGAACGGCCGAACCGGGGTCTCCTGGCAGGTGCGACCTGGGTGCCGTCGGATTCGGAACGAACGGCCATCCCGACGGCGGCTCGTCCTCGGTGTCCGACGCCGACCGCGAGCGCCCGGAGGGCCCGGGCGCCTTGTCGGCATCGGACGGTGACGCGGCAAGGAAGGGGTTGGCCAGCGTGACCGGGTCACCTGGCATGCCGACGACCGCGCCGTAGCCGATCGCGCCGACACTGGCCACGACAGCGAGACCGGCGGTTGCCGTGCGTCGCAGCTGGCGCCGCGCACCGTGGGCACGCACGGCGGTTTCGTCGCGCCAGGAGACCTGGTCGACGTCACCGCGCAGGAGCGACAGGTGTTCGGTCACCTCACGCTCGAAGTCAGCGGGCATTCTGCGTCTCCTCTGCGGAGCTTTCGTACGGGCTGCCCTCTCGCAGGAGTTCGGCGAGTGCAGTGCGCCCCCGTGAAAGCCTGGCCTTGACAGTGCCGGTCGCCACGCCGGTCTCGTGTGCCACCTCCTCGACGGAGAGCCCGACGAGGTGGTGCAGCACGATCGCTCGGCGTTGTGCCTCAGGTATTTCTTTCAGCGCCGCAACCAGCGCCACGTTGTCCGGACTGGGTTCTGGCGCGTACACCGGCGGCCCGTGGCGAGCCATCGCCGCGATCCCGTTCTTGATCTTGCGCCAGCGGCTGGCCGCGATGCGCCAAGCGACAGTACGGAGCCACGCTTCGGGGTTGGCGTGGTCGCAGACACGCGCCCAGTGTTGCCAGGCACGCGCGTAAGCCTCTTGGACGCAGTCTTGGGCGTCAGCCAGGTTTCCGGTCATCGCATACATCTGGTGGAGGAGCCGTTGCCGGGTAGCGTGGTAGAAGGCATCGAACTCGTCGGCATCCGCCATGAGCCCTCCGCCACTCTGCCGACTTTCACTCCACATGACACCGCACCGCAGCCTGAGGTTGCACTGGCCTTCCTGGCACACGCTGCGAGACCGGCATGTGACCAACCGCAGCTGAGAGTATGTGCAGGTACGAACCTATCCATAACGACGCGGCACCCTCCGAGTGCCCCATCCCTTGGCGGGTGTGAATCCCGGTGGCGGAAATCTAGCTGGTTCGGGCGCCTCAGCGGCGTGTCTCGGGCCGGAGGACCTGATCCGGACTGCGAGCATGAGGCGATGGCCGGCGTCCTCACGCGTCCCTCGACGGGCGTTCCCGAGCACCCGCGGGTGGCTGATCACCCGCGGCCCGCGACCGTTGGCGCGTTGCTGGCGGCCGGCTGGGCCGCACTCGCGGGGGCGCTTCCCTGCGCCGCCGTCGCGGTCGTCGCGTGGTTCGTCACGGCCGGCGGAACTGCCCCGGACGCATTCCGGGTCGGCGTGGACGCGTGGCTGCTCGCCCACATGGTGCCGGTCGCCCTACCAGGTGGTGCCTTCAGCCTGGCGCCGCTCGGGCTGTCGCTGCTTCCCTTCGTCCTCCTCTGCCGGGCTGGCGCGTGGGTCGGTCGTACGAGCGAGGTCCGCCGGGTCACCCAGGTGTGTGCCGGTCTGCTCGCCATGGCTGCGGCGTACGGCGGACTCGCGGCCCTGATAGCGATCCTGGCCCGGACCGGCGACGCGGCCCCGGACGTGCTGCGGGCGTTCGTCCACGCCGGTGTGCTGGCGGGCGTGGCCGGTGGTGCGGGTGTCGTCCGGGTGAGTGGGCACGGTGTCCGGGCGTGGCGACGTGTGCCGGAGGAAGTCCGCGCGGCCCTCTACGGCGGTGTCGCGGGCCTCAGCTGTCTGGTCGCCGGCGGGATGCTGCTCGTCGCCTGCTCGCTGGTCGTGCACCTCGGACGGCTGAGTGACCTGGTGGCCGGACTCGCACCCGGCATCAGCGGGTTGCCGGTACTCCTGGGGATGTGCCTTGCGTACGTGCCCAATGCGGCGGTGTACGCAGGGACATACGCGCTGGGACCCGGGTTCGCGGTCGGTACGGCCACGGTGGTGGCACCGACCGGTGTCGCACTCGGCCCGCTTCCGGCGTTCCCCTTGTTGGCGGCGCTTCCGGTGACCGAGAACCCACCCGGCTGGGTGATGGGCGTTCTCGTGATCCCGATCGCGGCAGGGGTTGTCGCCGGGCTCGCCGCCATCCGCCGCTATCCGGCATACAGCATCGACGCCGCGACCCTGCGCGGCGGCCTCGCCGGGCTCGCCGGAGGGGTGATGTTCACCGCGGCCGTGGCGGTGTCGAGCGGCTCCGCCGGGCCCGGGCGCCTGGTCGAGGTCGGTCCGTCGGCACTGGAGTCCGGCGTCGTGGCGGTGAGCACCCTCGGGATCGCCGGAGCCGTCGGTGTCCTGGCGTTGCGGATGTGGGATTGGGCTCGGGCGCGGGGCTCCGCTGGTCTGCGGTGAGCGTGGGCCTGACCCGGCTGGTTGATCCCATGCGGGGGTCGGGCCCAGGGTCAGCGGGGGGTGTTCAGGGGGCCGACACGGTCGATGATGCGTTCTTCCAGACGCTGCTGGCAGGACTCGCGAGCGGTCTGGGTGTTGGCGCCGGAAAAGCACTGTTGGTACTCGACCACCTCGTCCCAGAAGACCACCGCCGTCGCGGTCAGGATGCTGGCGAACAGGGTGGCGACGACGCCCAGCACGAGGCCTGGAGTAGCCCCGGGCACAGGGACGCGGTGAAGGCGGGAAGCCCGGCGCGCGAGGGCGCCGCAGACGATCGCTGCGATCCCGAGGAGCAGACCGAGCGGGAACGCCAGCACGCTCGCCACCAGTCCGGTGAGGCCGAACAGGACGGCAAGCCGGCCACGGTTGCGGATCCGCTTCAGCTGGTCCTCGGTCGGCGGAGTCGGGGGCTGATGGTGGGGAGCGTGGGGAGCGCCGGCGCCGCCCGAGCGGTCGCCGAACTTCCCGCCAGCGCTGGCGCCGGGGGGTCCACCTGAGCTGCCGCCGGCATTGCCGCCGGTCGACTCGCTGTGGACCGGGGGCCGGTGGGTCCCGTCGCCGCCCGGAGACGCGTGCGGACCGTCGGCCGGCTTCGCGGCGCCTTGGCCGGAGGGCTGGGCCGACGCTGTGACGATCCGGGCGTACGCCGACGAGGCGGGCGGCCGGGCGAAGACTCGCTCGGCATCGGGTGGCGCCGTCGTACCCTCCGCCGGTATCGGCGCGAGCGAAAGCTCGTCCGCGACCTTGGCCTCCGGGCTGTCCGCTGCGTCAGGGCGCTCCTCGGGACTGCTCACAGGGGCTTCTCCTGTCGTCATTGTCGGCTACCGCTATCGTGACGGAACGTCCAACTCCACGTGTACGCGCCCCGGGTCACCGGGCTGTGACGTCGTTTCCGCACGCCGTTCCAGTAGGTGATCCCCAGCAGCGAGGAGCCCATTCTGACTGCCCGTCTCGTCGTCCTGCTCTCTGGCACCGGCACCCTGTTGCAGGCGCTGATCGACGCCACGCGGGAGCCGGCGTACGGCGCGACCGTGGTCGCGGTGGGCGCCGACCGTCACAGCGCCGGCGGGCTGGCCCGCGCCGAACGCGCCGGTATCCCGACCTTCACCCTTCGGGTGCGGGACTTCCCGAGCCGGGAGGAATGGGACGCCGCGCTCACCGAACGCGTGCAGGCGTACGAACCCGATCTGGTCGTCTCGGCGGGGTTCCTCAAGCTGGTTGGCAAGCAGTTCCTGGCGGCGTTCGGCGGACGCTACGTCAACAGCCACAACTCCCTGCTTCCGGCGTTCCCCGGCATGCACGGGCCGCGTGACGCGCTGGCCTATGGCGTACGCGTGGCGGGGGCGACGCTCTTCGTCGTCGACGAGGGAGTCGACGCGGGCCCGATCATCGCGCAGGTCGCCGTACCCGTCGAAGACGACGACACCGAAGAATCTCTGACCGAACGCATCAAAGGCGCCGAACGCCGGCAGCTCGTCGACACGATCGGCGCGATGGTGCGGTTGGGCTTCACCGTCCAGGGCAGAAAGGTCACCATCCCGTGAACGCCCCCCGAAACGATGCCGCCACCGAAGGGCGCCGGCCGATCCGCCGCGCGCTGGTCAGCGTCTATGACAAGGCCGGGTTGACCGAGCTCGCCCGAGGGCTCGCCGACGCGGGCGTGGAGATCGTGTCTACCGGTACGACGGCCGCGACGATCGAGTCCGCCGGTGTGAGCGTCACCCGGGTCGAGGAGCTGACCGGGTTCCCGGAGTGCCTCGACGGCCGGGTCAAGACGCTGCATCCGCGGGTGCATGCCGGTCTGCTGGCGGACACAGCCAATCCCGACCACGTACGCCAGCTGGAGGAGTTGGACGTCGCGGCGTTCGACCTGCTGGTGTCGAACCTCTATCCGTTCGCGGAGACCGTCGCGTCCGGGGCCGGCCCGGATGAGGTGATCGAGCAGATCGACATCGGCGGTCCCGCGATGACCCGCGCGGCGGCCAAGAACCACGCCTCCGTTGCCGTGGTGACCTCACCGGACCGCTACGCCGACGTCCTCGCGGCGGTGGCGGCCGGTGGATTCACGCTCGAGCAGCGCAAGCGGCTGGCGGTCGAGGCGTTCATCCACACGGCGAGCTACGACGTGGCCGTCGCGTCGTGGATGGGCAACGTGCATGCGCCGACCGACGACGGCAGCGGTTTCCCGGCATGGGTGGGTGCGACGTGGGAGCGGGAGTCGGTCCTGCGCTACGGCGAGAACCCGCACCAGCGGGCGGCGCTGTACCGTGCCGGCTCCGTCGCCGCGCACGGGCTCGCCCAGGCAGAACAGCTGCACGGCAAGGAGATGTCGTACAACAACTACGTCGACGCCGATGCCGCGCGGCGTGCCGTCTACGACTTCCAGCCCGCGGCGGTGGCGATCATCAAGCACACCAACCCGTGCGGGATCGCAATCGCGTCCAACGTCGCGGACGCGTACACGAAGGCGCACGCGTGCGACCCGGTGTCGGCCTTCGGCGGGGTGATCGCGACGAACCAGCCGGTCTCGGTGGAGATGGCGGAGAAGGTGGCCGAGGTCTTCACCGAGGTGCTCGTGGCGCCGGACTTCGAGCCGGGCGCGTTGGAGGTCCTCTCGCGCAAGAAGAACATCCGGCTGCTCCGGTGCGGACCTTCCGCCCGCGGTGGCATGGAGGTACGGCCCGTCTCAGGTGGCCTGCTGATGCAGAGCGTGGACACCGTGGAGGAGCCGGGTGACAGTCCGTCGGGGTGGCGGTTGGCGGCGGGCGAACCGGTGTCCGAGGACGTGCTGGCCGACCTCGTGTTCGCCTGGCTGGCGGTCCGGTCGGTGAAGTCCAACGCGATCCTGCTGGCTTCCGACCTTGCGGCCGTCGGGGTCGGCATGGGGCAGGTCAATCGGGTCGACTCGGCGAAGCTGGCGGTTGCCCGGGCGGGTGAGCGGGCGGCCGGGTCGGTGGCGGCCTCGGATGCGTTCTTCCCGTTCGCCGACGGGCTGCAGGTTCTGCTCGACGCGGGCGTACGGGCCGTCGTGCAGCCGGGTGGCTCCGTCCGCGACAACGAGGTGATCGCGGCGGCGCAGGCGGCCGGCGTACCGCTCTATCTCACCGGCACGCGCCACTTCTTCCACTGAGGCCGGCGGCGTATCCCGGTTGACACGTCGGGTTTGATGGCGGCGTGGGTGAGCTGGTCCAGCGCGTGGTGCGTTCCCTGCGTACCCGATTCGCGGGGTACGAATGGACGCGGGTGCACCACGGCTTCTCCGGGGCGGCGACGTACAAGCTCACCGGGACGGCCGGGACGGAGCTCCACGCCAAGGTGGCAGTCGTGCCGCAGCACCTGGGCAGTCGCTCCCATCTGGGCGTCGAGGCGGAACGGATCCGCTGGCTGTCCTCGACCGGGATCCCGGGGCCCGAACTCGTCGCCGCCGGGACCGAGACCTGTCTGTCCACCAGCCCGACGACATCCCCGGAAGCGGTCGAGGTCGGCTGGCTCGTCATGACGAGTGTGCCCGGCCGGGAGGCATCGGCACCGTGGCCAGTTCACCAGCGGGTGTCGGTGATCGATGCGCTCGCCGACGCGCTCCGGGCGCTGCATGCGCTGCCGCTGGAGGGGTGCCCGTTCGACCGCCGGCTCGACGTCCGGCTTGGTCAGGAACGTGCCGCCGTCGAGGCCGGCGTGGTCGACGAGGCGAGCGCGGCGATGGAGCCCTGGCGGTGGGCGCAGGACCGGGGCGCGCTACTCGCCGAACTGTTGCGTACGCGGCCGGCAGATGAGGATCTGGTGGTCTGCCACGGCGACTACTGCGTTCCCAACGTCCTGCTCGATCCCGAGACCCTCGAGGTCACGGGCCTGATCGATCTGGGGTGGCTGGGCGTCGCCGACCGCTACCACGACCTGGGCATCGCGACGGGGAGTATCGCGTCGGTCGAGCTCAACCCACAGTACGGGCCGGGTCATGCTGCCCGCTTCCTCGAGAGGTACGGCGGCGATCCCGACGACCCGCGCATCGACTACTACCGCAGGCTCGACGAACTCACCTGACCGGCCACGAAGCGCGTGGGCCCGCGGCCGGACCGCGATTCGCGACCCCGTGAACCATCTTCGCCAGTTCCCGCGTACGGACAGATGTAAGGACCGTCCCTCACCGGGCGAGCGGCCAGCGTCACACACCGGTTCACCGCACCGGCCCACCAGGCCGGCACGGCGTGACCACGCGGCCGTTCGCCCGCTCCGGCGCCGGGGCCACCGGCGTTCGGTGTGCAGCGTTCCGGCGTACGTCCGCATGCCGACCGTCGCGCCCAGATGCGGCGGCCGTGAAGCGACGGGCGTACGTCAGTAGGCGATGAGTCCGCGCCCTGCCACCGAACACCAGGAGAGTTGGACCGACCATGAAGCCTCGTCAGATTGTCTGTGCACCGGTCGCCGTGCTGGTCGCTGGTGTGCTCGCGCTGTCGGCGTGTGGACCGGAGATCGTCACCACGAACTCCGGCGCCGGCGGCGATCAGGAGACCACCGAGACGGCCACGCCGACGCCGACGGCTTCGACCGCCGAGCCGGCAGCCGCGGGCGACGAAGGTCCCTGGCCAGGGCCTGAGGTCCCGGTCGTCATCGAGACCACCCGCCAGGATGGGTGGACCGACTACCTGCAGGCTGCCGACGACAAGCCGATCTACCGGTTTGACAACGACTCGAACGATCCGCCGACGAGCGGGTGTGACGAGGAATGTGCCGAGGTGTGGAACCCCGTGCCGGCCGACCAGATCACCGCGGTCAAGGGCGTCGACGAGGCGCTGGTGGGTTCGTTGGACCGGCCGGACGGCACCAAGCAGCTCACCATCAAGAACTGGCCGGCGTACACCTTCGCCGGCGACACGAAGCCGGGTGACCTGACCGGCCAGGGCAAGGACGGCCGGTGGTTCGTGATGGCACCGACCGGGGCCAAGGCCTTGACGACTGAGCAGGCGGAGAAGCAGAAGTCGGGCGCGACGGTGCTGACCGACACCAAGCGGGGAGCGTTCACCGAGACGATCCTGGTGAACGGCGAAGGTCGGACGATGTACCGGTTCGAGGCGGACGAGCCCAACGCGGGCACGAGCGCCTGCGAGGGAGACCCGGAGTGCAACGAGAAGTGGCCACCGGTCCTCGCCGACAACGGTCTCGATGTGGTCGAGGACTGTGTGGATCCGGATCTCGTCAGCACCTTCACCCGCAAGGACGGTACGAAGCAGGTCGCGGTGAACGGCTGGCCGCTCTACTACTACTTCGAGGACAAGGCCCCCGGCGACATCAAGGGCCACGGGCTGGGCGATGTCTGGTTCGCGGCGACCGGTGACGGCGGCAAGGCCGAGACGGCCGGCGGCTCCTGAGTCGGGGTCCCCGGGATTCCAGGACTCCGGTCGATCGGGGTCCCCGGCATTCCAGGATTCCGGGGGACCGGGGGATCGGGGGACCGGGGGATTGGGGGATCCGGGGGATCGGGGGATCCGGGGGATCGGGGGATCCTGGGGGGTACCAAGCCCGTCCCGGTAGGTGAGCGGTGCTCACACCCGGGCCGGGCTTGGTGCGCCACAGGGTCGTCCCGTGTGGGTGGGTCCTGCCGTCATGGCCGTGGTCCGGCGGGTAACCTGCGACTCTGCAGTTCGCGTTCGTCGGCGCCAGGAGGACCCACCGATGGTCGACCAGCCGGGCTCCGGAGTGGTGCCTCAGACGGAGACCAGCGCTGGCTCCACCCGGAGCCCCAGCGCGGGCGCCGGCAGACCACCCCGGGCGCCGGGACTCCGGCAGGCGTTGTGGGGCCGGTGGAAGCGCGAGCCGGGACGTCCACTTCCTCCCATCCGTCCATGGCCGCGCCGCCAGTGGCCTCTGCTGGTCGTACTCACGGGAATCTTCGTCTCGCTGATCACCGTCATCGTGGTGGACTTCCGTCCCGGCACCCTGCTGTTGGCGCTGTCGGTCCTGCTCGCCGCCGCATTCCGGCTGGTGCTCACCACCCGCCGCGCCGGGCTGCTCGTCCTTCGCAGCCGGACGACGGACGTCGTGACCCTCACGGTGATGGGCGTGGTGGCGCTGCTGCTCGCTGTGGCCGTCCCCGACATCCGCTGACCCGCCACCGCGCGACCCCCGGCCTGTCGCCAGCGTCCCGCCTCGGCTAGGCTCCCCGGCAAGATATCTCGACACCAAGACATCTTCCGTATCGCTCGGTTTTCGGGCCCGGACCCCGCGGAGGCCGGAACATGACCATCGCGCTCACGGAGATCGTCGGGCCCGCGCCTGGCGCCGCGGTCACCGGTGCCACATCCGTGATGGTCCCTCCTGGGCCGTACGCGGTGAATGTCCGGATCGGAGCGGCCCAAAAGCTCACGCGCGGCGCCCGACGCGGGACAATGGTTCCGGAGACCCGCACGTGCGCGGCCGGTCGTCGCTGCCCTGCCCGCGGGCGTGTCGAGTCGGGTCACCGGGGTGTCCTGGCGGTGCCCGGTCGCGACGTCGTACGTAGGGTGGTCGAAACCGGGCTTTCCGAGGCCGAGCCGGCCGGATTCGAGGCGGCCAGCGGAGTCGTCCCACGACAGAGCGAAGTCCAGAATCTCTGAAGCCATACCCCCAACCACCTTTGCGGCGGAGGAGCCCCCTTGTCGAAGATCAGTGTGAAGAACCCGGTCGTCGAACTCGACGGCGACGAGATGACCCGTGTCATCTGGCAGGCGATCAAGGACCAGCTGATCCTGCCCTATCTCGACGTACCGCTCGACTACTACGACCTCGGCATCGAGCGGCGCGACGCGACCGACGACCAGGTGACCGTCGATGCCGCCAACGCGATCAAGAAGCACGGCGTGGGCGTGAAGTGCGCGACGATCACGCCAGACGAGGCGCGCGTCGAGGAGTTCGGTCTCAAGCAGATGTGGCGTTCGCCCAACGGCACCATCCGCAACATCCTCGGTGGCGTGGTGTTCCGCGAGCCGATCATTATCGACAACATCCCGCGCCTTGTCCCGGGCTGGAAGAAGCCGATCATCATCGGCCGCCACGCCCACGGTGACCAGTACCGCGCGACCGACTTCGTGGTGCCCGGGCCGGGCAAGCTCACGGTGACCTACACGCCGAACGACGGCAGCGAGCCGATGGAGTTCGAGGTCGCGAAGTACCCCGGCGGCGGTGTCGCGATGGCGATGTACAACTACGACGACTCGATCCGCGACTTCGCCCGGGCGTCGTTCAACTACGCGCTCCAGCGCGGTTTCCCCGTCTATCTCTCGACGAAGAACACGATCCTCAAGGCGTACGACGGCCGGTTCAAGGATCTGTTCGCCGAGGTGTTCGAGTCGGAGTTCAAGGGCAAGTTCGAGCAGGCCGGCATCACCTACGAACACCGGCTCATCGACGACATGGTGGCCCAGGCCCTGAAGTGGGAGGGCGGCTTCGTCTGGGCCTGCAAGAACTACGACGGTGACGTCCAGTCCGACATCGTGGCGCAGGGTTTCGGATCGCTCGGCCTGATGACGAGCGTGCTGCTCACGCCGGACGGCAAGACCGTGGAGGCGGAGGCGGCGCACGGCACCGTGACGCGGCACTTCCGGCAGTGGCAGAAGGGCGAGAAGACCTCGACCAACCCGATCGCGTCGATCTTCGCGTGGACGCGCGGGCTCGCCCACCGCGGCAAGTTGGACGGCACACCGGCGGTGTCGGAGTTCGCGCAGACGCTGGAGCAGGTGTGCGTCCAGACCGTCGAGTCCGGGAAGATGACCAAGGACCTCGCGCTGCTGGTCGGCGGCGACACCTCGTGGCTCACGACGGACGAGTTCCTCGGAGCACTCGCCGAGAACCTCGCCACCAAGCTGAAGGCGGCCCACTAAGGACATCCGTGGATCGGCCTCGCCATGCCCCGACCAGCGGGGTAGGGCGGGGCCGATTGCCGTGGGCGTGGGATTTCGCGCCCGCGGTCCCTCACGGGTGCGTAGGTGTATCGTAGGTGTATGGCTCGCACCAACATCGATCTCGACGAGGACCTCGTCCGCCGGGCGATGCGCCGCTATGGCCTGCGGACGAAGAGGGAGGCCGTCGACCTCGCTCTTCGTCGTCTTGTCGGTACGACGACCACCCCGGCGGACATCCGTTCCGTCCGAGGTATCGGCTGGGACGGTGACCTGGAGGAGATGCGCGGAAGCGGGGCCGAGGAGTGAGCGGCCGCAGGACACGGGGGATTCCTCCGCAGGTCGATCGTGAGCGGCCGCACCTGGTGGACTCGTCGGTCTGGATCGACTGGCTTCGGGACGTTCCCGGTCCGGCGACGAAGGGTCTGGACACCCTGCTGGATTCAGGGGCACAGATAGCGACGACCGAACCAGTGGTCATGGAACTTCTCGCGGGAGCACACGGAAGCCGTGCCCTCGATCAGATCGGGAAGATGCTGACAGGACTTCCGGTGCTCTCCGTCGCCACACATCTCGACTTCCATCACGCCGCTGCGCTCTACCGTGACGCACGTTCCGGAGGGCGCACCGTACGCAAGCTCATGGACTGTCTGATCGGCGCGGTCGCCTTGCGCAACGACGCGATCCTCGTCCACAAGGACGCCGACTTCGATGCGATCGCCGACCTGATGCAGGTCCGTTGGGTGAGCTACTGCTGAAGCGGCGACCTTGGATGGCAGGTCGCCCGCGAAGCATCGCCCGCGAACCTCCTACAGCGTCGACACCTGGCGTTCGGTGGTGCGCAGGAACTCCGGCAGGATCTCGACTCCCCAACCCGGAGTGGCGGGTAGGGCGACGGCACCGTCGACCACCCGCAGCATGGGTTCGTAGACCCCGTTGGTCCAGGGGACGTCCTCGATGCTCCACTCGTGGTATTGGTGGCAAGCTGGCATTGACGCAGCCACATGCAGGGTGAACAGCTGCAGCATCGACTGGTTGGCGCAGTGCGGCGTGCACGGGATGCCTGCGTCTTCTGCCATCCTGGCGACCCGGCGGGCCCGTGCGACGCCGCCGAGGTAGCCGATGTCGGGCTGCACGATGTCGACCGCCCGCATGGCGATCATCCGGCGGAACTGGACGAGTGAGTTGTCCTGCTCGCCACCGGCCACGGGGATGTCGAGTGCCGCCGCCACCTGCGCGGAGCTCTCCAGCTCGGGATAGGGACACGGTTCCTCGAAGTGGAAGTAGCCGTTGTCCTCGAGGATGCGACCGACCCGGATCGCCCGTGACACGGTGAAGCCACTGTTGGCGTCGGCGTTGATGTCGAAGTCGTCACCCATCGCCTGGCGGATGTGCGGGATGATCTTCTCGGTACGCCCGGGAGCCGCGTCACGGTCACTTGCCATGACATCGCCGATCCGGATCTTCGCGCAGCGGAAGCCCTGCTCCTCCCGCAGGCGCAACAGCCGCTCCGCCTCTGCTTCGGGAGTGATCGCCCGGCTCATGCTGGAGGCGTACATCGGGACGCTTTCGCGCACTCCGCCACCGAGCAGCTTGTAGACCGGTTGGCCGGTCACCTTTCCGAGCAGGTCCCACAACGCGGTGTCGACGCCACACAGGGCCCGGTAGAGGAACGAGCTGGGGAACTTGTACTCCTTGCGGACGCAGCGTTCGACAAGTGCTTCGAGATCCCAGGGATCCTGGCCGAGGAAGTGCGGTGCCACCATGTCGTGAAGGACGTGGACCGTGATGCCCACGCGGTAGGGCGACGTCTGCCCGATCCCTTCGGCGCCGTCGTCGGTCCTGACCCGGACGATGGCGATCTGATCAGCAAGGAATGTCTCGATGCTCGCGATCTTCATCGGTGTGCTGGCACCCTTCCATCGGCGCGTCATCTTCTGCAGCAACCAGTCCTACCGCGGACACATCCGGCTCCGCCGGCGCTGCCTGATCCGTTGCGGAGTCTTGGTCCGTCGCCGCATTCCATGCCGCGATCTGTTGCCCTGCAGGCTGGTGGTTCAGTAGCTTTCCTACTCGAAACATTTCGCATATTCGAATTGCATCCGCATATACGAATAGCCGGGCGAGCACTGGCAGCGTAGTCCGGCGTTCTGCGGAGCGGCAAGACGCGGGCCAAGACGTGGCCGGTGCCGGGCGTGACCGCCGGCCTTTCGACGACAGGCAGCGTTCGAACGTTCGACCAAGTATCGAAGGTGGTTGTGCGATGACGGAGCCGCGATTTCGGTCGGTGAAGTCGGCCGACCGGGTTCTCGTGATCCTCCAATGGCTCGCCGCCAGCGGCCGCCCTCGGACGCTCAGCGAGATCAGCCGGGAACTCGACATTCCCGTCAGCAGCCTGCACGCGATCCTGCGGACGATGCAGCGCCGGGGTTGGCTCGAGACAGACGAGACGGGAATCCGCTTCGGAATCGGTGTCGAGGCGTTGCGGGTGGGTTCGTCCTACGCCCGATCCGACGACGTCCTGGTGAGGGCCGAGCCGGTACTCGACCGGCTTGCCGAGGAGACGGGTGAGACCGTGCACTACGGGCGGCTCGACGGGGAACACATCGTCTACCTGGCCAAGCGGGACTCACATCACTCGTTGCGCATCCACTCCGCCATCGGCCGGCGGATCCCCGTCCATGCCGCGGCATTGGGCAAGGCGATCCTCGCGCGGCGCTCGGATGCGGAGGTCCGGGCGATCCTGGGTGACGCGCTGCCCGCTCTTACGAAACGCACCCGAACGAGTGTGGACCGGTTGCTTCGCGACCTGGCCAGGGCGCGCAAGCTCGGCTACGCCACCGAACGGGAGGAGAGCGACCAGGGCCTGGGCTGCGTCGCCGTCGTGGTTCCCGACCGGTCGCCGCCGCGGGACGCCATCTCGGTGGCGGTTCCGACGGCCCGCCTCAGCGCGGCACGGGTGGAGGAGTTGGCGGATCTGCTCCGCCGCAGCCAGTCGGTCCTCGCCGAGCGGCTCGCACTACCTTCACCGTCGCCGTCGTCGGAGCCGGGCTTCCTGCGAGACCTCGACTAGCGCGAGACGCGGGAGGCTGCTGGTGGCGTCGTCGCTGCGTCCGACGTGGAGCGGACACATTACCGGTGGCTCGGCAGGAATCGGCCAACGGAGAGGTGGTTGCGTAGCCTTGACCCTCTTCGCGGGCCGCGACTAGCGTTATTGACGCTCGCTTATCCGAAATGTTTTCAGGTTGACGAAATAGCCAATCCAGGGCGCGAATCCACTTCGCCCTTTCGCACTCCGTTGCAGCGGAAGGCCCTATGACATCCCGGATCGAGGCCGGACCAGTCCCGGTCGCGGGGCGCCGCGGCGCCCGCCGCGCACTGGTCGGATGGTTGTTCATCGGGCCGGTGATCTTCGGCGTCATCGCGTTCCAGTTCGTTCCGGTCATGGTCTCGCTCTACGCCTCGCTCACCGACTGGACCGGGCTCTCCTCGCCCGAGTTCACCGTCTTCGGCAACTACGGCGAGCTGTTCACCAGGGATCCGTTGTTCTGGCTCACGTTGAAGAACACGTTCGTGTTCACGGTGGGCAGTCTGGTCTTCAGCATCGCCTTCGGGCTGGTTCTCGCCCTGCTCCGCAACTTCGTCCCCAGGTCGACCTGATCTACAGCGGCCAGAGGTCGGCGGCCGAAGCCCTCGGCGAGGTGAAGGACCGAGTGGAGCAGGCGCTCGCAAGCGGCAGCGGATGAGCACGTTGCCCTGGCCGGCCACGAGTGGTGGGAGGTTCGACGCCTTCTCGAGCGTCGAACCTCCCACCACTCATAGGACAGCGGCCTGGAACCGCCAGGACCATGACGGAGTCATCTGAACGGGAGTAGAGGAGTCTATGCGGATCACGAGAGTCGAATCGATCGTCCTGCTCGGGCGCTACCACCTGGTGCGCGTCCACACCGACGAGGGGGTGACCGGCGTCGGTGAGGTCAGCCCGATGAACGCCGCGGTGACCCACACGCTGGTGGAGAAGGCACTCGCGCCGATCGTGGTCGGCGAGGACCCGGCGAACATCGAACGCCTGTGGCACGCGATGTACCACAAGCCCTACAAGCTCGGGCCGATGGGCGCGCAGCTCAACGCGATCGCCGGCATCGACATCGCGCTGTGGGACATCGCCGGCAAGGTGGCGGGAAAGCCGGTCCATGACCTGCTGGGTGGGAAGTTTCGCGAGGCACCCGAGGTCTATGCCAGCTCCATGCAACGCGGGATGACGCCCGCGGAGGAGGCCGCGCGGGCGGTGTCCTTCGCCGAGCAGGGTTATCGGGCGTACAAGATCCACTCGGCGACGCCCTGGATGTACGACGACGGTTTCGACCAGACCCTCGAGACGGTGCGGGAGATGCGGGCGGCGGTCGGGCAGGACTTCGACATCCTGGTCGACGTCAACAACTCCTACTACCCGCACACGGCGATCAAGATCGCCCGCCGGTTGGAGGACTATGGCGTGTGGCACTTCGAGGAGCCGTTGGCCGCACACGACTACGACGGCTATGCCGCGCTCGCCGCGGCGGTGGACATTCCCATCGCGGCGGGAGAGCAGGAATACACGAGGTGGCAGTTCCGCGACCTCATCCTGCGGGCACAGGTCGACATTCTGCAGCCCGACGTCATCAAGTGCGGCGGCATCACGGAGTTCGTGAAGATCGCCGCGCTCGCCCAGACGTTCAACAAGCCGATCACGGTCCACAACACCCAACCGACGATCGGCACCCTCGCCCACCTGCATCTGTGGATGAGTACGCCGAACTGCGTGTATCCACAGGAGTACAACATCGAGCCGCATCCGCTACGCGACGAGTGGCCGATCTGGACCGAGCCCGTCCTGGTCGAGAACGGCCGCATGCGGGCATCCGGGAAGCCCGGACTCGGCGTCGAACTCGACGATGATGTCGTACGCCGGCTGGCCGAAAGGGAAGGGTGAGGAAGCTGTGCGAGTCAAGGAGATCCGGGTCAGCTACGAACGGCGGCCCCACTCGGCGAGACCGATCCGGGACGCGTTACAGACGCTGAGTGGCGGCGGCAGTGTCCTGGTGGAAGTCGAGGCGGACGACGGCCTTGTCGGCGAGGCACGGACGTCGTTCGGGCGTGGCGACGGGGCGCCCCGCACCCTGGCGGTGCTGATCGAGGAGGAGTTGGCGCCGAAGGTCATCGGTGCCGACGCCGAGCAGATCGGCGCGATCATCGAAGCGCTCAAGGTCGAAACCGAGTACCACGGCAGCTCCGGGCTCACGACGTTCGGGATCAGCGTGGTCGACGTCGCGCTCTGGGACCTGCTGGGCAAGGCGCACGGCGTGCCGACCTATCGCTTGTGGGGTGCCTACCGCGACCGGGTTCCGGCGTACGCCATGGTGGGGTGGGCAAACTTCAGCCTCGACGAGCTGCGCCAGCAGTGCGTCGCCGCTGTCGGCGACGGATTTCGCGGTGTGAAGATCAAGGTGGGTGACGGGTCACTCGACCAGGACGTTCAGCGCATCGAGGCCGTCCGCGCCGAGGTGGGTCCCGACATCGCCATCATGGTCGATGCCAACCAGGTCCTGACCGTGAGCGAGGCGCTGCGCCGGGGTGAGGCGTACCAGGCGATGGGTCTGACGTGGTTCGAGGAACCCCTGCGGGCAGGGGACTTCGCGGGCTACGCCGAGCTCACCCGCCGGCTCACCATACCGATGGCGGCGGGCGAGAACCTCTATGGAGCAAGGGAGTTCCGGGACTTCTTCGAGGGGCGATGCTGCGACATCGTGCAACCGGACCTGCGCCGCGCGGGTGGCCCGACCGAGATCCGGGCGGTCGGTGCGCTGGCCGCCGCGTTCGACATTCCGTACGCCTCCCACGGCGGAGGCCCGGCCGCGCTCAGCCTGTTACTGGCTGCACCGACCGCGATCTGGCTCGAGACCGGCCTGCGGTCATCGCCCGATGCGTACCCACGACTGGAGGACGGTTGCGCGCTCGCCCCGCAAGGTGTCGGTTTCGCGTGGGAGTGAGGCTGGCTGCCCGGCGGGGCTAGGGTGTCGGGCCCCATGATCATGAAGGACTTTCGGCACATGGCCCACTTTGCGTGACCGGCGTAACCCAGCCCGCCACCACTTTTCCTTCACGATCACGATCATGATCACCGGGTGAAGGGGCGGCCGACCAGCTCCCACGAAGGGTCGAGGTCGATGCCCAGCGAGGTGAGCACCTGGGCGCACACGTCGGCCTGCTCAAGGTCGACGGGTGCGGTGGTCGGGACCGTGGGGCCGTACGCCGCCATCCAGGCGGTGCGTTCCTCGGGGGAGTCGCCGCCGTGCCCGCCCGCGGCGACGTGTCCATGGTCGGTCGCGACGATGACGGTCCAGTCCTCCTGGGCGGCCGTGGGCCGGGCGAGGATGGTGTCGAGCACCTGGCCGATCCGCGCATCACTGCGTTCGATCGCGGCCGTGTAGTCGGGACAGACACCGAACTCGTGCGCGATGCCGTCGGGGCTGCCGAAGTAGACGAACGCCGCCGTGATGTCCTCGCTGCCGAGGACCTTGACCGCGTCGGCGGCCACGGTGGTCTCCGCGACCTCCCACTCCTCGATGCCGTGGTCGGGGTGTTCGACGACGAGATCGCCGCCGCCGCGGAAGATCGGCCCACCCTGGGCCTCGCTCACCAGGGGTGGCCAGTTCGCGGCGGCGTACGTCCGCGCTCCGGGAATCTCCTGGCGTACGCGGGTGAGGAAGTCGGGATGCTCGTCCAGCCGGTGTCCGCGCATGTCGTTGTTGGCGATGTTGTTCGTCGGAGCGAGGACGCCGGTGGCCATGGTCGACCAACAGGGCCCGGAGATCGTCGGTCCGGCGGCGTTGACCTGGAGCGGCGTGAGGAACCCCTGCGCCCCGATCGCGTCGATGCGTGGTGTGTGCGCCGCCTGCAGGGTGTCATAGCGCACCCCGTCGACGCCGAACACCACGACCCTGCGGGAACGTGCGCGGGCCTGGTCGTCGGACATGTGTCACTCCTGGTTCGTGTGCGTCGGCGTACCGGCTCGACCGTCCATGCTTGCGGGCTCCGCCCCGACCGTCCAGCATCCGCCGCTGGCCCGTCGCGGCCATCTGGGCGTCCGGCGCGTGATTCCGGCGTGTGCGGGTGGCGGTGGCCGGCATGCCGGTTTGCGGTCGTGCGGGCGTGCGGGCGTCCGGGATGCCGTACGGCGGGGGTACGGGTGGCCGACAGGAGGGGTTGCGGGAATCAGGTGTTCGGCTCGGTCGCGGTTTCCAAGCCGAAGAGCGGCAAACAGGGCTCCAGCCCGTCGATCCGTACGGGCACAGCCGCTGGTCCCGACTGGAACCGTTCCCAGCCCTCACGGGTGAGATGCAGCCGTTGCTCGGTGGCTCGTACGCCGCGACGGGCGCACCGGGAAACCCCGTCGGGTGCGTACCCGAGCTTGCGTGAAACCGCGAGCGAGGCGGGGTTGTCGACGAATGCACCGGATCTCGCGTCCTCGGCGCCCAGTCCGGCGAAGCCGAGGTGGAGGACGGCGGCGCGCATCTGCGTGCCAATTCCCTGGCCGTGGTAGCGCATGCCCACCCAGGATCCGGTGTGCACCTCCCGGACGACGGCGAAGTCCCGGGCGGAGAGTCCCTGCACACCGACGACGGCGCCGTCGCGCAGGACGACGAGTTCGAGGGTCCAGGCGTCCGGTTTCCACGAGGCCCAGCTGTTCCAGTGGTACTGCAGGGTGCTGCGGGCCCGAATCGCGGGCTCGGCGTCGGTCCACGGCACGATGAAGGGCATGTCCGCCGGGTCGTGGACGCCGTCGACGGCCAGGTCCGCGAGCGCGGCGAGGTCCTCGAGCGAGGGCACCCGGAGCTCCAGGTCGGGTGTGATCAACCGGAGGTCGAAGAGGGGCCAGTGGCGCATGCCGGCGATTCTGCTGCGCCATGCCGCCGGCTGGCCACGCGTTTTCGCCCATCCCGACTGGGGGAGCCGGCCGTCGACCAGGATCTCAGCGTACGGCGTCGCGGCGCAGCACGGCATGCACGCCCCAGGTCTGGTTGGCCACCTGGGTGATGCGCAGATCGACCGTGGTGCTGGCGAGCGCGAGCGCCTCCGCCTTGCCGAGGGAGTACGCCGTACCCATCCACGCCAGCATGTCGTCCAGCGCCGAGACCATCGCCTGGTTGAGATCGGCGTGGAAGCCGAAGGTGAGCCAACTCGTCGGTGTCTCCGCGTGCACCGTCGGCAGCGGCCGATCCATGGCCAGGGTGAGTTCGACCTGCGTGGTCATGCCGCACTCGATCGCCGTACCACCGACCTCCCCGTCGCCCTGTGCCGCATGCCCGTCGCCGAGGCAGAGCAGCGCGCCGGGAACGGTGACGGGCAGGTAGAGCGTCGACCCGGCCACGAGGTCCCGGCAGTCGATGTTGCCGCCACCCGCTGGCCGCGGAGGGATCGTGGAATGCTCGCCCGGCTCGTCGGGCGGCAGGCCGATCACGCCGAGGAACGGCGCGAGAGCGACCGTGTACCCCTGATCGTTCGTAGCCAGGCACCGTTCGGCATCAAGCTCCCACAGCAGCCACGCGGGCTCGCCGTCCGCGACGCCCAACTGCCGGTTGAGCGGGGTGTCGCGCCCGCCGGCGACCGTGAAGCCCCAGTCGTCCGGTCGCAGCGAGACCAGGTGGACGCCGAGCATCATCCCGGGCGCCGCTCCGCGGACGAAGATCGGTCCGGCCAGGCAGTGGCCGCGCCGGTCGGTGTGCATCGTCGGGCGCGTTTCGCCTGGTGTGCGTTGGCGCTCCAGATGACCAGAAGCGTTGAGCGTGCGAACGACAACGGAATCCCCCGGGTCCACCGTGAGCACCGGCGAGAGTTCGCGGGAGAAGACGTCGGTAACGGTAGCCGGGCTCGGGTCGAGTCGATGCTGGGTCACAACGCTCCTTTCGGATCCACACCCGGCCTGCAGAGCGCGATCCCCTGCGAGAGCCGGGCTGCCAGCACTCTTCCATGATCATGAGAGAGAAATCGGGCACTCTCGCCTCGCCGAGTGGCCGGTTTCTCCCTCATGATCATGGAATCCGAGGCGACGCCATGCTCAGAGGGGCTCGGCGGCGCAGCGGAAGCCGAGGTTGCCGGCGGAGCTGTCCGGGGTGTTCTTCGTCCGGGCGGCGACGCGGTAGCGGTTGCAGTACGACGCATGGCACAGGTAGCTGCCGCCGCGCATGACCCGCGCGTCACCGGAGCCCGGCCCGACGGGGTCCATCCGCGTCGCAGGCGCCTCGACGGCATGCCAGTCGGTGCTCCACCAGTCGGCGCACCATTCCCACACGTTGCCAGCCACCTCGTAGAGGCCGAACCCGTTCGGTGCGTACGACTTCACCGGTGCGGTCCCGGAGAAACCGTCGTCGGCGGTGTCCACCCGTGGGAAGTTGCCCTGCCAGATGTTGCAGCGGTGCCGCCCGCGCGGGGTGAGGTCGTCGCCCCACGCGTACCTCGCTCGCGGGAGGTCACCGCGCGCGGCACATTCCCACTCCGCTTCGGTCGGCAGGCGCTTGCCGGCCCAGCGGGCATAGGCGTACGCATCGAGCCAGGACACGTGGACCACCGGGTGCTGCGGCCGCCGCGCGACGTCGCTGCCAGGGCCCTCGGGTGTCCGCCAACTCGCACCCTCGACGGCGAGCCACCACGAAGCACCAGGCACCGACGCGTCCATGACATGCCTGCGCCCCTCGGCACCGACGAAGAGATGGAAGACGAACGACCAACCGAACTTCTCCGCCTCCGTCACATAGCCGGTGGCCTTGACGAACGCCGCGAACTGCCGGTTGGTGACGGCGGTCGCGTCGAGGAGGTACGACGAGAGTCGGACGCTGCGCACCGGGCCTTCGCCGTCGTCGGGAAACGCGTCGGGGTCGTCGCCGCCCATGGCGAACGTACCGGCCGGGATTTGTACCATCCCGCGGGCGATGTCGCGCGGGTCGCGCGCTGGCACAGCGAAGGGCAACTCGACCGGACCGGTGGCCGTCGCAGGCGTCGCGGTGGTCGCGGCCGTCGCGGCAGAGTGGTCGCGACCGATGGGGGACTCTCCGTGTGCGTCGCCGGAGGAGGGGGCGCAGCAGGCCGACATGTGGACAGCCTTCAGGACAGCCGGCGGGCGCCGGGTGACGGCTCCGCGACGAACCACGCGGGCGTTGTGAACCCGGCCGCGGAGAACGCCGTCGCCACCCGCTGGGCGACGGCCTCCGCCGCGTCGGCTTCCACCAGCGCGATGACGCAGCCGCCGAAGCCGCCGCCAGTCATCCGCGCGCCGAGCGCTCCCGCGTCGAGTGCGGCCTCGACGGCGGTGTCGAGTTCGGGCACCGTCACCTCGTAGTCGTCCCGCAGCGAGGCGTGCGACGCGGTGAGCAGTGGGCCGATCTCGCGCGCGGACGAGGTGCGCAGGCGCTCGACGGTCTGGCGTACCCGGTCGTTCTCGGTGACCACGTGGCGTACCCGGCGACGTACGACCTCATCCGGCAGGCGTTCCAACGCCTCGTCGAGTGCGGTGCCGTCACGGGAGGGGTCGTCGAGGTCGCGCAGCGCGGACAGGCCCAGTGTCGCGGCAGCCTCCTCGCACGTACGCCGGCGGAGGGCGTACTCCCCGTCGACCAACCGGTGCGGTGCGCGGGTGTCGATCACCAACAGGGCAAGGCCTTCGGCGGCAAGGGAGAACGGCACCTGTGCGGTGTCGAGTGACCGGCTGTCGAGGAACAACACGTGGTCGCGGGTGCAGAGCAGCGCCGCCGACTGGTCCATGATGCCGCACGGTACGCCGACGAACGCGTTCTCGGCGTGCTGCGCGATCCTCGCGAGCGCCGCGCGTTCGACCGCGAGATCGTGCAGGTCGACGGCCGCGAGTGCGGTCGCGCATTCCAGGGCCGCCGACGACGACAGACCGGCGCCGAGCGGGACATCACCGTCGACCAGGATGTCCATGCCCGCGACGTCGTAGCCCGCGTCCCGCAGCGCCCACACCACACCGGCGACATAGGCCGCCCAGCCGTCGACCTTGCCCGGCGCCAACCCGTCGACGGGGGTCTCGACCCGGCCATCGGCCTGCTGGGATGCCAGGCGGAGCAGGCCGTCGTCGCGTTTCGCCACGGTCGCCACGACACTGTGTGGCAATGCCAACGGCAGGACGAAGCCGTCGTTGTAGTCGGTGTGCTCACCGATCAGGTTGACCCGACCGGGAGCCACCCACGCACCGTCGGGCGCGTGTCCGAACGTCTCCTCGAACCTCTCGCGCAGGTTCACCGTGCACTCCCTCCCGCCGCCGCACTTCCGCCTGCCGCCGCACTTCCGCCTGCCGCCGCACTTCCGCCTGCCGCCGCACTTCCGCCTGCCGCCGCACTTCCGCCTGCCGCCGCACTTCCGCCTGCCGCCGCACTTCCGCCTGCCGCTTCCGACTGTCCCAGCCGGAAGGCCCACGCGTCGGTCACCATCGTGTCAAGGTCGCGTTGCGGGGACCACCCGAGCTCGCTCCTCGCCCGCTCGTTCGACGCCACCAGGGCGGGCGGATCACCTGGCCGGCGTGGGTTATCGGTGACCGGGACCGGCCGCCCGGTGACCCGGCGTACGGCGTCAAGCACTTCCTGCACCGTCGAACCCGCGCCCGTGCCCAGGTTGCACACCAGGTGTCGGCCGGGCGCCGCGGCGTCGAGGGCCCGCAGGTGGGCGTCGGCGAGATCGACCACATGGAGATAGTCACGGACGGCGGTTCCGTCGCGGGTCGGGTAGTCCGTGCCGAAGACCTTCGCCTGCTCGACCTCGCCGGCCGCCACCGCGAGAAGGTTCGGGATCAGGTGCGTCTCGGGGTCGTGTCGCTCACCGAGCTGGCCATAGGCCCCCGCGACGTTGAAGTAACGGAGGCTCACCGCGGCCAGGTCGTAGGCACGGGCCTCACCTTCGAGCATCCGGTCGACGGCCAACTTCGAAGCACCGTAGGGATTCGTCGGCACCGGTGGGGTGTCCTCGGTGATCGGCATCGTCGCCGGCTCGCCATAGGTGGCCGCCGTCGAGGAGAACACGATCCGTCGAACGCCGTGTGCGCGCATCGCGTCGAGCAGCGCCAACGAACCACCGACATTGCCCCGCCAGTAGCGATCCGGGCGCCGCACGGACTCCGCGACGAGAGACTTGGCGGCGAAATGCAGGACCCCGTCGTACGACGGATCGAGCACGTCACCGGCACTGTCAACTCCACCTTGCACGAAACTCGCGCCGGCCGGTACCGCGTCGGCATGACCGGTCGAGCAGTCGTCGAGCACGGTCACGTCGTGGCCGGCCTCGAGCAGCAACGCGGTGACGATCCCGCCGATGTAGCCCGCGCCTCCGGTGACGAGCAACTTCACAGCGACTCCCGCAGCCGAGTGGCGATGTCTTCAGGTCGTACGTCGTTGATCCAGACACCCATCGCCGACTCCGAACCGGCGAGGTACTTCAGCTTGTTCGGCGCGCGGCGGATCGAGAACACCTGCAGGTGAAGGGACATGAGATCACGGCCGGCCCGCGTCGG
The DNA here is from genome assembly GCF_040195635.1 of Actinopolymorpha sp. B11F2. Lineage (NCBI taxonomy): Bacteria > Bacillati > Actinomycetota > Actinomycetes > Propionibacteriales > Actinopolymorphaceae > Actinopolymorpha > Actinopolymorpha sp. B11F2. The sequence goes on along the minus strand of NZ_JBEFTX010000009.1, from coordinate 58,826 downwards.
CGCCTGGTGCCAGGCGGCGATATAGGGCAGAGGGTCTTCGGCAGTGCCTTCCTGGTGGTGCTGGTCCCCGACAGTGCTTTCCCGGGGACGACCCCGGACCCCGAAGTAGCCGTCCAGCGCACGCAGCAACTGCAGGTAGAGCGGCCCGAAGTCGTCGCGTTCGGCATCGGTGAGCGCGGGCAGGTCGGGCACCCGGCGACGCGGATGGAGCTGCACCTCGACGGGCCAGCGTGCGGCCGCCGGCACGAACGCCGTCCAGTGGTCGGTCTCGGCGACGACCCGTATCCCCTCGGCACGTTCGGCGGCCAGCAGGTCGTCGAAGAGATTCCCCGACGTCCGGGCGGCGTACGCCCGGGCCGATGCCAGCATCCGCCGCGTCCTCGGCGTGACGAAGGGATAGGCATAGATCTGCCCGTGCGGATGGTGCAGCGTGACGCCGATCTCCTCGCCGCGGTTCTCGAAGCAGAACACCTGCTCGACGCCCGGCATGGCTTTCAGCTCGGCGGTGCGGTCGGCCCAGGCCTCCATGACCGTCCGCACGCGTGTCGGCGTCAACGAACCGAACCCCGTGCCGTGCTCCGCGGTGAAGCAGACCACCTCGCACCGACCCACACCCGGCCGGCGCGCGAAGGGGTCGGGCGTCTCGGAGTCCACCTCGGGCACGCCGCCGCCCGCACCGGCCGCCGCGCTGATCACCGCGTCGGGGGGATCCAGGAGGCCGAACGACGGAAACCGGTTCTCGAACACGGCCACGTCGTAGTCGCTCGCCGGGATCTCCGTCAGCCGTCCCGGGCGCGACGGGCACAGCGGGCACTGGTCAGCCGGCGGCAGGAAGGTCCGGCCCTGCCGGTGCGCGGCGACCGCGACCCACTCGTCGAGGACCGCGTCGTAGCGAAGCTCCGATCCGCCGGCACGCTCCGGAAGGTCCCGCAGGTCGAGGGCCGACCGGTCCGCGCCGTCGGTCTCGTCGAAGTAGATCAGCTCGCGTCCGTCAGCCAGCCGGGTGGTCGTTTTCTTCATGCCTGCCCGAAATCTCCCCACCGGTCCGAGGCGCGAGGTCCTCGCGACCCTCGCGCGACATCGCGTACGACGAATCTCCCCGACGAATCCGCGCGGCTCTGCGCGACGAAACCGATCCGGTCCCGCATACGTCGGACAAACCTTAGAAGCTCCACGAGATCCCATCCTGCCGGGCCACTCCCAGAAGGGTTCGTTACCGTGCGCCGTGCGGCGCCTCATACTCTTGGGCCATGGCGAAGACCAGCGGTCCCGGCTCCCATACCGGCAGCCTGCGCCACTGAGCAGGCGGTGACCAGCACATGAACGGCGTCCTGGCCAACATCGGACTCGCGCTGATCTTCGTCCTCATCGGCGGTGTTTTCGCCGCGGCCGAGATGGCGCTCGTGTCCCTCCGGGAAGGTCAGGTCAAGACTCTGGCCCAACGCGGTCGGCGCGGCGAGCGGGTGGCGCAGCTGACCCGGGACCCGAACCTGTTCCTGTCCTCGGTCCAGATCGGTGTCACGCTGTCGGGCTTCCTCGCCTCGGCATTCGCGGGCGCGAACCTGTCCTCGGACCTGGCGCCGGTGCTCCGACGGATCGGGGTGCCAGGTGGCGCCTCGGAGCCGGTGGCGCTGGTCCTGATCACCGTGGCCGTGTCGTACGTCTCGATCGTCCTCGGCGAGCTGGCTGCCAAGCGCCTGGCTCTGCAGAACGCCGAAACGTTCTCGATGGCGCTCGGCCCGTTCATCCACCGAGTGGCGCGCCTGTGCCGGCCGATCATCTGGTTCCTGTCCAAGTCCACCAACGTCGTCGTACGCCTGCTTGGTGGTGACCCGAACGTCGGCCGCGAGCAGATGTCCGACGAAGAGTTGCGCGAGCTCGTCTCCGCCCACGAGACCCTCGGTGAGGAGGAGCGGGCGATCGTCGACGAGGTGTTCGCCGCCGGTAGCCGGCAGTTGCGCGAGGTGATGCTGCCGCGGACCGAGGTCGACTTCCTCGACGCCGACATCCCCGTCTACAAGACCGTCAAGATGGTCAGCGACCGGCCGCACTCGCGCTACCCGGTCATGCGGGGTGACGCCGACGACGTGGTGGGCTTCGTCCACGTCCGCGACCTGCTGAACCCCGAGGTCGCCACCCGCTCGGTGCGGGTGGGCGACCTGGCGCGGGAGGTGCTGCTGCTGCCCGGCACGAAGCGGCTGCTGACGGCGCTGTCGGAGATGCGTTCGACCAGCCAGCACCTCGCGATCGTGCTCGACGAGTACGGCGGGACGGCCGGCATCGTCACCCTCGAGGACCTGGTCGAGGAGCTCATCGGCGACATCCGGGACGAGTACGACACGGTGGCCGAGGCCTCGTCACGCCGGCTGGTCTCCGGCGATGTCGAGGTCGAGGGTCGACTGGGGCTCGACGACTTCACCGACGAGACCGGGATCAGCGTTCCGGACGGCCCGTACGAGACGGTGGCCGGGTTCGTCATCGCCCGGCTGGGACATCTGCCGTCGGTGGGGGAGCAGGTGGAGTTCGAGGGGCACCTGTTCACGGTGATCGAACTCGACGGCCGCCGGGTTGCCCGGTTGCGGTTCAGCCCGCGCCCGCCGGACGCCGCGCCCGAGCCGGCTGCCTCCCGCCCCGCCGCAGCGGCGCCGCCCGCCGAGTGACGTCAGCCGGCAGGAGTCCCGCCGCGCGTGCCGCCCGCCGAGCCCGCAAATGACCACGCTGAGCAGGCCTCTGGTACCCGGACAAGGCGTCGGCACCTGTTTCGCGACCACCGGCATGGGCAGCGTGGTCATTTGCCGGCCCCGGGCGCAGGCCGGGTCGGGGCCCAGGGCGGAGGCCGGGTCGCTGGCCCAGGTGGCGGCCGCGCCGCTGGCCCAGGTGGCGGCCGCGCCGCTGGCTCAGGTGGCGGCCGGGTCGCTGGCCCGGGTGGCGGCCGAGGACAGGGCCGGTTCGGGTTGACCGGGTGGACTCGCGGATCGACGGCGTATCGAGCCCTGGCACAATCTTGGGCATGTCGCGACCGCGCGTGTTCTCGGGCATCCAGCCCACCGCTGACTCGTTCCACCTCGGCAACTATCTCGGCGCCGTCCGGCAGTGGGTGGCGATGCAGGACACCTCCGACGCGCTGTACTGCGTGGTCGACCTGCACGCGATCACGATGGGCCATGACCCGGCTCTGCTGAAGGAGCGCACGCTGCGTTCGGTGGCCCAGCTCGTGGCCGCTGGTCTCGACCCGGAGCGGTGCACGCTCTTCGTCCAGAGCCACGTCGCCGAGCACGCCCAGCTCGCCTGGGTCCTGGGGTGCCTCACCGGCTTCGGCGAGGCCAGCCGGATGACACAGTTCAAGGACAAGACGGCTCGCGGCGGCGCGGAGAGCGCAACGGTGGGCCTCTTCACCTACCCGGTCCTCATGGCCGCCGACATCCTGCTCCACCGCACCAACGCCGTTCCGGTCGGCGAGGACCAGCGTCAGCACCTCGAGCTCACCCGCGACGTGGCACAACGCTTCAACGCCCGCTTCGGCGAGACGTTCGTCGTGCCGGAGCCGTTCATCCTCGCCGAGACGGCGAAGATCTACGACCTGCAGGACCCCAGGGCCAAGATGAGCAAATCGGCGTCCGCGCCCGGCGGCATCATCGAACTGCTCGACGATCCGGCGGTGTCGGCCAAGCGCATCCGCAGCGCGGTCACCGACTCCGGCCGCGAGGTCCGCTTCGACGAGAACGAGAAGCCGGGCGTGTCGAACCTGCTCAGCATCCTCTCGGCCCTGACCGGCCGGCCCGTCCCCGAGTTGGAGGAGGCGTACGCCGGCAAGGGTTACGGCGACTTCAAGCGGGACGTCGCCGATGCGGTCGCGGAGTTCGTGACACCCTTGCGGGAGCGCACGATGGCACTTCTCGAAGACCGTGAGACCCTCGACGGCATCCTCGCCCGCGGCGCCGACCGCGCCCGGGACACGGCGGTGGACACCCTGCGCACCGTGTACGAGCGCATCGGATTCGTACCCTCGAAACGATAGGTGGTCGCGCGTGCGCACGATCGGCGTCGCCATCGCGATCCCGGAGCCGTACGGCGGCGAACTTCAGCGCTGGCGAGCGGCTCTCGGTGATCCACTGGCCGAGGCGATCCCCACCCACGTCACGTTGCTCCCGCCGACGCGGCTCGTCGACGAGGAGATGCCGGCGATCGAACGGCACCTTCTTGCGGTGGCGGAGTCGGGCCGTCCGTACGACATGCGACTGCACGGCACCGGCACCTTCCGTCCCGTCTCGCCGGTGGTGTTCGTCGCCGTGGCCGAGGGCATCTCGTCGTGCGAACGCCTCGCCACCGGTATTCGCAGCGGGCCACTCACGCGGGAGCTCGCTTTTCCGTACCACCCGCACGTCACCATCGCCCACGACCTGCCCGACCACATGCTGACGAAGGCGTACGAAGCACTCGACCTCTACGAATGCGCCTTCACCGTGGAGGCGTTCAGCCTCTTCGAACACGGCGCCGACTCGGTGTGGCGGCCGCAGCGGGACTTCGCTCTCGGCGGGCCCCTTCCCGGTCCGCATCCACCGCCCGATCCCGGGTAGCGATAGGACGTGAACCTGGAGCGGATCAAGGACCGGCTGCGGGCGGTCCTTGAGCGGGCCCGGGCGCGCTCCGGCCTGCTCGACCATCTCGTGCGGGCGGTCGAGCACTACTCGGCGGTGATGGGTACCCAGCTGGCGGCCGCCGTCACGTACTTCGCGTTCCTGTCGTTCTTCCCGCTGGTCGCCTTGTGCTTCGCCGCGGTCGGTTTCGGGGTCGCCTTCATCCCGGGCGTGGAGCAGGCGGTGACGTCGGGACTGGTGCAGACGTTCCCCGGCATGATCGGGAACGCACCGAACCAGATCGACGTCCAGGCGATCGCCCGCCAGAAGGCGAATGTCGGCGTGATCGGGCTCCTTGTCCTCCTCTATTCGGGGCTCGGCTGGGTCTCGGCGCTGCGTACGTCCCTGCAGGCGGTGTTCGAGTCCGCGCCGGAACGCAAGCGTGGACTGGTCAAGGGCAAGGCCTACGACCTCCTGGTGCTCGTGGTCGTCGGCATCGTGCTGGTCACATCGGTCGGTGTGGGCACGGCGGTGACGGGGTTCACCGAGATCATCCTCGACCTGCTGGGACTCCGCGGCGTGCCCGGAGCGGGCGCGCTGCTGTGGGTGGGCGCGCTGCTGGTCGGGGTTGCGGCGAGCGTCCTGCTCTTCTTCGTGATCTACCGGGTGCTGCCCCGGCACGACGTGTCCGACCGGGCGATCCTGGGGGGCGCGTTGCTGGCAGCCGTCGGGTTCGAGGTGCTCAAGCAGCTGGCGAGCATCGTGATCGGATTCGTGACGAGGAACCCGTTGTACGGCGCCTTCGCGATCATGGTCGCGCTACTGGTGTGGATCAACTACTTCTCCCGGCTGGCGGTCCTCGGCGCCGCCTGGGCCGTCACCACTCGCGACGAGCAGCCTCCGGACGAGCGAACCCCCGAGGGGCCCACCTCCGCCCCCGGCGACCCCACCACCACCCCGTGATCATGATCGTGATCATGAAGGGTTTGCGGCGTATATACGCGACATCTTTTCATGATCATGGGACCCCACGCGCGGCCACGCCGTCGCGGGAGCCACGCCGTCAGGTGGTCTGCTTACCGCGGGCGGTGTCGGGTGGCCTGCCTGCCGCGGGCGGCGTCGGGTGGTCTGCCTGCCGCGGGCGGTGTCGGGTGGTCTGCCTGCCGCGGGCGGTGTCGGGTGGCCTGCTAGCCGTGGGCGGTGTCGGGTGGTCTGCCTGCCGCGGGCGGTGTCGGGTGGTCTGCCTGCCGCGGGCGGTGTCGGGTGGCCAGCTAGCCGCGGGCGACGGCGCGGGTCCGGGCGTCGGACTGGCGTCGGGAACGGACGTAGCCGTAGACCCGCATGCTGGCCAGCACGATGAACAGCGCCCCGGCCGCCCAGATCCACAGCGGCAGGCGTTGCAGCGCTCGTGGAAGCACCGCCACCGTGGTGTCGACCGGTGGCGCCGCACCGACGGTCGGTGCTCCGGTTGCCCCGTCGGCCCCGGCCGCGGGTGCCTCTGCCGGGGCGGTGTTGGGTCCGGCCGTGGGGGTCAGCGCCGCCGTCTGGGCCTCGACCGCCTGGGTGACGTCCTTGGCGGTGACGAGGGTGCCGACGGGGGTGATGTCGCCGGCAACGGAGTAGCCCCAGTCGAGTAGGTCCGCTGCCTTCTCCCATGACGGGCTGTCGGTACGCATCAACGACACGACGAGGCGCCGGCCCTGCCGCTCGGCGGCGCCGATCAGCGTGTGGTGCGCCTTGGTCGTGTAGCCGTTCTTGACGCCGATGGCGCCTGGGTACTCCGTCATCAGGTCGTTGAGGTTCTGGATCTGGAACGTCTTGCCGTTCCGTCCGGGGAAGTCGTAGCGCAGGGTCGATGCGTACTTGCGGAAGTCCGGCCGCTCCAGGCCGGCCCGCGCGAAGAGCGCGAGGTCATAGGCCGACGACACCTGACCTGGTTCGTCGAGCCCGCTGGTGTTGACCACGTGGGTGTCGTACGCGCCGAGCCGGGCAGCTTCGTCCATCATCAGCCCGAGTGCGGTATCCATGCCGCCGCTGGCGTTGGCGAGCGCGTTGGCGGCGTCATTGCCCGACGGAAGGAAGAGGCCGTAGAAGAGCTGGTCGATCGTGTAGATGCGGTCGGCTTCCAGACCGACCTTGCTGCCCTCCATGTCCGCGTCGGCGCGGACAGCGGTGTAGCGGGCGCGTTTGTCCAACCTGGGCAGCAGGGTGAGTGCGGTGAGTGTCTTGAGTGTGCTCGCGGGGGGCAGCCGCAGGTGGGGGTTCTTGGCCGCGAGGATCTCGCCGGTGTCGATGTCGGCGACGACGTAGGACTTGACGTCGACGTCGGGCGGTTCCTTTGCCGCGCCGGGATCGACGATCACCTTGTCGAGCTCGGCGAGAGACTCACCACCGACGGGGCCCTGGAACGGGCTTCCCTCGCGGCCGCCGGGCGCGGGCGACTCCGTCGCGTCGGGACTCGCGCTGGGCTTGGCTGTGGGAGTGCCGGGGGCGAGGGGTACGACCGGCTGGGCGGTCGCGGGTAGCGTGACCACGCTGAGCGAGATCAGGGTGGCGAGGACGGCCACGGCGGCGGTGCGCGTGGCACGACGACAACGAGTACGGAAGTCCCGAGTCATGGTGCCGTCAGAGTAGTACGCCCAGTTCAGATGCCGTTTGTGTCGACCCGATCATTCCGCAATCCTGGGAGCAATATGAGAGCGCCTGACTTCGTAGTGTCACCAAGTCGTGATGATCTTCGCGCTGCCGCCGCCCGGTTGGCGCCGCATGTCAGGCGTACGCCGGTCATGGAGATCGACGGCGGCGACCTTGGCACAAAAGCGCGGGTCGTCCTCAAGCTCGAACTTCTGCAGCACACCGGTTCGTTCAAGGCCCGTGGCGCTCTCAACACGTTGCTCACCCGGTCGGTCCCCGTCGGCGGTGTCGTGGCCGCGTCCGGCGGCAACCACGGTGCGGCAGTGGCATGGGCAGCGAGCCGGGCAGGCGTACCCGCGCAGGTCTTCGTCCCCGCGACGTCCCCTCCGGTGAAGGCGCGCCGGATCGCGGCCTACGGCGCCACCGTCGTCGTCGTCGTGGACGGGTACTACCCCGACGCCCTGGCCGCGAGCCGGGAGTGGGCGGCCGACCGACAGGTCACCGAGGTTCATGCGTACGACGCTTCCGAAGTGGTCGCCGGGCAGGGCTCGCTCGGTCTCGAACTCGCCGACCAGGTCCTGGACGCCGACCAGGTGCTGGTGTCGTGCGGTGGCGGAGGACTCTTCGCCGGTGTGGCTCTCGCCCTCGATGGCGGCCCGACGGTGCTCCCCGTCGAGCCCGAACGGTGCCGCACCCTCCACGCGGCACTGGCAGCCGGCGGACCCGTCCAGGGCGAGGTGGGTGGGGTGGCGGCCGACAGCATGGGTGCCGCGACCGCGGGCCGGATCGCTTACGAGGTTGCCGCGAGCAGAAGCATCACTCCGCCACTTGTCCCGGACGACGCGATCGTGGCGGCGCGGGAGTTCCTGTGGGAGCGTTGCCGGATCCTGGCCGAGCCTGGTGGTGCGACCGCGTTCGCGAGCCTGTTCTGCGGTGCGGTGCGCCCCGCCGCCGGTACGACCGTCGTGGTCGTCGTCTCCGGCGGCAACACACTCGAGATACCGGACGCGACGTCCGAGGCGTGACGCGCCCGCTCAGCTCGCCGGGTCCCGGCGTCGCTCAGCTCGCCAAGCCCTCCAGCCAAGGATGGCGAGCACCACGGCGATCGCAAGATTGACCACGATGAGAACCGTGTGCGCGACGTAGAACCCGGTCGGCCGGCCCTCGGTCGCGGCGAGGTTACGGATGAACACGGCATAGGTCACGACATTCCACGCGGCGACGACGAGCAGGAACGCGGCGATCCTTCTGGTGATGCGCACCCGTCAAGTATGCGTACGTGCGCGGGCACTCGTACGCACGCGTGCCCTGCGGCCGGTGGCGGCGTGGACCTCGAGCATGGCGGATACGGACGCGCTCCACGGATAGCACTCCGCCTGCTCGCGCGCGGCCTTTCGGCGGGCGTCGCGGTCGCGCGCCAGCACACCGGTCACCGCGGCCGCGAGTGCCCGCGGATCTGGTTTCGCCCAGGCACCCGAGGCCAGCGTGACGAGCTCCCGGCCACCACCGGTGTCCGCCGTCACGACCGGCGTACCGCAGGCGAGCGCCTCGAGGATCGCCAGCCCGAACGTCTCGAACGGGCAGACCGACAGCGACACGTCCGCGACGGCGAGTTCGGCGGCCAGCGCGAGCCGGTCACCGACGTACGGATGGAACACGACCGGTGCGTCGCCGGCGAGGTCCTGCAGGGCCGCGCGGTCCGGTCCGTCACCGAAGACGTCGAGCCGGAACGCGAACCGCTGCCGGTGCAGCTCGACCGCGGTCGCGACGGCGAGGTCGGGCCGCTTCTCCTGCGACAACCGGCCGGCGTGGATGAGACGCGGGACCTCGCCATCGCGGTCGGCGCCTGCGGCAGCGGCGGCAGCGGCGGCAGCGTTGGCGGCGTGGGCAGCGTTGGCACGGGTGGCAGCGGGCGAAACGCGGTCCGGATGGAACGTCGTGAGGTCCACGCCAAGCGCGACCTGGCGTACCGGCCGCACCGCGACCCGCTCGAACTCCCGCGCCGCGAAGGCCGACGTGACCACCACCTGGTCGAACCGCCGCAGCAACGACCGGTTGAGGAGGTTGACGCCCGCGACCAGGCCGGGCCGCCACCCGATCCGCGGACTGAGGTGGGTGTCGAGGCGCTCGTGGGAGAGTAGGACACTGCCGCCGCCGTGCCGCCGCGCCCAGCTCGCGGCGGTCGTCATCGTGAGCTTGTCCGACACCTCGACGTTGGTGGGGCGCAGCCGGTCGAGTACGTCGCGGATCCGCCAGGTCTCGGGGACCATGCGGTAGGACGTACCGGGCAGGAGTGGGGCGCGGAACGTCACGACCAGGCCGTGCTCGGTCTCCTCCCACGCGTCGTGAGGCCCGGGAACCAGCAGGGACCGGCGGTGCCCAGCCTCGACGTACCCACGACCGAGCGCGTCGATGGCGGTACGCAGACCGCCGGACGAGGGGCCGTAGAAGTTCGCCAGCTGGGCGATGTGCATCGATGTCCTCCGGTCACGGGCGGCTGGTCGTGCGTATGGCGGCGACTCAGGCAGCGAGCGTCGGTGTCGCCGGCCGGCGGAGGACCGCGCGGTAGTGCACCTCGATCAGCTCGTCGAGGATGCGCTCCCAACTGCGCTCGCGCACCGACATCCGGGCGGCCTCGCCCATCTCCTGCCGCAGCGGCTCGTCGTGGGCCAGCTCGAGTACCGCATCCTGGAACGCCTGCACCGCCGCGTCGGACTCGACCGGCGGATACAGCAGGCCCGTACGCCCCGGAACGACGAGATCGAGCAGGCCGCCAGCGGCCGGGGCCACGACGGGTACGCCGCTGGCGAGTGCCTCCTGGGCCGCCTGGCAGAACGTCTCGTGCGCTCCGGTGTGGACGAAGACGTCGAGGGAGGCGATGGCCCGGGCCAGGTCGAGGCCGCCCTGCATACCGAGGAACGCCGCGCCGGGTGCCTGCTCGCGTACCTCGTCGATGGCAGGTCCGTCACCGACGACGACGAGCCGGACACCGGGCAGCCCCGCGATGTGCCGGAGCAGGTGGACCCGCTTCTCGGTTGCCACGCGTCCGACGTAGCCGACGAGGACCTCGCCGCCCGGCGCGAGGCGGTGGCGAAGGCCCGGGTCCCGGCGGGAGGGGTGGAACCTCCGCAGATCGACACCGCGCGGCCAGCAGTGCAGGCGCGGCACCTTGATCTCGGCGAGCTGTGCCAGTGCCGCCCGGGACGGCGCGAGCGTCCGGCCGGCACGGGCGTAGCTCCGCCGCATCCACGCCCACAGCGCGCGCTCGACCCCGACGAAGCCGTACTGCTGGGCGAAGCCCACCACGTCGGTCTGGTAGATGGCGACGGTCGGGATGGCGAACTTCTCCGCCGTACGCAGCGCTGACATGCCGAGCATCAGCGGCGACGCGAGGTGGATGACGTCCGGTGCGAACTCGGTCACCGCCTTGCGTAACCCCGCGTCGGGAAGCCCGAGCGGGAAGTCGGGGTACATCGGCAGCGGCAGGCTGCGCACCCGGACGACGGGGGTGGGACCATGAGCGTCCTCACCTGGGCCTGGTGCGACGATGAGTGCCTGGTGCCCCCGCTCGACGAGATGGTCCACCAGGTGTCGCACCGAGTTGGCGACACCGTTGACCTGGGGCAAGAAGGACTCTGCGATGACGGCGACTCGCACGACTCCCCACGTTCGTGGTTGCAGGTAAACGGGCGGGACTGATCGTATTGCCGATCCGGGTCGAGTCTATGAGCCCTTCTGACCTGGACGCTTGTGGCGCCGTACGCTGGCGGCATCCGTGTCGGCAGGATGACGCTGAGACACAATTGCCGCTGGGCTCCGCCCACTGGAGGCGTACCGCCTCCTGGGGCCGCCGAGGCACACACGCCGGAGGACGCCGGATGACTGATCGTTCCGAGCCGGAGGCGGTCCCGACGCCTCCCAGAGTGACCGAGTCGGGACTTCCGTTCCGTGCCGTCTACGGACCGTCAGATCTCGCCGGCTGGGATCCGGCGGACAAGATCGGCGAACCTGGACGGTATCCGTACACCCGCGGTGTGTACGCGTCGATGTACACGGGTCGGCCGTGGACGATGCGGCAGTACGCGGGGTTCGGGACGGCGGCGGAGTCGAACCGGCGCTACCACCACCTGATCGAGGCCGGCAACGCGGGACTGTCGGTGGCGTTCGACCTGCCGACGCAGATGGGGTACGACTCGGACGCGCCGGTCGCGCACGGTGAGGTCGGCAAGGTCGGCGTGGCCATCGACTCGATCGACGACATGCGGTTGCTCTTCGACGGGATCCCGCTGGATCAGGTCTCGACGTCGATGACGATCAACGCGCCGGCCGCGGTGTTGCTGCTGCTCTACCAGTTGGTGGGGGAGGAGCACGGTGTCGCGCCCGGCCGGCTGAGCGGCACGATCCAGAACGACGTGCTGAAGGAGTACATCGCGCGGGGCACCTACATCTACCCGCCCAAACCGTCGCTGCGGTTGGTGTCTGACATTTTTGCGTACTGTCAAGCGGAGCTTGCGCGGTTCAACACGATCTCGATCTCGGGCTACCACATGGCAGAGGCGGGGGCGACGCCGGCTCAGGAGATCGCGTTCACGTTGGCGAACGGGATCGAGTACGTCCGGGCGGCGGTCGCGGCGGGGCTTGCCGTGGACGACTTCGCGCCGCGGTTGTCGTTCTTCTTCGTGGCGCGGACGACGTTGCTGGAGGAGGTGGCGAAGTTCCGCGCGGCGCGGAGGATCTGGGCGCGGGTGATGCGGGAGGAGTTCGGGGCCGCGAACCCGAAGTCGATGATGCTGCGGTTCCACACCCAGACTGCCGGGGTGCAGCTGACCGCGCAGCAGCCGGAGGTCAACCTGGTCCGGGTGGCGCTGCAGGGACTGGCCGCGGTGCTGGGGGGCACGCAGTCGCTGCACACGAACGCCTACGACGAGGCGATCGCGTTGCCGAGTGAGAAGGCGGCGCGGTTGGCGGTGCGTACCCAGCAGGTGTTGGCGTACGAAACCGACGTGACGAAGACCGTCGACCCCTTCGCAGGGTCGTACGCCGTGGAGTCGTTGACCGACGCTGTGGAGGACGAGGCGGTCGCGCTCATGGAGCAGGTCTCCGACCTCGGGGGTGCGGTGGCGGCGATCGAGAAGGGCTTCCAGAAGGCCGAGATCGAGCACGCGGCCTACCGGATCGCCCGGCAGATCGACGACGGGGAACGCGTCGTCGTCGGGGTCAACCGGTTCGTGACGCCCGACGACGAGGCGTACCAGCCGCTGCGGGTCGACCCGGCGATCGAGGAGGCCCAGCGGGACCGGTTGGCGAAGCTGCGCGCGGACCGCTCCGGCGCCGAGGTCGATCGCGCACTGGCGGCGTTGCGAGAGGCGGCGGCCGGCGCCGACAACGTGCTCTATCCGATGAAGGATGCCCTCGCCGCCCGCGCCACAGTCGGCGAGGTCTGCGACGCCCTCCGCTCCGTGTGGGGCGTCTACCACCCCGCCGACGCCCTCTGACCCCTCGCGGGTATCCGGGCGGCGTCAGGGTGGGATCCCGGGTGTGGGCGGGATTCGGGCGTGGGCGGGGATTCGGGCGTGGGCGGGGATTCGGGCGTGGGCGGGGATTCGGGCGTGGGCGGGGATTCGGGCGTGGGCGGGGATCCGTACCAGATTCGAGTGGGATCCGGGCCGGGGCGGGTACTCGTGCCGAATTCGGCTGGCTGCACGTGTGCGGCCATCATGGTCACCGTCCTTCCCGTGATCATGATCGTGATCATGAAGGCCCTGCGGAGCTATAGCCCCTTCGGCCTTCATGGTCCGGTTTCGCTTCATGGTTCGGCCAGTTGGGGTCGCCGTGGCAGGTAGCGCGGGACCGACGTCGGTCCTGCGGCGGTGGGGCGAGGTCGTATGGATGGGTCCCTCCGGGCGTGTGCCGCCGCCGGGTTTGGTGCGGGATGGCGCCGCAGGGGTTGGTGCCGCCGGGTGCCGCCGTCCCGTGGTTGGTGCCGCGAGATGGCGTCGCAGGGGCTGGTGCCGCCGGGTTTGGTGCCGCGGGATGGCGTCGCCGGGTGCCGCCGCCGCGGGATGGCGTCGCCGGGTGCCGCCGCCGCGGGATGGCGCCTCAGGGTTTGGTGCCGCGGGATGGCGTCGCCGGGTGCCGCCGCCGCGGGGTGCCGCCGGGTGTGGCGGTCCATTGGGTGCCGTGCGCCAGAAACTGTCCACAGGTGCGAAATCGGCCCAGTCGTCCACAGCCTGGTCCCGGGCAGCCACCTGACTGCGTAGGGCCGTCCATGCTCGAACCATGGCTGAACACCGGATACCGCGAAGCCTCCGCGAGACCATCGCGGCGCAGGAGGGCGTCCTCACCCGCCAGCAGCTCACCCACGCGGGCCTTCCCGGGGCCTCGTGCGTAGCAACGTGAGAGCAGGGCGCTGGCAGCGCGTGCTTCCACGGGTATACGCCACCTTCACTGGCCCGCTGACACGCTCTGCGCAAGTCTGGGCCGCCCTGTTGTACGCCGGCGCAGGGGCGACCGTGAGTCATGAGACCGCGGCAGAGCTGTGGGTCCTCGTCGACCAGCCGGGGCACGGTGTTCACGTGACGATCGGCGTGGATCGCCGGGTGAGAAGCCTGGTAGGCGTACGAATCCACTACTCGTACCGACTCGACGCGACCCGGCATCCCCACCGAAGCCACCGGTGACGAACGTCGACGAGACCGTCCTCGACCTGGTGGATCAGGCCGAGCGTCCGGAGGACGCCGAGAAGTGGGTGATCCGCGCCTGCCAGCGCCGACGCACGACACCTGAGAGGCTCGGGATCGCGTTGGACGCTCGGAAGAAGATCCGCTGGCGGAGCGAGGTGCAGCGCCTGCTCGTCGACGTGTCGACGGGGGCCGAGTCGCCCCTCGAGATCGCCTACGCCCAGAGGGTGGAGCGTGCCCACGGACTGCCTCCGGGTCGTCGGCAGCGTCGCCGCCGGTTCGGCCAGCAGAGTCGACGGAGCGACGTGGAGTACGAGGACTTTCGGACAGTCGTCGAGCTAGACGGGCTGACAGGCCATACCGAAGAAGTGCGGTTCCGCGACTACCAGCGGGACAACGACACGAGTGTTCGCGGTCGCGTCACCTTGCGGTACGGATGGACGGACACGACGACGAGGAGCTGCCACGTCGCCTGGCAGGTGGCCGAGGTCCTGAAGGTGAACGGCTGGCAGGGCCGCCCGCGACCGTGCGGCCCCTTCTGCGCAGTCGGTGAGCTCGCTGCGTGAGCCAGCGCGGTCGGTGAGCTCGCGGCGTGAGCCAGCGCGGTCGGTGAGCTCGCCCGGACTTGAGTCCGTACTGCTGCGATCACGCCGCGGCGGAGCTTTGTAGGCCGTGGGTCTGGCTCGCCGCGGAACCACCACTTCTCGCCGACTCTCGTTCCGACGCCCCGGCCGAGATCATGAAGCGAAACCGGGCCATGAAGGGAAACAGGGCTATATGTCGCGAGGATCTTCATGATCACGATCATGATCACGGGAAAGGGGGCGTGGCGACAGTGACATGTGCGGGATGCTTGAAGGGGCCTACGCAGCGTGAAACGGGGGTGGCGTGCGTCACAAAAAGGATGGGGTGGACAATCGAAAGGTGCCCCTCGAGGAGGAAATCGCCGCCGAAGTCGACCGGCTCGCCAAGACCTACGCCGACGAGCTGATCCTGTTCCGGCGCGACCTGCATGCCCATCCGGAGCCGAGTCGCGAGGAGTTTCGCACCACGACGGTACTCGTCGATCGGCTCGCCAGCGCGGGTCTCTCACCCACCCGGCTCCCCATCGGCACCGGCCTGTACTGCGACATCGGCAAGCCCCCACCTGGCCTGGGCAGGATCGCCCTCCGCTCCGACCTCGACGCGCTCCGGGTCGCCGACGAGAAGACCGTGCCGTACCGCTCGACGAGGGCCGGTGTCTGCCACGCCTGCGGCCACGACGTCCACACCACGATCGTGCTGGGCGCCGGCCTCGTCCTCGCCGAGCTCGCACAGGCCGGGATGCTCCATCACGGCGTACGCCTGCTCTTCCAGCCCGCCGAGGAGATCATTCCCGGCGGGGCACTCGACGTCATCGCGGCGGGCGGCCTGGACGGAGTCGACCAGATCTTCGCCGTGCACTGCGATCCGCGCCTCGATGTCGGCAAGGTCGGGTTGCGCACCGGCTCGCTGACCTCGGCCGCCGACCGTGTACACGTACGGCTGACCGGCCCCGGCGGGCACACCGCGCGGCCGCATCTCACCGCCGATCTCGTACATGCGCTCGCCACCCTGGTGAGCCAGATGCCCGCTGCCCTGTCCCGTCGGGTGGATCCAAGGGCGGGCCTGACCCTTGTCTGGGGTCGCGTCCACGCCGGCGCGGCCGCCAACGCCATCCCGATGGAGGGCGAGGCAGAGGGGACTCTCCGTTGCCTCGACGCCAAGGTGTGGGCCTCCGCGGCCGAACTCGTCCCCGCTCTCGCGCGGGAGATCGTCGCTCCGTTCGGCGTCAGTGTCCAGGCCGAGGTGCACCGTGGAGTACCTCCGGTCGTCAACGACCCGCTCTCGGTCGCCATCATTCAGGACGCGGCCGAGTCGACGCTCGGCCGCAGTGCGATCGCGCCGACGGACCAGAGCCTCGGTGGCGAGGACTACGCCTGGTACCTCACGAAGATCGCGGGCGCGATGGCGCGGCTCGGCGTCCGCGCTCCGGGCAGCGACGGGCAGTTCGACCTCCACCAGGGGACCTTCGACGTGGACGAGCACGCCATCGCCGTCGGCGTGCGTCTCCTCGTGGCGACGGCACTGCTCGCCGCGACGGACGGCCTCGACGCGCCCGTCCGTCCCGAGCTTCTCTGAGGTCGCCAGCCGCGCGCTCTGCGACGGTAGCGGATGGTGCCTCCGGCACCCTTTTTCCTACGCCAAATGTCACGGGAAGGTTTCACGTGGCATCAACCGCCCCGGCGGGTCTTCCGTGGACGCCCACGCGGCCTATAGTCACCGAAGCGCAGTGCCCGAGTGCCGTCGAGAGCGGCACGCGACGTGGCAGGGCATCCACCCGAATGGTCAGGCGAGAAGGGGTGTCTCTTGACGAAGTACCTCAGGGGTCTTGCTGTCTTAGGCGTTCTGGCGCTTGTCGTCACCGCCTGTGGGAGCAGGCCAACCGAGAGCAACGAATCGGAGGGCTCGGGCGGCGAGAAACCGGCCGCGGACGCCAAGGACTTCCGCGCCTGCATGGTTTCGGACTCCGGCGGGTTCGACGACAAGTCCTTCAACCAGACGTCCTACAAGGGATTGCAGGACGCGGTGAGCGAGTACGGCATCGCAGAGTCGACAGCGGAGTCCGACTCTGACGGCGACTACCCGGAGAACATCTCCGGCATGGTCAATGCCAAGTGCAACGCGATCATCACCGTCGGCTTCAAGCTCGGCAACCAGACCGCGATCGCAGCGGCGGAGAACCCCGACGTGAAGTTCGGCATCGTCGACTTCGACATCAACGCCGTCGACCTCGAGGAGGTCAAGCTCGACAAGGCGCCCACCAACGTCAAGTCGCTGCTCTTCGACACGGCACAGTCGAGCTTCCTCGCCGGCTATCTCGCGGCCGGGATGTCGCAGACCGGCAAGGTCGGCACGTTCGGCGGACTGCCGATTCCGACGGTCACCATCTTCATGGACGGTTTCTCCGAGGGCGTGGCGTACTACAACGAGCAGAAGGGCAAGGACGTCCAACTGCTCGGCTGGAACGACAAGACCCAGAAGGGCCTTTTCACCAACGACTTCGAGAACAAGGGGATGGGCCGGAACACCGCCACGAACCTGATCAGCCAGGGCGCCGACATCATCTTCCCGGTGGCCGGTCCGGCTGGACTCGGTGGTCTGCAGGCCGCGAAGGCCTCCGGCGGCAAGGTCAACGCGATCTGGGTCGACACCGACGGCTGCAAGAGCGCGGCCGAATACTGCAGTGTGCTCCTCACCAGCGTCTACAAGGGCATGGACGTGGCGGTCAAGAACGTCATCACGACGACGTACGAAGACAAGTTCGACAACACGCCCTACGTCGGAACCCTGGAGAACAAGGGCACCGGACTGTCGCCGTACCACGAGTGGGACAGCAAGATCCCCGCCGAGCTCAAGGCCGAGATCGAGGAGATCGAGCAGCAGATCATCGACGGGACGATCCCCATCGAGTCCAAGGCGGTCCCGCAGGCGCAGTAACGGCCAAGGGACAGCGGTTCCCCGGAGATCCCAGGTATTTCGCGGTACGACACACGACGGCGGAGGAGCGGGAGCGTGCCATGAAGCTCGAGTTGCGCGGGCTGACCAAGCGTTTCGGCTCCCTCGTCGCGTGTGACCACATCGACCTCATTGTCGAGCCGGGCGAGATCCATTGCCTGCTTGGCGAAAACGGTGCCGGCAAGAGCACGCTGGTCAACATGCTCTACGGCCTGCTGCAACCCGACGAGGGAAGCATCGTCGTCGACGGTGAACCGCTCGTCTGCACCTCGCCGCGCGAGGCGATCGCCGCGGGCATCGGCATGGTGCACCAGCACTTCATGCTCGTTCCGGTCTTCACCGTCGCCGAGAACATCATGCTCGGGCGCGAACCCACCCGCGGGCTCGGCATGCTGGACCCGGCCGCTGCCAGCGAGCAGGTCCGCGATCTTTCGCAGCGGTACGGGCTCGAGGTCGATCCCCAGGCGATGGTCGAGGACATCCCGGTCGGGGTGCAGCAACGTGTCGAGATCCTCAAAGCCCTTGCCAACAACGCCAAAGTCCTCATCCTCGACGAGCCGACCGCAGTGCTCACCCCTCGCGAGATCGACGAACTCATCGAGGTGATGCGGGCGCTGAAGCAGGGCGGCACCTCCATCGTCTTCATCACCCACAAGCTCAAGGAGGTCAGGGCGATCGCGGACCGGATCACCGTGATCCGGCGCGGCAGGGTCGTCGAGACGGTCGACACCGACGCGACCGAGGGCGAGCTCGCCGAGCTGATGGTCGGTCGCCCGGTGCAGCTCACCGTTGACAAGGCGGACGCGACGCCGGCAGGTCCCAAGCTGCGCGTCGAGAACCTCCAGGTGGTCGACGCGCAGGCCTGCCTTGCCGTGGACGACGTGTCGTTCGAGGTCAACGGAGGCGAGATCCTCGGTATCGCAGGCGTCCAGGGCAACGGCCAGACCGAACTCGTCGAGGCGCTGGTCGGCCTGACGAGCATCGCCGGTGGCTCGATCGAGCTGGCCGGTCGCGAGCTCACCGGTGCCAGCCCGGGCGACCGCCTGGAAGCGGGCATCGGCTACATCCCCGAGGACCGGGCCCATGACGGATTCGTCGGTACGTTCTCGGTGGCGGAGAACCTCGTCCTCGACCTGTTCCGGCGAGCTCCGTTCGCCAAGCAGGGCAGGCTTTCGCTCGCCGAGGTCCGCGCGAATGCCGCCCTCCGCATCGAGGAGTTCGACGTACGCACCGAATCCGCGGAGACCGCGGTGAGCGCGCTCTCCGGTGGAAACCAGCAGAAGGTCGTCCTCGCCCGGGCGCTGTCACGACCTTTGGAGCTCCTGATCGCCGCGCAGCCGACGAGGGGCCTCGACGTCGGTTCCATCGAGTTCGTCCACCAACGGATCGTGCGCGAACGCGACCAGGGGACGGCCATCCTCATCGTGTCGACCGAGTTGGAGGAGATCGTCGCCCTCGCCGACCGGGTCGCGGTGATGTACCGCGGCCGGATCGTCGGCATCGTCGGTCCCGACACTCCCTGGGACCAGCTGGGGCTGATGATGGCGGGCGTACCACCGGAGGCGGCGGCCACCGAGGCGGAGGAGCACCCGACCGTGCTCGGCTCACTGGAGGACGCGTCATGAGGCCGGCAGCGCTGCCGCTACGTGAGGTGGCCGTGAGCGTGGCAGCCGTCGTGCTGGCCCTGCTCGTCGGCGCGGTTCTCGTCATCGTCAGCAACGCGGAGGTACTGGCGACGTGGGGATACTTCCTCGCGTACCCACCGGACGCCCTCGCCGCGTCGTGGACCGCCGTCGCCGATGCCTACTCCGCGCTGTTCTTCGGTGCGGTCGGCGGATGGCGGCCGCTCACCGAGACGCTCGTGCAGGCGACGCCGCTGATCTGTGCCGGTCTCGGCGTCTCGCTCGCGTTCAGGGCAGGGCTGTTCAACATCGGGGCGCAGGGACAGCTCATCGCCGGTGCGTTGTGCGCGGGGTGGGTGGGCTTCGCGGTGGACCTTCCGGTGGTGCTGCACCTGTGCGTAGCGGTGATCGCCGGCATCGCGGGCGGTGCGCTGTGGGGCGGTGTGGTCGGCCTGCTCAAGGCCCGTACCGGCGCCCACGAAGTCATCCTCACGATCATGCTCAACTACGTCGCGCTCTATCTCCTGCAATGGTTGCTGACGACCGACGCCCTGCAGCGACCTGGGCGCAACGACCCGATCAGTCCGGTCGTCGCCATGGCGGCGCAGTTCCCGCACTGGGCGGGCACCCGGTTGCATCTGGGCTTCGTCGTCGCCCTCGCCGCGGCCGCCGTGGTGTGGTGGCTGCTGGCCCGGTCGACGACCGGCTTCGAGCTCCGTGCCGTCGGCGCCAACCCGGACGCCGCCCGCACGGCCGGCATGAGCGTCGACCGCGCCTACACCGTCGCGATGCTCGTTGCCGGCGCGCTGGCGGGGCTGGCGGGTGCCCAGCAGGTGCTCGGCACCGACTACCCCCTGACGGACGGGATCGCCGGATCGATCGGCTTCGACTCCATCACCGTGGCGCTGCTCGGCCGGGCCTCACCGGCCGGCACGGTCGTCGCCGGCCTCGTCTTCGGTGCGTTGAACGCGGGCGGGTTGCAGATGCAGCTGCAGACCCAGACACCGCTGACCCTCACGACGGTGCTCCAGGCCACCATCGTGCTGTTCATCGCGGCACCCGCCCTCGTCAGGGCCGTGTTCCGGATCCGCGCCCGGGGCACCGGCACCGTTCTCGCGAAGGGGTGGACCGCATGAGCGTGAGGAGCCCCCGCGGAGGTACGGCGAGGTACGAGGTGTGCCGGAGCGAGGCACCGCAGCGGTCATGCAAAAAGGGGAAGAGCATGAGCGTGAGGAGCCCCCGCGGAGGTACGGCGAGGTACGAGGTGTGCCGGAATGAGGCACCGCAGCGGTCATGCGAAAGGGGAACCGCATGAGCCAGGCCGCACCCTCCACCACGGTTGCGCCGCCGCCTACTCCCGCCATGGCCATCGAGTCGCCGGACGAGCGCCGGCAACGGATCCGTACCGGCATCCTGATGCTGGTGCTCGCGGCCGTCGGCGCCGTCCTCGCGGTCTCCGCCTCGCCGGCGACGGTGACGTTCACGTTGTCGAGCCAGTTCTCCGAGCGGCCGCTGCCCAACCTCGGGCTCCCCGCGTTGCCTGTCGCGGTGACGCTCGCGGCCTACGCCGTGGTGGTCGCGCTCGTTCATCTCTTTCGCGGCCTTCCCCGGCGCTGGGCAGGCCTGCTGTGGGCCGGGTTCGGCCTCGCGTTCGTGGTGACGTTCCTGTGCTGGGCCGCCGCCGGCAAGACGTTCCCGTTGACCAACCAGCTCCAGGGCACGCTGAACGTCGCGACCCCGCTGATCCTGGGCGCGCTGGCCGGCGTGCTGTGCGAGCGGGCCGGTGTCATCAACGTCGCGATCGAGGGACAGTTCCTGGCGGGTGCGTTCGCGGCTGCGGTGCTTGCCACCGTGACCGGGAGCCTGCTGGCCGGGGTCGCTGCGGCTGTGGTGGCGGGGGTGCTGATCGCGGCGATGCTCGCGGTGTTCGCGATCCGCTACCGCGTCAACCAGGTGGTGCTCGGCGTCGTTCTCGTGGTGTTCGCCTCCGGCATCACCGGGTTCCTGTTCGACCAGGTAGCCGAGGGCAACGGCGACCGGTTCAACAACCCGGGCGTCCTGCCGGCCGTCCGCATCCCGCTGCTGGCCGACATCCCCGTCATCGGCGACACGTTCTTCCACCAGACGCTGCTGGTGTACGCGATGTACGCCGCGGTGGCGATCGTGACCTTCGTCCTCTTCAAGACCCGTTGGGGTCTGCGGGTCCGCGCGGTCGGCGAACATCCGCGCGCGGCGGACACCGTGGGCATCAGCGTCCTGCGGATGCGTTACCAGGCCGTCCTCGCGGGCGGGATCGCGGCCGGAATGGGTGGTGCGTTCTTCACCGTCGGGTTCACCGGCAGCTTCGACAAGGACCTCACGGCCGGACAGGGCTTCATCGCCCTGGCGGCTCTCATCATGGGCCGCTGGCATCCTCTCGGCGCGACGGTCGCCGCGCTGTTCTTCGGCTTCACCCAGCAGCTGCAGAACCAGCTGCAGATCATCGAGACCCCGATCCCTGGGGAGCTGCTGATCATGGCGCCGTACCTCGCGACCATCATCGCGGTCGCCGGACTCGTCGGCCGGGTACGCGCACCAAAGGCCGACGGTGAGCCGTACGTGAAATGATCTACGTATATGTGATCATTCCCGAATGATGCGCGGTAAATCTGCCGTGCCTCGTTGGGAATTGGCGTGCATCGTGACGAGAAGGCAGGCGGACGAACGACGTGGATGTGGACGTGGACTGGGCGGCGCTGCGCTCGGCGGCGCGGGACGCGATGGCCCGAGCCTATGCGCCGTACTCCCGCTTTCCCGTCGGGGCGGCCGCGCTCACCGACAGCGGCCGGATCGTGGTCGGCTGCAACGTCGAGAACGCCTCCTACGGCATGACCCTGTGCGCCGAGTGCGGACTGGTCTCCACGCTGCATGCGACGGGTGGTGGCCGGCTGGTGGCGTTCACCTGTTGCGACGGAGACGGTGGCCTCCTGATGCCATGCGGTCGCTGCCGGCAGCTGTTGTGGGAGCACGGCGGACCCGAACTGCAGGTCGATTCAGCGAACGGCGTAAGACCGCTGCGCGAGCTGCTTCCCGAAGCCTTCGGCCCGGACGATCTGAGGTCGGACCGGGGGTGAGTCCGACGGGGCGAGTCCGACGAAATGTGCACGGACGATCCGACCCGGCTGCGCGCCCGGAACGTTCCGACCCGGCTGCGCGCCCGGAACGATCCGAGCCGGCTGCGCCCGGACGATCTGATAGGAAGCTCCCGTGGGTGAGCAGGTCCGGCCAGAGTTGTTCGACGCCGTCGAGGTGATCCGCCGCAAACGCGATGGCGGCACCCTCTCCGACGCCCAGATCGACTGGGTGGTCGACGCCTACACCCGTGGTGTCGTTGCCGACGAGCAGATGGCCGCGCTGGCGATGGCGATCCTCCTCCGTGGCATGACCGCGGCCGAGATCGTCCGCTGGACCCATGCCATGATCGCGTCCGGCGAGCGCCTCGACTTCGCCGGCATCGGACGCCCCACGGTCGACAAGCACTCGACGGGCGGCGTCGGCGACAAGATCACCCTGCCGCTCGCACCGGTCGTCGCGGCGTGCGGCGCGGCCGTACCGCAACTCTCGGGCCGCGGCCTCGGCCACACCGGCGGCACCCTCGACAAGCTGGAGTCGATCCCGGGTTGGCGGGCGTCCCTGTCCTACGGCGACATCGTCCGGCAGCTCACCGACGTCGGCGCGGTCATCTGCGCGCCCACCGACACCCTCGCGCCGGCAGACCGCAAGCTCTACGCCCTGCGCGACGTGACTGGAACCGTCGAGTCGATTCCGCTGATCGCCAGTTCGATCATGAGCAAGAAGATCGCCGAGGGGACGTCAGCGGTGGTGCTCGACGTCAAGGTCGGCTCCGGTGCGTTCATGAAGAACGTCGACGATGCGCGCGCGCTCGCCACGACCATGGTCGAGCTGGGTATGGCCGCCGGGGTGCGGACGACCGCCCTCCTCACGTCGATGGACACGCCGCTGGGGCTCGCCGTCGGCAACGCGCTGGAGGTCCGCGAGGCTGTGGAGGTGCTCGGAGGCGGCGGCCCTCCCGACGTCATCGAGCTCACTGTCACGCTGGCGCGGGAGATGCTGGCCGCATGCGACATGTCCGGGGGCGTGGATCCGGCCAAAGTCCTCCAGGACGGTACGGCGATGGATGTCTGGCGGCGGATGATCCAGGCTCAGGGCGGCGATCCGGCAGCGGCCCTGCCCAGGGCGCCGGAGACTCACGTGGTCTACGCACCGGCCGAGGGTGTGCTGGTCCAGCTCGACGCCTACGCGGTGGGTGTCGCGGCATGGCGACTCGGGGCGGGCCGCTCTCGCAAGGAGGCTCCCGTGTCAGCCTCGGCGGGGGTGGAACTGCATGTGAAACCTGGTGCGTACGTCCGCGCCGGCCAGCCACTGCTCACGCTGCACGCCGAGGATCCGGCGCATTTCGACCGCGCCGTCGCCGCGTTGGACGGCGGGATCGTGGTCGCGCCGGACGGCGCTCGGCCGCACCAGTCACTCGTGCTCGACCGGCTCGGTTGACCCGCGTCGGCTGAGGCGCATCGGCTGGGGCGCATCGGTTGAGGCGCATCGGTTGAGGGTCATCGGTTGAGGTATCGGGTGCGGACCCGTGGTGACCGGACGTCGGGGAGGGCCTTATGCCCTGATCATGACCGTGATCATGAAGGCTGCGAGGAGCTATGGCCCGGGGAGTCCTCATGATCACCGACGGGAACAGGTAGCGTCCACGCGCCCGAGGTGGTCCGGGATGCGTCTGGCGAGCGGCCAGCCACGGGCACGGTGGAGCTGGCCAGGCCACCTGCCTGGGCGGGACCGAAGCCCTCGAGATCGGGACCGAAGCTCTCGAGATCGGGGCCGAAGCTCTCGAGATCGGGGCCGAAGCTCTCGAGATCGGGGCCGGGGAGGTCAAGGGCGCCGAGGTCCGGGACGCCGGGGTCCGGGACGCCGGGGTCCGGGACGGCGAGGTCCGGGGCGCCGAGATCCGGCGCATGGAGGTCCGGCGCATGGAGGTCGGGTGCATGGAGAGGGATATCAGTCCGCGCGTGCGGCAGTCGCAACCGACGTCGCGGCGTGTGACGGGCCCAGAGTTGGTCGATCGGGGCTGAGAGGGCGACCAGCGTGAGCGTGACGAACACCACGATCCCGAACGACGCCACCGGGTGCTGTCCGCCAGCCATCCACCACGGGGTGGCCGCGTTGGCGGCGAACAGCCCGCCGACGACCACCAGCCCGGCCCGGACGTAGTACTGCCATCGGACCGTCGTCCCGCCCGCCTCGGCCGAGCCGGCCGCCGGCAACTCCGTCGCGCCAGCTGGTGCCGACGGGCGCAGTCGGGCGTACGCCAGGATCCCTGCGTACCCCACTCCCAGCGCCACGGCGCCAACCGCGGGCATCCGGTGCGTCGGAACGCCGAGCAGGCCAAGACCCACGAGCAGCTCGGCCCATCCCGCGATCCGAATCGCCGTCGTCGCGGGCCCTTCGCCCATCAGGGGCGGCAACAAGGCGTGGGCAGCGGTCTGCTGGCTCGCCGAGCGGTCGAGCAGCGTCGTCGCGCCGATCCAGGTGAGGAGTACGCCGAGGACGAGCGGTGTCAGGTCTCGAACAAGAGCCAGCATCCAACCCCCAATCACCGTGCCGGCCTTGAAGGTGAGCGAAAGTAACTTACCTGTCAAGGTGCTGTGCCGACATTGACCTACCCATTGTGGTCAGGGTCTGCCGTCACCCGCCCAGGCCGCGCCGCCGACGCCGTAGCAGTTACCCCCGAGCCGGCGTACGTTCCATGATCATGAAGGAAAAGCGGCACATGACCCCCAGAACCCTCATGATCACGATCATGATCACCCGGTCGGGACAGCCCGCGCCCTGTCTCACACGGTTGCCGACGCCCAGCGGGCGGCGCAACCCAACGTTTGGGGGAGTACTCCACGAGCACGCTGCCAGCCTGGCCAGGTGGCAGCGAGTCCGGCGCCCGAGGATGCTGCCACGCTCAACCGGATCGTGCGCGGTCTCCGCGGTTCCCTCACCTGACCGCCCGGCCCGGGGACGCACGCCCCCACGTGCCCAGGCGCCGCCCGAAAGCTGGCCGCGACCGGACGTGAGACGGCGTATCGTCACGCTATGAAGGTCACTGCCCACGAGATCGCCCGGGCCCCGAAAGTTCTGCTCCATGATCACCTCGACGGCGGGCTGCGTCCGCAGACGGTCCTCGAGCTGGCGGCGGAAGTGGGGCACGAGCTGCCCGCGCCAACGGCGCCCGACCTGGGGCAGTGGTTCCGGGAGTCCGCGGACTCCGGGTCGCTCGAGCGCTACCTCGACACGTTCGTCCACACGGTGGGCGTTCTCCAGACTCCGGAGGCGCTTGCCCGGGTCGCCGCGGAAGCTGCCTTCGACCTGGCGCAGGACGGTGTGGTCTACGCGGAGGTCCGGTACGCCCCTGAACAACACCTGCAGGCAGGGCTCAGCCTGCCGGCGGTGGTCGAGGCCGTACGCGACGGCTTCGCCGAGGGTGAGAAGCGGGCAGCCGTCGCCGGTCGGCCCATCGTCGTACGCCAGATCCTGACCGCTCTGCGGCATGCGGCCCGGTCGCGGGAGATCGCCGAGCTGGTCGTGCACTACCGCGACCAGGGCGTGGTCGGGTTCGACATCGCGGGAGCTGAGGCGGGCTACCCGCCGACCCGGCACCTCGACGCGTTCGAGTACCTCCAGCGTGAGAACGCCCACTTCACCATCCACGCCGGCGAAGGGTTCGGCCTTCCTTCGATCTGGCAGGCGATCCAGTGGTGCGGCGCCGACCGGCTCGGTCACGGCGTACGCATCGTCGACGACATCGAGGTCAGCGCCGACGGGACCGCGCGTCTCGGCCGGCTCGCTGCGTATGTCCGCGACAAGCGGATCCCCCTCGAGCTCTGCCCCACGTCCAACGTCCAGACCGGTGCGGCACCTTCGCTCGCGCAGCATCCGTTCGGCCTGTTGACCCGGCTACGGTTCCGGGTGACGGTCAACACCGACAACCGGCTGATGAGCGGAACGTCGATGGGGCAGGAGTTCGCCGCCCTCGCCGAGGCGTTCGACTACGACCTGAACGACTTCGCGTGGTTCACCGTCAACGCGATGAAGAGCGCGTTCCTGCCGTTCGACCAGCGGCTCGCGCTGATCAACGACGTCATCAAGCCGGGGTATGCCGGGCTCGCTGCCGAGCGGGCGTTCGCCCAGATGCAGCGGCCTGTCGACGAACGCTGAACGAATTTCCGGGACCTTCGCGGAAGCCAAATCCCGCCGGATGGCGCATCCTTGAAGCACATAAGCGCGTGCAGAGGATGGGGCATGGCGGGCGGACGGGTGTTGGACTGGCTGGGGCAGGCGTTACGCAAGGGCATGGGCCCGACCCCCAACTGGAATGCGGCTACGGCCGGCATGCAACCAGCACAACGCCCAATCGAACGCCTGGCCGCCGATCTGCATCGGCTCGGCGAGGAAATCATGCGCCTGCACGCCGACCGGCGGGTGTCCGCCCGGGCGTTCCACCTGCACGTCACCGAACTCGCCTACGACGACACGCTGCTGCTTGCCTGCCGCGCCCTCGAGGTCGAGACACGGGGCGCGCGGAGCCCGTTGTCAGGCGTACGCCGGATGGAGCTCGAGATCGAACTCGCCCGCCGGGGCCTGCGCTGGTAGGGCACCCATTCATGCGGCCCCTGTCCCCGATGAGGGGACCCCACCTCAGGTGTCGTCCCGCGGGATGAGGATCCACAGCACGATGTAGAGGATCACCTGCGGCCCGGGTAGGAGGCAGGACAAGATGAACGCCAGCCGCACGAACCAGCGCGGCAGGCCGAACCGGTCGGCGAGCCCGGCGCAGACGCCAGCGATGACCTTTCCCCTGCGCGGGCGGACCAGGCGGGCCATGCGGAAGTCCTTTCCTCGACTGTCCTTACCCGGTAAGACGAGCCGCCCGCACGGAGTGTTTCCTGCGTACGCCGAAGTCGGGGACAGGCGAGGGTTCTCCCTGACTACGCCGGCCTGATGCGCGATCCCGATGTCCAGGCCGGCTACCGGGTGGTGAAGGCACCACCGTTGACGTGAATCGTCTGGCCGGTGATGTGCCTCGCACCGGGCGATGCGAGGAAGTAGGCGGTTTCGGCGATGTCGTCCGGAGTGCCCGGCCGCTTGTCGTGAGTCTCCTGCACGAGAGCTCGGTGGCGTTCGTCGGTCATCTTGCCTCGGAAGAAGTTGGTGCCCTCGATGTATCCGGCGGAGATGACATTGCTGGTGACGCCGCGCGGGCCGACCTGGGCGGAGAGAGACGCGTTCCAGGCTGCGAGGGCGGCCTTGGACGCGCCGTACGCACCCCCGCGACGCTCGGCCCCGATCGAACCGATGCTCAGGATCGAGCCGCCCCGGTCGAGCTTCGCCTGGACCGAGGCGGTGGTGAGGACCGCGCTGAGCAGGTTCTGGGCAAGACTCGACTGCCACTCGGCGGCCAGTGTGTCCAGCGGATCCGGGGCGGTCGAGCCGGGGCCGGTGGGGTCCACCTCGGCCAGGCCGCCGGCGGCATTGACGAGGACGTCGAGCCGTTCGCCGAGTTGCGAACTCAGGGACGACACCTGGTCGGGCCGGGTGGCGTCGCAGACGAGGCCGTGGACCTCGAGTGCTTTCGCGGCCGCCTCCACCGTGTTGGTGTGGCGCCCGGTGATGAAGACCTCGGCGTCGTCAGCGGCGAACCGAGCGGCCACGGCGCGCCCGATGCCGCTGGTACCGCCGGTGACGAGAACGATGCGGGTCAAGGCTCCTCCTGCCTCCTGGTACGTTTAGGTCTAAACATAGCGGAGACGAGGAGTATGCGCCGTGGCCGACCACCCCGCCCCGGGGGATGCTGGTTCGCCCGTGGAGAGTCCCGGCTCCCCCGCCGATGCTGCCGGCTCGCCCGCCGATGCTGGCTCACCGCTAGGAGCCGTTTCGCCGTATCCGGCCGCGGAGATCGCCGCAGCCTGGCAACGCGAACGCCCGGGCACCCCGACAGACTCCATCGAGATCGTGACACCCCTCTGGCGCCTTGCGAAGCTCTTCGCGGACGACCGCAACCGGGTGCTACGGAAGGCGGGAATCGACGCGGCGACGCTGGACCTGCTGTCCGTGATCCGCCGCGCGGGTCCGCCGTACGCCCTCACGACCCGACAGATCGCGGAGCGGACGCTGGTGACGGCCGGCGCGATCTCTCAACGCGTAGCGCGGGCCGAACGCGATCGACTCGTCCGGCGCGCCCCGGCACCGACCGGCCGCCGTACCGTCCTCGTGTCGTTGACGGCCGACGGGCACGCCCTCATCGAACGTTCGGTCGACGCGGTACTCGCGCGCGAAGCCTCGCTCGTCAGCAGCCTGTCCGCGAAAGAGCGCGACACACTCATCGCCCTGCTCGCGAAACTCACGGCCGACGTCAGGTCGCGCACCCTCGACGTCAGCTCAGCAGGTCCACTCGACGTCAGCTCCGCTGATCCAGATGCGCCGTGAGGACGGGGAGCACGGCCTGCCACCCGGCTGCCGCCGCTTTCACGTCGGCCGTGGCCAGCGCCTGGGCGGCACCCGGCCGGTCCTGGGCCAGGTCGACGGCACAGGAGATCACGAACCTGCCGGCCGGCGACTCGGGGCTGAGCAGTTCCGCGAGGTCGGTCCAGCCACCCCAGTCGGCCAGTCGCGACAGCTCGGTCCAGGCGCTCACCAGCTTGTCGGCGGCCTCGTGGTCCATCTCCTCGGTGAGGGAGTCGGCGACGAGCACGAGGTCGAAGATGGAGTCGTCGTGCGGGGTGAGGCTGACGTCCGGACGGTCAAGGACGCTCAGCAGGTTGAGCGCCACCTCACCGCCGCGTCCGTCGCTCAGGCCGGCGACCGGACCGGACGTGAGGTCGGTACGCATCCGGTCGAGGTCGGTCCAGACCGTCAACCGGGGGGTGCCTGCGTCGTCGGGCGTACCCGCATAGTGCGGGATGCCGTCATGCAAGCTCGTGCTGCGTACGGCGTAGAACCCCTCCTCGGCAAGGCCGAACCACAACGTCATCGCGTCGGTGGCGTCCTCGAGCGGTACCGAGCCGTCGCCCTCCTCGCTGACCGCGGCACTACCGGCAGCGCCGCCCAGCAACGGTGAGCTACTGACCGGCGACTCCGGAAGGTCCGGGACGACGATTCGGCGGGAGACCTCGGCGAGACACCACGACCAGTTCGCGTCGAGGATCTCGACAACGTGCTTGCGGTGGTGCGCCGCGCGGAAGATCGACAGCACCTCATCGCCGGAAGCGAGCTTGCTGATGTCCTCGTCGTCGTGCAGCGCCTGCGCGTGCGGGTCGTCGACGTCCATGTAGTCGAGCAGGTCGAGCATCAGCGCGAGCGTCGACCCGAGGGAGGCCTGTTCGTCGGCGTCGAGTTCGCCGTCGGCGATCTCCGGCAGGTTGATGAGGTCGTACGAACACAGTTTGCGGGCGTACTCCTCCGCCGGCCAGATCCGCAGCGGCCGCAGGTGCTGGCTCGGCGACAGGTCGGTCTGGGTGCTGGAGTCGACGAAACTGACGAGGTCGTCGAGGGTACGGAAGCCGTAGACCTGGCCCTTCGTGCCGAGGAAGCCGGCGGAGCCGTCGTCGGCGGTGTACCACCCCGGCTGGTACAACGTGAATCGCTTGCCGCCGGTGATGGTCAGCTCGAGCGGCACGATCGGATCGTTCAGGAATTCTGTCGTCACAGCGTTACATCCCGGTCTTATCTGCCGATGGGGTGCCAGACGGTCTTGGTTTCGAGGTAGGCCGTCATCCGATCGAGGCCCGGCTCGGCGTACCAGTCCGGACGTTCGTGGTCGAGCGGCGGCCGCGTCACGCGCTTGAGGTTATCGGCAGCCGCCCCCTCGAGTTCAGCCGCCACCTTCGGATCGTCGACTCCGGTGAGATCGATGCCGTCCACGTCCATGTGGCTGGCGAGCCACGGAGCGACCTCGGCGACCCGCCCGGTGAGGAGGTTGACGACCCCGCCGGGCAGGTCGCTCGTCGCCAGCACCTCGGCCAGGGTGACCGCCGGCAGGGGGGTGCGTTCGGCGGCGAGGACGACACAGGTGTTGCCGGTGACAATCACCGGGGCGACGACGCTGACCAGGCCGAGCAGGCTGGAGTCCTGTGGGGCGACGACGGCCACCACCCCGGTGGGTTCGGGGAGGGAGAAGTCGAAGTACGGCCCGGCGACCGGGTTCGACCCGCCGACGACCTGGGCGATCTTGTCCGACCATCCGGCGTAGGACACCCAGCGGTCGATGCTCTCGTCCACCTGCGCGATGGCGCGCTCGGTGTCGAGTCCCTCACCGGCGGCAACCTCGGCGACGAACTGCTGGCGCCTACCGTCCAGCATCTCGGCGATCCGGTAGAGGATCTGGCCGCGGTTGTAGGCGGTCGCCCCAGACCAGCCGCCGAACGCCTTCCGCGCTGCCACCACGGCGTCGCGGGCGTCCTTGCGCGAGGCGAGCGCGGCGTTGGCGACGAACCGGCCGCCGGCGTCGTGGACCGCGTAGCTACGGCCCGACTCGCTGCGCGGGAACGCGCCGCCGACGAAGAGCTTGTACGTCTTGCGCACGTCCATGCGTTCGGGTCTCGTCGGCTGTTCAGGCATCGAGGTACGCCTCCAGGCCGTGTCGGCCGCCTTCGCGCCCATAACCGGATTCCTTGTAACCGCCGAACGGCGACGTGGGATCGAACCGGTTGAACGTGTTCGCCCACACCACCCCGGCCCGGAGCTTGTCGGCCATCCAAAGAATGCGCGAACCCTTTTCGGTCCAGACGCCGGCGGACAGTCCGTACGGCGTGTTGTTGGCCTTCTCCACCGCCTCTTCTGGCGTACGGAAAGTGAGAATGGAAAGCACCGGCCCGAAGATTTCCTCGCGCGCGATCCGGTGTGCCTGGGTCACTCCGGTGAAAATGGTCGGCGCGAACCAGTAGCCACGATCGGGTAGTGCGCAGGGTGCCGACCAGCGTTCGGCACCTTCGGATTCGCCGGCGTCGCTGAGCATCCTTATCTTCTCCAGTTGCTGGGGAGAATTGATCGCGCCGACGTCGGTGTTCTTGTCGAGCGGATCACCGACGCGCAGTGTGCCCATCCGCCTTTTGAGCCTGGCGAGCACGTCGTCGTAGACGCTTTCCTGCACGAGGAGGCGGGAGCCGGCGCAACACACGTGGCCCTGATTGAAGAAGATGCCGTTGACGATGCCTTCGACGGCCTGGTCGAGTGCTGCGTCGTCGAAGACAATGTTGGCGGCCTTTCCGCCGAGTTCAAGGGTGAGGCGTTTCCGGGTGCCGGCGAGAGCGCGGGCGATGGCCTTTCCCACCTCCGTCGATCCGGTGAAGGCTATTTTGTCGATCCCGTGATGAGTGGTGAGTGCCTGCCCAGTTTCGCCGGCACCGGTCACGATGTTGACCACACCGGGCGGCAGGTCGGCTTGCTGGCAGATCTCGGCGAACATCAACGCGGTAAGTGGTGTCGTCTCGGCCGGCTTCAGTACGACGGTGTTGCCGCACGCCATGGCTGGCGCGATTTTCCAGGCCAGCATGAGGAGGGGAAAATTCCACGGGATGACCTGGCCGGCGACGCCGATCGGCAACGGATTCGGGCCGAGGCCCGCGTACGCGAGTTTGTCCGCCCACCCGGCGTAGTAGAAGAAGTGCGCGGCAACCAGGGGGATGTCGACATCGCGGGACTCGCGGATCGGTTTGCCGTTGTCGAGCGACTCGAGCACGGCGAGTTCGCGGGCCCGTTCCTGGATCAGACGCGCGATCCTGAAGAGATACTTGCCGCGGTCGCGCCCGGACATCGTGGACCAGGTGTCGGAGTAGGCGGTGCGCGCGGCGGCGACGGCGCGGTCGACGTCGCGCGGCCCCGCCTGCGTCACCTCGGCCAGCACTTCCGCGGTCGCCGGGCTCACGGTCTTGAACGGACCGCCGTCGACCGACTCGACGAACTCGCCGCCGATGAACAGGCCGTACGACGGGGCGAGGTCGACGATCGCCCGCGACTCCGGAGCCGGGGCGTAGTCGAACCTGGGCATGGCAGGCGCCCCCCTTTACATCCAGCGTGATGTCCGGCGTGATGCAGCGTGTCGGCTCGAGGGTGATCCCGGGGTGAACGGGAACGGACCCGTGTCTACCACCCTAAGCCCGGCGGGACGACCGGCCAGGGTGCGGCGCCGGACGGCGCCGCGGGGCCGCCTCGCGGACGTCGACCTTGGCGGCGTTCGACCATGATCATGAGGGAGAAACGGGGCGCGTTCTGCGTGGGAATCGCCCAGTTTCTCTCGCATGATCATGGCGGGGCGGCCTGTCTTCGGGCTGCGTACGGTGGACGGTCCAATGGTCGCCAGCCCCGCGAAACGGTCCAGGACCGCGACCGCAGCTGCGACGTTCCTGGTCAGTCGAGGGTGAAGTAGTCAGGACCTGCGTACCGGCCCGTCCGCATCTTCGTTCGCTGCATCAGCAGGTCGTTGAGCAGGCTGGACGCGCCAATCCGGAAGCCGGCCGGATCGAGCCAGTCCTCGCCGGCGGTCTCGTTCACGAGGACGAGGTAGCGGATCGCGTCCTTGGCCGTACGAATGCCGCCCGCCGCCTTCACCCCCACCAGCCGGCCGGTGGCGTCGCGGAAGTCGCGCACCGCCTCCAGCATCACCAGCGTGACCGGCAGGGTCGCGGCCGGCGACACCTTGCCCGTGCTGGTCTTGACGACGTCGGCCCCGGCCAGCATGGCGAGCCAGCTCGCGCGACGTACGTTGTCGTAGGTCGCCAACTCGCCGGTCTCCAGGATCACCTTGAGATGCGCCTCGCCGGAGGCCGCTTTGATGGCGACGATCTCGTCGTACACGGTGGCGAACCGCCCGGCGAGGAACGCTCCACGATCGATCACCATGTCGATCTCGTCGGCGCCGGCCGCTACCGCGTCGGCCGTCTCGCGCACTTTGACGTCGAGACTGGACCGCCCTGACGGGAACGCCGTCGCGACGCTCGCCACCTTGACGGTGCTGCCGGCGAGGGCGGCCTTCACCGTGGGTACGAGGTCGGGGTAGATGCATACGGCGGCGACGGGTGGGCAGGTCGGATCGGCCGGGTCCGGACGCTGGGCCTTCGCGCAGAGCGCCCGCACCTTGCCGGGCGTGTCCTGGCCCTCCAGCGTGGTGAGGTCGATCATCGTCACGGCCAGGTCGAGGGCGAACTCCTTCGCCGACGTCTTGATCGACCGGGTGGCCAGCGTGGCCGCCCGCGCCTCCGCGCCCACCTGGTCGACGCCTGGCAAGCCCGCCAGAAACGCGCGCAGACTCGCATCGGAACCGGTGATCGCCGAGATCCGTTCCGGCGACAGCGCGGCGGTCATGGTCACCCGCCAGAGTCTATGTCGCGTACAGGTCCCGCCTCAGGGCTCCGCGTCCGCCGCAGTCGCCTTGATCGGCGCCCAACGTGTCGGGAACCGGACAGTCCGTGAGCGTGAGACATCCCCGGGCTGGCCGAAAGTGGCCACTGCCGAGCAAGCGCTGATTCTCTGCAACCGGGTGCCGAGCAGGCGTGTATAAAGATCCGTCACGCACGTGGCGCCTGGCGCCGGCGGCTGGACGTTTCTCACGGGGGTTCACGGATCATCTCAGTTTCCTCGAAAGGGAACCATGAACGCCAGTCCTCCTTTTCAGCGTCGCCTCTCCGGCGCCGCACGCAGCATCGGCACGCTGATGCTCGGCCTCCTCCTCGCCGTCATCGGCGCACTCCTCCTCGTCCAGCCCGCGGCAGCCGACCACCAGCCGGCGGGCGCCAATGGCTCGGTCAAGATCGACGGCACTCCGGTCGATGCGGACCCGTCCAACGAACCGCACGTGGTCTGCGGCTTCGATCTGCAGTTCTTCGGGTTCGATCCTGAACCCGGCACCAACACGGCCGACGTGACCTTCAACGTCTGGTCCCCGACCAATCCCACGCCTCCGGTGGTGGTGCCACTCACGGACAAGGGACGCTCGTCGTTCGACTTCGTGGGAGGAAACGATCCGAGCAACGTCCTCAACCACACCGAGTCCTACGAACTCGACCTCACCGGTCTCGAGGTGAACGACAAGGGCCAGGTGCACATCAAGGTCGACGTCACCGTGACCGACGCGGGCGGCAAGGTCGCGTTCCACAAGTACAAGGTGTTCTGGGTGCAGGCGTGCGGCACCGAGCCGACGCCGGAGCCGACCGACACGCCCACCCCGGAGCCGACGGTGACCGACACACCGAGCCCGGAGCCGACGGTGACCGAGACGCCGGAGCCGACCGACAGTCCTGAGCCGACACCTTCGGACAGCCCGGCACCGACAAGCACACCCGTGCCGGGCCCGGGTCCGACCGCGTTCGAGGGTGGTTTCGGCGGTAGTGGTGACGGACCGGCAGGGGGTCTCGGTTCGGTTGCCCTTCTCGGTTGGGTTGTCCTGTTCACCGGCCTGGCGGTGATGGCGCTCGGCGGATTCCGGCTTGTCAGGCCGGCGCACCAGGGTGGACATGGCGCCGCCTAAGGCAGCGCGTTGGCTGTTCCTCGCCGTCGGCATCGTGCTGGCGGTGACGGGATGCTTCCTCGCGAGTGGGTCCCTGCCCGGGGCCCACTCCGGGGAAGACTCGAACTCCGGGGGCAGTGCCAGGTCAGGGGCCGCGGAGGCTGAGGACCAGGCCACGGTGCATCGAGATCGAGCTGAGGCAGGTGTCCCGTCCCGGATCGAGATTCCCCGGCTGCACGTCAGTGCTCCGGTCCAGGGCATCAGCATGAGTAATGACCCGGCGAGCAAGAAGTACCGCACTCTTGTCCCGCCCAGTGATCCCGCCACCGTCGGTTGGTGGCAGGACGGTCCGATCCCTGGTGCAGGCGTGGGCAGTTCGCTGATCGTGGGTCACACCCTGAAGCGACAGGGTGTCGAAGGCGTGGGCGGCGGAGCCCTCGGATATGCCGCCCGGTTGCGGCAAGGCGACGACGTCGACGTCTACACCAACCGTGGTGTGGTCAGGTACGAGGTCACCAGGGTGGTCCCGGACAAGGCGTTCGAGCAGGTGGCCGAGGAGGCGAAGGCGATCGACGACCGGCACTTCCCGGGCGGGAGGCTGGTCCTCATCACCTGCTGGTACGACGGCTCACGCTTTACCGGGAACACGTTCGTCTTCGCCCAACCGGTCTGACCGACACGCACGCTCCGGGACGGATTTGATCGGGGGTGTCCGTTCAGCTCGTCTACGTCGGGGCGGTCAACACGGAAGTTCTCCCGTCGTCATGGTCAGTCGACCGACTTGAGGAGTTGCTCGATGGACTCCAGCCGCATCTTGATCTCGGTCGCCTCGTCGCGGAGCTTCGCCACGTCCTGCCTCAGCTCTTGCTGCGTGTCCAGGGACGTCTGCGCCAGCATCTCGTACTGCTGCTGATCCTGGTGATGAGCGACAGGCCAGGGCACGCCGCGGCGTCGGCTGATCCTGGAGACGAGTGCGAGAAGCACGATGAACGCGAGGATGCCGAAGACCCAGATCTGTGCGTCGGACACGGTTACCGTCCTTCCTCGCCGTCGCTGAGCGTGTGGACGGCACGGGCGATGGTGTCGGGGGAGAGGTGCAGCGCGAACGGGGTGAGGCTGTAGTAGTTGACCGCCTTGCCGTCATCGGCCAGCTCGAGTTGCGCGGTGACGAGGCCTGCGGCCTGGAGCTTGCGCAGGTGCATCTGCAGCAGTGGTCGGCTGATCCCGAGCTGGCGTGCCATCGCACTGACGTACTGCCGGCCCGGCCTCAGCGCCGCGACGACCCGCAGCCGGTGCGGGTTGGCCAGCGTGCTCAGCGCCTGGAGGAGCTGATCTCCGGTCAGCTCACTCTCACGCATGATCAACCTTGCACATGCCAGAAATTATTGGCAGGTGCTTCCAGTGCTGTCAACGGCACGGCACAATCGACTCACCGAACGCCCGATGCAGCCGCCCAGCTGGCCCGCCCCGAGCAGGCCCCACGGGAGGGAGCACGCGGGCGGTCATGATGTCGGGAGGGCAACCAGTGAGCCGGCTTTCAGTGCGTACGGCGGACAAGGCGTCCAAGATCGAGAGCTTCGCGCCGACCGCGGGTCGGGTGCTCGGCGTGCTCACCCTGGCGATCGGGGCCGTGATCCTCGTCGACATCGTTCTCGAGTGGCGTACCTGGGACGGGTTCACGGCCGCCACGGTCGTCATCGCGGTGAGCGCGGTCGTCTGGCTCGCGTTGGTCCGCCCCTGCGTCGTCGCGTACGAAGAAGCCCTGGTCCTGCGCAACATCCTGAGCGACACGTGGATACCGTGGCACCTGATCGAGTCGGTCGCCATCGCCCCGGTCCTCCAGGTGAAGGTGGCCGGCGCGGAACACCGCTCGGTGGCGATCGCGTTGACCGGCGCCGACCGGCGATCCCTGCGCCGGCGAGCCAAGCGCGGCGCTTTCCAGGCGAGCCAGGCAGCCATGATGGAGTCCTCTGACGCGTCCGCGTTCCAGGTCGCGCCGGGCGCATTGCGGGAATCCGTCGGGCCGGGCGCCAACGTCGCCCCCGCCGACTACACGCTGCAGCGGATCGACGGGCTGTCGCGGAAGTATGCGGAGACGACCGCACAACAGACCGGCGGATCGGCGAAGGTCGAGCGGCACTGGCGGTGGCCGGAGTTCGGGGTGATCGCCGCCGCGATCCTGGTCGCCGTGGTGGCGAGCCAGTTCGGCTGAGGCCGACGAGGGGCGCGCGCCTTCCCGCATGCCGGGGTCACCCGCAGGCTGACCTTCGCAGCGCTGACCTTCGCAGCGCCGGCGTTCGTGGGCAGCCTCTGGTTCCTCGCGCCCCAGAACCGGCACTATGCGAGTCCTGGCCATTGCTCGCGGAGGCCGGGCACAGTCGTACGGCTCTGACCAGTGGAGGCAACCGATGACGCGGTGGACGCACCGACCCGACGGTTCGACATGGGGCGACTGGGGGGAGGACGACCAGCTCGGCCGGCTCAACCTGCTGACGCCCGCGAAGGTCCGCGAGGGCATGGCCGAGGTGCGGGAGGGCCTGACGTTCTGCCTCAGCCTTCCACTCGACGCCCCTGGCGGCAACGTGGTCAATCCCCGCCGGGTGCCTCCGGTGCTGTCGCCGACCAGTGACGAGAACGGTTTCCGCTACAACTTTCGTACCGGACGGTTGGACGCGCGACACCTCGACGTCGTCTGCGATGACAAGGTCACCTTGACACTGCAGTACTCCTCCCAGTGGGACAGCCTCTGCCATGTCGGGGCGATGTTCGATGCTGACGGTGACGGTGCTCCGGAAGCCCTTTTCTACAACGGGTTCCGGTCTGGTGCCGATGTGGTAGGCCCGTTGGCGCAGGTGGGCGCCGACGGCCATGCCTGTTATGCGTACAAGCTCGGTGTCGAGAACATGGCCGAGAAGCCGATCCAGGGTCGCGGCGTCCTGGTCGACCTCGAGAAGCACTTCGGCCGTACGCAGACCTACGTCGGCTATGACCAGCTGGCCGCCGTCATGGACGCCGACGATGTCGTGGTCGAGCCTGGCGACATGCTGCTTTTGCACACGGGCTACGCGACGGAGTTGCTGGCGATGGGCGGTACGCCGCACCCGGAGCGGGTGCACGCGATGTGCGCGGTGCTCGACGGACGAGACGAACGCCTGCTGCAGTGGATCAGCGACAGCCAGATCGCGGCCCTGATCGCGGACAACTACGGCGTGGAGGCGTTTCCCGCCAAGGACGGTGGGCCGGATCCGCATGCGGCGTTGCCCCTCCACCACCACTGCCTGTTCAAGCTCGGCCTCAACCTCGGGGAGATGTGGTACCTCGAGGAGCTGGCGCTGTGGTTGCGCGAGCACGAACGATCGAGGTTCCTGTTGACGGCTCCGCCCCTGCGCCTGCCCGGCGCAGTCGGTTCCCCTGCCAACGCCATCGCCACCGTCTGACGGCGCACCGGTCTGAGGGTGTGCCGGTCTGACGGTGTGCCGGTCTGACGGTGTCCCGGGCTGAGGGTGTGCCGGGCTGAGGGTGTCCTACCTCGGCGAAATGACCACGCTGAGCACCCGTGCGCCTCGGCGAATGACCACGCTGAGCATGCCTGTGTACTTCAACCAGGCATCCACACATGTTCCGGCTTCCACAGGCATGCTCAGCGTGGTCATTCGCCGAGGTCACTCGCCATGGGTCGGCGTGGTCATTCGCCATGGGTCAGCGTGGTCATTCGCCGAGGGACTCGCGAGGGATTGGCCGAGGCGTCGGCTGCGCATCAGGTGCCCAGCAGGTCCTGGATGTCCCTGCCAATGGCGGCAAGGGCATCGTCGGCTGCGGTTCTCGCAGCTGCCAGGTCTACCGTGCCCGCTCCCGGATCCTCGACCGGTACGACGACCTCGACGTAGCACTTGAGCTTCGGCTCGGTACCGCTCGGGCGGATGAGGACCCGTCCCCGGTCGGCCAGAACGAAGCGGAGCCCGTCTGTCGGAGGCAAACCGCCGGGCTCGGGAGCGGCGAGGTCGTCGACCCGTTCGACGGGCCGGCCGCCGAGCGACCGGGGCGGATCCTTCCGGAGGCGTTCGAGCGTGGGGGTGGCGTCGGCGACGGTGCGCAGCCGAACTGAGTGCTGCTGCGTGGCATGGATGCCGTACTCCGTGGCGATGTCGTCGAGCAGGTCGAGGAGTGTCCGGCCCTCGGCCTTCAACGCGGCCGCCAACTCGGCCATCCGGACGATCGCCGAGATGCCGTCTTTGTCGCCGACGGCGCCCGGGTCGACGCAGTAGCCGAGCGCTTCCTCGTAGCCGAACATCAGCCCCGGCACGCGGCCGAGCCACTTGAAACCGGTCAGCGTCTCGACGTAGGGCACATCATGGCGCGCGGCGATCGCTGACAGCAGGGAACTCGAGACGATCGTCGTCGCGAGCGTCCCGCGGATTCCGGACCGCAGCAGATGGACGGCGAAGAGCGCGCCCACCTCGTCTCCGGACAGCCGGCGGAACCCGCCGTCGCTCGGCACCGCGACCGCGCACCGGTCGGCGTCCGGATCGTTCGCGAGCACGATATCCGCGCCGATGTGTGCTCCCAGCTCGAATGCGAGGTCCATCGTTCCGGGCTCTTCGGGATTCGGGAAGGCCGTCGTAGGGAAGTCGGGATCAGGCTCGGCCTGGGCAGAGACGACAGTGGAGGCGGAGAACCCGGTCCGTTCCAGTGCCGTCCGTACGACCGCACCTCCCACGCCGTGCAGTGGGGTGTAGGCGATGCGCAGGTCCCGGGGACCGGGGGCAGGTAGCGAGGCGACCCGCGCGAGGTACGTTTCCACGATGGTGTCGTCGAGCGTCTCCCATTCCTCACCGCGGGGGACGGACGTGAGCCGTCCGACCGCCGCGATCTCGGCCGCGATGTCGGCGTCAGCGGGCGGCACGATCTGCGTACCGTCGCCGAGGTAGACCTTGTAGCCGTTGTCCTGAGCGGGGTTGTGCGAGGCCGTGACCATCACGCCCGCGACGCATCCGAGGTGTCGGATCGCGAACGCCAGAACGGGTGTGGGCAACGCCCCGGGCAACACCAGTGGGCGCAGCCCGGCACCGGCGAGAACGGCCGCTGTGTCGCCTGCGAAGGTGCGGGAGTTGTGGCGGGCGTCGTAGCCGACCGCGACGGCGCCACCTGCATGTCCGTGCGTACGCAGATGGGCGGCGAGTCCGGCGGCGGCCCGGATGACGACGACGCGGTTCATCCGGTTGGGCCCTGCGCCGAGTGCGCCCCGCAGGCCGGCAGTCCCGAACTCCAACGTTCCCGCGAACCGGTCCGCAAGCTCTGCCCGCGCGCCTTCGTCATCGTTCTCGGCGGCGGCGACGAGCGCGGCGAGTTCCGCACGGGTCACCGGATCGGGATCCTCCGCGAGCCATTCCCGCGCCTTCTCGACCAGACCGCCGAGCTCCATCGTGCCCACCTCGTTCACCCGACCCACAGCGCCCCCTCAATCCGGTGATCATGATCGTGATCATGAACGTTTTTCAGCCGGACAGCCGACAAATCCTTCATGATCATGGACGAGTGGCGCCGCCACTGCATCATGGGCGAGTGGCGCCGCCACTGCATCATGGGCGAGTGGCGCCGCCACTGCATCATGGGCGAGTGGCGCCGCCACTGCATCATGGGCGAGCGGCGACGCCACTGCATCATGGACGAGCGGCGCCGGCACTCCGCCGGGGTGCCAACGCCGGATCGGTGAGCAGCGCCGCCGCCGCCGGGCTCGGCCGGCGCCCGGCGGGGACCGCCACGACCGTCCGCCACTCCGGGACCGGCGCCCGGAGGGGTACGAAGCGCGCCCGGGTCTTCTTCTTCGTGAAGCTGTGCGGCACCAGCGCTACTCCGAGACCGGCACCGACGAACTCGAGCAGCGAGTGGACGTCGTTGACCTCCAGCGCCACTCGCCGTTCGATCCGCGCGTCGGCGAGCGATCGGTCGGTGACGTCGCGGGTGATCCAGCCGGGGTGGAAGTCGACGAACCGCTCGTCCTTGCAATCGGCGAGGTCCAGGCTGTCCCTCCCGGCGAACGCATGGCCGGGCCCACACGCCAGCACCATCGGCTCGCGCGCCAGCGGCGTCACAGCGACCCCCGCCGGTTCGCCGGGCGGCTCGGACACCAGGGCGACGTCCATGTCGCCGGCCCGGACCTGCGCGAGCAGTTCTGGCGTACCGCCCTGCTTCAGCCGGATCTCCACACCCGGATGTGCCTGGTGGAAACGGGCGAGCAGGTCGGGGACGCTCAGCGCGCACAGGCACTGCAGCGTCCCCACCACAAGTCGGCCGCTCACCAGCCCGCGGACGGCGGCGACGGCTTCGCGCGCGGCCGCCACGTCACAGAGCGTGTGTCGCGCCTCGACGAGTAGTGCCCGCCCGGCGTCGGTGAGCTCGACGCTGCGGGTGCTGCGGATGAAAAGCTCGGCCTCCAACTCCCGTTCCAGTGAACGAATGGACGCGGAGATACCGGACTGCGCCACGTGCAACCGCTGGGCCGCCCGGGTGAAATGACGTTCCTCGGCAACGGTCACGAAGTACTCGAGTTGGCGTAGCTCCATGGCAGGTCATCACCTGGCCTGATCAGCTGGATCGGTTTCTTCTGTTGGACAGCTTAATCGTGCTCGGGCACCCTTGACCGCGAAGCTCGGGTCCGGACTGTGCCTGCTCAAGCCGCACGCCCGGGACCCCTCGGATGGAGGTACGCATGGAATATCGCACGCTGGGCGGCACCGGCACGATCGTGTCGTCGCTGTGCCTGGGCACGATGACGTTCGGTACGGAGAGCGACGAACGTGTCTCGCACGCGCAGCTCGACCGCTTCGTCGAGCAGGGCGGCACCTTCATCGACACGGCCAACGTCTACTCCTCCGGCGCGTCCGAGGAGATCATCGGTCGCTGGCTCGCCGCCCACCCGGAACTGCGCGAGCACCTTGTCATCGCCACGAAGGGCCGATTCTCCCGCACGGGTGTCCGCAACGAGCTCGGCCTCTCCAGGCTGCACCTGACCCGCGCCCTCGACGCCAGCCTCCGCCGGCTCCAGGTGGAGACCATCGATCTCTACCAGGCCCACGCCTGGGACCCACTGACGCCGATCGAGGAGGCGCTGCAGTTCTTCGACGACGCGGTACGTGCCGGCAAGATCCACTACGTCGGCGTTTCGAACTTCCTCGGCTGGCAGCTGCAGAAGGCCGCGCTACTGACCAAGCACCTCGGACTCGCGCCGATCGTCACCCTGCAGCCGCAGTACAACCTGCTCCAGCGCAACATCGAGTTCGAGCTGGTGTCCGTCTGCGAGAACGAAGGCATCGGCATCCTGCCCTGGTCCCCGCTCGGAGGCGGCTGGCTCACCGGCAAGTACACCCGCGACTCCACGCCGACCGGCGCGACCCGCCTCGGCGAGAATCCTGAGCGCGGCATGGAGGGCTACGCCAAGCGCAACGCGGCCGAACGTACCTGGCAGGTGATCGACGCCGTACGCAAGGTCGCCGAAGGTCGAGGTGTCTCGATGGCACAGGTGGCCCTCGCCTGGCTGGCCGACCGCCCGGCCGTCACGTCGGTCATCCTCGGTGCTCGTACGGTCGAGCAGCTCGACGACAACCTCGGTGCGGCGGGCCTGCACCTGTCGGAGGAGGAGACCGCCCTGCTAACTGACGCGAGTACGCCGATCGTCGACGACTACCCCTACGGCGTACCAGGAGTGGCTCAGCGCAACCGGGCCGTCTGACTCACGGTCGGCGAGAGACCGCAAATGACCACGCTGCCCATGCCTCTGGACTCTGACCAGGCATCGACGCCTTGCTGAGTTCGCAGAATCATGGGCAGCGTGGTCATTCTCCGCGCCCCGACGCAGGCGCCCCGACGCAGGCGCCCCGACGCAGGCGCCCCGGCGCTGCTCGCCCGGCGGCACGCCCCCGCGGTTACAGGCGTCCGACGAGGGCGGAGAGGAGGCGGCCCATCCGGTCAGCGGCGGACTGGCCGGCGGCCAGCACCTCCGTGTGGGAGAGGGGTTCGCCACTGAGGCCGGCCGCGAGGTTGGTCACCAGGGACAGGCCGAGCACCTCGGCGCCACCTTCGCGGGCGGCGATCGCCTCCAGCGCCGTCGACATGCCGACGAGGTCGGCGCCGATCGTCTGCAGGTAGCGGATCTCCGCCGGCGTCTCGTAGTGCGGTCCCGGCAGCTGTGCGTAGACACCCTCGGGTAGCGCCGGCTCGATCTCGCGGCACAGCGCGCGAAGCCGACCGGCGTAGAGATCGGTGAGGTCGACGAAGTGCGCGCCCACGAGCGGCGACTGTCCAGTGAGGTTGAGATGGTCGGCGATCAGGACCGGAGTGCCAGGCTCCCATTCCTCGTGGAGCCCGCCGCAGCCGTTCGTGAGCACGACCACGCGGCAACCCGTCGCGATGGCGGTACGTACGCCATGGACGACGGCCGCGACGCCGTGGCCCTCGTAGAGGTGCGTACGACCGAGGAACACCAGCACCCGCCGACCGCCGGCGACGATGCTGCGGACCTGACCGGCGTGGCCCGCCACCGCTGGGGGTGCGAACCCCGGCAGCTCGGTGAATCCCACCTCAGCCACGGTGTCGCCGAGCAGGTCAGCGGCGGACCGCCAACCAGAGCCGAGTACGACGGCCACGTCGTGGCTGGCCACTCCGGTGCGTTCGGCGAGGAGCGCGGCCGCGGATGCCGCCACGGCGTAGGGATCAATCGGTACGTCCGTCACGGAAAGCGACCCTACTTGCCGCCACCGGCGCGGCAGTCCGGGCCGGGAGGTCGTTGGGCGGCGGTCGGGTCGCCTACAGCCCCACGTTGCGGCACGGGCGGCGGCGAAGCTCGGCGGCGTAGTCGTCCGGGGCGCCGGCCGCCTCCGCCGCCTCGGCGAGGATGCCGAGATAACGGGCCGAGGGTAGCCCGCCCTCGAACGCGTCCAGGACGTAGCTGACCGCCGTCACCGGACCTTCGAGGGTCTGCACCAGTACGCGGATCTTGCGGTAGAGACCGAGGTTCGCACCTTCCCACACCTCCAGCGTGGGTTCGTCGGCCGGTGCGACGTCGTAGAGGGCGACGAAGACCTGCGCCTTCTCGTCCTCGACGACAGTGGCGAGTGCGCCTTCCCAGCCGTGGTCCTCGCCGCCGAAGGTGAGCCGCCAGCCGACCAGCCACCCCGTGCCACGAAGGGGCGAGTGCGGGCAGCGGTCCGCCATCTCGAGCGGACTGAGGTTGGCTGCGTACGCGGCGTACAAGGTCACGATCTTTGAGGGTAACGGCCCCACGCAAGGGTTGGGGGGAGAACTGCGGGGTCACCTCGCCTATCTGGCTGACGGAGTACCGGTGAGAGAGGATGGGACACCGTGACCAGAGTGGTGATTGTCGGAGGCGGACCTGGCGGCTACGAGGCGGCGCTGGTGGCGGCGCAGCTCGGCGCGGAGGTGTGCGTCGTCGACCGCGACGGGCTCGGCGGCTCGGCGGTCCTCACCGATTGCGTACCCAGCAAGACCCTGGTGGCCACCGCCGAGGTGATCGCCCAGGTCCGCGAGTCTGGCGAGCTGGGGCTGCGGATCGGCCGCGCCTCACCGGAGGTCGGGGGCGTCACCGTCGACGTCGCGAAGGTCAATTCCCGGGTCAAGGCTCTCGCCCGCACCCAGTCCGCCGACATCGAGCGCCAGATCCAGCGGGAGGGTATCCAGGTCCTCCATGGCACGGGAAGTCTCGACGGACCCGACCGGGTGATCGCCACCCTCGCCGACGGAGGCACCGAACTCCTCGACGCCGACGTGATCCTCATCTCGACCGGCGCCCATCCACGGGTGCTCCCCGACGCCGTACCCGACGGGGAACGCATCCTCACCTGGGAGCAGGTCTATGACCTGGACGAGCTTCCCGAACGCCTCATCGTGGTCG
The DNA here is from genome assembly GCF_040195635.1 of Actinopolymorpha sp. B11F2. Taxonomy (NCBI): domain Bacteria; kingdom Bacillati; phylum Actinomycetota; class Actinomycetes; order Propionibacteriales; family Actinopolymorphaceae; genus Actinopolymorpha; species Actinopolymorpha sp. B11F2. The sequence goes on along the minus strand of NZ_JBEFTX010000009.1, from coordinate 14,319 downwards.
GTTCGGGTGTGACCGGTGCGGAGTTCGCGGGTGCCTACAACGCGCTCGGCTGCGACGTCGTGCTGGTGTCGAGCCGCGACCGGGTGCTGCCGAGCGAGGATGCGGACGCCGCCACGGTGATCGAGGACGTGTTCACCCGGCGCGGCATGACGGTCCTGTCGCGGTCGCGGGCGGCGTCGGTGCAGCGTGGTCCGGTCGAGGGCGGCCGCGACGGCGTCGTCGTCACGCTCACCGACGGGCGCGTGGTGGAAGGCTCACACTGCCTGCTGGCCGTCGGCTCAATTCCCAACACCGCCGACATGGGTCTGGACAAGGCAGGCGTACGACTGGACGACGCCGGCTTCGTCGAGGTCGACCGAGTCTCGCGGACCACCGCGCGCGGCGTCTACGCGGCGGGGGACTGCACCGGTGTGCTCATGCTCGCGTCCGTCGCCGCGATGCAGGGCCGGATCGCGATGCGCCACGCGCTGGGCGACGCGGTCCAGCCGCTCGACCTCGATCAGGTGTCCGCGACCGTCTTCACCGACCCCGAGATCGCCACCGTCGGCTGGTCGCAGGCCGACGTCGACAGCGGGCAGGTGCAGGCGGTGAGCGTCAAGCTGCCGTTGGCACGCAACGCCCGCGCCAAGATGCAGGGCATCCACGACGGGTTCGTCAAGCTGTTCTGCCGCCCGGGCACCGGGATCATCGTCGGCGGCGTCGTCGTCGCTCCGCGCGCCAGCGAACTGATCCATCCGGTGTCGATCGCGGTGTCGGGACGCATGACCGTCGACCAGGTGGCCAATGCGTTCGCGGTCTATCCGTCCCTCTCCGGGTCGGTCGCCGAGGCGGCCAGGCGGCTGCACCTTCGGGGCGAGTCCCCTGGTACCGGACATGGGTGACGTACGCCGCCGCCAAGTGTGCGACACCAGAGGTCAGGGAAAACTGGAATTGGGTCCGACAAGGGTCTGACGTAACGCCTCAGCGAACGGGGGAGCTGAGATGCGCGGGACACTCACGACGGGACCATCCACCGAGAACAGCAGCCGGCAGACCACCATAATCCGGAGGCGCTGGGCGCACTATGTCGTCCTGGTCGTCGTCGCTCTCCTGATGTTCGGCCTGACGTACGCCGCAAAGGTGACGCCGGCCGCCGGCGCCGACTCTCCGGACATAGCCCGCTCCGCTCCGCACCAGCGTGCCGGCACCGGTACCTGAGTCTCCGCACCAAGGCGCGCCGGTGGATCGTCAGAAGCCGAAGTCGCCGCCGAAGTCGAAACCACCGCCGTCGCCGCCACCGCCGAAGTCGCCGCCACCGTCGCCGCCGGCGTCTCCACCACCGTCGCCGCCGCCATCGCCGGCGTCGCCGCCGCCGTCGCCGCCTTCATCGCCGTAACCGCCGTCGCCGTAGCCGCCCCACATGCCGCCCATCATCGAGCCCATGAGGAACGCCGGAAGCAGGCCGGACGTCGCGAAGCCGGCGAAGTAGCCCTGCATCCAGGGGGCGTAGGCGGGCCCGCCCTGCCAGTAGGGCACCCGCTCGCCGTCGGGGCCGGTCACCTTGCGAATGTCGGGTTCGGCGCCAGCGCGGACCCGCTCGGCGTCGGCGGCACAGACCGGCACGGTGCGGTAGGCACCGCCGGCGGGCGCCCACTCGACGTCCTCGAACGACGGTCCGTGCTGGGGGTTGAAGAAGCATGGCGGCCGCCGCTGCGGCAGACCTTCGCCCTTGATCCGCGCGCGTACGCAGGCGACGGCGTACTTGCCGTCTTCGAGGATCGACGTGATGTGCTTGATGTCGTCAGGCCGCTGGGCCGTGTCGAGGGCCTTCTTGGCGGTGTCGTACTCGTCCAGCGCGCGTTCGTAGTCCTGCCGGGTGGCCTCGTCGAGGTCCTGCCCGGCGACGTCGGTGTCGAGGCGCTGCAGCTCTTCGCCGAACTTCGTGACGTCTTCGGCGGCGAACGCCTTGACCTTCTGCAGCTCGGCAGCCTCGAGCTCTCGGCGCTGCGTCTGCGCCCGCCGGTTGGCGACGAACGCGACGATGCCGATGATCACCACTGCGACAAGTAGAAACTCCACGAGCGGCCTCCCTCAACCAGCTTTCAGCTTAGACGCTCGAACCCTCCCCTCGTGTTCCCCGCTCCCCGGGATGATCCGCGGCGGTCGGCTGCACGCCCAGGAACCGCCCAGGATCAGGGCAAGTCCGGCGAAGGTACCGATTCCCAGCGGCTCGTCCAGGAGCGCCGCGCCGTAGCCGATGGCGAACACCGGCGTGAGGTAGGCGACCAGGCTGGCGCGCTGCGGCCCGACTTCGGCGATCAGCCGGTTGAACAGGACGAACGCACCCGCCGTGCAGGCGACGGCGAGGGCGAGGAGGGCGCCCCCAGCCGTCCACCCGGGCGCCCGGGCGGGCAGGTCGAGAGCCGCGGGCGGCACCAGCAGCAGCGCCGCGGTCCCCATGGTCGCCCCGGTGAGCGCGGTGGCGTGCACCCCGTGCATGAAGCGCCGGACGAGGGTCAGCGCGACGGCGTAGGACATGGCGGCAGCGACCACCATGCCGGCGCCACCGAGGTCGACGGAGGCACCGGTGCCGATCCCGCCCAGCAGGAGAGCGACGCCGACCAGGCCGACGAGGGTGCCGACGAGCGCCTGGACGCTCGGGCGCCCGAGCGCCATCACCGGACCGAGGACGACCAACCACAGCGGCGCCGTGGCCACCAGCGTTCCCGCGAGGCCGGAGTCGATGTGCCGCTCCCCAGCGGAGATGAGGACGAACGGCACCGCGACCTGGAAGAGGCCGACGAGTGGGAGGTACTTCCACCGGCCCTCGAGCGCGGACCGCCGCCGCCAGGTGAGGGGGAGGAGGACGAGTGCCGCCCCCGCCACCCGTACGAACGCGAGGAACGCCGGCCCGACGTCGCGCAACGCGATGCTGATGAAGAGGTACGACGATCCCCACAGGGCGGAGAGGGCGAGCAGTTCTGCCCAGGCACGACGTGGCATGGCCCACTCATTCCCGCCCTGCCGGGCCTGGAGGTCAGTCCTTGATCTCGCAGAGTACGGCGCCCGCGGTCACGGTCGCGCCGACCTGGGCGGCGAGCCCGGCGACCTTGCCGGCCTTGTGCGCGTTGACCGGCTGTTCCATCTTCATCGCCTCGAGGACGACGACGAGGTCACCGGGCTGCACGGTCTGGCCGTCCTCGACGGCGACCTTGACCAGGGTGCCCTGCATGGGCGAGGTGAGGGCGTCGCCCGACGCGGTGGCCTGGGACTTCGCGCTGTTGCCGCGCCGAGGCGGTCGCCGGCTGCCGGCGTCGGACGCCTGCGAGGCGCCGAGCCCGGCCGGGAGGACGACTTCGAGCCGCTTGCCGCCGACCTCGACGGTGATGCGTTCCCGCGGGGGCGTGGCGGCGATTTCGGCGGTGCCGTCGTACGCCGGAATGGGGGTGTCGAACTCGGTCTCGATCCAGCGGGTGTGCACCTCGAAGGCGCCCCCGGGCGCCGCGAACGCGGGCGTGTCCAGGACGGCTCGATGGAACGGGATCACCGTCGGCATGCCCTCGACGACGAACTCCGCGAGTGCCCGCCGGGCCCGCTCCAGCGCCTGTGCACGGTCGCGTCCGGTGACGATGAGCTTTGCGATCAGCGAGTCGAAGACGCCTGGCACGGTCTCGCCCTGGTCGTAACCGCCGTCGAGGCGTACGCCCGGACCGGACGGCGCGTGCCAGCGGGTCAGTGTGCCCGGCGCCGGGAGGAAGCCGCGGCCGGCGTCCTCGGCGTTGATGCGGAACTCGATCGCGTGGCCGCGCAGCGGGGGATCGTCGTAACCGAGCGGCTCACCGGTGGCGATCCGGAGCTGCTCGCGGACGAGGTCGATGCCGGTGACCTCCTCGGTGACCGGGTGTTCGACCTGGAGTCGGGTGTTGACCTCCAGGAAGCTGATGGTGCCGTCCTGGGCGACCAGGAACTCACACGTGCCGGCGCCGACATAGCCGGCCTCGGCGAGGATCGCCTTGCTGGACTGGTAGAGCGTGTGTACCTGCTCGTCGCTGAGGAATGGTGCCGGCGCCTCCTCGACGAGTTTCTGGTGCCGACGCTGCAGCGAGCAGTCGCGCGTCGACACCACGACCACGTTGCCGTGCTGGTCGGCGAGACACTGCGTCTCGACATGTCGCGGCCGGTCGAGATAGCGCTCCACGAAGCACTCACCACGCCCGAATGCCGCCACCGCCTCGCGCACGGCCGAGTCGTAGAGCTCGGGGATCTCCTCGGCGGTGCGGGCCACCTTGAGTCCCCTCCCGCCGCCTCCATAGGCCGCCTTGATCGCCACGGGGAGTCCGTGTCGGCTGGCGAAGATCGTCACCGCCTCGGCACCGGACACCGGATCGGGGGTTCCGGCCACGAGAGGGGCGCCGACCTTGGCGGCGATGTGGCGGGCCCGCACCTTGTCGCCGAGCGCGTCGATCGCCTCCGGCGGCGGGCCGATCCAGGTGAGGCCGGCGTGGATGACGGCTCGGGCGAAGTCGGCGTTCTCGGCGAGGAAGCCGTAGCCGGGGTGGACGGCGTCGGCGCTCGCGCGCTGCGCGACCTCGAGGAGCTTGTCGACCGCGAGGTAGCTCTCCGCCGGCGTCGTGCCGCCGAGCGCGTACGCCTCGTCGGCGACCCGGACGTGAAGTGCGTCCCGATCGGGTTCGGCGTAGACCGCGACACTCACGACGCCGGCATCGCGGCACGCGCGGGCGATGCGGACGGCGATCTCGCCGCGGTTGGCGATGAGCACCTTGCTGATGGTCGACACCTGTTTGCACCTCACCGAGCCAGCTGGTCGCACGACTCCCGTGAGTCTATGGGGCGGTCAGGTCGCGTCGGTGCGGCCTACGGCGCGGCCGGATGGCGCTGTGCCGCCGCGCGCCGCAGCCGGAGAGTACGTACGCCGGAGAGGACGACCAGCACCAGCACAAGGCCGGTGAGGGCGAGGACCGCGGCGACGCGTCCCGGCGACATCCGCTCCTTCGGCGCCGACGGCGCGGCCTGGTCCTCCGCGGGGCCGACCCCCTCGGCGGCCGGGCCATCGGCGTCTGCGTCCGTCGAGACCGGGGCGACGTCCGGGGTGAACTCGGTCGCCTCGCCGTCAGGTCCGGGGACGAGCATCGCGGCGCCGTCCGGATAGCTCGGTGCGCCCGCGCCCGAACGACCGGTCACGCCGAGGACGATCTCGATCGGGACGAGATAGGTCTCGCCGTCCTGGTCCTCGCCGAGCGCGACCGCGACGTAGTAGTCGCCCGGCACGGTGAGCCGCCGCTGCGCGTCGCTTCCACCGTCGCGGTTCTCATAACGCACGTCGACCGTCGTGGCGCGAGCCATGGCGGTGGCGGTGTCGTCGAGGACGGCCTGGTTCTGGCCGGCCACCTCACTCAACGGCGCCGTCGCCTTGCCGCGCGTCGGGCTGATGATCGAGACGTCGAGGAGCTGCGGGTTGTCGGTGAGCTTGGCGAGCTTCCGTGACGGTTTGGGTGCGCGAGCGGCCGCTTCGAGCCGCTGGCCCCAGCCCAGGCGGACCTTGAAGAACTGCACCTCACCGGGAAACAGCGACGACTGGTACCGCCCGGCGGTGACGAGCGGAGCATCGGAGAACGACGCGCCCGCGACGACCGGGCGCGCTGGAGCACTCGGTGGGCCGACCCACGACGGCCGGTCGTCGGCCGCTTCCGGCAGCCCTTCGCGCGACGTGACGGGCGGCTCCTCGATGACGGCGAGCTCGATGGGTACGCCGTCCAACGTCGTCCCGGTGCTGTTGGACTGCCGCAGGGTCAGGACGATCTCGTCGGCCTTCTGGCACCGCTCGTCGAATGCCGTGGACTTGTCATAGCTCGACGTCGAGGCCGTGACGATCGGGTTCGTGCGTTCGTAGCTGACCGCCGTGCCGAGGCCGTAGCCGCAGACGTTCCCGTCGACGGTGGTGGTCTCGAGCGCGAGGGAGGCGACGGCGTTGCCGGGCGCGGGGCGGGCGCTCGCGCCGACGTGCAGGGTCGAGCCCTTCGTAGACCGCTTCATCCGGTAGCGCTTCACCTCACCGCGGCGGGGAGCGGTGTCGACGTACTGGCCGGCGGTCAGCACCGGTGCGTCATCGACCGCACCCGCGCCGGTGACCGTCTGACCGCTCACCCGGAACGGCCGGAACGCGCGGATGGACAACCTGTGCAGACTCGCCGCGAGGTTGGCCGCGTCGTCGGTCTCGTAGAACGTCCCGCTGCCGGCGTCGGCGATGCACCGCAGCTGGTGCCGGGCGGTGGCGTCGACCCGGAACCCGACGACGTCGACCTTGAGGTCGATACCGAGCCCGGCGATCTTCTTCGCGGTCGCGCACGGGTCGGGATCGCAGGTTTCCTCGCCGTCGGAGACGAGCAGGATCGTCCGCTTGCCGGTCGTGCCGAGATCCTTCGCGGCCTGCTGCAGGCTGTGGGAGATGGGAGTCTCGCCGTACGGCTTGAAGCCGGCGACGGCCTTCGTCAACGCCGGCTTGTCAGCGGGCCCGATCGGGACCGAGAGCTGGCTGTCCGTACACGCGCCGGGATCGGTCTCGCCGGGCACCGTGGCACCGTAGACCCGCAGGCCCACCCGCCCCTCGGTAGGGAGCCGTGGGATGAGTGCGTTGAACGCGGTGCGGGCGGCGTCGATCTTCGTCGACCCGTCGGCGTCAGGTTCCTGCATGGACCCGGACGAGTCGAACAACAGCAGCAGCTTGTGGGGTCCTTCGTCGGAGGCGGAATCGGCGGATGCCGCGGGCACCGAGGACACGGTGAGCACGGCGGTGAGCATGGCAAGCAGGCTGAGAGTGCTGGCTGCCGCGAGGAGTCTGGGCGGCGGGGTCGACATGGTTCTCCGTGCGTGGATGGCCAGTGATCACGAGGACGTGGGGGAGCTTGCCAGACAGTGCGGTAGTTCTGCCATCCGGCAAGGGCGACCGTTCGCCATCCGGCTGGGGCCGCGCATCGCCATCCGCTTGGGCCCGACGCCGACTCAGGACCGCGGTGTCCAGCCGACGAGGACGGCGAACCGGAGGTCCCGGTACGGGCAGCAGACGTCGCTGAATCCCGCCTTCGTCAGCCACCGAAGCTGGTCGTCGACGGTCGCCGGCCGATCGAACGCCATACGTGCGCGCGCCGCGGCCAGTTCGCCGTCGTCGCTGCCAAGGGCGCGGGCGCCGGCCTCCCACATCGCGTCGTAGTGCTTGTCGAGCCGGGAGGTGTCACCCGCCACCTGCTCGGCGTTGACGAAGACACCGCCGGGGGCGAGGACCGCACGGATCCGGTGCATGAGGTCGCGTTTCCCGGCATCGGGCAGGTGGTGGATGGCCAGGGCGGAGACAACCGCGTCGTACGTACCGGACGGCAGCGGATCGGCGAGGTCCTGCAGGCGGATCTCGTGCGTGATCCCGCGGTCGGTCAGCATGCGCTCGGCCTTGGCCAGCATCGGTGCGGCCGAGTCGACGAGGGTGAACGACGCATCCGGTCGTACGCCGGACAACAGGAGCGAGAAGAGCCCGGTCCCCGCCCCGAGGTCGAGCACCCGCGGCGCCACGGCCGGCAGGTCGAGGGTCGCGAACCGGACCGCGGTCGCGTAGAAGTCGTCGAAGCACGGCACGAGACGGCGCCGGCTCTCGTCGTACGTCCCTGCCGCTGCGCCGAACGCCTCGGCCACCGACTTGCCATGTGAGACTCGGGTCTCGCTCATCGGACAAGCCTAGGGCATTGCGCGATCAGCAGATCGTTCCCGGTTGGGCGGCGGTGGCCCGCAGCAGGTCGCGTAGCGCCGGCCGGTGCTTCCATGAGGGGCACAGGGATTTCGTTGATGTAACTACATTTGATAGGTACATTGGACGGATGGAAACCATCGGGCTGCGGGAGCTCAACCAGAACCCCTCCAAGGCGGTCGCACGGGTGCGCGCCGGAGCGTCGATCCTGGTGACAGACCGGGGCAAGCCTGTCCTCCGCATGGTCCCCGAGGTCGAGGATCGCGGAACGCTGGAGCGCATGATCGCTGCTGGCGAGGTCCGACCGCCGGTCGAGCATGGGCTACCAGAGCTCGTTTCCGATCTGGCCGAAGATGTCGGAAGTCTGTCCGACCTGCTCATCGCCGACCGCGACAGGGAGCGGCGGCGTTGATCTATCTCGACGCCTGCGCGCTGCTCAAGTTCATCAAGCCGGAAAAGGAGTCCGAAGCCCTGCGTACGTGGCGGCAGGGGCTGGACGAGGACGTTGCGCTGATCACGAGCGAACTCGCACAGCTCGAGATCACTCGCACCTTGATCCGCGCGGGCGTCGATCACCAGCGGGTGCCTTACCTCGCCGGCCAGGCGCTGCGGGGTGTCTACGTTGCGGACCTCACCACGACGGTCCTGGCCCGGGCCATTGCCTACCACACACCGAGGCTGGGGTCCCTCGACGCGATCCACCTCGCCACCGCCGATCCGTTCCGCGCCGACCTCACCGCGTTCGTCACGTACGACACCGAACTCGCCGATGCGTCGAGCGAGCTCGGCTTCCCGGTCAGCGCGCCGGAGTAGCGGACGTAGCAGCCGCCCGGTCCGGCGCGGGCGGGGCGAGCCGGACGCGGCGGAGGAGCTGTGCGTTCAGGGCGACGACGATCGTCGAGAGGGACATCAGGATCGCGCCGACGGCCGGACTGAGACTGAAGCCGGCCCAGGCGAGCACGCCGGCGGCGAGCGGAATCGCGACGACGTTGTAACCCGCCGCCCAGCCGAGGTTCTCGATCATCTTGCGGTACGACGCGCGGGACAGCCGGATCACGCCGGTGACCGCGCGCGGATCCGAGGTGGCGAGGACGACGCCCGCGGACTCGATCGCGACATCGGTGCCGGCGCCGATCGCGATGCCGACGTCGGCCCGGGCGAGTGCCGGTGCGTCGTTGACCCCGTCGCCGACCATCGCGACGGTGAGGCCGCGCTCCTGCAACTCGGCGACCGCGCGGTCCTTGTCGGCGGGCAGGACCTCGGCGAAGACCTCGTCGACGCCTTCGCGGAATCCGAGGTCGGCGGCGACCGCTTGGGCCACCTGGCGGGCGTCGCCGGTGATCATCGCGATCGTACCGAGCCCCAGCTGCCGCAGCTCCGCGATCGCCTCGCGCGCCTCCGGGCGTACCTCGTCCTCGAGTCCGAACGCCCCGAGCACGACAGGGGTCGCGGAGTCGCTCGGCGACGGCAGGCGGAGGAGGTAGAGGACGGCGGCACCGCGCTCGGCCCATGTCTCGGTCGCGTTACGCAGGTCCGGCGGGACCTGCGCACCGTGTTCCCGCATGAGCGCGGGGCCGCCCACGGCGTACGTCGTACCGTCGATGTCGGCCTGCGCACCACGACCGGTCAGCGCGCGGAAGCGGGTCGCGGCGGGCGGCGGAGTGGCTCCGTCGCGGCGGGCGGCGGCCGCGACGATCGCCCGCGCGAGGGGGTGTTCGCTGTCGGCCTCCACGGCGGCGGCGAGGCGGAGCACGTCAGACTCGGTGGTGCCGTCGGCGGCGGTGACCCCGGCCACGACGTGCTCGCCCCTGGTGAGGGTGCCGGTCTTGTCGAAGAGGACCGCGTCGACGGTACGCATGCGTTCCAGTGCCAACCGGTCCTTGACGAGGATGCCGGAGCGGGCCGCGACCGCGGTGGACAGCGAGATGACGAGCGGGATGGCGAGACCAAGGGCGTGGGGGCAGGCGATGACGAGGACGGTGACCGTGCGCGTGACGGACTCGCCGAGGTTGCCGAGCGCCCACCAGGTGAGGAACGTGAGGAGACCCGCACCTGTCGCGACGTAGAAGAGCAAGGCGGCGAAGCGGTCGGCGAGGACCTGCGCACGGCCACGGGAGGCCTGCGCCTGCGCGACGAGACGCTGGATGCCCGCGAGGGCGGTGTCGTCGCCGACGGCGGTGACCTCGACCCGGACCGCCGCATCCGTGGCGACCGTGCCGGCGACGACGCGATCACCTTCGCCGCGTGCCACCGGCCGGGACTCGCCGGTGATCATCGACTCGTCGAACTCCGCGCCGCCGGTGACGATCGTGCCGTCGGCGGGCACCCGTGCGCCTGGGCGGACGAGGACGATGTTGCCCGGCCGCAGGTCCGTGACGTCGACGCGTTCGACGCCGCCACCGGGGGTGACGCGTTCGGCGTCGTCGGGAATCAGCGCGGCGAGGGCGCTGAGTGCGCCCTGTGCCTGACCGATCGCCTTCATCTCCTGCCAGTGGCCGAGCAACATGATGGTGACGAGGGCCGCGAGCTCCCACCAGAACTCCAGCTGGAAGAGCCCGGCGGTGCTGGCGAGCGAGGCGACATAGGCGACGACGATCGCCATGGAGATCAGGAGCATCATGCCGGGCGCGCGGTCCCTGATCTCGGTGACGCCACCGGCGAGGAACGGCCAGCCGCCATAGAGGAACACGACCGAGCCGAGCACCGGGCCGATCCAGCTGACGCCCGGGATGTCGAGGGAGTAGCCGAACCAGCCCATGACCATCTCGCTGGTCACCACGATCGGGATGGTGAGGACGAGGCTCAGCCAGAACCTGCGGCGGAACATCTCCGGATCATGTCCCGCGTGCTTGTCATGGCCGGCGTGCTGGTCCTGCCTGGCGTGCTGGTCGCGGCCGGCGTGCTGGTCGCGGCCGGCGTGCTGGTCGTGCCTGGCCTGTCCCACATGCGTGTCGTGCCCGTGGTGCCCTGCGTCAGCGTGCGTCATGGGTACACCATACCCCCCTAGGGTAATCGTGCAAGGTCTTCCCGGCAGCGGCGTTCCACCTCGGCGAGTTCGTCCAGCGTCTCCTCGATGTCGCGGCGGCGCTGCTCGAGTTCTTCCCGTCGTACGGCGATCTGCTCCAGGAGATACCGCAGCTGCCCGGCCTCCCCGGGTTCCGCGTCGTACATATCGACGATCTTGGCGATCTCCTGGAGGGAGAAGCCGAGCCGCTTGCCGCGCAGGATCAGGCCGAGGCGCACCCGGTCGCGCGCGCGGAAGACCCGCTGGCTCCCACGCCGCTCGGGTGAGATGAGGCCTTGGTCCTCGTAGAACCGGATCGTCCGCAGTGTCACCGAATACTCTGCGGCCAGTTCCGTGATGGTCCAGGTTTCCTGCGTCGATCGGGCGGGAGCGTTCATCGGATATCCCTTGCGCCGAGGTAGAGTCAGGCTTACGTTTACGTAAGCGTAAGCGAAGCGTGGCCTCGCGGCCACCGAGCGGCGGGGAGCTCTGGGGACCATGACGTTCGAGCTTTCACCTGAGCACGAGGCTTTCCGTGCGGTCGTGCGCGAGTTCGCCGAGGCGGAGATCGCGCCCCATGCCGCCGACTGGGACGAGCGGCACCACTTCCCGGTCGAGACCGTCCAGGCGATGGGCAAGCTGGGACTCTTCGGGTTGCCGGTGCCCGAGGAGTACGGCGGATCAGGCGGCGACTTCACCAGCCTCTGCGTCGCGATCGAGGAGATCGGCCGGGTGGACCAGTCGCTCGGCCTGACGCTGGAGGCCGCGGTGGGGTTGGGGATCGGGCCGATCCTTTCCTGGGGTACGCAGGAGCAGAAACAACGCTGGCTCCCGGACCTTGCCGCCGGGGCCGCGTTGGCGGGTTTCGGGCTCACCGAGGCCGAGTCGGGTTCGGACGCGGCGGCGACGAAGACGCGTGCCGTCGTTGCCGATGACCACTGGGTGGTCAACGGCTCGAAGCAGTTCATCACCAACTCCGGTACGCCGATCACCTCTCTCGTCACCGTGACGGCGCGGACCGGTGACCTGCCTGACGGAAGTCCGGAGATCTCCGCGATCATCGTTCCGTCAGGCACGCCAGGCTTCGTCGTCGAGCCGGCCTATCGCAAGCTTGGCTGGCACGCGTCCGACACGCATCCGTTGACGTTCACGGACGCCCGCGTGCCTGTCGACCACCTCTTGGGGCGGCGGGGTGAGGGGATCAAGCAGTTCCTCGCCATCCTCGACCATGGGCGGATCGCCCTGGCAGCGCTGTCGGTGGGGCTCGCGCAAGGGTGCCTTGACGCCGCTCTGGACTACGCGAAGAGCCGGACGTCGTTCGGCAAACCGATCGGTGCCAACCAGGGCGTGGCGTTCCAGATCGCCGACCTGCAGGTCTCGGTCGAGGCGGGGCGACTCCTTACGTACAAGGCCGCAGCGGCCAAGGACGCCGGCCGGCCGGCCGCCGAGGTGAAGCGCGCCGCCGCCATGGCGAAGCTGTTCGCCAGCGAAGCTGCCGTATCCGCTGCGAGGACGGCGACGCAGGTCTTCGGTGGGTACGGCTTCATGGAGGAGTACCCGGTCGCCAGGTTCTATCGTGACGCGAAGATCCTGGAGATCGGTGAGGGAACGAGCGAGATCCAACGGCTCGTGATCGCCCGCGACCTGGGCCTGCCGGTCCGTTAGTGTTCTGACAAAGGACACTGGGGGCGACGCGATGGGTGAACGCAAGGACCACGCCAAGGCGGTCGCGGCCGCCCGGGAGGCGACGTTGCGCCCGTCCGACAAAGGTGCCGCGCGGCTTGCGAAGGCGCAGAAGCTCTATGTCCGTGACCGGATCGCCCTGCTCGTCGACCCGGGCACGTTCGTCGAGGACGGCCAGTTGGCCAATGCAGCGGCCGCTGACCTGCCGGCCGACGGCGTGGTCACCGGCCGCGCGCTCGTGGGTGGACGGCCCGTGCTGGTGGTGGCCAACGACTCCACCGTGAAGGCGGGCTCCTGGGGTGCCCGCACGGTGGAGAAGATCGTGCGTACGACCGAAATCGCCTTGCGTGATGAGCTTCCCATCTTCTGGTTCATCGACTCCGCCGGTGCCCGGATCACCGACCAGGTGGAGCTCTTTCCAGGTCGTCGTGGCGCGGGAAGGATCTTCGCCAACCAGGTGGCGCTGTCGGGCAAGGTCGCCCAGGTCTGTTGCCTGTTCGGCCCGTCCGCTGCCGGCGGTGCGTACATCCCGTCGTTCTGCGATCTCGTGATCATGGTCGAGGGCAACGCGTCGATGTATCTCGGCTCTCCCCGGATGGCCGAGATGGTCGTCGGCGAGAAGGTGTCACTGGAGGAGATGGGCGGCGCGCGGATGCACGCGTCAATCTCAGGTTGCGGTGACCTGCTGGCGGCCGACGACGCTGAGGCGATCGACCTCGCCAAGGCGTACTTCTCTTATATACCGGCACATTGGCGCGATCGTCCGCCGTTGTACGCCGCGAGTCCGCCCGCGCGTGACTTCACCGCCGACCTCGTGCCGGAGCAGGACAGCATCGGCTATGACATGCACGAGGTGCTCGACGCCCTTCTCGACGGCGACTCGTTCTTCGAGATCAAGCCGTTGTACGCACCAGAGCTCATCGTCGGATTCGGTTGTCTGGAAGGTCAGGTCGTCGGGGTCGTCGCCAACAATCCCGCGGTCAAAGGCGGAGTGCTGTTCGTCGACAGTGCGGACAAGGCGGCGCGGTTCATCTGGCTCTGCGATGCGTTCAACGTGCCGTTGGTCTACCTCGCCGACGTTCCGGGATTCATGATCGGCAGCGAGGTGGAACGCCAGGGAATCATCCGCGCGGGTGCCAAGATGATCACCGCGGTGGCGGAGGCGAACGTTCCTACCGTGTCGGTGATTGTGCGCAAGGCCTATGGTGCCGGGCTCTATGCGATGTGCGGGCCCGGATTCTCACCCGATGCATGCCTCGCCCTGCCGACGGCGAAGATCGCGGTGATGGGACCGGAGGCGGCGATCAATGCCGTGTACTACAACAAGATCGCCGAGATCGAGAATCCGGTCGAGCGGGAAGCCTATGTGGAGCGGCTGCGGGCGGAGTACGAAGACGACATCGACATTCTGCGGCTCGCCTCTGACCTCGTGATCGACGCGGTGGTCGAACCGGGCGCCCTGCGTGGTGAGCTGGTGGCGCGGCTTGCGGCTGCCCAGACCAAGGACCGTCGTACGCCGGACAAGCGGCACGGCGTCCCTCCCGTGTGAGGGAGTTCAAGCGCCCCGGCCACGTCCGTTACTGGCACCGGCCGAAGCTCCACTATTGGCACCGGCCGAAGCTCCGCGATGAACCCTGTCCGTGTCGGCTGGGGTGGTCGTCTGGATGAATGGCAGACGGCGAACCCCTTGAAAACAAGCTGGTTCTGGCCTGTGGTCGTGATCAACTTCTGGTAGACTCGCTCCTATGTTCGATCCTCGGGTTCTTGACCTCGGCGCGTTGGCTTCGGCTGCGCCGGGTCCTGAGCTTGCCGCTTTGTTGGCGGGGATCGATGTTGCTGCGGTGAATGGTCATGTGCGGGTTCTGGTGATGGCGGCGTGGGAGCGGCAGGTGTCGTGGTC
>NZ_JBEFTX010000008.1:0-287420 GCF_040195635.1 Actinopolymorpha sp. B11F2 | reverse complement strand
GCGGCAGCGGGCCCGCCGCCCTTCCCCGAAGGATCAGTCGAGAGAAATGAACAACCCGTGAGCGATGCGGCCGCGAGGGCGCCCCCGCCCCAGAGCAACAGGTCTCGTCGCGTCACGCGCACGTGGTTGTCGTGCGATGCGGTCATCGTGCGACCCCTTCCGTCGGGGCTCCGTCGTAGCTTTCGGACACTTGGTAAGCGCTCTCCCATTGTCAAAAACGGGTCAGCGCGTCAGTAGTCGGACACACGTCACCGACCACGTCCACGGAACGGTTCCCCGGACCCGCTCCCGCCCCGTCATCGTGATTGGTTGACGTGACGATAAGGCCCGAGCCATGCCCGGACAACAGCCCAGACGCCCCCATCCCTTCACAGGTCCGTAACCGGACATTCACAGGTGACAGCGCGAAACGTTTCGAACTCAGAGGGGCCCGGGGATCCTGAGTGCTGGGTAATGCATCTCCGCGGACCGTGGCGTTTCACCAGCGGTACGCGGATGGACACCGAGGCCAGGGGAACCTAACCTGAGCAGGGGAATGGGTCGGGCGTCGCGATGATCGTGGGGCCTCCGGGGTTCTCTCACACGGATGCTCCGCGATCTCGCACGCCCCCTTCCATCTCACCGCCTCGTCTGCCGCACCTGAGGCGGCACCTTCCTGCCCGATCTACGATGGCTTTCCTGTCCGAGGCACGGAAGGTCCTCATGGGAGCAGCGGCCGTCAGCAACCGGCAGGTCGACTACGGGCTGGGCGAGTGCCTCGACATCTATCGACCTGGCATCTCCCCGCATTCGACCGAGCGCCTTCCCGTCGTCCTTCTGTGGCACGGCGTCGGCGTTGCCGAACGCGGCGTTCTCGCACCACTCGCGCGCGCGGTCGCCCGTGGCGGCTCTCTTGTGGTCGTACCCGACTGGCGTTCCTCGGCGGCGGACCGTGGGCGCGCGCATCTGCTTGCCTCGTTGGAGTTCGCGCGCACGCGAGTGGATGCGTACGGTGGCGACTCTTCACGGTTCGTGCTCGCCGGGTGGTCCCGCGGTGCTCGTGCCGGAATGGGACTCGTCCTGCGCCCGGAGGTCGTGAACGGCTGGCGACCGGGAGCGTTCGTCGGGATCGCCGGTGGCTATGGCCCGCGCCCGCACGGTCAGAACTCCGACGCGCCCACCACCGGATCGATTCCGCTCGAGGACGCACGATCCTCCACCGCGGCTCCCCTGCCCGTCACCCTGGTGCACGGCATGTCCGATCCGGTCGTCGACATCGAGCAGTCCCGAAGCGTGGCCGGGGTACTCAGGGGCCGTGGTTGGGACGTGACGCTCACCGAGGTCCCGGACGCCGATCACTCCTCCATCGTCTGGGCCGACGACGACCCAGTAAGGGAACGTTCCCGTCCTGGCAACAGCGCGCAGTCACTCCGTGACGGCTCGATAACAGCACGTTCCGTACTGGAAGCGTTGGATCGCGTCTAGAACCTGGTGACCTGGGAGACACGCCCTAGCCGGCCGCCGGGTCGAGCGTCGGGGCGAGGTCGGTCCAGCTGACGAGCAGGCTGGCACCCATCACCAGCGCGCCAACGGCGACCAGTCCGAAGAACGTCACCCACACCAGCCCGGGCACGCCGGTCAACCTGGCCAGCTGGTCGGCGTCGGAATCGCGCGCCGCCCGGCGGGCCCGCTTCTGCTGGAGTTCGCCGACCGGCCGGACTCCGGCGAAGAGCAGAAACCACGTGAAGGAGTACGCAAGTGCGGCCTGAGCCCGCTCGGGCGCGAACCACGAGACGGCAAAGAGGGCCAACCCGGTGGTGAGAATGGAAAGGATGCCGTAGGCGTTCCGGACCAGCAGAAGCATGGCGGCGAGGGCGGCGATGCTGAGCCACAACAGTGCCGTGATCCGGCCCGCCGTGAGCATCGCGGCGAATCCCAGACCGAGCAGCGACGGCGCGACGTACCCGGCGAGTGCGGTCGCCACCATGCCCGGTCCGGTCGGCCGGCCTCGCGAGATCGTGACGCCGGAGGTGTCGGAGTGCAGCCGGATGCCGCTCAGCCGCCGCCCCACCAGCAACGCGACCAGGGCATGGCCGCCTTCGTGCGCGATCGTGACGACGTTGCGCGCCCAGCGCCAGAGGTTCCCGAGCATGACCGCCGCGAGTGCCGGCAGGCTGCACAGGAGAACCTCGATGGCAGGCGACTCCTGCTGAACACCGGTCACGTCCTTCCACAGCTCGTCAAGGGAGGACATCGGGCAAAACTACTGCACTTTCCCCCGGTCAATGCTTACGGTCGTCGGCGTGAGCGAGCCGACCGCATCGAAGACCGCCGCCCGGTCCCGCCCGTGGACTGGCGTCCGCGCGTACATCGAGCGAGCGACCAGCCGGGTGCTTCCCGTCGACACCGCTGGCAGGGTGCTCCTGTTGTATGGATTCGACCCCGTGCGCCCGGAGGAGCCCTTCTGGTTCACGGTCGGTGGCGCCATCGACCGCGGCGAGACACCGCGCGAGGCAGCGCGCCGGGAGCTGCTCGAGGAGACCGGGATCGTCGTCGACGCGTCCGTCTTCGGGGAGCCGCTGGCGTCGTACATGGTCGAGTTCTCCTGGGGTGGGTACTTCGTCGTCCAGTCCCAGGCGTTCTTCGCCGTTCGGGTCGGCGAGGTCGCGGTCTCGTTCGACGGGTTGGATGCCCTGGAGAGGGCCACGACCGTCTCCTACCGCTGGTGGTACGGCGACGAGCTCGCCGCCAGCGGGGAACGCTACCCCGACGGGCTTCCCGCGCTCATCCGCCGGGCCGCCCACGAGTGAGGGCGTCAGTCCTCGGGCACCTCGTGTGTGGGGACGGGCACGGGCATGTCCGCCGCCGTGGCCTTGCGGGCCTTGATCGGCCGGTCGCTCGCGTTGAGGCAACGCCCCGTCGACAGGTCGAACTCGTACCCGTGCATGGAACACCGCAACCGGTCGCCCGTGACCTCGCCGAAGTAGCTCAGGTCGGCCTGCCGATGAGGGCACTTGCGTTGGACCATCCAGTCACCGAGCTGGATCTCCTCCACCTCGTCCTCCTGCTGGGCGTACCAGCGCTCGGCGTAGGTCATGCGTTCCGGTGAGAGGCACTTGAAGAACGTGTAGACGAACTCGTTGTACGGACCGATCCGCGAGGCGCCGAACCGCAGGCTCAGGAAGAGGCTGTTGACCCAGTCCCCCTCGTCGTCGGCGATCAGCCGCTCGATGAGGGTGCGGTCGAACCGGAAGCGGTACCTGCACTTCTCGCCGTTCCACGGGCGCACCTCGCGGTCGATGAAGTCGACGACGATCTGGTCAGTATCGCCGATCTCCATGAGCAGTTGGGCGCCTACTCCGGTGCTGATGTGGTCGGCGATCTTCAGCAACGGTTCGAACCGCTTCTTGATCTCGGGCAGGATGTTGACCTGTGGGGCGGGCCACGCCGCCTTCTCCTTCTCCAGCCGCTGGCGCACACGTTCGGCGTAGGACTGGAGGTAGAGCGCCTTGTCCTGGTACGGCGCCATCGGGTGATCGTCCGGGTGGGTTACCTCGGCCGCGTTTCCGGTGGTGATGCCCAGCACGCTGCCAGGCACCATGAGCAGACCGTTGTTCCGTTCCTTCTCCCGCAGATAGTCGAGAAAGACCGGGTGGTCGGGAAACGGGTTCGACGGGGAGTTGTCGATATCGTTGTACTGCATCAGGTCATCATCGAGAAACGCCGCCGGCCCAGCCGAGGGAACCACATAGCGGGCGTTGATCTCCTCGACATAGCGGTACGCGCGCGCCAGGCCGTTCTCCCGCTTACTCCGGCCAAACGCAACCTTCGCCGACTCGGGAAGGTCATAGACAAGTGGCCACCAGTTGGCGCCGGAGAACTGCAGGAAATGCACGTCGTAATCACCGAACGAACGCACGACGTCGAGGTCGATCGGTTTCGCGTCGTTCTGGTTGAGAAGACGTGCGGTCCCGTCGTCGACCGCGAGTGCGGAGTCACCGATGGGTCCGTCGCTGGGCGAGACAAGCGCAACGATCATGATGCGCAGCCCGCCGCCGAGCATGACCGGCTCCGAGTTCGGTACGGTGACGAAGTTGGTGAAACCCAACTCTCGCAGGGAATTCTCCAGCTCCGGTGTCTGATAGTCGGGCAGGAGGACAGTGGTGGCGTGCGACACGCCCGTACGCAGGAACTCAGGATCGAAATGGTCGTGATGCAGGTGCGACACATACAGATAGTCGGGATCTCGGTACCCGTCCCAGTCCAGCTTACTGTTGTCCGGGAACGGGAACCATGACGCGAAATACGCGGGATTGACCCACGGGTCACACAGTATGGTTCCAGCGGCTGTCTCGATAAAGAAACCGGCATGACCGATCGACGTTACCCGCATGTCGCAATCAAACTTTCTCTACGCCTGACGAATTGAATCCGGCACGACATTTCCCGGCGCCTCTTTTCAGGGGCCGAGCACGTTCACATTCAACTCGTCGAGGGCGCGGGCAACCGGAGTTTGCGACAACTCCAATGCGCGGGCGAAAAGTGTGGAGAGGTCAGTGCAAATGTGTTTGTCAGGCCAGTGGGTCGTCGCCGCCGTAGGGGCGAAGCCGCAGTGTGCGGGCATCGTCTCGCGCGATCGCGTCGGCGCGCTCCAGCAGGTCTGACAGGTCGTCGGTTCCTGCCCGGAGATAGCGGCCCGACAGCGGGTCCAGCCGGCCGGACGCGATCGCCTCGATCATGCTGGTCACGGCTTCCACCGGAGTCCAGGCCGTGCGTTCCCGGTGGGTCGGCATCGCGCCGGTCATGTCCGTCCGGACGACGCCGGGTGCGACGTCGAACGCCCGAACGCCGGCAGGACCGGCTCCGGCGACGATCGAACCGGTCAGCCGGAGCAGGGCCGTCTTCGCGACGCCGTAGGCGCTGTAGATCGCGCTGTCCTTGAGCGCTGCCCCGCTGGTGATGTTGACGATCCGACCGGCCCTCCGGTCGACCATCGCCGGCAGAATTGCCCGGCAGAAGAGATACGGCCCGCGAAGGTCCGTTTCGACGACCGCCCACCACTCGTCAGGGTCGGACTCCCACAACGGGACCTCACTGGCCTCGATCCGGCCGGCATTGTTGACCAGCAGATCGACCGAACCAAGCGCCGATCGCACGGTGTCGACTGCGGACCGCACCTCGTCGTACCGGGTGACGTCGGCCGTCGCCGTCGCTGCCCGCGCGCCGGTGGCCTCGCATTCCCGGCGTACGCGCTCGAGTGCGTCGGAGTCGCGGGCGGTCAGACCGACGGCGACACCGGACCGGGCAAGCGTCAGCGCGATCTCCCGTCCGATGCCACGGCTCGCACCCGTCACCAGGGCGACCTTGCTCGCGTTGTCCGCCATTGGTTGCCTACGCCTTCCCCGCGTTGTTACCCGTTTCAGGCGCCCCGCTGGACCGCTCCGGTGCGCCGGGCCGCTTCGTCGACCGCGGCCTGCTTCGCCGCGCCGACCTCGGCATCGGTCAGTGTCCGGTCGGGCGCCCGGAAGCGCAGCGCGAACGCCAGGGACTTCGTACCTTCCGCGATCTGCGCGCCGGTGTAGACGTCGAAGAGGCGTACGGACTCGAGCAGCTCGCCGGCGCCCTCCCGGAGAGCGGCCTCGACGTCGGCCACCGGAACACCAGCGTCGACGGTCAGCGCGACGTCTTCCTTGGCCGGCGGATACGGGGAGACCGTGGGCGCCGCCACCGGCCCGGTCCGCGCGCCCAGCAGCGACAGGTCCAGCTCCATCGCGCACGCGCGGGCCGGCAGGCCGTACGCCTCGACGACCTTGGGGTGCAGCTCACCGGCATGGCCCACGAGACGCCCATCGACGCGCAGGATCGCGCACCGGCCAGGATGCCACGGGGCATGCTCGTCGGCGCGTACGTCCAGGTCCATGCCGGCCGCGCCCGCGACCAACCGGGCCGCCTGGATCGCGTCGGCCCATCCCGCCTGCCGACCGGCGCCCCACCAGCCGGACCGCTCCCGCTCGCCGCACAGGACGACACCCACCCGGCGAGGCTGCCGCGGGAGGGCGGCATCGAGGGCCGCGATCTCCTCGTCGGTCGGGCGGTGGTCGACCGGGAGCCGCGGCGCGGGTGGCGTGTCTGACTCCGGTCGGAAGACCAGGCCAACCTCGAAGAGCGCCAGGTCAGTCATGCCGCGTCCGACGTTGCGCCGAGCCGTGTCGAGCAGGCCAGGAAGCAGAGTCGTACGCAGCAACGGCTGCTCCTCCGACAGCGGATTGGCGAGCCGGAGCGCCCGCCGGCGGGCGTCTTCGGCGGGAAGCTGGAGCCGGTCGAAGTCGGCCACCCCGACGAAGGGGTACGCCAGGACCTCGACATAACCCGCACCCGCCAACGTCTGGCCGATCAGGCGACGCAGCCGCTGGTCGGCCGTGAGGCCGCGCCCGGGTGGTGCGACCGGCAGCACACTGGGCACGGCGTCGTAGCCTTCGAGGCGGATGACCTCTTCGGCGAGGTCGTTGGGGTCGGTGAGGTCGGGACGCCACGACGGCGGGGTGATGGTCAGCGCGCCGCCGGCAGCCGTGACCTCGCAGCCAACCTCCTGCAGCCGGCGTACGGTCGGCTCCGCGGCGATGTCGTAGCCGGCGACCCGGGACGGGTGGTCGGCCGGGATCGTGAGCGGCTCCCGCGGCGGAACCACGCCGACGAGCGTTGTACCGTCCTCGATCCGGCCACCGCCGATCTGGACGAGCAGTTCCGCCACCCGCCGCGCCGCGAACGCCTGAAGCTGGGAGTCGACGCCGCGTTCGAACCGCTTGGACGCCTCACTCGACAGTTTGTGCCGCCGGGACGTACGCGCGATCGTGACCGGATCCCAGTACGCCGCCTCGACCACGATGTCGGTCGTCTGCTCCGACAGTTCCGTGGTCGCGCCGCCCATGACCCCACCGAGCCCGACGGGACCGGAGTCGTCGGTGACCACGAGATCCTCGGGATCGAGCACCCGGGTCACACCGTCGAGGGTCTGCAGCTTCTCCCCGGGCTCGGCCCGACGGACCACGATCGGGCCACGCAGTAGCGCACGGTCCCAGCCGTGGATCGGCTGGCCCAGGTCGAGCATGACGTAGTTGGTGACGTCGACACCGAGTGAGATCGGCCGCATTCCGGCCAACTGGATCCGCCGCTGCAACCACCGTGGGCTTGGCGTGGCCGGGTTGAACCCCACCACAGTGACCGCCGCGAACGACGGGCAGCCCACCGGGTCGTCGACCCGCACCGGATAGCCGGCATCGGAGGGCTCGATCAGGGAATCCTCGACAGGATCGGTGAACGCCAGACCGAACGCCGTCGCCGCCTCGCGCGCCACCCCACGTATCGACATGGTGTAGCCGCGGTCGGGTGTGGTGGCGATGTCGAGCACGTCGTCACGCAACCTCAGCAGCGCGACGGCATCCGCGCCGGGCTCGACCGTCTCGCCGGAGTCCAGCACGATGATGCCGGTGTGGTCGTCACCGAGTCCGAGTTCCAGAGCCGAGCAGATCATGCCGTCGGACACGTGACCGTAGGTCCTGCGGGCGCCGATGGTGAACCCACCGGGCAGCACCGTGCCGGGCAGCGCCACGACGACGAGATCGTCCTCGGCGAAGTTGCGGGCACCACAGACGACGCCGCGTGGCTCGGCCTCGCCGACGTCGACGCTGCACCAGCGAATGGTCTTGCCGTTCTTGTGCGTCTCCTCGGCGTAGGACAGAACCCGGCCGACCACCAGCGAGCCGCTGACGTCGGCACCCACCTCGTCGACCGCCTCGACCTCGAGCCCGGAGCGGATCAGCCGATCGGCCACCTCGCGGGCACTGACGCCGGGGGGCAGGTCGACGTACTCCCGCAACCACGAGATCGGGACCCGCATCAGCTCTCCCATCCGAACGCCTGGGTGAACCGCACATCACCCTCGACCATGTCGCGCATGTCGGCGATGCCGTGCCGGAACATCAGCGTGCGTTCGATCCCCATCCCGAACGCGAAGCCGGAGTAGCGGTCGGTGTCGACGCCGCAGGCGGTGAGGACGCGGGGGTTGACCACTCCGCAGCCGCCCCACTCGATCCAGCCCTCACTCGCGCACGTGCGACACGGCCGGTCCGGGTTGCCGACGGACGCGCCGCGGCACACGAAGCACTGCAGGTCGAGCTCGGCACTCGGTTCGGTGAACGGGAAGTAGTACGGGCGCAGCCGGGTCCTGATGCCCTCGCCGAACATCGCCTGCGCGAAGTGGTCGAGGGTGCCCTTGAGGTGCGCCATCGTGATGCCCTCGTCGACGACGAGCCCCTCGACCTGGTGGAAGACCGGCGTGTGGGTCGCATCGAGCTCGTCCGTGCGGTAGGTCCGACCCGGACACACCACGTAGATGGGCGGTTTGCGGGCCAGCATCGTGCGTGCCTGGGCGGGTGAGGTGTGGGTACGCAGGACGACGCCGGCTTCCTCCGGGTCGACGAAGAACGTGTCCATCGTCGTACGTGCCGGGTGTTCCGGTGGGATGTTGAGCGCGTCGAAGTTCAGCCACTCGGCCTCGACCTCGGGCCCTTCGGCGACCTCCCAGCCCATCGCCACGAAGACGTCGGCGATGCGCTCGGAGACCGTGGTCAGCGGATGCCGGGCGCCACGAGGCTCGACGTCCCACGGCAGGGTGACGTCGACGGCCTCCTCGACGAGGATCCGGGCCTCGCGCCTCTGCTCGAGCGCGGCCTGGCGCGCCGCGAGGGCCTCGTTGACGGCCTTGCGGGCGGCGCCGATCCGCATACCGGCGTCCTTGCGGGCCTGCGGTGGGAGTGAGCCGATCTCGCGGTTGGCGAGCGCGAGCGGGCTGCGGTCGCCGGCGTGGGCGAGGCGCGCCTCGCGGAGGGCGTCGAGATCTTCCGCCGCCTCGATCGCGGCCAGCGCCTCGTCGCGCATCCGCGCCACCTCGTCGGGGTGCAGTGGCGTGACCTCGACCGGATCGTAGTTCGTGTTCGGGCCGGACATGTTCAGTCGGAGGGTCCCCTCATCAAGTCGTACGCCTGGCAAAGTCTAGGGAGACGCCCGGCGGTGGCCAGCCCAGCCCTGCCCGGCGCTGGCCGAGGCCGGCAAATGACCACGCTGAGCAGGTCTGCAGCACCCGAGCCATGCATCGACGCCTGGTCCGATGCGGCTGACCTGCTCAGCGTGGTCATTTGCCGCGAACCACCGGGGCACCCGAGTCGGATCGGCAGCCGCCAGGCGCACGCTGGGCCCGAGCAGAGGCGTAGAGGCAGACGGCGGCCGCAGTAGCGAGGTTGAGGCTCTCGGCGCGACCGTAGACAGGCACGCGGACCACGGCATCGACCAACCCACGTGTCGCCGACGGCAGGCCCCAGGCCTCATTGCCGAAGATCCAGGCCGTCGGCCCGGCGAGCAGGCCCCGCTCACCCGCGACTTCCAGGTCGATCTCGCCCGCGCCGTCGGCGGCGAGCACCCTCACCCCTCCCGCCCGCAGCGACGCGACCCCCTCGGCCGTCGGCATGCCCACCGCGACCGGGAGGTGGAACAGGCTGCCCGCGGACGCACGGACACATTTCGGGTTGTAGACATCGACCGACGCATCCGTGAACACCACCCCGTCAGCGCCCGCAGCGTCCGCGCACCGCAGGACCGTGCCCGCATTGCCCGGATCACGAACCTGCGCCAGGACCGCGACCAACGAGGGCGCCGCGTCTACTACCTCGGAATAGGCCACGTCGACAAAGCAGCACACCGCCAGGACACCTTGCGGGGTCACCGTCTGCGCGAGGCTGTCGAAGACCTCACCGGACACCAGGCGTACGGGGACGTCGCCTCGCTCGGCGGCGGCGATCAACTCGGGATAACGCTGCGTCGCCGGAGCCGTCGCGAAGAGCTCCCGCACGATCCCGGGAACCGCGAGCGCCTCGCACACTGCCTGCGGGCCCTCAGCCAGGAACTGTCGGCCCCGCGACCGGAACGCCCGCTTCACAAGGCGCCGTGCAGCGACCACACGGCTGGCGCGCAGGTCGGTGAGCTCCGGGCCGGCCACGGACATCAACGTCGGTCGCGAATCGTCGGTGTCGTACGAATCTGCCGTCAGGCCGCGGCGTCGGTTTCGGCGGGCAGTGCCTTCCTGGCCACCTCGACCAGTGCCGCGAACGCCGGAGCGTCGGTGACGGCGAGATCAGCGAGGATCTTCCTGTCCACCTCGACGCCGGCGGCCTTCAGACCCTGGACGAACCGGTTGTAGGTCATACCGTTCTGCCGGGCCGCGGCATTGATCCGGGTGATCCACAGCCGCCGGAAGTCGCCCTTGCGCGCCCTGCGGTCGCGGTAGGAGTAGACGAGGGAGTGGGTGACCTGCTCCTTTGCCTTGCGGTAGAGGCGCGAGCGCTGGCCGCGGTACCCCTTGGCCCTCTCGAGGATTTCGCGACGCTTCTTGTGGGCGTTGACCGCCCGCTTCACGCGTGCCACTGGCGTACTCCTTGCTCGGGTGTGCCGCGCACAGCTGGAACGCGGCGTGGTTCATGGTCGGGTCTGGTGGGACGGCCCTGGGGGGTCGGTGTGGTGGTACGACCGCCGTTGCGGGCCTGAGGCCGTGCGGCCGCGTCAGCGCGCGAGAAGCCTCTTGATCTTCTTCTTGTCAGAGGATGCCGCCTCGACCGCCGGCGCGAGTCGCCGCGAAACCTTGGCCGCCTTCTTCTCCATCTTGGCGCTCCGGCTTGCCCGGTTGTGCATGAGCTTCCCGCTGGCGGTCACCCGGAAGCGCTTCTTGGCCCCGCTGTGGGTCTTCATCTTCGGCATGGTCGTCCCTTGGCTGGAGGCGTCGAGGGCACAATCCGCACCCGACGTGATGCTTGGTCGTACGTGGCCGCCGGTCAGGGACCAGATCCCCGGCCGGGCGACCCGGTGGTGGTGTTACTCGACGTCCGCCGTCTGCGGCGTGCGCTCGGCCCGCTCCTGCGGTGCGGTCCGCTCGGCGCGTTCGGCCGCCCGGTCCGCCTCGCGTTCGGCGGCCCGGCGGGCCTTGTCGGCCTCGATGTCTGCCCGCGCCTCCGACTTCCGCTTGTGCGGCGTGACGACCATGATCATGTTCCGGCCGTCCTGGCGGGGCTGGGATTCGACATACCCGAGATCGTCGATGTCTTCGGCCAGTCGCTGCAGGAGCCGGAAGCCCAGTTCGGGCCGGCTCTGCTCGCGTCCACGGAACATGATCGTGATCTTGACCTTGTCCCCCTGGCGAAGGAACCGCACCACGTGACCCTTCTTGGTCTCGTAGTCGTGCGGGTCGATCTTCGGGCGGAGCTTCATCTCCTTGATGACCGTCTGGGCCTGGTTACGTCGAGCTTCCCGGGCCTTTTGAGCGGTTTCGTACTTGAACTTTCCGAAGTCCATCAGTTTGCAGACCGGCGGCCTGGCCGTCGGGGCGACCTCGACAAGGTCGAGATCGGCCTCCTGCGCCAGGCGCAACGCATCGTCGATACGTACGATGCCGACCTGCTCCCCTGCAGGTCCGACGAGTCGGACCTCGGGAACCCGGATCCGCTCATTGACGCGAAGCTCTGTGGCGATGAGGACCCTCCTGAGTGGTAGACGATGGCTGGTGGCCGCCGGTCCGGACACCTCGCAAATGGTGAGAACACGAAAAAGGCTCCCGTGCTCTCGTCACGGAAGCCATCACCCGGTGCATGCGGTGGGCACCAGCCCGGAGACTGGAGTGCCGCACGGGCCGCCTGGTAGCACTCGCGAGGAGCGCCGGGCGGCCGGCCGGACCCGACGATCACTGCCGATCGCTGCGGGTGGGAGATGACCTCCGCTTTGGGACCTGGTCGGGTACGCGGAACGCACCTGGCCAGATCGGCCGGCTGTAAGCCTACCAAAGCTCTCAGCGTCTGCTCGTCCGCGCCTTCTCGCAGGTCGCGCGGTAGGGCCCCGACGCTTCGGCCGAGAACCGCCGGACGAACGCCACGCCCACGCCGGCGCCATCGACACTGGTGCGGCAGGGCGAGACGGTAACCGGTCCGAGGCATCGCGAGCATCGGTCATCTACGCTTGCCGGCCGTGGCTGAGTCCCGCGACCGCACGAGCCCTGACCCGGCGGTAGGCAGGTCACCGGAGACCTTCGCCAGCGCGGTACATCCACTTGCCGCGGTGGCCCGACACATCCTGGTCGAGGCGCCGCGTCTCGGTCCGGTGCGGCTGGTCTGCGTCGACGGTCCGACCTGTTCCGGCAAGACGACCCTCGCCGGCAGGCTGGCGAAGGTACTCGGCGACGTCCCGGTGGTCCACATGGACGACCTGTACGAAGGATGGGACGGGCTGCCTGGTGTGGCGGCCCGACTCGAGACGTGGTTGCTCGGCCCGCTGCGTACCGGCGCGCCGGCGCGCTACCGGCGCTACGACTGGACCGCCGGCACGTTCGCCGAATGGCATGCCGTACCCGCCTGCCCGGCGCTGGTCGTCGAGGGGGTTGGCTCGGCCGCGCGAGTCGTCGACGGCCATGCCGTCTGCAAGATCTGGGTGGAGGCACCGACCGAGACCAGGTATGCCCGCGGCATGGTCCGCGACGACGGCGGCTTCGGGCCTTACTGGGACACCTGGGCAGCGGCGGAACGCCGACATTTCACCGTGGAGCAGACCAGGGACCGGGCGGACCTCATCGTCGACGGCGCGCCGACGGTGGCGTACGACCAGGAGGCCGAGGTCGTGGTCACGGCCTGGCGCCGATGACCACCTCCCGACCCGTCACTGCAGGGCCGCGCCTCAGAGCGGGTCGGCTCGTCAGTACGGATCAGCGCATCAGTACGGATCGGCGCATCAGGACAGATCAGCGCATCAGGTGGACGGATCAGCGCCCCGGGACGGATCAGCGGCTGAGAACGGGTCGGGGTCGGCGGTAGCCTCCGCCGCCTCGACCTCGTCGAGCCACTCGAGCACCGCGTCCGTGTGTTGGCCCAGTGTCGGCGGCGCGAGGTTGGCTTCCTGCCCACCGGCATAGGCGTTGTCGTCCAGCCGGATCGCCGGTCCGGGAATCGCGATCCGGCCCAGCGAGGCGTGCTCCACGTCGACCACCAGACCCTGGGAGCGCGTCTGGTCCCACTCGTACACCTGGTCGAGCGTCTTGACCTCACCGGCGGGCACCCCGACCTCCGAAAGCTTGGGCAGCAGACGGTCGGTCGGCCACTGTGCGAACGCGGCCTCGACGGCGGCGATCACCGCGTCCCGGTTGTCGACGCGGTCGGCGTTGGATGCGTACCCCTCGGCGTCTGCCGGGAGGTCGAACGCCGCCGCGAACCGTCGCCACAACCCTTCGCTCCCCACGGAGATCTGCACGATGCCGTCGGCCGCGTGGAACAACCCGTAGGGACAGATGGAAGGGTGGTGGTTGCCCTGGGCGTGGGCGACCTCGCCCGCCACGGTGTAGCGAGTTCCCTGGTACGCGTGCACACCGACGATCGCCGCGAGCAGGGACGTACGCACGATCCGCCCGCGCCCGGTACGGGCCCGTTCGTGCAGGGCCGCGACGACACCGTAGGCGCCGTACATCCCCGCCAGCAGGTCGGCGATCGGCACCCCGACCCGGATCGGCTCTTCCGGACTCGGCCCGGTGATGGACATCAGCCCGCCCTCCCCCTGGGCGATCTGGTCGTAGCCGGCGCGCATCCCTTCTGGCCCGTCATGGCCGAACCCGGTGATGGAAAGGACGACGAGCCGCGGGTTGAGTCTCGTCAGCTCGTCCTCAGCAAAGCCGAGCCGGGTGAGTACGCCGGGCCGGAAGTTCTCCACGAGCACGTCGGCCTGGCGTAGCAGGCGGCGCAGCTGCCGACGGCCGTCATCGGACTTGAGGTCGAGGGTGATGGACTCCTTGTTCCGGTTGCAGGACAGGAAGTATGTCGCCTCGGGTGCGGCCTCCGGTCCGACGAACGGTGGACCCCAGCCGCGGGAATCGTCACCTCCGTCTGGGTTTTCGACCTTGATCACGCGCGCGCCGAGGTCGCCGAGCATCATGGCGGCGTGCGGACCGGCGAGGGCCCGGGACAGGTCGATGACAAGAACGTCCGACAACGGTCCGGGCACGAACGCACCTCTTTCCCTCGGCTTCACATGTCATCACAGCTGGATCGCCACCAAGGCCATGGCATCACCACCACATCTACACCGTGGGCTCGGAGCTCGTCGAGGACGCCGCCCTCGCGCTCGTGTCCGCGACGACGTGCCTCGGGCTTGTCGACCTTTCCACACAGCGCGCCGATGACTACAGTGCGGGGCCGTACAGCTACCAATGGAGGTGTCACAGCTGTCCCGGTTCAGGGGTCTCAAGGCACTTGGCCTACTTCTCTGGCGAGCAGACCGGGCTCTCATGGTCTGGATGGCGATCCTCACGCTCGTGCTCGGCCTGCTGCCCAACGCGACCGTCCTCGCGACCGGCATGCTCGTGGCCGCACTTCCGGCAGCCGTCGACGAGGGAATCGCCTCCACCGCCGGACGCCACGCCCTGCTCGCCCTCGGCCTGGTGACGGCCGGCTTCTTCGCCAGTGGCCTCGGCCTCGCGTGCGCGCGACTGCTCTGCGAGGTCATGAACACCAGGCTCATGCAGGTGGTGTCCCACACCGCCGGAACTGCGTACCTCGCGCCGAAGAACATCGCCGAACTCGAGAGCCCCGAGGTGGCCGGAGATCTCGACGCCATCCGCGACTTCGAACGCACCGGCCTCTACGTCCAGACCGCCTGGGCGCTCCGCATCGTCGTCTCCATGCGCATCGCCGGTATCGGGGCCGCTGTCATCCTCGTCACCTTCGCCTGGTGGGCTCCCGTCGTCCTGATCGCGGGCTGGTTCGTCGCCAACCGGGGCGCGAGCCGGTGGATGGAACGCGGTTTCGCCGCCACCAGGACGGAGGGTGGTGGCCAGCTCCGACGGTCGGAGTACCTTCGCGGGCTGGCCACGGGACACTCTGCCGCCAAGGAGGTACGCGTCTTCGGGCTGTCCGAGTGGGTCGTCGCCGAATACACGAGGACCTGGCTGGAGGCGATGTCGGCGGTCTGGCGGGCGCGGCGTACCAACGTGCGGGGCCTCGCCCTCGGTACCACCGCTGTCGTCGGTGCGCATGGCGTCGTGTTCGCGGCACTGGGCTGGCAGGCCAGCCAGGGCGACTTGAGCGTCGGCACTCTGACGGTGTACGGCCTGGCGGCACTCGGCATGGGCGAGTTGGGATTTCTGGGTGAGCCGCAGTGGCGGGTGGGGCGGGCGGCGGCACTCGCCCGGCAACTCCTCGATCTTGAGAAGCGCCTCGGTGTCGATGACAGGGCCGGCGTCGATGACAGGGCCGGTGTCGATGACAGGGCCGGTGTCGATGACAGGGCCGGTGTCGACGGGCCCGCTCCGCGGCGGGACGGCGATCCCCCACTTCGTCCGTCCACGGCAGGCGGGCCGGCTGACATTTGTCTCGAAGGGGTCCGCTTCAGCTATCGCGGCGGGAGCCGGCCGGTGCTCGCAGGTCTCGACCTCCACGTCCCCGCGGGTCAGTCCCTCGCCATTGTCGGCCTCAACGGTGCCGGCAAGACCACGCTGACCAAGCTCATCTGCGGACTGTACGCGCCAGACGCTGGACGCGTCAGCGTCGACGGCAGGGACCTGCGTACCTTCGATCCCGCCCAGCTCCGGACCCGCCTGGGTGTCATCTTCCAGAGCTTCATCCGGTACGAACTGTCGCTCCGCGAGAACGTCGGGTTCGGCAGTCTCGACCTTCTCGACAAGCCGCATGAGCTGGAGTCGGCTCTCCGCGACGCGGGTGGCCTCGACCTGCTCGCGGAGATGCCGGCCGGATGGGACACGGTTCTCGCCCGTGGCTACCCCGATGGCGTGGACCTGTCCGGTGGACAGTGGCAGAAGGTCGCGCTGGCCAGGGCGCTCGCGGCCATCCGGGGCGGAGCCGGGCTGCTGATCCTCGACGAGCCGACGGCCAATCTCGACGTACGCGCCGAGGCCGAGCTCTTCGACCGTTTCCTCGCCCTGACCCGCGACACCACGACGATCCTGGTCTCGCACCGGCTCTCCAGCGTGCGCCATGTCGACCGGATCGTCGTCCTCGACGACGGCAGGATCGTCGAGGACGGCAGTCACGACGAGCTGATGGCGACGGGTGGGAACTACGCGACGATGTTCACCCTGCAGGCCCAGCGCTTCGACGACGAGCCGAAGGACGGGGAACCTGCCGTGGAGGGGACCGCACATGCGTGAGCGTTGGCGCGAGATCTCCCTGCTGGTGCGTACGGCCGTCCGTACGGATCCGTGGCGGTCGCTGGGCACGGCGCTGGAACCGCTCGGCGCGTTGATGTACCCCTTGTTCGGTTGGTTTCTCGGCGTCCTCGCAGACGGCGTACTCGACCGTGACGGCACCCAACTGGTGGCCGGTTCGATCGGTCTGCTCGTCACCATCGGCCTGCGATATGTCTCCGCCTACGTCGCGACGGGCATCCGGGTGCGGCTGTCCGAGCGGGTGGGTTTCGCGTTCGACCGCGAGATCAGCCGCCTCTCGAGCGAGCTGCCAGGGATCGAGCACCACGAACGCGGCGACTACCAGGACCGGATCGAGCTGCTACGCCAGAGCCAGGGCGTACTCGGCCAGTCGCTGAACAGCCTCGTCACCACGACGACGGCGCTGGTCGGCGCACTGGGGACTGGCGTGGTGCTGGTGATGCTCCACCCGTTCATCCTGCTGCTGGTGCTGTTCGCGCTTCCGGCGTTCCCGATCGCGAGCCTCCAGCAGCGTTGGCATGCCGCGGCGGAGGCGGAGTCGGCCACACCTGGGCGGTTGGCCCGCCACCTGCGTGGTCTCGCCGTCGACCAGGCCGCCGCGCCGGAGCTGCGGGTGTTCGGCCTGCAGCGTGAAGTGCTGGGACGGATGAACTCAGCGTGGGCCGACGCCCGTCGTCCCATCCACCGGGCACAGGTGAAGGAGACCTTCACCGGCGGCCTCCGTTCGTTGCTCTTCGCGGTCGGGTTCGCCCTCGCGGTCGGGTTCGTGTTGTGGCAGGCCAGCCGTGGCGCGGCAAGGCCCGGTGAAGTGATCACCGCCGTGATCGTCTGCGAACGCGTGCAGAACCAGGTGCTCGGCCCGGCGTACAGCGTGGCCGGGCTCGGCCGGGTGCTCCGCGCGGCCGGCCGACTGCTGTGGCTCCAGGACTACGCGGCGAAGGTCATGGCAGGTGGCACCGGGACACTGCCCGCACCGGCACGGCTGGACGAGGGAATCCGGTTCGAGCACGTGTCCTTCCGGTATCCCGGCACCGACACCTGGATCCTGCGGGACGTGTCGATCCACCTGCCGGCCGGCAGTGTGGTGGCACTGGTCGGCGAGAACGGCGCCGGCAAGACGACGCTGGTCAAGCTGCTCTCACGGATGTACGAACCCACCGAGGGCAGGATTCTCGTCGAGGGCCAGGACCTCGCGCGGATCGACCTCGCGCAGTGGCGGGCCAGGCTGTCCGCGGCGTTCCAGGACTTCGCCCGCTTCGAACTGCTCGCACGTCACGCCGTCGGTGTGGGTGACCTCCCGCGTTATGACGATGCCGGGGCCGTCCACGACGCCCTGGAACGCGCCGGCGCGAGCGATGTCCTCGAGCGCCTGGATAACGGAGCGGACACCCAGCTGGGCTCGAGCTGGCCCGGCGGAACCGACCTGTCGACCGGGCAGTGGCAGAAAGTTGCTCTGGGGCGGTCGTCGATGCGCTCCGAACCCCTGGTCCTGTTCCTCGACGAGCCGACGGCGAGCCTGGACGCACCGACCGAACACGCCCTGTTCGAGCGGTTCTCGGCGGCGGGCCAGGCCGGGACGGCGCACGGCGCGATCACCGTCCTCGTCTCGCACCGGTTTTCGACCGTGCGCTCGGCGGACCTGATTCTCGTCGTCGACGACGCCAGGGTCAGCGAGTGGGGCAGCCACGACGAGCTCATGAAGCGCTCCGGCCTCTACGCCGAGCTCTACACCCTGCAGGCCGACGCCTACCGCTGAGCACCGCAACCGGCCGCCGAGACCCTGGAAGCACGCCGGGTCTTCCTCGCGGCCGGTGCTGACGGCATGCAGTGCCGAGGAGGCGCCTCAACCGGGACCTATGCCGCGCTGGAGGGCGGACTCGACTACTCCGAACTCAACGCCCGCGCCGGCACACCGTAATCTGTACCGCACGTCTGGCCGGTGCAACGACGCACAGCTCGCTTCAGGCGTACTCATCAGATGAGGAAACGCTTACGCGGCGGCGACGCCGCGTGGCACGATGACCTGCACTACCGGCCAGGCGACGGGAACTTCCGGTTCCACCGCGGGCTCCGGCTGCGCCGACCCTGGCCGATGCAGGTGACGTGACTGGAGGATGCTCATGCGTTTCGCGTACTCCGCAGAGAGCGACCTCGGTCATGTGCGCGACAACAACGAAGACGCCGCCTTCGCCGCACCACACCTGCTGGTCGTCGCCGACGGCGTGGGAGGTCAGGCGGCCGGGGAAGTCGCGTCGGCCACGGTCGCGTTCGTGATGAGCACGATCTCTCTGCGGGCCATCACCTCACCGGGGGATCCGGTGGACCTGCTCGTCGTCCTCCGCCAGACGATCGAACGCGCCCTCCATACCCTCAGCGACGGCGTGGACGCGGACCAGGCACGCGCCGGCATGGCGACCACAATGACCGCGATCCTCACCGACGGTACGAGGTTCGCGCTGGCGCACGTCGGGGACTCCCGCGCGTACCTTCTGCGCGCTGGCGAGCTCAAGCAGCTGACGACCGACCACACCTACGTCCAGGTCCTCCTCGACAAGGGATCGATCACCCCGGAGGAAGCAAAGGTCCATCCACACCGGTCGGTCGTCACCCGCTACGTCAACGCCACCGACCAGCACGAGCCGCAGCTCACCATGCTCGATCTCCGGGAGGGCGACCGGCTGCTGCTGTGCAGTGACGGGCTCACCGACTTCATCTCCGACGAGCGCCTCGGTGCTGACCTTGGAGGGATGCCAGCCGACGGAGCCGCGGAGTCGCACCCCACCGCCGCGACCTCGCCCGACGAGGCGGGTGGGTCACCGAAGAAGGTCGGTGGCTCACCGGACAACGCGGTGGAGCGGCTCATTTCGTCCGGTCTCGCCGCGGGTGGGCGGGACAACATCACCTGCGTGGTGGCTGACGTCGAGGCCGATGACCTCGACCTGGCGAACCGGCCGGCGGCCCGGCGGATCGGAGCCCTTGCCGACCCGGAGAACGTCATCGACCTCGCGACGGCCGAACGCGCCGGATAACAACCGCGGCTCCACTCAGCGCTTTGCCGGCCTGGCCGTCCGGGGCCTCGCCCGTGATCATGAAGGTTCTGTGCAGCGCACGCCGTGCCGTGACCGCTGGTGCACGACGGTGACCGGGCCTCACCGCAGCCGGGCCCTCACCGCAGCCGGGGCCCACTGGCGATGTGGACGAGCCGGCCTGTAAGCCGGATTCTGTGAGCGGCGGCCATCCCTCTAGGGCCACCGTTGCCGGTGACCTCCAGCGGCCTACCCGCAGGCTCGGGCGGGCAGCCCTCGAACGCCTGCGCGGGCGCGGACACCGAAGCGTCCGTACCCTTCTTGGCCTTGCTCCAGGTGGGGTTTACCGAGCCGTCCGGGTCACCCCGGACGCTGGTGGTCTCTTACACCACCGTTTCACCCTTACCCGCACCCCCGGTCGAGCATCGTCGACCAGGGGCCGCTGGCGGTTTGTTTTCTGTGGCACTGTCCCGCGGGTCGCCCCGGGTGGGTGTTACCCACCACCTTGCCCTACGGAGTCCGGACTTTCCTCGGCGAGACACAGACCGCATGGGTCCTGCATCCCGACGCGACCGCCCGGCCGGCTCGTCCTTCACCAAGCGTAGCGAGCCGGCGAGCGCCACGATTCCCGACGCCTCCCGCACGGCCGTGTGGCCGATGCGGCATCCCGTGCGGGGAAGCGGTCAACCGAGCCGGAAGGCCAACCACTTACTCCGCACCAAACGCGGCATGCAGCAGCGTCGGGTCGCCGGCGCACGTGAGGCCCGTGCAGCCGAGAGTGGTCAGCTGGGTACCGAATCGACGACGCCGTACGAACGAAGAGAGGCCATCCCGTCGGCGTACCACCGGACCTCGCTTCGCGAACCCGGCGGCAGCTCCATCCGGAAGACGGCGCGGAGCGGGACGTCCAGGGCGAGGCAGACGAGCAGTTTGATCGGCGTCACGTGCGTCACGACGGCGATCGTCCGTCCGGCGTACGAGCTCACCAGGCGGTCGAGCGCGGCCCGCACACGCAGATGCACCGAGTCGAAGGACTCCCCGCCCGGCGGCGCCACCGTTGTCGAGGCCAGCCAGTCCTGGAGTGCCGCGGGCCAGCGCGCCCGCACCTCGGAGAAGGTGAGGCCGTCCCACTCGCCGAACGCCGTCTCGGCCAGCCCGTCCTCAACGGTCGCGGAAATCCCGAGCGCGCCGGCAATGACGCCGGCGGTCTCCCGCGTGCGCCGCAGCGGTGAGGTCACCAGCGCGTCGACGCCACGACCCACGAGCGCGGCGGCGACACCCTCGGCCTGCTGCCGCCCCCGGTCGGTCAGCGGCACGTCCTCGCCGCCGGATCCGCTGAACCGTTTGGCGAGCGAGCGGGAGGTCTCACCGTGCCGGACGAGAATCAGGGTCGTCGGCGGGCTGGAAGTCTCGCCCCATCCGGTTTCGGGCACGCTCGACCGGTCCCCCGGCGCGGGTTGCGGCACGGCCGTGGGTTGCCCACCGTGGTCGGGCGGCGCGACAGCGGTGGTGGCGGCGGCGTCGCCACCGAGCACGGTCCAGATCGGCTCGCCACCGTCGAGCACCCGGTTGAGCAGCGCGTCGGCGGCTGAGTTCCGCTCCCTCGGCACATGGGTCCACGTGACGTGGGCCGGCATCAGCCGCCGCGCCTCCATGGCGAGCTGGCGCATATCGGCGTGCTTGATCTTCCAGCGGCCGGCCATCTGCTCGATGACGAGCTTGCTGTCCATCCGTACGTCGACGCTCGCCTCCGGATCGACCTCGCGGGCGAGTTGGAGTCCGGCAATCAGGCCGCGGTACTCGGCGACGTTGTTGGTGGCCGTCCCGATCGCGTCGGCCGCCTCGGCGAGGACGGCGTGAGACGCGGGATCGCGGACCAGTGCGCCGAAGGCGGCCGGACCCGGGTTGCCGCGCGAGCCACCGTCGGCCTCGACGATGAGTGTGCGACGGCCCGTCGGTGCCGTTGGAGCAGTCATCGGACCGACTCTCTCAGGCGTTCGCGTCGAGGGCCCGGATCAGGATCCGTCCACACTCCTCGCAGCGCATGACCTGCTCGGGCGGTGCCGCCGCGATCTTCGCGAGATAGCTCGCGTCGAGCTCCATCCGGCAGCCCTCGCAGCGCCGCTGCCGCAGGGGTGCCGCGCCGACGCCGCCCCGCTGCGTACGACTCTTCTCGTACGCCGCCAGGAGCTCTGCGGTGATGCCGCCCGCCGCGTCGGCGCGTTCCTTTCGAGCCTGCTCGGCTTCGGCGTCGATCTCGGAGTACGCCTGGTCACGGGCCTGTTCGGTCTCGGCAATCGTGGTGTCGAGGGCGGAACGCCTGGCCTGCAGCTCGGCGTGCCGGGCGGTCGCGGACTCGAGACGTTCCATGATCTCGAGTTCGACGTCTTCGAGATCGGACTGGCGCTTGGTGAGGGACTCGATCTCGTGCTGGAGGCTCTCCAGCTCCTTCGGCGAACCGACCTGTCCGGACTGGAGCCGCTTCTCGTCGCGTGCCTTGCGGCTGCGGACCTGTTCGACATCGGCGTCGGCCTTGCGCTGCTCGCGGGCGAGGTCGCTGGCCTCGGTCTCGGCGGCGACGGTCGCGGTTTCGAGCTCCCGACGTTCGGTGTGCAGGCGTTCGACCTCGGCGGCCTGCGGGACGGTGCGCCGGCGATGTGCCAGCTGGTCGAGGCGCGAGTCGAGTACCTGGACGTCGAGCAGCCGGAGCTGGACGAGAGGGTCGGCGTTCAGTGGATGTTCCCTTCCTGATCGCGGTGGCCGGCCGCGGGGACCGCACTGGGGACGTGGAGGGTCCACGGGTCTGTGCATGTCGTCGAGACGCGGGTCTCCACCGTAGTGCCCCGCTGCGCGAGTGCACGCACGAGTCGGCCGGCCGCGTCGGCCAGCCATGGCCACTCGCTGGCCCAGTGCGCGACGTCGACGAGGGCGGGCGCGGCGGGGTACTGTCCGGCCTCCGACGCTGGGTGGTGTCGCAGGTCGGCGGTGACGTACGCATCGACACCGACCGCCCGCACGAGATCGAGGTAGGAGTCGCCCGCGCCACCGCAGACCGCCACCGTGGCAATGCTCCGGTCGGGATCGCCGGCCACGCGGACGCCGTGTGCCGTCGGGGGCAGCGCGGAGGCCACGCGGTCACGGAAGGCGTCCAGGCGTTCGGCACGTGGGAGGGAACCGATCCGTCCGGTGCCGAGCCCCGGTGCGTCGGGACGCGGATCGAGCGGACGCAGTTCGGTCAGCCCGAGCGCGGCGGCGAGGGCGTCCGACACGCCCGGAGCGGCGGCATCGGCATTGGTGTGGCACACGTGGAGCGCGATCCCGCGAGTGAGCATCCGATGCACAAGCGTGCCCTTGGGTGTCGTCGCCGCCACACCGTGGACGCCCCGGAGGAACAGCGGATGGTGGGCGACCATCAGGTCGGCGGACCATGCGATCGCCTCCTCGACCACCTCACCCACCGGGTCGACGGCGAAGAGCACCCGCGCGATCGAGGCGTCCGGATCTCCGCAGACGAGGCCCACCGCGTCCCAGTCGGCCGCCCAGCTCGGGTCGTAGAGCTCGTCGAGCACCTGCCCAACCTGGCGCAGCGTCGGCGGTGCGGGTGAGCTCTCGGTCGGCACCGGGCCAGGCTAGTACGCCCCCGTGCCGCGCCCGCAAATGACCACGCTGAGCATGCCAGCGGAACCCCACCATGCATGGACGCATGGTCGTGGTTCCGCTGGCATGCTCAGCGTGGTCATTTGCCGCTCAGCGTGGTCATTTGCGGCTCAGCGTGGGCGGAGGCGAGTCAGACGCGGGTGGGGAGGTGGCGGTCGGCGGCGTCGGCGAAGCGTTCCCAGTCGTACGCCGTCATGGCGTGGCCGCCGGGCCTGATGTGGTAGCCGATCCGGCTGGGCACAGGCGACGAGACCGGCGGCATCGACGTCGCGCCGATCCCCTCGACGCCGAGCAGCCGGTAGACGGGATCGGCGTAGCGAGCGCCGAGAAACTCGCCGTGCGGATCGGCCCAGGTGTCGTCCTCGGCACTCGCGACGTAGACCGGACGCGGGGCGACCAGTGTCACCAACAGGTGCTGGTCGAACGGCAATGTCTCCTCCCGCCCGGCGTACCCTGCGAAATTGCCGCAGAACCAGCGCGGGAACCGCGACGTGATCGCATCGACGGTCTCTCCGACCAGCCGCCGCGACAGCGCGACGCCGCCGCAGCCGGAGTTGTTGGAGACTGCCATCGCGAAGCGCAGATCCTGGGCGGCGGCCCACAGCGCTGCCTTGCCGAGCCGCGAGTGCCCGACGACGATCACCCGCATGGCGTCGACGCGGGAATTGCCGACGAGGTAGTCCATCGCCCGGCTGAGCCCCCAGGCCCAGGCGCCCAACGATCCCCAGCGCTCGCCGGCCGGTCGCGCCGCATCGGCAGCGAGGAACACCGGATGGCGCAGAATGCCGAAGCGCCCTGTCCAGTGGCCCGCGTCCGCGTTGCCGGTGGCCGGGCCGTCGACGTCCGGCTCGATCTCCTCGTAGCACAGGGTCGCGACGCCGTAGCCGCGCTCGACGAGATGCGCGAGGGGCCACGGCTCCCCCTGCCCGCCGACCTCGACCTCGTGGTTGCCGCGGAAGTTGAGGGCGAGGAACAGCGGCACCGGCCCGGCCGCGCCGTTCGGCAGGTGGACCAGCAGGTTGAGGGTGGGCTCCGCGCCGACCGGCGCGTCGCCAGGCGACCCGAACGCAAGCCTAACCTCGATCCGGGTCGACCTCCCGTCCAGTGCGGTCGCGTCCTCGGATCTCACCTGCGTACCCATGGGCAGCGTCACCTGGGGCGTCACGCCGTACATCTGGCGCGCGAACAGGCCCATCAGCTCTGGTCGGCGGCGTTCGAACCACTCCGCCGCGCTCGTCACCCGGAACCCGTCCAGGCAGACGAAGGGATCCGGTAGCCCGCCCGGCACCGACAGTTCTGCCTCGGGCACCTTCAACCACCCACCTGCGACGCGCGTCATGACGCCACCTTCATCCGGACGACAATCATCCGGACGACTTCAGCCGGAACAGGATCTCGCCGGCGTTGTGCACCACGAGGGTGTCGGGATCGCGCTCCCACTCGGCCGGATCGATGGTCGCCGGGTCGCGGTAGTCGAGCCCGAGCGCGCGGGTCCGCGCCTCGTCGAGCCCGGTCGCGAGCGTCACCCTGACCCGGCAGCGCTCACCGAGGGACGGATCGTAGGAACCATCGCCTCGCAGGTGGGTGGAGTGCGCGAGCACCGAACGCGACACATCGGCGAACCTCTCCCACTGACCGGTGAAGTAGTCGCGGCAGTGGTAGCCGATCTTCTCGATGAGTGCACCGTGCGTGCGGCTGACCTCGTGGACGTGCGGCGCGTGGACCACGACCTCGCCGCCGTCGGCGACGATCGGCTCGACCTTGTACATCCCCTTGCTGGCGGTCCACAGCTCGTCGTAGCGCTCCGACACGAGCGACAGCACCCGCCGGACCGGCTTCTCCAGATAGCGGACGTGGGTCTGCGCCGACACCTTCGCCGACGCCGCCCACGCGTCCTCTGGCGTGCCGAACGCCAACGAGTGCAAATCCTTCGTGCCGGACGCGACCACCGCCGCGAGGCACAGCCGCTCCGAAGGGATCATCGCGGCGGCCCGGTCGATCACCGCCCGCACAGGCGTCACACCAGGCATCCCGATGATCCCGGTGTTGCCGATCAACGCGCCGAGCCAGTGGGTGAGGTCGATGATCTCCCGGCCGGCGACGCCGGGGAAGAAGTACTTGTTGCCGCCGGAGAAGCCCACCACCTCGTGCGGGAAGACCGGCCCCATGACCAGCACCACATCGTGGTCGACGACGTGCCGGTTGACGGTGACCGTCACCGGCTCCTCGAACCGCCCTTCGGCGAGCGTTGCCACCTCGCGGGCCGGCAGCTCACCGACGGAGACCAGCGCCTCGGGGATCCACCACTCGTGGTTGACGACCGTCGTACGCGGAAAGGTCTCGGCCAGCCGGCCCTCCGCGTACCCGAGGTGTGCGGCCAACTGCGCTTCGTCCATCGGTGGATGCGTTCCCAGTGCGATGAGAACGGTGAGCCGGCTCACCCGCCCGTCCACGGCGTCGTGGACCGCGCGCAGCAGCAGCGGCAGCGGGCACGACCGGGTGGAATCCGGAATCACCACGCACAGGCTCCGCCCGTCGAGCGGGACCGAACGCAAGCGCTCGTTGACGAAGTGTCGGGCCTCGTCGGCCGACACGGAGCGGCCCGGGCCTCCGATCAGCTCAGCGCTCACATGGCTCCGTCTCGTTGGTGCCCGGCTGTTCCCAGGATCGGCCAGGCCGGCTGGTCAGCTGGAGATCTCCTTGAGGTACGCCAGATTGTCGCGCACCTTCTCCTCCAGCGGCACCTCGGTCGAGAAGTCCTCGACCGACACCCAGCCGTCGTAGCCGTACTCCTTCAGGTGCTGGAACAGCCGCGGAAGGTTGCCGACCCCGTGCCGCATCGGCGCCCAACCCCACGTCCAGTCGGTTCGGTCGGCGCCGTCGACCTTCGTCGCCACCGGCGCGGCGTTCTTCACGTGGACGTGCGCCAGGTGCTCGCCCAGGATCTCCAGACTCCACGGGTCGTATTCGTACCCCTCCTGGAGCATGTTGCCGATGTCGTGGATGACCCCGACGTGGGCGGGATCGAAGTCCTCGACGAAGCGCTTCGCCGCCGACGCGCTGGACGTCAGGGACTGGTGGTGCAGCTCGACCAGGGCCTTGACGCCGTACTGGGCGGACAACTCGGCGACCTTGGCGTACTCCTTGCGCCGCTGGGTGAACGCGGCGTTGTAGCCCTCGGGTCCGGGCTTGCCGACCGTGACCCGCATCTGCGTCACCCCGAGGGCGGACACCCCGCGCATGAGGCGTTCGACGTCGCCGATCTCGTCGCAGCGGGCGTACGCACCGACCGACGGCATGCCGAGTCCGGCCTTCTCGGTGATCTCTCGGATCCGCGGGACGTCCTCCTCGAACGACGACAGCGGCCAGGTGCACTTGTTGCCCGACCAGAATCCGCCGCCCGAGCCCGACGCCGGCGGCTTCTGGTCGACGACCCGCCACTCGACACCGTCCCAGCCCTGGGCCGCGAGCCTGGTGACGGCCTCCTCCGGCGTCCACTCGGGCAGGCTCGCGGTGAAGACGGCAAACTTCATGAAGTCAGCTCCTTGATCTTGACCGGGCTCTGCGTCCGTGCGGACTCGTAGATACCGCGGATGAGGGCGAGGGTGCGGATCCCCTGTTCGACGGTCACCATCGGCGGGCGGCCCTGCTCGACCGCATCGAGGAAGTCCGCGAACTGGGTCGAGTGCGATGTGGCGGTGAGCCCGGCGACGGTCGGCTCGTCGTCATCGGACTTCTCCGCGCCGTAGCCGTGTTCGGCAAGGACGGCCTCGGCCTGGTTGGCCCGGCCACCAGCGCCGTAGGCGTAGGCGTCGCTCTGTTCGTCGGCCGCGTGGTAGTAGGTGAGCTTGTTCTGGTCGATCACGGCCGAGCCGCGGTCCCCGTGTACCCGCACATGGGTGCTCAGGCCGGGGTAGGCGGCTGTGGTGCCGTGAACGACACCGAGTGCGCCGTTCGCGAACCGCACTGTCGCGACCGCGGTGTCCTCCACCTCGATCCGCTCGTGGGCAAGCAACCCGGCCACGGCGTAGACCTCGACGGGCTCCCCCAGGAACCAGGTGAACAGGTCGATCGTGTGGATGCCCTGGTTCATCAGAGCGCCGCCGCCGTCGAGTGCCCAGGTACCGCGCCAGTCGCCGGAGTCGTAGTAGCCCTGGCTGCGCCACCACGACATGACGGCGTTCCCCGAGGTGAGGGTGCCGAACTTCCCCGCCTCGAGGGCCTCGTGGACGATCAGGCTCGCCGGGTCGTGGCGGTGCTGACTCACGACCATCACCGTCCGGTCCGAACGTTGCTCGGCCTCCTGGATCCGGCGGGCGGCGTCGAGGCGAATCTCGATCGGTTTCTCGACGATGACGTGCTTGCCGGCGTCGATCGCGGCGACGGCCGCGTCGGCGTGCAGGCCGCTCGGCGTCCCGATGGTCACCGCGTCGACGTCCGAGCGCGCGAGCGCCTCGTCGACGGAGGTCAACGCGTCGACCCCGAGCTCACCGGCAAGCTTCTGAGCCCGCTCGGGGACGACGTCCACGACGGCGGCGAGCTCGGCACGTGGGCCCAACGCCTGAATCGTCTGTGCGTGGGTGCGACCGATCACTCCAGCGCCGATCACCGCGAATCGCATGCAAAGCCCCTTCTGCGTCGGAGGACCCCGTCGATCAGTTGTACGGACTCAGCCGTACGGACTGAGGAGGAACGAATTCAGTTGTACGGACCCAGTTGTCCGCACCCAGCGGTACGGACTCAGTTGTACGGGATGCCGTCGGCGGCGAGCAGACCTGTGAACGCCTTCGTCGCCTTCGCGAACAGCTCAGGACCGGAGAAGCCGCCGGACTCCCCCATGTAGGCCAGGTGCGGCTCCATCGAAAAGTACCTGTCCTGGGAGTGTTCGCCGGCGCCGAAGCTGTCGTCGCGAAGGGCACGGATGGTCTCGGGGATCTGGCCGTCGCCCTCCCCCGCCGGGACGACCCGCCCCTCGGCCCGGACGGCGTCCTTGATCTGGAGGTACTCGATGTAGGGCCGCAGGCTCGCGAACCCGTCGGTGAACGGCGCGACGTCACAGAGGACGAAGTTCGCGGGATCCCAGACCAGTTGCAGCTTGTCCGACCCGACCGACTCCACGAGGTCGAGGCAGCGGGACGGGATGTCGCCGTAGATCTTGCGTTCGTTCTCGTGGGCGAGGATCACGTCGTGGCCCTCCGCGCGGGCCGCGAGCGCGGACATCCGGCGAAGCACCTCGTCGCGGTGCTTGCCCGGGTCGTCGCCGTCCGGCATCCAGAACGAGAAGATCCGGATGTACGGTGCGGAGAACTCATCAGCCACCCACAGCGCCCGGTCGAATCGCGCGAGGTGCTCGTCGAAGTCGTCGTGGATGCCGACCTTGCCGATGGGCGATCCGACCGCCGACATCGAAATGCCGTGCTGGGTCATGAGCTTCTTCAGCTCGGCAATCTGGTCGTCGGAGAGGTCGAGGACGTTGACGCCCCATGCGCTGCGGAACTCGACGTACCTGATCCCCAGCGCGTTCAAGGTCCGGAACTGGGTGGTCGGGTCAGGGTCGATCTCGTCGGCGAATCCGGAGAGGGTCCACATCGTTGGCGTTCGGCTCCTCGTATGCAGGTCGATGGTCAGGCGGTGTGCGGTGGAAATGATCACGTATGCGTGACCACTCCCCACGATGCGCGGCCAATTCGCCGTGCATCGTTGGGACATGCCGTGCAAGTCGGCGCGGCCATCCCACCGGGCAGGAGGCACACCGGCGGTTATGGCAACTATGGCAACCGGTTGCCAAAGGTTGTCAAGGGGGGCAAGACTATGCCGTCCGACAACGGCTCCCGCGCACCGGGAGCTGACGGCGCCTGGGAGGAACCTGGGAGGTGGAACTGTGGTGTCCGCACGCGACTCGGTACCTGTGAGCCCGTCAGGTCGCGCGCCGACGATCCACGACGTCGCGGCCCGCTGCGGTGTCGCCGCCTCCACAGTGTCGCGGGCGTTCTCCCGGCCCGAGCGGGTCAATCTCGCCACCAGGCAACGGATTCTCGCCACCGCCGAGGAGATGGGCTACCGGCCGAACCCCATCGCCAGGGCCCTGCCGTCCGGCCGGACCA
This sequence comes from Actinopolymorpha sp. B11F2, assembly GCF_040195635.1. Lineage (NCBI taxonomy): Bacteria > Bacillati > Actinomycetota > Actinomycetes > Propionibacteriales > Actinopolymorphaceae > Actinopolymorpha > Actinopolymorpha sp. B11F2. The sequence continues at coordinate 258,396 of NZ_JBEFTX010000008.1, read as the reverse complement.
GGACGCTGGGCCTGCTGGTACCCGACATCACCAACCCGTTCTTCCTCGACCTCATCCGGGGCGCCGAGCGGGCGGCGGCCGCCGCCGGTTACACGCTGGTGCTGGCCGATACCGACGAGTCGAGTGAGACCGAGCTGACTGCGGTCAGGAGGCTGACGCGGGCCGTCGACGGATTCGTCCTTGCCTCCTCTCGGCTGTCCGACGCCCGTTTGCGGGAGGCGTACGCGACGTCGCCGCTCGTTGTCGTCAACCGCCGGGTGGCGCCGTTGCCGGGCGTACTCATCGACAGCGCTCACGGGACACGGGCAGCCGCCGAACACCTCGCCTCCCTCGGCCACGAGCGGATCGCCTACCTCGCCGGACCACGCGCATCGTGGTCGGACCAGCGGCGGTGGCGGGCGCTGCAGTCGGTGGCGCGGCGGCGCGGCCTCAGCACTGTCCGCATCGGTCCGCTGGCGCCGACGGTGGACGCCGGCGTCGCCGCCGCGGACGCGATCGTCCTCGAGGATGTCACGGCCGCGGTGACGTTCAACGACCTGCTCGCGATCGGGGTGCTGCGCCGCCTGCGTGCCCGCGGGATCGGAGTGCCGGACCAGATCAGTGTCGTCGGGTGCGACGACATCTTCGGCGCCGACTTCTGCCACCCGCCGCTGACCACGCTCACCGCACCGATCGAGACTGCCGGGCGGGCGGCCGTCGACCTGCTGCTCGGCCTCCTCGACACCGACCGGCAGGGGTCTGGCCGCGACGTCGTACTCCCCACCCGACTGACGATCCGAGACTCCACCGGAACCTCACCGACAGGCACCCGCCGGCTTGTCCCCCTGACCGCCGAACCCTCGAGTTGACCATGCATCCCCTCGAACTGACCATGCATCCCCTCGACTGACATGCACCGCCGCACCGCCTGTGCACACCGCAGGACCATCCACGAGCGGAGATGATCGCGATGAAACTGAGCTTCAGCACCCTCGGCTGCCCGAAGTACACCCTCGACGAGGTGGTGTCCACCGCGAAGGACAACGGCTACGAGGGCGTCGAGATCCGGTTCCTGCGGGGTGAGGTCGCGCTGGAGAACCTCGAGGAGTTCTCGCCGTCCGGAATCAGGAAGACGAAGGCGGCGCTGGACGCGGCCGAGGTCGCGGTCGCCTGCCTGGACACGAGTGTCCGCTTCACCTCGCCCGACCCGGCCGAGCGCGCGAAGCAGCAGAACGCGGCACTGACCTACGCTCGGATGGCGGCCGAACTCGGCACGTCCTACATCCGGGTCTTCGGCGGAGCCGTCCCCGAATCGTCACCCGAACGCGAGGAGACGACCAAGCGCATAGCCGAAGGACTCGCGGAGGCCGCGGCCGCGGTCAAGGCCGAAGGCATCACCGCGGTCCTGGAGACTCACGACAGCTTCTGCACCTCGACCCAGGTCGCCGAGCTGCTGTCCTACGCACCGAACGACGACCTCGCGATCCTGTGGGACGTCCTCCACTCCTATCGCACCGGCGAGTCTCTCGAGGACACCTGGCGCGCACTCGGTGACCGGATCAGGCACGTCCACCTGAAGGACTCCTCGCGCTACTCCCCCACCGAGTTCAACTTCGAGCTGACCGGTGCGGGCACCATGCCGATCAGGGAGTTCACCGCCCTGCTCCAGCGGGAGGGATACGAGGGCTACCTCAGCTTCGAGTGGGAGAAGGCCTGGCACCCCGAGATCGAGGAGCCCGAGGTCGCGATTCCACAGTATGCGGCGTACATGCGTCCGTTGCTCGCCGAGGTCGCGGCGCGGTAGGCGTTCTCGATGGAACGAGTACGGGTCGGGATCATCGGCAGCGGCTTCTCGGCGGCGTTGCATGCCGAGGCGTTTCGTCAGGTGCACGGGCTCGACGTCACCCTCGCCGCCGTCGCGGGCCGTGACCACGACAAGGCGAAGGAGTTCGCGGCCCGGCACGGGATCGCCACCGCCCATGCCCATTCCTACGATCTGCTGGCCGACGATGACGTCGACGTCGTGTGTCTCTGCGTACCGAATGCCGCGCACGCACCCCTCGCGATCGAGGCCGCTCAGGCGGGCAAGCACGTCATCTGCGAGAAGCCACTCACCGGTGCGTTCACCCCGCCGTCCGGTCCGGACGACGGCGACCGCCACGGCGACGGCGAGGCTCTCGCCCGCACCGCGCTGGAGGAGGCACTCACGTCCGCCGACGCGGTTCTCGACGCGATGGCAGCCGCGGGACGCCGACTGATGTACGCCGAGAACTGGGTGTACGCACCGGCCCTCACCAAAGCCAAGCGCCTCCTCGAAGCGGCCGGCGGCTCGATCCTCGACATCCGCGCCGAGGAGAGCCACAGCGGCTCGCACGCGCAGGCGTCGAAGTACCGCGCCCGGGCCGGTGGTGGCGCGCTGCTGATGCTCGGCTCACACCCGATCGGCGCGGCGCTGCACCTGAAGGCCGTCGAGGGAAGGCGCAAGACGGGCCAGCCGGTCCGCGTGCGCTCCGTGGTCGCCGACACGGCGCCGCTGTGGGACGCACCGGCCTACGACGACCACGCCCGCCGCTGGCTGGTTTCCGACTGGGTCGACGTCGAGACCTGGGCGAGCGCGATCCTCACCTTCACCGACGGAACGAAGGCGGTGATCAACGCGTCGTTCGGCCAGCTCGGCGGTGTCCGCAACACGCTCGAACTCGCCACCACCAACGCCGTCCTCAAGGCCAACATGACACCGAACGACGGGTTACTCGCCTACGCCCCACACGCGGAGGTCTTCGGCGCGGAGTACCTGAGCGAGAAGCTCGAGACCAAGGCCGGATGGAGTACGCCGGCGCCCGACGAGGACTGGGTACGCGGGTATCCGCACCAGATGCAGGACTTCTGCGAATGCGTGGCGTACGACCGGGAGCCACTGTCCGACGGCACCCTGGCCCGGGACGTCGTCGAGGTCGTCTACTCCGCCTACCTGTCGGCCGAGACAGGTCGCCGGATCAACCTTCCCGTATCCACCGAGAGCGCAGGAGACAGCCGATGATCTACGAGCTCAACCACGTCGGTGTCCGGATCAGGGACCTGGACGAGAGCCTCGCGTTCTGGGTCGGGATCCTCGGCGCGAAGGTGGTGAGCGAGGCGTTCATCCCGAGCTCGCGGACCGACTGCGTCTACCTCCAGATCGCCGACGGGATGGTCGAGTTGCTGCGTCCCGCCGAACCACCGCCGGGCACGACGTTCGGACTCGACCACATCGCGTTCATGACCGACGACCTCGACGGTGAGCACCAGCGGGTGGTGGCGGCCGGCGCGCCGTCGCTGTTGGACCCCAAGGTAGCCGGGACGGGCCGCGGCCGGCTGGCGTTCGTTTCCGACCCGAGCGGAGTCCGCGTGGAGCTGCTCCAGCGCGAGGAGGATTTCCGCGTCGCTCCGATCGAGGGGTTCGTCCGGAGCCTGGATCACTACTCTGTCGCGGCGGACGACCTCGACGCGTCGATCGCCTTCTACGGCGGACAGCTCGGCCTGCGACCGGTCACGACCCTGAGCGACGGCGCCGGTGGCACGGACGCGTACCTCCACCTCCGCGACGACGCCGTCGAACTGCACCACCCGGCCACGCCGGCGGATGGTCCGCGGATCCGGCATGTCGGGTTGCGGGTCGACGACGTGGAGGCGGCGACTGACCGGCTGCGTACCCACGGAGTCCCCATCGCGGCCGAGCCCGCGCCTGACGGCCACGGGAGTGGGCGGGTCGCCGAGGTCCACGACCCGGACGGCGTACCCGTGGTTCTCCTCGACCGCGACGACCTGCGCGAGCGCGCGTCGAACGCCTGAGACCACCAGCCCGGACGCAACACACGTGACCCAGGAGAGGACCGGATGAGCCAGATCGAGCTGCACCCTGACCGGCTGCTGCCAACCGAGCCGAGCCTGCGCGGGATCGCCCGCCGGCTGTACGACGAGGTAGCGGGGCTGCCGATCATCTCGCCGCACGGCCATGTCGACCCCGCGATCCTCGCGAACGACGCGCCCTTCGGCGACCCCGCCAACCTCCTCGTCGTCCCCGACCACTACGTCACCCGGTTGCTGCACGCGCACGGCGTACGGCTCGACGACCTGGGTGTGCCGCCCGGCAACCCGGTCGGTGACACGTCGGCCCGGGAGATCTGGCGGACGTTCTGTGCGCACTTCTGGGCGTTCCGGGGGACGCCGTCGCGGTACTGGCTCGAGTCGGAGCTGGTGGACGTCTTCGGCGTGAGCCTGCGGCCGTCGTCCGAGACCGCCGACGAGCTCTTCGACCAGCTCACCGAGCGCCTCGCCGACCCGGGCTTTCGGCCGCGGGCTCTCTACGAACGGTTCAATCTCGAGGTCCTCGCCACCACCGACGACCCGGCGTCCCACCTCGCCGACCACCAGCGGCTGACCGAGGACCCGGCGTGGAAGGGCCGCGTCGTCCCGACGTTCCGGCCGGACGCCTACCTCGACCCGTCGCGATCCGACTGGGCCCAACAGGTGGCGAAGCTGGGCGAGGCGGCCGGGATCGACACGAAGACGTACGACGGCTACATCGCCGCACTCGAGCAGCGCCGGGCGTACTTCGCCCAGCACGGCGCCACCGCGAGCGACCACGGGCACGCCGACGCGGGCAGTACGCCCCTGGACCCTGCCGACGCCAGCCGGATCTTCTCCGCCGGCCTCGCGGGTGCGGCGACGGCCGACGAGCAGACCGCGTTCCGTCGGCACATGCTGAGCGAGATGGCGCGGATGGCCTGCGACGACGGCCTCGTGATGCAGCTGCATCCGGGCGTGTTCCGCAACCACCACTCGTCCACGTTCGACCGGTTCGGCGCCGACGTGGGATGCGACATCCCGGTGGTCGCGGAGTACACCCAGGCGTTGCGGCCGCTGCTGGAGCGCTACGGCACGCATCCGAACTTCCGGATGGTCCTCTTCACCACCGACGAGGACGTGTACTCCCGCGAGATCGCCCCACTGGCCGGCTTCTACCCCTCGGTGTTCGTCGGGGCGCCGTGGTGGTTCATCGACACCCCTGACGCGATCCTGCGGTTCAGGGCGGCCGTGACCGACACTGTGGGTTTCCACAAGACCGCCGGATTCGTCGACGACACGCGGGCGTACTGCTCGATCCCGGTACGCCACGACATGGCCCGACGGCTCGACGCCGGATTCCTCGCCCGTCTCGTCGCCGAGCATCGGCTGCCCGAGGACGAGGCGGCGGAGACCGCACGCGACCTTGCATACCAGCTGCCGGCGTCGACTTTCCGGCTCACATGAGGAGGGCAGGGCTCGTGAACGAGCTGAACCGGCGGTCCGCGCCCGGGGCCGGACCTGCCGCACCCATTCGTACCGTCCATCTCGGGCTCGGCGCGTTCTTCCGCGCGCACCAGGCGTGGTACACGCACGTGGCCAACAGCGGGGGCGACGCCGAGCCCGCCGGCATCGCCGCGTTCACCGGACGCCGGCCCGACGCCGCCCTGCCGCTGCAGGCCCAGGACGGGCTCTACCACCTGCTGGTCCGCGACGCCGGTGGTGACCGGACCGAGCTGATCGCGAGTATTTCGGCCGCGTACGACGGGGCAGACGCCGAGGCCTGGCGACGTACGCTCGCCGACCCGCTCGTCGGCACGCTCACCCTCACGGTGACGGAAGCGGGCTATCGCCGCGGACCTGACGGAGGCCCGGACCTCGACAATCCGGCGGTGGCATCCGACGTCGAACGCCTACGGGCCGGCCACACCGACGTGACCACCGCGCCGGGACGCATCCTCAGCGCACTCGCCGCCCGGCAGGCAGCCGATGCCGGACCGCTCGCGATCGTGCCGTGCGACAACCTCGTCGACAACGGTCCGACCCTCGCCCGGGTGCTCAACGGCCTTGCCGCCGCGGTCGACGACGGCCTGGCGCAGTGGCTGGCCGGCCAGGTGTCGTTCGTCTCGACGACGATCGACCGGATCACACCGGCCACCACGCCGGAGGATCGCGAGGTGGTCGCCAAGCTGAGCGGGTTCGCCGACGCCGCGCCGGTCGTGACGGAGCCGTTCAGCGAATGGGTGCTGGCCGGAGACTTTCCGGCCGGCCGGCCGGCGTGGGAGCGCGGGGGTGCGCGGTTCGTTCCCGACGTCAGCGTCTTCGAGCAGCGCAAGGTGTGGCTGCTCAACGGCGCACACTCCTTGCTGGCCTACGCCGGACCGACCCGCGGGCACGCCACCGTCGCCGAGGCGATCAACGACCCGGTGTGCCGTGGCTGGGTCGAGACATGGTGGAACGAGGCGGTGCGGCACCTGCCTCTTCCCCCCGACGACACCACCCGCTACCGCGAGGACCTGCTGGAGCGGTTCACCAACCCGCGGATCCGGCACAACCTGGCCCAGATCGCGATGGACGGTTCACAGAAACTCCCCATCCGGGTACTCCCGGTGCTCACCCGCGAACGCGCCGACGGACGGCTCCCCGAAGGCGGCGTCCACGCCCTTGCCGGCTGGCTTGCCCACCTGCGCGACGGAACAGCGGTCCGTGATCCGAGAGGCGAGGAGTTGACGAACGCGGTGTCGGGGCCAGTTCCCGAGGCCGCCCGGCGGATGCTCCGTGCGCTCGACGCGCCGCTGGCGGACGACCACGACCTCGTGGAGGCTGTCGCGGCCACCTGTCGCGGCCTCGTCCCGTGATCATGATCGTGATCGTGAAGGGCTCTGGACCCACAAACCATTCATGATCACGGTCATGATCACAGGTCATCGGTCATCGGTCATCGGCATGGTCACGGTCATGATCACCGGCGGCATAAGTGGCATGAGCATGGGTACTCCTTCATCGACCCCTGCCGGCATTACCCCCGGACCCCGGTGATACCGCAGCTCCGCGCGACAGACCCGGGAGCCGGTTCGATGATCTCTTCACCCGACTTTGCCGCGGAGGCGAACCGCCCGCAGGCATCCCTCGAAGCCGATCCCCACCGAGCCCGGCCGGAACGAGTTCCCGCGCAGAGCCAACGAGTTCCCGCGCAGGGACGAAGAGTCAAGGGGCGGGCTGTCGACCTACCCGGGAGCGACCGACCCACCGGCACAACGGGGTACCGACCGGCCGGCCGGCACGTCAGATACACCGAACCGGCGGAGACCGACCCGCCCCCGGCCGGACCGCTCGCCGCCGGGGCCACCCGCGCGGCGCCCATGTACACCAAGCCGCCGTACGCAGGGGTGACCGAAGCCAGGCTGACCGAAGCCGGGCTGACCGAAGCCAGGCTGACCGAAGCCGGGGCGACCAAGAACGATGCCGGCGTCTTCGAGGACGAACTGACGGACGCGGAGTCAGCGGGAAGGCACCGGCTGCCCGTGTCGTCCGTACAACCAGCTGCCGCCGCGCTCGTCTCCGGCCTCATCTACGTCCTCACCGCCGGCAAGGCGGGTAGCCCTGACGCGCGGCGTACGCTCGGCCGTCCGCGCTTTCTCCGCCGGGGCGGCGCCGCCTGACCTGACACCGAATCGCCCACGTCCGGCTCGGACAGACGCCGTGATCAGAACGTCGTGGTGAGATCCAGCGCCTGACCGCTCCGGGACGACTCCGCGACCTTCAGCATGATCTCCAGCGCGTGCCGCCCGTGTTCGGCGGACAGGACCGGCCGCTCACCCGTGCGTACGCAGTCGGCAAGATGCTCGACCAGCACCGCCCTCTGCAGCTTGTCGAGCCAACCTTGCCGGCCGCGGAGCTGTCCCCATCCGCGGGGTTCGACCCAACCGTCGACGCCGGGCAGGGCATCGGCACGATAGACCTCGATCGGCCCTTCGCCACTGGCGTTCCCGTCCCGGATGTTCAGCGCACCCTTGCGGCCGAAGATCTCGATCTTGGGACTCTTCGCCGCGTGGACGTTGTACGTACCGTCGACGACGGCGAAGGTCGCGCCGCCGAAGTCGAGCATGAACAACGAGTTGTCGTCAGCGGTGACGTCGATGACCTTGCCGGCGAACGGGCCCGCGCGCACGACCCGGGTCGGCTCGGTGATGCCGGAGAAGGCCACGACCCGTTCGGCCGGACCGAGCAACGCGGTGATCTCGTGGATTCCGTAGACCCCCATGTCGAGGAGCGGCCCGGAACCCTGCTGGTAGAACCACGTCGGATCCATCGGCCAGCCGAACGTGCTGCCGGCCGGGCCCGCATGTGAGCTCCGCACCCGGGCGAACGCCACCTTGCCGATCGTGTCCGCATCGAGCAGGCGCCGCGCCTCCTGGTACGCCGGGAACACCGCGTCCGGTGGCGAGCACACGACTGTCAGGCCGTTGGCCGCCGCGGTCTCGACGATGGCGTCGGCGTCCTCCATCGTCGTCGCGAGCGGCTTCTCGGTCGCGAGGTGCTTGCCGGCCTGGACGATCCTCAGCGAGGTGTCTCCGTGAACCGTGATCGGGGTCAGGTTGACCACCGCGTCGAGGTCGGACTGGTCGAGCATCGCCTCGAGGCTGGAGTAGACCTCAGGGATCTCGAACTCCTTCGCCGCCTCCCGGGCGCGCTCCACCTCTGGATCGGCGACAGCGACGACGGTCACCTTGTCCGCTATCCAGCCGAGATTGGGGAGGACGCCGTACGACGTCGTGGCGATCATGCCGGTGCCGAGTACGCCGAGCCGCAGCGGTCCCGACTCGCGCCCGTCCTGCGCCGTGTCCTGCGTCGCCATGGCAGACCTCCGAGTGGTCGTCGGGCGATTGTGGCCGGTCGGCGCCACCATGACACGTCCACGTGCTGTCGTGCGCAGCACTGCCTAATGCGGCCGGCCAGGTTCCGTCACCGTCCTGTCTGTCGGTCCACCGGCTGAGGAACGATCGGAGCCATGGGTTCGCAGCTACGAAGCCATGTCACGTGGGTCAGTCGGCCGAGGCGCGGATACCGTATCTCGAATGGTGGCACGATCTTCTGCGGATGCACGGCACGCTCGAGCTCTCGAGCGGGAACTTCCGGACTACCCAGACGAGAGGGGCGAGATCCTCCTCGAGGCCGCACACCACTGGCACCGAGCCGGTGAGCACGGGCGGGCGATTGCGCTGCTCACCGAGTGTGTCGAGTTGGGTGGCGAAGATGGCGGCCTCGCACGGTGCAGCCTGGCCGGCGTCCTCTTCGACCTCGGTCGCGGGGACGAAGCACAGGACCAGCTCGACGCCCTCCGCCGGGACCGGCCGGCGTCCATCACGCCGTACTTCCTGGTGGGAGAGCTGTTGGAGGAGCATCAGGAGTACGACGAGGCGCTGCGATGGTTCAACATCGCGGTGTCCCGCTGCACAGAGGAGGACCTTCCGGGCCCGGACCGAGATCCCGGACCACTGTCGTTCGCCGGAATGATTCTGGCGGGTCGCCGACGAGTCCGTAGGGCCCTGGGCCTTCCGGCTGACAACCTGGACAACAAGGTGGTTGAGCCTGGCGCCGCCCCGCAGTTCGTCGACCAGTCCGGCCTCGATGACGCCCTCTCGGACAACGCGTCGCGTTCGGTGCAGCTCCGGGTCCTCTTCTGGCCCCGCCCAGAGATTCCCTTGGCGCACGAACGGTGGCCACAGCTCGTGCAGCACTGTGACGCCGACACCGTCCTCCGCGAACGGGAGCTCGCCAACCGCCAACTCGCGGTTGCCCCCAACCGGACCAGGATCGTCATGGTGCCTCTGACCGTGGCGAAGCTGACGGAGTACGCAGAACGCACCGGCAAGGACGTCGCCGACGACGCGACCCGAAAGGCGTGCATGGAGGAGATCGCCGACGAGAGCGGAGTGATCCACTGGCCACCGCCCCGCAACGCACCCTGCTGGTGCGGCGCGGGCCGGAAATACAAGAAGTGCTGCGGCCGCCCGGACCTCCACTGACATGTCACCGGACCAGGACGGTGGGGCCGGACGGGATCGAACCGCCGACACTCGCGGTGTAAACGCGACGCTCTACCACTGAGCTACGGCCCCGGGAGATGGTGACCGGCAACACCCGGTCGAGGCGAAAGGTTACCGGGTGCCCACCCCGGTGCGGTCATCGACGGTCAGCGAGGCAGTTCCTCCACGGCTCGCACCAGCGTCGTGACCTCCCGGGCATCCGGGATGGCGTTGACGACCCTCCACCGCACCACACCCGCACGGTCGATGACGAAGGTGCCGCGCAGCGCACACCCACGCTCCTCGTCGAAGACGCCGTACGCCTGTGCCACCGCGCCGTGCGGCCAGAAGTCCGCGAGCAACGGATAGGTCAGCCCTTCACGGTCCGCGAAGACCCGGAGCGCGAACATCGTGTCGCACGAGACCCCCAGCACCGCCGTGTCGGCACCCTCCAGCAGGGGCAGGTGGTCACGCAGCGCCCGCAGTTCGCCGGTACAGATACCGGTGAAGGCGAACGGGTAGAACACCAGGACGACGTTCCTGATGTCCCGAAAGCCGCTCAGCCGTACGTCGACCCCGTGCTGGTCGGACAACGCGAAGTCCGGCGCCGTCTCGCCGACCCCGATCGGCATGCGTCCCCCTCGTGGGCGCCGTCAGCGCTGGCGGGCGCGTGGGGTGACGAGCTTGGTGCCCAGCCAGTCGGGTGCCACGGACAGGCTGGTTGTCGTCGAGAGCCCGGCGGTCGGCGCGGACTCCGCGATCTCGCTCGCGTCGACGTAGCCGTCCCGACCGACCTTCGGCGTCAGCAGCCAGATCACGCCGCCGTCGGTGAGGTCGGTCTTGGTGTCGACCAGCGCATCAACCAGATCGCCGTCGTCATCACGCCACCAGAGGATCACGGCGTCGACGACGTCGCCGTACTCGTCGTCGACCAACTCATTGCCGGTGTGCTTCTCGATCGCCTGGCGCAGGTCCTCGTCGGCGTCATCGTCCCACCCGAGTTCCTGCACCACCATGCCCGGCCGCAATCCCAGCCGCTCTGCCGGCCCAGACTGGCCCTCGGCCTCGCCTGCGGTCGCACTCACGACGCCGTCCTCCTGTTCTGTCATCAGTGCTTATGGTCGCATCAGGGAATTCGATCGACTACCCGACCCACCAGGCGACGCTCGCTGTTCCGGCGATCGTCGTCCGGCCGGTCCCCTTCAGATCATGATCCCCCAAGACACCCCCCTGAACGCTGGCCGGTAGTCCAGCGTGTCGGTGCGGTCGTACGCAAGTGTGGAGGGAGTTTTGCACGAACCTATCGCCCGCGGGTCCCAGCCGCGCGGAACGGGTTGCAACGCTGCAAGCCAGGAATCAGCCATCGACGAAGGACAGGCGCACCTTTCGGCGCGGATTGTCGCGGTTGGTGTCGACCAGGCAGAGGCGCTGCCAGGTGCCGAGTTCCATTACCCCCGACAGCACCGGCAGGACGGCGTACGGAGGAAGGAACGCCGGCACGACGTGATCACGCCCATGACCAGGAGACCCGTGCCGGTGGCGCCACCCCAGCCCCGGCGGCAGGACCCGCTGGAGCACCTGGAGAAGGTCGTCGTCACTGCCGGACCCGGTCTCGATCGTCGCGAGACCGGCCGTCGCATGCGGGACGAAGACATGGAGCAACCCGTCTGGTCGCCCCGGAATACCCGCGAGGAACCGCTCGCAGTCACCGGTCAGGTCGTAGACGCTCTCCTCCGGACCGGTCTGGACGTCGACGACCTCGCTGCGCATGCGTACCCCTCCCGGGCCCTGGAGCCGATCAGGTCCTACGGGATGATCCCTTCTGCTCCACGACCGCATCCGGCCCCGGGAAGACGAGCGCCTCATGGCCGTCGTCGAACCGGACGACATAGGGTGGGCTCCCGTCTTCGCCGCGGACCTCGACGATCTGACCCATCCTCTCGGGGTTCCCGACATGCCGTCCGAAGACGTGAAGCCGATCACCGACCCGCGCGTGCATGACGACCTCCACCAGACGTGGTTGTGACCTCACAAAGACTGCCCGGTTACCGGTCGGATGAAAACTGACGGCATGGCGAACGTCCGAAACCGTACGCCACACCAGGGTCTTTCGACTGCGGCACCGCTGCCGCGAGAGACTATGAAGGTCAAGGACGACAGCAGTGGCTTCGTGGGGAGAACCCCCCACCTCCCGAGAAAGGGATCGCCGTGGCTTCCGGAGCAGAGCGTAGGCCCATCATCACAGATGGTCTTCCCACCCAGCTCCCTGATATCGATCCAGACGAGACCCGTGAATGGATCGAGTCCCTCGACGCCGTCCTGGACGAACGAGGGCAGGAGCGTGCCCGTTACCTGATGCTGCGGTTGCTCGAACGTTCCCGCGAGCGCCAAGTGGGCGTTCCAGGCGTACGCAGCACCGACTACATCAACACCATCCCGCCCGAGAAGGAGCCGTGGTTCCCGGGCGACGAGCACGTCGAGCGCCGGATCCGGGCCTATATCCGGTGGAATGCCGCGATCATGGTGTCGCGGGCCAACCGCAAGGGCCTGGAGGTCGGTGGGCACATCGCGACCTACCAGTCGGCCGCGAGTCTCTACGAGGTCGGCTTCAACCACTTCTTCCGGGGCAAGGACCACCCCGGAGGCGGGGACCAGGTCTTCATCCAGGGCCACGCCTCCCCCGGTATCTACGCCCGGGCGTTCCTCGAGGGCCGGCTGAGCGAGAGCCACCTCGACGCGTTCCGCCAGGAGGTCTCGCACGGCTTCGGCAACGGCCTGTCGAGCTACCCCCACCCGCGACTGATGCCGAACTTCTGGGAGTTCCCCACCGTCTCGATGGGCCTGACCGCCGTCAACGCGATCTACCAGGCACGTTTCAACCGCTACCTGTCCCACCGCGGCATCAAGGACACGTCGGACCAGCATGTGTGGGCGTTCCTCGGCGACGGGGAGATGAGCGAGGTCGAGTCGCTCGGCGCCATCGGGGTCGCGTCCCGCGAGGAGCTCGACAACCTCACGTTCGTCATCAACTGCAACCTGCAGCAGCTCGACGGACCCGTCCGCGGCAACGGCAAGGTCATCCAGGAGCTCGAATCCTTCTTCCGCGGCGCCGGGTGGAACGTCATCAAGGTGATCTGGGGACGCGACTGGGACCCGCTGCTCGCCCAGGACACCGACGGCGTGCTCGTCAACAAGATGAACACCACCCCCGACGGGCAGTTCCAGACCTACTCCGTCGAGACCGGTGAGTACATCCGGGAGAACTTCTTCGGCGGCGACACCCGACTGCGGGCGATGGTCGAGGGCATGTCCGACGACGACCTGCGCAAGCTGTCGCGCGGCGGGCACGACTACCGCAAGGTCTACGCGGCGTTCAAGTCCGCCACCGAGCACGTCGGCCAGCCCACGGTCATCCTCGCCCACACGATCAAAGGCTGGACGATCGAGGCGCTGGAGGGCCGCAACGCGACCCACCAGATGAAGAAGCTCACCAAGGACGACGTCAAGAAGTTCCGCGACCGGCTCTACCTCCCGATCTCCGACAGGGCGATCGACGAGAGCGACCTCCCGCCCTACTACCACCCCGGGCCGGAGGACGAGGAGATCGCGTACATGCTGGAGCGGCGGCGCACGCTCGGCGGGCCTGTGCCCGAGCGTCGGGCACACCCGACGCCGCTGAAGCTGCCCGGCGACCCCGTCTACGCCGACATCCGCAAGGGGTCGGGGAAGCAGAAGATCGCCACCACGATGGCGTTCGTCCGGCTCCTGCGCGACCTGATGAGGGACAAGGAGATCGGCGCGCGGTTCGTGCCGATCGCGCCGGACGAGTTCCGGACCTTCGGCATGGACTCGATGTTCCCCACGGCGAAGATCTACGACCCGCACGGCCAGACGTACGAAGGAGTCGACCGCAAGCTGCTGCTCTCGTACAAGCAGTCCGAGCAGGGGCAGCTGCTGCACGAAGGCATCAGCGAGGCTGGCGCGATGGGCTCGGTGACCGCGGCAGGCACGTCGTACGCCACCCACGGCGAGCCGATGATCCCGGTCTACATCTTCTACTCGATGTTCGGGTTCCAGCGCACCGGCGACTTCATGTGGGCGTTGGGCGACCAGATGGGCCGTGGCTTCCTCATCGGCGCGACCGCCGGGCGGACCACACTGACCGGCGAGGGTCTGCAGCATGCCGACGGTCACTCCCAGCTGCTAGCAGCGACCAACCCGGCGTGTGTCGCCTACGATCCGGCGTTCGCATTCGAGATCTCCTACATCGTCAAGGACGCCTTGCGCAGGATGTACGGCTCCTCCGACGAGCACCCCCACGGCGAGGACGTCTTCTACTACCTCACCGTCTACAACGAGCCGCAGATCCAGCCCGCCGAGCCGGCCAACCTCGACGTCGACGGCCTGCTCCGCGGCATTTACCTCTGCGCGCCTTATCCCCGCCCGACCGACCGGCGTACACCGCGGGCGCAGCTGCTCGCGTCCGGCGTCGCGGTGCCGTGGGCGCTGGAGGCGCAGTGGATGCTGTCCGAGGAGTGGGGCGTCGCGACCGACGTGTGGTCGGTGACGTCGTGGAACGAGCTGCGTCGCGAGGCGGTCGGCTGCGAACGGTGGAACCTCCTCAACCCCGACAGCCCGCAGCGGATCCCGTTCCTCTCGAGCAAACTCGAGAACGCCCCAGGGCCGTTCGTGGCGGTCAGCGACTGGATGCGAGCGGTCCCTGACCAGATCTCCCGATGGGTACCGGGCGAGTACACCTCGCTGGGCACGGACGGGTTCGGGTTCGCCGACACCCGGCCGGCGGCCCGGCGGTACTTCAATGTCGACGCGCCGTCCATCGTGGTGGGGACGCTCGCCGCCCTGGCGCGGCGGGGTGAGGTGAAGCCGTCGACGGTGCGCGAGGCCGCGGACCGGTACTCCATTGCCGACCCCACCGCCGTACGCGACGTCGCGCAGGAGGGCGGCGACGCCTGAGAAGGCGACAACCTCTGAGTTGGCGGGCGGTGGATCGACAGCCTCGTGGGCTACCGATCCACCGCCCGCTTGTTTGTGTCGGGCCGGGTGACCAGCCGGCCACAGTTTCAGGGCTACGTTCGTTGCGTCCGTCTGCGTACGGCGATGATCACGATCTCGGAGGCTCAGCGGCGGACGCGGTAACGGATATGGGTGGCATCCGAGGTGTCGATCACCCGAACGATCTCCAACTCGATGCGCGCCGCCAGCACCTCGAACAACCGACGCCCAGCGCCGAGCAGCACCGGAATCTGGTGGATCTGCAACTCGTCGAGCACCCCGGTCTCGAGTGCCCGCTGCGCGGTGTACGCGCCATGTCTCCGGTGACTGGGACTACGTCGTCGTCCGCGCGTGCAACGGCATGCCACACCACACCGAGGTCGCAGACCGGTTGTTCACCGAAGCACCGAACGTGCGGCGCTACACGACCCTCTTCGTGCTCGACCCGGTGCTCACGGGCGGCGCCCTACCGACCCGTGTCCCACACGACGACTGATGCCGGGTCCCGCGCGCACCCAGGTGCGCGATCTCAGCCGGTCTGCTCGCCGTCAGGGAGCGTGGTGACCGGCGCTGTGCCGTTGGCCTCCGCCTTCGGTGCGTTGGCTGCGCCTCGGCGATCCGCGCCTGCGCGGCCACCGCCGCGGCATGCGGCTTGCCGAGGTTGGTGATGTAGCCGGTGGAATCGTCGATCTCCTGGATCTGGAACGAGTCGACGACGAGGCCGAGCTTGCTCATCTCGTCGGCCGACGAACCGCGGATCTCCGAAGCCAGGCGCTCGCGGTTGAGGATGAGGTCCTCGACCGTGAGGTTGCCGATGATCGAACGCAGGTGCCCGGCGAACAGCTCGTGGATCTGGCTGTCCATCGTGGCCTGCTGGTCGAGAAAACGCCGGGCCGCGTTGGCGATCGAGGCGAAGTCGTCGCCGACCTTGTAGATCACCACGCCGCGCACGTGGACGGGGATCCCCTGCTTGGTGACGCAGCCGACCTGCAGCGTCGCTGACCGGGAGTCGAGGAGCAGCCGACGGGCCGTCTGGAAGCCCGGCAGCACGAGCTTGCCCTTGCCGGTGACGATCTTGAAACCGAGACTCTCAGCGGTGTCGGTGTTCTCGCCCCGGGCACCCAGCCCGGAGATGATGAGCGCTTCGTTGGGTTCGGCCACCTTCCAGACCAGGACGATGACCACCACAGCGCCGAGCGCGATGGCCACGTAGAGGTACCACGACATGAGTGACGTCAGAGCTCCTTAGCCAAGACCTACGCCTCCACATGAGGCCGGCCAAGCCTAGGACCCGGGTGCCGACTTTTCATGATCGACTGGGATTTCGCGGCGGGTGCGGCACCTTCGTGACAGGACACGTTGACAGGAACCGTCTTCAGTCGACAGTCGCGAGGCTCAGACTCGGCTGCCGGACTCCTCCGCTCGCATGAACGCCAGTGCCCGCTGGGTGATCTCCTCCGTACGCTCGAGTCCGAGCGCGTGACCGGCACCGTCGAGCTGTTGGAAATCGGCCGACGGGATCCGTCGGGCGAGCTCCTGGCCGGCCGCCACCGGGATCACCGGGTCGGCGGTGCCGTGTTGCACCAGGACCCGTGGCCGCAACCCGCCGACGCGCGACCAGCTCGAGTGCCGCACCGTTGCGAGGGACTGGTGCAGCAGGCCGCGCAGGCAGGTCGGTTCGGCAAGCATCGCCTCGACCGCCCGCCAGCATTCTCCGTCGCGCGGCGCAGTCGCTGCGAAGTCGCCCGAGATGTTCGCACACAGGAACCGCTCGACCTGGACGTCCAACGGCACCGGTCTGACGGCGCGGACCGCGAGCGCGAGCACCTCCCGGACGCCGCGTCGGGTCACCAGCGCGGGACCGCGCGGCAGGCCACCCGACGTACATCCCAGCACCAGCGAGTGGACGCGTTCGGGGAACGCGAGGGCCAGTTCCTGCGCCACCATCCCGCCCATGGATGCACCGATCACGTGCGTACGACGGAGACCGAGCGCGTCCAGCACGGCCACGGCGTCGGCGGCCATCGTCCGCGTCGACCAAGGCCGCCACGGGACACCGGACCGGCCGCAGCCGCGGTTGTCCATCGCCACCACCGTGTGGCCGGCCGCCCGCAGCGGTGCGACGACGGGAGCCCAGATCCGCGCGTTGGCGCCCAGGCCCATCAGGAGGAGGACCGCGGCCCGGGGGCGGCTGGCGGGTTCGAAGCACTCGTAGTACAGCCGGAGCCCATCACGGGCGCGAGTCCAGGCCACGAGCTTCAGCCGAGTGCGTGAGCCACGTAGACAGTGCGTGGTGCGTGGTACTCGACGACGATCACCTGGGTACCGATCTCGAACGTCTCGCCCGGGACGCTCGGGTAGGCATAGAACGCCTCCACACCCCCGCGGATCGCCACCATGACCTCGCCGACGAGGCCGGGCCCGATCGTGCCGGTGACCCTCCCCTGCTTGCCAACCATCCGCACCCCTTCTGCCGCCGAGGCTCCTATGATCCCAGCCATGGACGCGCACACCTTCCAGGCGACGCTCGACCGCTCGGAGGAGTCCGGGACAGGGACGTTCGTCAAGGTACCGCTCGATGTCAGGGCGGTGTTCGGCCGTGCGCGGCCGGCGGTCCAGGTCACCATCGGTGCGCACACCTTCCGCACGACCGTCGCCGTCTACGGCGGGGAGTACTACGTGGGGATCAACCGGGTCCACCGCGAGGCCGCGGGGGCCGAGGTCGGTGACACGGTGACGGTCACGCTGGTCTCCGACGATGAGCCGCGGGCGGTCGAGCTGCCCGATGATCTGGCCGCGGCATTGCGTTCCGGTGGCGTACTCGACCACTGGAGCCGGCTGTCCTACTCCCATCAGCGGGAGTACGTCGAGTGGATCAGCCAAGCGGCGCGCCCCGAGACCCGCGCCCGCCGGGTCACCCAGACCGTCCAACGGATCGGTGCCGGCCTCCGCCGCCGCTGAGGCCGCGGCGCCGCATCAGTCACGGCGGGTCCGGGCGAGCAGGTTGTCGGCGGACAGGGTGTTGAGCACCCGGTCGGCGGTGACACCGCACTCCTCGGCCCGTGCACATCCGTACGGCTGCCAGTCCAGCTGACCTGGTGCGTGCGCGTCGGTGTCGATGGTGAAGTCGCAGCCCTGCTCCACCGCCTGGCGCAGCAGTCGCCGCGGTGGGTCAAGGCGCTCGGGCCTGGAGTTGATCTCCACCGCGACACCGAACCGCCGGCACGCCTCGAACACGATCTCCACGTTGAACACCGACTCCGGTCGAGTTCCCCGATTGCCGGTGATCAGCCGGCCGGTGCAGTGCCCGAGGATGTCGACGGCCGGGTTGGCGATGGCGGCCACCATGCGAGGCGTCATCTCCGTCGCGGGCATCCGCAGCTTGGAGTGGACGCTCGCCACCACGATGTCGAGCTCAGCGAGGAGGTCGGGCTCCTGGTCGAGGGAGCCGTCCTCGTTGATGTCCACCTCGATGCCGGTGAGGATGCGGAACGGCGCCAGCTCGTCGTTCAACCGGCGTACGACGTCCAACTGCTGGCGAAGGCGTTCGGCGGACAGGCCGCGAGCAACAGTGAGCCGTGGCGAGTGGTCGGTGAGCGCGAGGTAGTCGTGGCCAAGGCCGCGGGCCGCCTCGGCCATCTCACGGATCGGGCTGCCACCATCGGACCATTCCGAGTGGGTGTGCAGGTCGCCCTTGAGCGCCGCACGCAGCTCGTCACCGCCGTCGACGAGAGCGTCGGTCTCGGCCTCCAGCTTCGCGAGGTAACCGGACGTCTCACCGGCGATGGCCTCCGCCACGACCTTCGCCGAGACGGGTCCGACGCCGGCGAGCTCGGTGAGCGTCCCCCTGGTGGATCTGCGGGCGATCTCCTCGGACGGCAGCTCCTCCAGGGCCCATGCCGCCTTCCGGAAGGCGCGGACGCGGTGGGTCTGCGCGCGGGAGCGTTCGAGCAGGAAGGCGATGCGCTTCAGCTGGTCAATGGGTTCCACGGTCACAGCGTCTCGCACCAGTCGATCTCACCGCTGCGGGTGGCGGCGTTCTGGACAGGAAGGTACAGATGCCGGGCAGGTCCCCGGGACCGCACCGACCCCTACGATGCACGGCAACTCCTCACGATGCACGGCGAATTTGCCGCGCATCGTGAGGAATGATCACGCATGCGTGATCATTCCCCGCAGACCCTGTGGCGATCTCGTCCCTATCGGGTGGGTCTGACGGAGAGTACGACAGAATTGCCGAATCGATCACCACGTGTGACCGTTTCCCGGCACTCGCGTGGGAGACTGCCCATGTGTCGAGTCTCAACCGTGCGGTCACCGCAACCCATCTCGAACGCGCGAGTGGCATGCTCGCCTCGGCCACCATCGAGCGGATGCGCGAACGCCTCGACTGGTTCCGCGGAATGGCGCCGCAGGACCGGTCGTGGATCGGGCTCGTCGCGCAGACCTTCTTCGCCGCCTTCGTGGCATGGTTCCGTACCCCTACCGACGGACCCGTCTTCACCGGCGACGTCCTGGGGACGGCACCGCGCGAGCTCACCCGCAAGGTGACCCTGCACCAGACGGTGGAGATGATCCGGATCGGCATCGAGGTGGTCGAGGAACGCGTCGAGGAGATCGTTCCCGCCGAGGATGTGCCGAGTGTCCGCGAGGCCGTCCTGCTCTACTCCCGGGAGATCGCCTTCGGCGCGGCCGAGGTCTACGCCCGCGCCGCAGAGATGCGCGGCGCGTGGGACGCCCGCCTCGAAGCACTCATCGTCGACAACCTGCTACGCGGCGAGGCCGACGAGGCGGTACGGTCGCGGGTCTCGGCGCTGGGCTGGTCGGACGCGACGGCGATCCTCGTGGTTGTCGGGCGCACCCCGGAAGGCGGCGCCGAGGCGGCCGTCGAGCTGATCCGGCGCGACGCCCGGCACGCCCACCTCGACGTTCTCACCGGCGTCCAACGGGATCGGCTGATCGTCATCCTCGGTGGAGTCGAGGACCCGCAGAAGGCCGCCGCCTCCGTCGCCGCCCACTTCGGGCCGGGACCCGTGGTCGCGAGTCCGGTCGTCCCCGACCTGTTGGCCGCGCCTGCGGCGGCGCGCGCCGCGATCGCGGGGTTCCGCGCCGCCCCCGCCTGGCTCGACGCCCCGCGACCGGTCGCCGCCGAGGACCTGCTTCCCGAACGCGCCCTGGCCGGTGACAGCAACGCCCGCCGGCAGCTCGTGACCGACGTCTACGCACCGCTGGACCAGGCCGGCCCGGTCCTGCTCGAGACCCTCGCGGCGTTCTTCGAAAACGGCGCGTCGGTCGAGGCCACCGCGCGGATGCTCTTCGTCCACGCCAACACGGTCCGCTACAGATTGCGCCGAATCACCGAGCTGTCCGGCTATTCGCCGTCCAATCCGCGACATGCGTACACGCTCAGGATTGCGTTGACACTGGGCCGGCTGCACCCACCGGAGGCTCCTCACACGCCGTGACTTTGTCGGGTTCCTACAGCGAACCGCCGGCAAGTTTCGTCCCGCCACGTCGCCCCTTGGCGGCATTCATTCGTCATCGTGGGAACCGTGCTCGTCATCGTCGCGCCAGGCCAGGGCGCGCAAACGCCTGGCTTCCTCACGCCGTGGCTGGAGGACCCTACCTTCGCCGAACGGCTGCGTTGGCTGTCCGCCGTCTGCGACGTCGACCTCGTGCACTACGGCACCAAGGCCGACGTGGACACGATCCGCGACACGGCGATCGCACAGCCGCTCCTCGTGGGCGCGGGCCTGGTCGCCGCTCTCGCTCTGTTCCCACATCCCGCGGACGCGTTCCGCGTGATCGACCTCGCCGCCGGGCACAGCGTCGGCGAGGTCACCGCCGCCGCTGGCGTGGGCGTCATCAGTGCCGAACAGGCGATGGTGTTCGTCCGCGAGCGCGGCAAGGCGATGGCCGCCGCCGCCGCGAAGGCACCGACCGGCATGATGGCGGTGCTGGGTGGGGATTCTGAGGAAGTGCTCGCCGCCATCGCCGAACACCACCTCGTCGCCGCCAACAACAACGGTCCCGGCCAGGTGGTCGCCGCAGGCACCCTGGAGGACCTCGAGAACTTCTCCAAGAAGGCGCCCGCGCGGACCCGCCTCGTCCCGCTGCAGGTCGCCGGCGCGTTCCACACCGAGTACGTCGCCCACGCGGTCGACCTGCTCGGCGGCTATGCCAAGGCGATCAGTACGCATGACCCGCGGACCCGCCTGCTGTCCAACCGCGACGGGCACATCGTCCACGACGGCCGTGAGGTCCTGGACCGGATCGTGACCCAGGTGAGTTCACCGGTGCGTTGGGACCTCTGCATGCAGACCATGCAGGATCTCGGGGTCACCGGGATGCTGGAGATGCCGCCGGCAGGCACACTTACCGGCATCGCACGGCGAGCACTGAAGGGCATCGAGACGTTCGCCCTCAAGACTCCCGACCAGCTTGACGACGCGCGTGCGTTCGTCGAGAAACACGGCGAAGGTGGACCGCTGGAGGGCAATCCCACCTGGCGGCTCCTCGTTGCGCCGATGAAGGGCGTGTTCAGCCTCGCACCTGATCTCGCTCTCGATCAGCCGGCGGGCGCCTCCCTGACGCCCGGAGCGGTCGTCGGCAGTGTCAAAAGCCTGCGTGACGACCTACCGGTCGCCGCCCCACATGGCGGCATCGTGGTCGAGTGGCTGGTCGAGGACGGCGATCCCGTCTCGCCCGGCCAACCGATCGTCCGACTCCACCCGGCGGTGAGTGCCACGTGACGAGTGCGATCCGGTCCGCGGCTGGCGCGTCGCATGCGCGCATCCTGGGCGTCGGTGGCTATCGACCGTCCCGGATCGTGTCGAACGCCGAGATCTGTGAACGGATCGACTCGTCCGACGAGTGGATCCGTACCCGGTCCGGCATCGTGAGCCGCCGGTGGGCCACGCCTGAGGAGACGGTCGCCTCGATGTCCGTCGCCGCGGGCGGCAAGGCTCTCGCCGACGCGGGCGTGCAGGCCGATCAGGTCGACTGCGTACTCGTCTCCACGGTCTCGCACCTGTCCCAGACGCCGGCCATCTCCACCACGATCGCCGCCGAGCTCGGCACCGGCGGCGTCGCGGCGTTCGACATCTCAGCCGCATGCGCCGGCTTCTGCTACGGCATCGAGCTGGCCCAGTCGATGGTGCGTACCGGCTCGGCGACCTACGTGCTCGTGATCGGTGTCGAGCGGCTGTCCGACCTCACCGATCTCACCGACCGGTCGACCGCGTTCCTGTTCGGCGACGGCGCGGGGGCGGCGCTCGTGGGACCGTCGGAGCAACCGGGCATCGGGCCGGTCGTCTGGGGCTCTGACGGCCACCAGGCCGATGTCATCCGCCAGCAGGAGAACTGGGACGACGCCCTGGCCTCTGGTGAGTTCCCGCACCTGATGATGCAGGGCAACCAGGTGTTCCGGTGGGCGTCGTACGCCATGGCCAAGGTCGCACAGCAGGCGCTCGACGCAGCGGGCGTGAGCCCGGCCGAGCTCGACGCCTTCATCCCGCACCAGGCCAACATGCGCATCACCGACGCCATGGCCAAGGCACTGAAGCTGCCCGACCATGTCGTCATCGCCCGCGACATCGCCGAACAGGGCAACACCTCGGCGGCGTCCATCCCGCTGGCCATGGAGCGCATGCTCGCGGCCGGTGAGGTGAAAAGCGGTGACACCGCACTGATCATCGGTTTCGGGGCCGGCCTGGTCTATGCAGCTCAGGTCATCCGTATTCCATAACACCGCCAGCCGACCTCGCCCTCGATCCCCGGGCGCGGCATCACACTCGAAACAGAAGAAGGAGCATCAACGTATGGCCACCACCGAGGAGATTCGCGTAGGGCTCGCGGAGATCGTCAACGAGGTCGCGGGAATCCCGGCCGAGGACATCCAGCTCGACAAGTCGTTCACCGACGACCTCGACGTCGACTCGCTGTCGATGGTCGAAGTGGTCGTCGCGGCCGAGGAGAAGTTCAGCGTCAAGATCCCCGACGACGAGGTGAAGAACCTCAAGACCGTCGGCGACGCTGTCGCGTTCATCGAGCAGTCACAGGGCTGACGACGGCGCGGCCGGGCGGGTGGGCGATGACCCGGAACATCCCACCCGCCGGCCGCGTCCGCACCACGCGATGGGAAAAGCACAGATGTTTCTGCAGTACGAAGAAATGGGGAGATCCCGATGAGCACCAAGGTTGTCATCACAGGACTAGGTGCCACGACCCCGCTCGGCGGCGATGTCGCCTCGACCTGGGAGGGCCTGCTGGCAGGGCGTTCCAGGGCGAGAACCCTCACCGACGAGCGTTTCGCCGACCTGCCCGCCCGAGTCGCCGCTCCCGCCGCGGTGGACCCCACCGAGGTCATCCCGCGGGTGGAGGCGCGCAAGCTCGACAGGTACGAACAGTTCGCGCTCGTCGCCTCTCGTGAGGCGTGGAAGGACGCGGGACTGGACGGTGCCGACGTTCCGGGTGAGCGCATCGCGGTCTCGGTCGCGTCGGGCATCGGCGGTCTCATCAGCATGCTCGACATCTACGACGTCCTGCAGGCCAAGGGCCCCCGGCACGTGTCGCCATACACGATCCCGATGATCATGCCGAACGGTGGCGCAGCCTGGGTGGGCCTCGACATCGGCGCTCGCGCGGCGGTCCAGACGCCGGTCGCGGCCTGTGCTTCGGGCAACGAGGCGATCCGGCACGGGCTCGAGATCATCCGTTCGGGCAAGGCCGACGTCGCGATGGTGGGGGGCGCCGAGGCGGCCATCCACCGGCTGCCGGTGGCGGCGTTCGGCGCAATGATGGCGCTCTCCCGCCGCAATGACGAGCCGGAGCGGGCGTCCCGGCCGTTCGACAAGGCCCGTGACGGCTTCGTCCTCGGTGAGGGCGGCGCCGCCATGGTGCTCGAGTCCGAAGAGCACGCCCGGCGGCGCGGAGCACGCATCTATGGCGAGGTCGCCGGAGCGGGCGCGTCGGCGGACAGTCACCACATCGTGCAGCCGGACCCCGCGGGTAAGGGCAACGCCGCAGCTATGCGCGAGGCCCTCACCGACGCGGGAATCGCGCCGGAGGAGCTCAGCCACATCAACGCCCACGCGACGTCGACACCAGCTGGCGACATCGCCGAGGCTGTGGGCATCCGATCGGTACTGGGCAAGTTCGCTGAGCGGGTGATCGTCACAGCCCCCAAGGGGTCGCTCGGCCACCTGCTGGGGGCCGCCGGTGTCGCCGAGTCGATCGCGACCGTCCTAGCCCTCCACCACCGCGTCGTCCCGCCGACGGCCAACCTCGACGACCTCGACGACGAGGTGGCGCTGGACGTCGCGACGGAACCGCGCAAGCTGCCGGACGGCCCGCTCACCGCGATCAACAACTCGTTCGGGTTCGGTGGTCACAACCTCGTCATCGCGTTCCGTACGCCCTGAAGGACTCGGGTCGACGCCAGTGTGTGTCGCTGACCGGCGCTGGGTGGGACAGTGGTCGGAGCGCGACAGCGCGGGTCGACCACCCGGCGAAACGTTCGACCTAGCGACCGGAGTGAAAGGAACGTGACCGTCACCGAGAACCAGGCCGGCACCGCGGCCGATCCCGCGGCGGGCGGCTCCGCCGCCAAGCCGGCCAGACCGCCACGCGAGCAGGACCCGCGCTACCCGCGCAACCGGCTCGCCGCCCTGCTCGACCCGGAGAGCATCGAGTTCCTCACACCCGAGGACGCCAGCGGCATGCTCGCGGTCACCGGCCGGGTGAACGGTCGACCAGTCGTGGCCTTCTGCTCTGACCCCACCATCCAGGGCGGGGCGATGGGCCACGAAGGGTGCGAGGTCGTGGTCACCGCCTATGATCGCGCCCTCGCCGACGGCGTACCCGTCATCGGTCTGTGGCACAACGGCGGTGCGCGGCTCGCCGAGGGAGTGCTGTCGCTGCACGCGGTCGGCCGCATCTTCCACGCGATGACCCGCGCGTCCGGCAAGATCCCCCAGATCTCGGTGGTGCTGGGGCCGGCGGCTGGTGGGGCCGCGTACGGTCCGGCACTCACGGACGTGGTCATCCTCGGTCCGGAGGGCCGCATCTTCGTCACCGGCCCCGACGTCGTGCGTTCGGTCACAGGTGAGGACGTCGACATGTTGCGGCTCGGCGGTCCGGAGCCGCACGGTCGCCGCTCCGGCGTCGTCCACATCGTCACCGAGACCGAACAGGCAGCGCTCGAGGAGGGACGCCGGCTGGCCGATCTCTTCGGCACGCAGGGCGAGGTCGACATCTCGGCGGTGGACGACACCGACCTGTCCGACCTGCTACCGGAGTCCGCCCGCCGCGCGTACGACGTCCACCCGCTGCTCGACGCCGTACTCGACGAGGGCACTGGCGTCGAACTCCATCCCCGCTGGGCGCCCAACATCGTGACGACCCTGGGCCGCTTCGGTGGGCGTACCGTCGGGGTGATCGCCAACAACCCGCTGCGGCTGGGCGGCTGCCTCGACTCCACCTCGGCGGAGAAGGCTGCGAGGTTCGTCCGGATGTGTGACGCGTTCGGCGTTCCCCTGATCGTCGTCGTCGACGTGCCCGGCTACCTCCCTGGCGTCGGGCAGGAGTGGGACGGTGTCGTGCGGCGCGGGGCGAAGCTGCTGCACGCGTTCGCCGAGACGGTGGTGCCACGGGTGACGCTCGTGACGCGCAAGGCCTACGGCGGTGCGTACATCGCGATGAACTCCCGGGCGCTCGGCGCGACCAGGACATTCGCCTGGCCGACCGCGGAGATCGCGGTGATGGGCTCGATCGCGGCGATCCGCATCCTGCACAGGCGCAAGCTGGCCGAGGTCGAACCGGAGATCCGGCCGCAGGTCGAGGCCGAGCTGGCGGTCGAGCACGAGAAGCTCGTCGGCGGGCTCGACAAGGCCGTCTCGCTCGGTGTCATCGACGAGGTGGTCTCCCCGAAACAGACCCGGACCCGGCTGGCGTCAGCGCTGGCCGAGGCGGAGGCGACCAGGGGCCGGCACGGCAACATCCCGCTGTGAGGACTGACCCCCGCGTCACGCACCGCGTCGTTGCGCTGTCTCGCGGTCTGACGCCGGCCACACGTAGGGCAGGTCGTCGGGAACGTCGGGGAACTGTGCGCCGTAGTAGGCGGGGTCCTTGCGAACCAGCGCCGACTGGTGACTGTGGTGGAACGCCTGGTCGCCGAGCCAGGGCGGCAGATCGTTCGCCCGCTCCAACTCCTCCTGGACACGTACGACGTCGCGGCCGGTGCGGCTGAGGTACTCGGTCCGTAGGCTGGCGGCGCAGGTGTCGCCTCGGCCAGCTTCCGCCCACACCCGGCAGACCTCCAGGCCGTACCGCACCAGCGCTTCCTCGTAGCCGGCCCACATGCGTACGACCGGGTGGTGGCGCCATCCGTAGCCGGCTCTCGTCAGTCCGCGGAGCACCTGCAGGGCCTCGACCCGCTGCTTGCCCAGCCGGCGCCGGTCGAGGACCCGGGCGCTGGCCGCGAAGTCGTCGTACGGCAGGAACGTCTGCATCCCTTCAGCGTAGGTCGGGTCGTGACCGGTGGCGGTCGGCAGGCGTCCGGACAGCGCCATGCGCGTTGACCGGGCCTTGCCAGGCGTCGACTATTCCGGCACCGCGTCCTTCGTGCCATGGAGGTATGCAAGCATGCCAACCCGCGCCCTGTGTGCTCGCCGGCTGCTCGGCCCGGCCCTCGCTCTCGGTCTCTGTTGCGCAGCCATCGCCACCGGTGGGACGCCGGCAGCAGTCGCCGCCGACCCTGCAGTGAGCGCCGCGAGCACTGCGGGCTCGGCGGCCGTGGGCGTCACCGACATGGTTCGGCTCGGCGACGCCGGCAGCGAGAGGGCGCATCGCCTCTCCACGAGCGGCCCTGCCACGTCCGCACGCGGCGAGGTCGAGGCCGGCCAGCTCACCGAGGCGTACACCGCCCGGGCGGTCCGCACCGGTGGCCGGTTCAGCGTGCGACTCGACGTGGACCGCACACAACCGCTGACCCTGCAGTTCAGGGAGATCCGGCCGAACGACGCGTGGGGTGAGGCGTTCGGCTTCCGGGTGCTCCTCGACGGAACCCTCTTCTACGTCAGGGATCCCGCGACCAGTGATCCCGGAGGCGGTCCGTACTCCTCGTTCTTCCTCGACTCCGCCGACCCGGCCGTCATCGGCGACGGTGAGGTCGTCGTCACGGTCGAGGGCAGCACCGCCGAGCCGGCGTACGTCGGGGAGATCTGGGCGTACGCCGACCTGCCGGGCATGGTCAACGCCCAGGACATGCGGGTGCCCGACCGGATGGTGTTCGTGCTGGGCCAGGACCACCGCGGCGAGGCGTACTTCCGCAGCCGGCTCGACTACGTGAAGTCCGCCATCCACGAGAGTCCCGAGGTGGCCCGCGGCATGGCGGTCCTCGACTACTTCCCGGTACGCAGCGCCGCGCAGATGAGCGCCAACTACCAGCTGTGGCTGCGGCTCTCCCGCGAGTACGGCCTGCCGTTCGGCATCGAGTCCACGAGCGACTGGGAGGGCACACCCGATGGAGTGCCCGACGGCAAGGGCGGGACGTTCGGCGACCTCGAGTACCACCAGGTGTTGTGGAGCCCGCAGGACCAGACCGGGCCCGACAAGGACGTGTTCCGCGACCAGCGCCTCGACGACCTCCTCGGCGACGCCTACGAACCACGCTACGGGCTCTCGGTACCCAACATCTGGGGCAGCACGCCGTGGCTCACGTGGCGGAACCCCGACCTGAACGCCTATCTGGAGAAGAAGGCGGACGAGTCACTCGGCGTCGTCCGGCCACTCGTCTGGGACCTGCAGCGCAGCGGTGAAGCGGACCGGGTGCTGGACTTCTCGACGACGATGGAGAGCACGTACTGGTCGAAGCGGGGCGGCAAGGGTGTGGCCGACCAGGCGTACACGGACTACAACGGGGGCGTCGAACGGCGTGACCTGTATGCCGACTACAACCCCAGCACGGTCGCGGCGGCCAAGGCGGAAGGGGTCGTGCTGGATCCGGCCGACGGGCTGTCGGAGGCGGAGAAGCGTTGGCTCTTCAGGAACCAGTCCTACCCACAGCAGCTGTTCGCCGACGTCTTCTACGCGGGCCTTCCGCGGCAACGGATCGAGGCCGGCGCCGACGGCGCTGTCTTCCCGACCGACGGGCTCCGGCACAACGTGCACGCCGAGGTGTACTCCCGCATGCAGGAGCCGTACTGGGACGACGTGCACCCCAGCATCGCGCAGGGCATCGTCCACCGGGCACGGCCAGGCTCGGAGTACATCGAGCTCGACGACTACACCAAGGGCGGCTTCTGGCACCTGCAGAAGAGCCGGGAGTTCGGCCGGATCGCCAACCCGAACCTCGAGAACTCCGTCTCCGGCTACGCACCCGACAAGACGATGCTGCTGCGGCAGACCTACGTCAACGGATCGCGCTACACGTCCATCTACAACTGGCAGGGAGCCGACTCGCCGGACGCGGGCGCGACCTGGGTGAACCCGTTCGTCGACGACCTGCATCCGTGGGACGTCGTCCGCGATGCCCCACCCGACGGTGAGGTGGCCGGTGAGCGGTCGGTGTCGACGACGTTCACCGCGGGCGACCTGCGACTGATGAGCAAGGTCGACGTCCGGACCGAACGCACCGGATCCCCTGCCCCGCTACGGCTCACGGTCACCGACGACACCGGACGGGTGGTGACGATGCGGCACCTGTCGGGCGCGGAGATCCCGGCGAGTGGCTGGACCTCCTTCGACGTCCCCGTGGTGCCGCTGGACAAGGGACGGACGTACGACGTGACGGTCGAGCAGGTCGGTGGCGGATCGGCTCCGGCGTACACGTTCGGGACGACGGGCGGGGAGCTCGCGCTTCGTGTCGGACTCGACATGCCGGCCGAACGCGACCGCAGCCTGGTGATCCAGTGGCGTCGCGACGCCGCCGACGCCATCGACAATGTAGGGGACGACCTCGGCCCAGGCGACACACAGGCGAAGGTGCTGCTCGCCGCCGCCAGGGTGGCGCTGGCGAAGAACCGGTACGTCGAGGCCTACCGGCTCGCGATCAAGGCCGACTCGCTCCGCTTCCCCGTGCTCTACCAGGTGAGGGGCGGTGGCAAGGGAGAGCTGACACCGTTCCCCGTGGCGGTCGCGCCGCACAGTGACGTGGACATCGACGTGACGGCGTACTCCCCCGGCCGCACGCTGGACCTGTCGGTCCGGGGCTATGCGGCAGGTTCGGCCACGTTCACGGTGTCGGGCTTCGGTGAGGACCCGCGAGTGACCGTGGACGGTGAGCCGGTGCCGGTCGACCTGGCCGCTGGCAGTGCCAATGTCACGATCGACCTGCCCGACACCGCCGCCCACGAGGTGCGCGTGACGAGGTAGACCTGGACGCATGCGCACGCGGGTCCAGGTGTATGTGGAGAACGATGTCGCCATGGCGTTCGACCACGGGTCGGCCGCCTGGAGCTTCGAGGTCGACGTGTGGGGCCGGTGTGGCCAGGGTCCGGACGAGGCGAAGGCGCTCGGCGACCTGAACTCTCAGCTCGGCAAGGACGCCGACCTGGTGGTCTCCGAACGCGTCCGTGGTGACGAACGGGCGTTCCATCGGGACCATCGGCCGGCGACGGACGCGGAACGGCGCGCCACCCTGGCGGTCCTCGCCGACAGTCGCCGGGACGTGATGGCGCTCGTGCGTGCGTGCCCGGACGCGGTGCTCGACTGGGACGACCCGCACCGGGTACTTCCCTCGTACGCCTCCTGGCGGACGGTCCGGCAGGTCGCCTGGCACATCGTCGACACCGAGAGTCGCTACGCCCTCGACGTCCCTACGCCGCCGCTAGCGGACTGGTTGCGGCCGGCAGCGGCCACTTGAGCCCGGGTGAACCGGGACTTTCTGGACACTTCAGGCCTAGTGCGCTATTAACATTCCGGCCGACACGGGTGTCATTCCCGGTCGACGGCATCCGGTGAACTCTCGGCAGAGAATCGGCAGATGAGAGGTGTGCGCGGTGACGGCGAGACATTGGCCCCGGCAGGGAACCAGTCACCGTAGAACCATCCTGCGCGGAGACCGTCATCGCGGGCGAAGTCCCCAACTGCACTGGCGTAGCGATGTCGCGGTTGGCGGCGCGCGCCGGAGCCTCCCGACCGTGATGCCGTACGTCTGCATCCGGCACTGATGTCCGCGCTCGCGGGTCACCGCATTGCTCGGGTCATCACCGGAAACCTCCGTGACCGCTATCCGAGGACCATCGGACGCAACGCCCGACTCGGATCCCACGGTGCCGGCGGAACCTTCCAGGTCGCCGTCGTCAAGACGAACGCCGGAGCAATCGGTTGGGGCATCGCCGCCGGCGAGGTCGGGCCCGCCGACTACCTGGTCGGGCGCAGGGTGGCCGACCTGTTCGACCCGGACGTCGGCGTGACCGATCCCCGTGCCCTCCCGTTGGACTTCGCGCTCCACGACCTGGCCGGCCAGATTCTCGGCAAGCCGGTGTTTCGTCTCCTCGGAGATGCGGGACAGACGGCCGTTCCGTGCTACGACGGGGCGATCTACCTCGACGACCTCACCGTCAAGAACCCGGCCCGCGGTATCGACAAGGTCCTCGCCAACTGCGCGTCCGACCGGCGACTCGGCTATCGGGCGTTCAAGCTCAAGATCGGACGCGGCCACCGCTGGATGCCGGCCAGTGAAGGGATCCGCCGCGACATCGAGGTGACCCGCGCGGTCCGGGCGGCCCACCCCGACGCGCGGATCCTCGTCGACGCCAACGACGGCTACACGACCGGCGAGTTCCTCGCCTACCTCGATGCGGTCGCCGACTGCGGGCTGTTCTGGGTGGAGGAGCCGTTCCGGGAGACCCGCGCCTATCTGCGCCGGCTGCGCCGCTATCTCGACCAACTCGAGTCACGCCCGCTCGTCGCCGACGGGGAACGCGATCCTGACGTCCCCTTCCTTCTCCAGTTAGCGGCCGACGGACTGCTCGACGTTCTGCTCATGGACGTCGTGACGTTCGGGTTCACCGCCTGGCGCCAGGTGATGCCTCGCCTGCGGGCGGCCGGCGCGCAGGCATCACCGCACGCATGGGGCCGACCGCTGAAGACGTTGTACGCCGCGCATCTCGCCGCCGGGCTCGGCAACGTCGTCGCGGTCGAGGGCGTACCAGGGCGGACGAAAGGAGTCCGCGCCGACAGCTACCGGTTGGTCGACGGGATGCTCCACCTGTCCGAAGCTCCCGGTTTCGGCCTACCCGTGCCACCGGTGTCCGGCAGCCTGCCGTGACTGGACGGCCGTGACAGAACTCTCATGACAGTGCTGAACTGTCTGCCATGACAGTGCTGGAGAAGTTCTCGCTCGCGGGAAAGGTCGCCCTCGTCACCGGCGGCAGCCGCGGGCTCGGTCGGGCGATGGCGCAGGCGTTGGGCGAGGCCGGTGCCGCCGTCGCGCTCGCGGCCCGCGGCATCGACGCCGCACGCCAGGCGGCCGATGACCTGGCTCGGCAGGGGATCCGCGCGATCGCCGTCCAGGCCGACATCACCGACACCGCCCACGTCGAGCAGATGGTAGCGACCGTCACGAACGACCTGGGACCGGTCGACATCCTCGTCAACAACGCCGGGATCAGCGCGCCCGGCCGCGCACTGGAGACACCTGATGCCGCGTGGCACGAGGTTTTCGCGACCAACGTCGACGGACTCTGGTACTGCTCTCGCGCCGTCGCCCGGCACATGGTCGAGCGGGGCGCCGGTACGATCGTCAACGTCGGCTCGATGTCGGCGATGATCGTCAACCAGCCGCGGTGGCAGCCGTCGTACCTCGCGTCGAAGGCTGCGGTCCACCAGCTCACCAAGGCGCTCGCCGCCGAGTGGGCACCACACGGCATCCGGGTCAACGCCCTCGCGCCCGGCTACTTCCTCACCGAGATGTCACCGGTGGACCAGCCGGAGTACCACGAGTGGTGCGTCGAACCCGCCGCGATGAAACGCTACGGCCTGCCTGACGAGCTCGGACCTGCCGTCGTCTTCCTCGCAAGCGACGCGTCGAGCTTCATGACCGGGTCCGTCATCGTGATCGACGGCGGCTTCACGCTCTTCTGACCGCGATCCGCCCAACTGTCCCCCGGCGGCAATGACCACGCTGAGCAGGCAAATGGGACCTCAGCAAGGCGTCGACACCCGTCGAGATTCCACTGGCCTCGCTGGCATGGCTACTTACCCACCGGGCGAGGCGAGTCGCCACCAGGCAAGGCGGGTCGCCACCAGGCAAGGCGAGTCGCCACCGGGCGGGCGAGGTATCCAGCCACCTGGCGAGGCGACTCACCCGCTCAGCGTGGTCATTCCCCCGCCAGCCGCCACGTCAGTCGATCAGGTCGTACGCCGGAATCGTGAGGAAGTCCACATAGTCCGAGGACAGGGCCACGCGCTCGAACAGGTCCCGCGCCTCGTCGTACTGGCCGTACTCGTACGCCTCGTCGCCCACGGTGGAACGGATGTGCGCCAGCTCCTCGTCCTCGATCCGGTGCACCAACTCGGCCGTGACGACCTCGCCGCTGTCGAGCGTCACCGCGTTGTTGATCCACTGCCAGATCTGCGAACGCGAGATCTCGGCCGTCGCGGCGTCCTCCATCAGGTTGAAGATGGCGACCGCCCCGTTGCCGCCGAGCCAGGCCGCCAGGTAGTGCAACGCCACCGCGATGTTGTTGCGCAGGCCGGCCTCGGTGACCGACCCGGGGGTCGACTTCACATCCAGCACGTCCTCGGCGATCACGTGCACGTCGTCGCGCTGCCGGTCGAGCTGGTTGGGCCGGTCGCCGAGCTTGGCGTCGAAGACCTCCTTGCAGATGGGTACGAGGTCGGGGTGGGCGACCCAGGAACCGTCGAAGCCGTCGTTCGCCTCGCGTTCCTTGTCGGCGCGGACCTTCGTGAGGGCCTGCTCGTTGACCTCGGGATCGCGCCGGCTCGGGATGAACGCCGCCATGCCGCCCATCGCGAACGCCCCCCGCCGGTGGCAGGTCGCCACCAGGAGCTCGGTGTAGGCGCGCATGCACGGTGCCGTCATCGTGACGGCGTTGCGGTCTGGCAGGACGAACGACGGGCCCACGTCACGGAAGGTCTTGATGATGCT
The DNA here is from genome assembly GCF_040195635.1 of Actinopolymorpha sp. B11F2. Classification (NCBI taxonomy): domain Bacteria; kingdom Bacillati; phylum Actinomycetota; class Actinomycetes; order Propionibacteriales; family Actinopolymorphaceae; genus Actinopolymorpha; species Actinopolymorpha sp. B11F2. The sequence continues at coordinate 225,435 of NZ_JBEFTX010000008.1, read as the reverse complement.
GAAGAGGTAGTCCCAGCGGCCGGCGTTCAGTCCCGAGGCGTGCTCGCGCAGCTCGTAGAGGATCTCCTCCATCTCGAACGCCGCAGGAATCGTCTCGATGAGCACCGTCGCCCGGACCGTGCCGGCCGGGATGCCGAGCCGCTCCTCGGCATAGGTGAAGACGTCGTTCCAGAGTCTGGCCTCGAGGTGGCTCTCCATCTTCGGCAGGTAGAAGTACGGTCCGCTGCCACGGTCGAGCAGCTCCCGGGCGTTGTGGAGGAAGTGCAGCCCGAAGTCGACGAGCGCACCCACGAGCGGTGTGCCGTTGACGTGCAGGTGCCGCTCGTCGAGATGCCACCCGCGGGGGCGTACGACGATCGTCGCGAGCGGCGCGTCGTCGCGCAGCGTGCGGGTCGTGCCGTCCGGCGAGCTGAAGGTGATCTGCCGCCGGATCGCGTCGTGGAGGTTGACCTGACCGCCGACGACGTTGGCCCAGTGCGGTGTGTTGGCGTCCTCGAGGTCGGCGAGCCACACGTTGGCGCCGGAGTTGAGGGCGTTGATCGTCATCTTGCGTTCGGTCGGTCCGGTGATCTCCACGCGGCGATCCTGGAGGTCAGCGGGTGCCGGTGCGACGCGCCACGACGGATCGTCTCTCACCTCACGGGTCTCCGGTAGGAAGTCCAGCCGGCCGGTCCGGGCCGCCTCCGCACGCCGCTCCCGTCGCCTGGCCAGCAGTTCGTCGCGCCGCGCGCCGAACCGCTCCTGCAGGTCGCGTAGGAATGCGAGCGCCTCGCTGGTGAGGATCTCCTCGCCTCGTTCGACACGGGGGCCTGCCACCGTGATGTCGGCCACGATCTGCACCTTTCTTTCCGGACTACTCTCCCGGCTATTGGCAACGTCTAGCACATCGGCCACAAACGCGGCAGCTCCGGTCGACAGTCCGCCGACCGTTCGCTGCGACCCTCTAGGAGGATGGAGGGCGTGTCAGAGGACCGATGGGGAGTGCCGACCCGGCTGCTCGCCACCGTCGTCCTCGGAACGCTGCTCAATCCCCTCAACTCCTCCATGATCGCGGTCGCGCTCGTACCACTGCAGCACGAGTTCGACGTCGGCGTGGCGACCGCCACCTGGTTGGTGAGCGGGTTCTACCTCGCCGCCGCGGTGGGCCAACCGCTGATGGGACGGTTCGTCGACCTCTTCGGGGCGCGTCGGCTGTTCGTCGGTGGGCTGACGCTCGTGTGCGTCTCCTGCGTACTCGCTCCCTTCGCTCCCGGCTTCTGGTGGCTGGTCGGAGTCCGCGTCCTCCTCGCGGCCGGTACGTCCACCGCCTTCCCCGCGGCGCTCGTTCTCATCCGCGCCGCGGCGATGGGAAACCCTGACTCGACGACCGCGGGCCCTCGGCCGCCGGCCGCCGCCCTCGCTTTCCTCAGCATCGCCGCGTCCACCAGCGCCGCCCTCGGTCCCGTCCTCGGCGGCTTCCTGGTGGCGTTCGCCGGGTGGGAGGCGGTGTTCCTCGTCAACGTGCCCCTCACGCTGGTCGGCATCGTCCTCGCCCTCCGGGTCCTCCCTCAGGTCCCCACCAGGCCTTCGGGCGACACATCCCTCCTCGCCACGGTCGATCTGCCGGGCATCCTCCTGTTCAGTGGCACACTCACGGGGCTGCTCGTCTTCGTCCTCTCGATCGAGGGCGGGGCACTGTGGTGGCTCGCGGTGGTCGTCGCCGGGTTGGCGGTCCTGTTGGTGCTCCGGGAGCGCTCGACGGTGACGCCGTTCCTCGACATCCGCGGCCTGGTGGCCAACCGCGGACTCTCGGCCGTACTCGGCCAGCAGGGCGGGTTCAACCTGGTGTTCTACTGCGTCTTCTTCGGGCTGCCGCTGTGGCTGGGGTCCGTCCGGGGCTTCGGGGCGGACACGGTGGGCCTGCTGGTGCTGCCGATCGCGGCGATGGGTGTTCTCATGACGCCGGTCGCGGCCCGGCTCGTCCGCCAGCGGGGATCCAGGGCGACGCTGGTCTTCGGGTCGCTGGTCCTCCTGCTCGCGACGGTCCTCGTCCAGGTCCTGTCGGACGCGACACCCATCGTGGTCCTCGTCGCCGTCGCCCTGCTCTTCGGTATCCCGGGCGGATTCAACAACCTCGGCCTGCAGAGTGCGTTGTACGAAGCGAGTCCCGGTGACCGGATGGGCTCTTCCGGCGGCTTGTTCCAGACGTTCCGCTACCTCGGAGCGATCTCGGCGACCAGCGTGCTCGGCGTGGTCTTCGAGCACGATCTGAGCAGCGCGGGCCTGCACCGGATCGGTTGGATCATGACCGGTGTCGCCGTGGCGCTCGTGCTCCTGGCCCTCCTCCTGCGCCCACGCCCCACCAGTACCCCAGCCCCTCCCCCGACTGCCCCTGTTCCATGATCATGAAAGTTTCTCGGCGTATGGACCCAGGTTTCTTTCATGATCACCATCATGATCACGGGATGAGCGGCGGAATGTGTGCCAGGCGCGCGGGAGTACGCGGAGGCGCACAGCGGTGGCCAAGAGCGTCACCAGGCATCGAGCCTGCCGCCCGCGGGCATCGGCACACGTTAGCGTGGGTGGTGCGCGCCGCAGCAGGAGCCGGAGGGTCATGACGGTCATCGAACGCCTACGCACTTCGCTTCAGGACATCGTCGGTCCAGGAGGCGTGATCGCCGAGCCCAGCGAGCTTCGTACCTACGAATGCGATGGGCTCACCGGTTACCGCGTCACGCCGGCACTGGTCGTCCTCCCGACGTCGGGGAAGGAGGTCGCGGCGGTCGTCGCAGCCTGCCACCAGGCGAAGGTGCCGTTCGTCGCGAGAGGTGCGGGCACGGGCCTGTCCGGAGGCGCTCTCCCCGTCGCCGAGGGGATCGTGGTCTCGCTCCAGCGGATGCGTTCGATCATCGGGGTCGACCCGGTCAACCGCACCGCGACCGTCGAGCCAGGGGTGACCAACCTCGCGATCAGCCGGGCGGCCTCGCCGCACGACCTCTACTACGCACCCGACCCGTCGAGCCAGCAGGTCTGCACGATCGGCGGCAACGTGGCCGAGAACTCCGGCGGCGCACACTGCCTGAAGTACGGCTTCACCACCCACCACGTCCTCGCCATGGAGGTCGTCCTTCCCGACGGCGCCGTCGTCACCCTCGGCGGCCCGTCACCCGAAGTCGCCGGTCCGGACCTGCGTGGAGTGGTCGTCGGCTCGGAGGGCACTCTCGGGATCGTCACGAGCATCGTCGTACGCCTGCTCCGCAAGCCCGAGTCGGTCCGGACCCTGCTGGCGGACTTCCCGTCCATCGAGCAGGCCGGCCACACGGTGACCGACATCATCGGCGCCGGCATCGTCCCGGCCGCGATGGAGATCATGGACCACCTCGCGATCGTGGCGTCGGAGGCCGCGGTCGGAGCCGGGTACACCCTCGAGACCCCCGCGGCACTGGTGGTGGAGCTCGACGGGCCCGCCGACGAGTGCGCCGGCCTCTTCGAGGCGGTGCAGAAGATCTGCGAGGCGAACGGTACGACGAAGATCCGGGTCGCCGCCGACGACGTCGAACGCGCCCGGATCTGGACCGGTCGCAAGGCCGCGTTCGCCGCCGTCGGCAGGATCAGCCCGGACTACTTCGTCCAGGACGGCGTGGTCCCCCGTACACGCCTCTCCGAGGCCCTCCACCGGATCGGCGCGATGGGCGACGAGGCCGGGCTGCGGGTCGCCAACGTCTTCCACGCCGGCGACGGCAACCTCCACCCGCTCGTGCTCTACGACGAGAAGCAGGGCGAGCACGAGCGGGCCGAGAAGCTGTCCAAGGAGATCGCCGAACTGTGCGTCGAACTCGGCGGGTCGCTGTCGGGCGAGCACGGGATCGGCACGGACAAGGCGTGCTCCATGCCGGTGATGTTCGGCGAGGACGACCTCGCGACCATGGACCGCGTGCGCCGTGCGTTCGATCCCGACGGGGTCTGCAATCCCGGCAAGGTCCTGCCGACGCCGCGTCTGTGCGGCGAGCGACCGGGACCCTTCCGTCCACATCCGCTGGAGGCTGCCGGTGTCATCGAGCGGCTCTGAGTCCACGCCGGTGCTTCCCGCGACGCGGCCGGTCGACCTGCGCGAGGCACGGGACGCCATGGCCGATACCGCTGGCGCCGGTCTGCGCGTCCTGCTGCGTGGCGCCGGCACCGCACAGTCGTGGGGCGGGCCCGTCCGCGACGCGGCCGCCATCATCGACACCACCGGGCTCGACCAGATCCTTGCGTACAACCCGGCTGACATGACCGTCGCGGTGGGTGCGGGTATTGCGCTCCGGGATCTGCAGGCCAAGCTCGACGGGCAACGCGTCGCTCTCGACGCCGCGAGGGTGCCGGAGGGCGCGACGGTCGGCGGGCTGCTCGCGACCGGTGACGCCGGACCACTCCGCGCCACCTACGGCACCCTGCGCGATCTGGTGATCGGCGTCACCGTCGTCCTCGCCGACGGCATCGTCGCCCGCTCCGGCGGACATGTCATCAAGAACGTCGCCGGATACGACCTGGCCAAGGTCCTCTCGGGCTCGCTCGGCACCCTCGGACTGGTGGTCGAGGTGGTCCTCCGCGTCCATCCGCTGCCCGAGGCGACCGGCACGCTCGCGGTGGTATGTGACGTCCCGACGGCGTTCACGTGCGCGAGCGGCCTCCTCGCATCGCCCCTCGAACCTGTCGCCGTCGAGTGGTACGCAGGACGCCTGCTGGTTCGCTTCGAGGGCACGCGGGCAGGTGTCACCACCCGCCTGGGCAAGGCCACGGACCTCGTCCGCGAAGACTCCGGTCTGGCACAAGGCAGCGCCGACGTCCTCGACGGTGCCGGCGAATCGGCCGCCTGGGACGAGATCGCCGACGTCGTACGCGGAGCACCTGGCGACACGGTCCTGCGCGTCGGCAGCCGGGCCAGCGACCTGCCCGACCTTGCGGCCCGACTCGACGCCCTCGCCACCGACCACGACATCGACGCGACGCTCACGTCGAGCGTCGGCATCGGCGTCCACACCGTACGCATCCGCGGCGACGAGGCCGCAGCGCACGCGGCCGTTGTCGCGGCCTGGCGAAGTGCGGTGCTGGAACGCGGCGGCAGTGTCACTCTCCACCGCAGGATCGCCGGCCTCGACGACCTCGTCCCCAGCTGGGGCCCGGCGCCGGCGACGTTGCCGCTCCTGCGTGCGCTGAAGACCCAGCTCGACCGCGACAACAGGCTCGGCCCCGGCCGCTTCGCGCCGTGGTACTGAGCCTCAGGGAGCAGCGGATGGGTACCACGTCGTCGCCACGAGCGGCAGAAGGAAGATCCCGATGAGCGTCGACAATGTTCCCGAGTCCGGCGACATCTTCGCTGGCACTGGTGAAGGCTCGGACGGCGCCGCCGTTTCGACCAGTGCCCCGGTCACGGACCTCGCGCCCGCCGGGGCCCGCGGAAACTTCGACGCCCACCACCCACCCGAGCAGGCGCTCATCGACGACTGCGTCCACTGTGGGTTCTGCCTCCCCACCTGTCCGACGTACGCGCTCTGGGGCGAGGAGATGGACTCTCCCCGCGGCCGCATCTACCTGATGGACCTCGTGGGACAGGGCGATGCGCGCATCGACGACACACTGGTCGGCCACTTCGACACCTGCCTCGGCTGCATGGCCTGTGTGACGGCCTGCCCGTCCGGCGTGCAGTACGACAAGCTGCTCGAGTCGATGCGCCCGCAGATCGAGCGCCACTACCCGCGTAGCTTGCGTGACCGGGCCTTCCGCCGGGCGATCTTCGCGCTCTTCCCGTACCCGCGCCGGCTGCGGGTGGCGGCACTGGGCGGGATCCTCTACCAGCGCTCGGGCCTTGCCAGCCTGCTACGACGGAGCAGTCTCTTCGCCCGGCTGCCGGCGCGGCTGCGTGCTGCCGAGTCGCTCCTGCCACCGGTCACACTGCGCGACCTGGCGACGCGACCGCCCGCGCGGGTGGCCGCCGTGGGTACGCCACGGCTGAAGGTGGCGGTGTTGACCGGCTGCGTCCAACGGGTGTTCTTCTCCGGGGTCAACGCCGCGACCGTACGCGTCCTCGCCGCCGAGGGATGCGAGGTCCTCATCCCCCGCGACCAGGCCTGCTGCGGCGCGCTGAGCATGCACACCGGCCGTGAGCCCGAGGCGCTCGAGCGGGCGCGTCGCACGATCGCCGTCTTCGAGGCGTACGACGTCGACACCATCGTCGTCAACGTCGCCGGCTGCGGTTCGACGATGAAGGACTACGGCACGCTCCTGCGCGACGACCCGGCCTGGGCCGAGCGCGCGGCCGCGTTCAGTGCCAAGGTGCGCGACATCACCGAGGTGCTCGCCGACCTGGAGCCGCAGGCTCCACGGCATCCGATCGAGGCGCGCGTGGCGTATCACGACGCCTGCCACCTCGGGCACGCCCAGGGGGTTCGCGCGCAGCCGCGTGCTGTGCTGAACGCGATCCCCCAGCTGGACGTGGTGGACATCCCCGAGGCCGAGCTCTGTTGCGGCTCGGCCGGTGTCTTCAACCTGCTGGAGCCGGACGCCGCCGAAGAGCTCGGCCGGCGCAAGGTCGACAACGTACGCACCGTGGAACCTGATGCGATCGCCACCGCCAACCCAGGATGCCTGCTCCAGATCCGCCGGCACCTGGGCGCGGACGCGTTGCCCCTCATGCACCCGGTCGAGCTCGTCGACGCCTCCATCCGTGGTCGCGGCCTCTCAGGTTGAGAGCTGGCTCAGCTCAGCGCCTGCGGCCTGGCGTCCAGCAGGTTGGCGAGCCAGCCCAGCAGTGCCGCGCTCCCTCGCAGACCCTGTGCCGTCAGCCGGCGTACGGCCCGGACGAAGCGCACGAGGGCGCTCCCCAGGCCGCCAAGCCGGGGCAGCGGGTAAGCCCGCGCCATCTGCTCGACGTCGGCCAGTCGTTGTTCGTGGATGGTGCTGATGAACAGGTAGTTGTTCCCGTTCATGATGCTGCGACTCCTCCTTGATGTTTCTTCGTGTCGACTTCAGCTCGTGGTGACCTCATGTGCGTACGGCGGGCGCACGTCGCCGTGCGTGAAGCCCTTTGGGCGCCGTTGCCGTGCGAGCAAGCCGCGCGACCACGTCCCCGATGGCGTTCAGCCGCGGGTATGCCTTGGCGATCCGCTCGACGTCCGCCTTCGTCTCCTCATGCGTCGCGATGACGTAGAGCAAGCTCCACTCCATGTCCATTCCTCCGGATGTCGTTCGTCTCCTACGTCCCCACCGTACGGAGAATCGGTTCGGAAACCCGGGCCGATGGCGAGTCCAAACCCCAGGCCAATCAAGCCGTTCAGTCGGCCATACGTTCGGCCAGCTATGCCGTCGGTCGATCGGTGAGTGGACGTACGCGCACATGTATGCCACGCAGCCCCAACCCGGGCGGCGAGCGGAATACACCTGGGGGTGATGGCCGAGCCCGCAGGAAGTCGATCAAGACCCTGGGCGGCCGCATCCGAACCAGCCAGAACGATACCGGCAAGCGGTCGGGAAGAATAATGATTTAAAAGGGCGAGGGCGTGACCCGAAGGCCACGCCCCACGTGGTGCGGCCGCGTTCCCGGCTGCCGAGGTCGCCCCTGTCGGTGCCGCGCGGCCACGTCTGGTGTGGTCTTGCCCTTATCGCGGAGGGTGAGTCCGCAATGCGCCCTGCGTCACCAGGACACTACCCATGTGCACGATGGTGCGGTAGACCCGACGGGTCAGTAAGTTCAGACAATTTCCTTCCGAGTCTGTACGACGTTTGAAAAAAGCCCATCCGCCCAGCTCGGGGCGGGTTGCCGCAAGAGTCGAGGTTGCACGGACCACGTTCACTGTCACACCACCTGGTGAAGCCAGCGCACGGCCGCACCGTCACCGGCGTGCCGGAACGACTCCAACTCGTCGTCCCACTGCTTGCCCAACAGGCGATCAACCTCATCCTCGAGCGCGGATTCACCCAGGTTCGCTCGGACCATCGCCGCCCGGAGCCGGTCCTCGGGGATGAGGATGTCGCCATGCGGCCCCGTCACCGCGTGGAAGATCCCCAAGCTCGGCGTGTAGCAGTACCGCGCGCCCTCGACACCGGGGCTGGGTTCCTCGGTAACTTCGTACCGGAGCTGCTGCCAGCCACGCAGTGCGGACGCGAGGGTCGCCGACGTGCCCGGCTCGCCCTGCCAGGAGAGCTCGGTGCGGTAAGCGCCGACAGCTGCCGGCTGGGGTATCCAGTCGAAGTTCACCCGCGCACCAACAACGCCGGCGACGGCCCACTCCACGTGGGGACAAACCGCCGACGGCGCCGAATGGATGAACAGCACACCTCGAGTTGTCACCGAGACCACCTCTCTGGTCGAGGGAGCGCCTTCCCCAGCGTCCTCGTCCCAGCACGGGATAGTCCGGTACCGCGATCATTGTGCACGAACCCATCGCGACACGCCCAAGCGACACCGCATGTGTGCGGGATTTCGTTCCGTTGCCGCGCGGAAGCGCTCAGATTCCTTCCGGTGTGCGCGTTACCGAACGACCAGCGCGCCGCGCCAGTTCCGCGAACGTCACGGCGTCCGCGACGGCTGCGCCGCCAGGGTCGTTGTTGAAGTACGTATGGACGTCGGCCTTGTCGTCAAAGGTTTCGGCGATCCGCGTCACCCACGAACTCAGTGCCCCTCGACCATAGCGGGGCCACGGTCGCGCACGACCCTCGTGGAGCCGCAGATAACCCCAGTCGGTCGTACGCCACAACGGGGTGACAGGCCGGCCCAGGCGATCGGCCCAGGTGAGGGCGGCGCCATGGTGTTCGAGGAGCCGGCGTACCTCGGCTGTCCACCAGGACTCGTGCCGAGGCTCCACCGCTACGCGCACGCCGGCAGGGAACGCGGCGAGGCACCCGGCGAGCAGATCGAGGTCCGCGCGCAGGTTCGGCGGGAGCTGTAGCAGGATCGGGCCGAGCCGGTCGCCGAGTCCACCGGCATGGTCGAGTAGCCGCCGCACCGGTTCCTCCGGCTCCCGGAGCCGCTTCATGTGGGTGAGGAACCGACTCGCCTTCACCGCCACGACGACGTCGGCGGGCAGCCGGTCGTGCCACCCCTTGAACACGTCGTACGTCGGCAGCCGGTAGAACGCGTTGTCGAGCTCAAGGGTCGCGAACTGCTCGGCGTAGAAGTCGAGCCAAGACCGCTGGGGCAGCTTCGGCGGATAGAACGGGCCCCGCCAGTCCCGGTAGCTCCACCCGCACGTGCCCACGAGAATCGCCATGCCAGTGACTTTCCCGGTCAAGCGGCCTGCGCATCGAAACGATGCACGCCGATTCCCCGCGTTGCACTCCGATTCTGCCATGCATTGTGGGGAATGATCACGCATGCGTGATCATTCCCGCCCCAGCGGACGAGCCGGCGTTACGGCAGGCGGCCGAGGAGGAAGAGGGACGCGGCGGCCGTGACGAGGGCGGTGAGCAGGGCGTAGCCCGTCCACTGCGACGTGATCTCCTGCTCTTCCGTCGTGTAGCCGACCGAGGAGCCGATGTCGGTGTAGACCTCCTCCAGTTCCTCACTCGAGGCCGCCGTGTAGGACTTCGCCCCGGTCGCATCGGCGATCTGGCGCATCGTCTCCTCGTCAACCGGCACCGGCGTCCGCTGCCCCTCGATCTCCACGGAGCCGAACGGGGTACCGAACGCGATCGTGTAGATCGGCACCCGCGCGCGCCGGGCGGCCGCAACCCCGTCCTGCACGCTCCGCCCGATGTTCCGGTAGCCGTCGGAGAGCAGGACGATGCGCGCCGGAGCTGGCTCGGCGGGTCGGCTCGGGTCGGCCGGCACCTGCTTCAACGCGTCCAAGGACGTGAAGATCGCCTCACCGGTCGCCGTCGACTCCGCCAGCTCGAGCCCATCGATGGCCCGGACGACAGCGGCGCGGTCGGTGGTGGGCGGGACGAGGATGCTCGCCGTTCCGGCGAAGGACACCAGCGCGACGTTGAACTTCGGCGGGAGACTGTCGACGAACGCCTTCGCCGCGTCCTGCGCGGCGCGCAGCCGGGTGGGATCCACGTCGTCGGCGCGCATGGAGATCGACACGTCGACGGTGACGATGATCGTCGCGCGTTCGCGGGGGACCTCCACCTGGGTCTGCGGGCGGGCGAACGCCGTCGCCAACAGGCCCACGGTGACGATCATCAGCGCGGCGGCGAGGTGACGGCGCCAGCCCGGGTTACGGGGTGCGACCCGGGACAGCAGGGCGAGGTTCGTGAACCGCAGCGCGTACTTCTTCCGGCGCCACTGCACCACGAGGTAGCCGGCGACGAGGGCGGGTACGAGGAGCAGCAGCCACAGGCGTTCCGGTGCCAGGAAACTCACGCGCCGGCTCCTCTCGTCGGTGGGGCGTGCAGTCGCCTGGCGACCCGCCGGTGCCCCAGGACGAAGCGGGCGGTGTCGGCCACCCAGTCCTGGTCCGTACGCAGCAGCAGGTGTGCCGCACCCGCGCGGCGCAACGTCGCCCGTACCCGTTCGCGGTGGGCATGCGCGGCCGCGGCATAGCGCGCCCGCAGGCCCGGGTCGGACGTGTTGATCTCCTGCATGACTCCAGTCTCGGGATCGGTGAGCCAGACGACACCGACCGGCGGCAGCTCGAGCTCCCGGGGGTCGAGGACCTCGACGACAAGGACCTGGTGGCGACCGGACAGCCGCTTCATTCCCCGCTCCCAGGGCAGTGGAAGCGTGGGATCGTCGGCGGACCCGTCGAGGAAGTCCGACACGACCAACCGCAGGCCCCGGCGTTGCGGCCCGCGCGAGAGCGTGTCCAGGGCACTGGCGAAGTCGTCTGCCGGTCCATCGGACGGCGTGCGTGGCTCGCCGAGCAGCGAACGCAGCAAGCCGTAGAGCGCCAGCCGACCCGACCGGGCCGGCCAGCGGCGGACCCGACCACCGCGCACGACGAGCCCGCCGAACCGGTCGCCCAGCCGGTGGGTCAGGAAGCCGACCGTGCCGACAGCGGCGACCGCCAGCTCGCGCTTCTCCAGTGCTGCCGTGCCGAAGTCCATGGAGGCCGACATGTCGACCAGGGCCCACGTCTCGAGCTCCCGGTCGGCGATCACGTCGCGGACGTGCGGTGTCGTCGTCCGGGCGGTCACCGACCAGTCCATCCGGCGTACGTCGTCTTCGCCCGGGCGGTAGACGCGCGCCTCGGCAAGCTCCGTGCCCGGTCCCGGAAGGAGTCCCAGATGCTCGCCGTGCAGGAAGCCTTCCAGCCGCCGCACGATGGTGAGCTCGAGCCGCCGCAACGCCCGCTCCGGCGCAAGTCTGGCGATGCTCCGCTCACTGTGGCGTCCCTCATGGTGCCTGCCCTCGACGGGAACCGGCGTGGGTCCATGCGTACCCGCCGATCCGGGTGTCGGTGGCCAGGTCACCGGAACTCCGGCCGGCCACTCCCGCCGATGTCCTGCCGCCAGACCGGCCGTGGTGGAGGTACGACAGAAAGGATGCGTTCGACGACCCAGCGGGCCCCCACACCGTCCGCGAGCGCGTCGAAGCCGAGAACGAGCCGATGGGGTACGACGTCGCGCGCGACGTCCTGGACATCTTGCGGGAGTACGTAGTCGCGGCCGCGCGTCAACGCCAGCGCCCGCGCCGACGACACCAGCCCGAGGGTCGCCCGCGGGCTCGCACCCACCTCGATGACTCCGGCGAGATCCGGGACGTGGTAGTCGGCCGGACGGCGGGTCGCGAGGACCAGACGTACGACGTAATCCGCGACCAGCCGGTGGACGAACACCCGGTCGGCGGCGTGCTGGAGTGCCAGGATCCGTTCAGGGGCAAGGATCTGGCGCGCTGACGGCGGGTTGACACTCATGCGCTCGAGGATGCGAAACTCCTCCTCGGCGTCGGGCAGGTCGACGTCGACCTTGACGAGGAACCGGTCCCGCTGCGCTTCCGGTAGCGGATAGACACCCTCGGACTCGAGCGGGTTCTGGGTCGCGATGACGATGAACGGCGCCGGCAACGGGAACGTCTTGCCGCCCACCGACACCTGCCCTTCGGCCATCAGCTCCAACATCGCCGACTGCACCTTCGCGGGCGCCCGGTTGACCTCGTCGGCCAGGACGAAGTTGACGAACACAGGTCCGAGCTCGACGTCGAACGCCTCCTTGCTCGGCCGGTAGATCCGCGTGCCGACAATGTCGGACGGCACCAGGTCAGGAGTGAACTGCAGGCGGGCGAAGTTGCCACCGACGACCTTCGCGAACGTACGGACCGCGAGCGTCTTCGCCACGCCTGGAACGCCTTCGAGCAGGCAGTGCCCCCGGGCCAGCAGAGCGACCATGAGGCGTTCGACCATGTGGTCCTGGCCGACGATGACCCGCTTCACCTCGTTCAGAGCGTCTGCGAGGACCATTCCCTCCGCGACGACTCCGCCGCCGTCCGCAGGTTTGCCGGAGCCGACACCTGGTGGTGCGGTTCCGCCCGCATCCGGCGTGTGGCCGTCGGACGTCGCTGGCGGCGCCGCGCCCGGAATCGCGGCATCCCGCTGGTCCGACTCCTGCGGAAATGGGTGGCCCTGGGATGGACCTGGTGGCTGCGCACCACGCACCTGCGGGTTCACCCCCTCCGGGCGGCCGGCGGCCAGCTCGCTGCGATCCGGCGTCGTCATGTGGCGATTCCTCTCCAATGGCGGGCACGTCGTATCGTCGGCCACGCAACCAAGCGTGCCATTAGCCAGGCCACGCCACCTGTCCCAGGGGCATCAGCACACCGGGGGTCCACATGGTCGAGCCGTTGCGTCCCGGCGATCCGACGCTGCTCGGGCCGTTTCGCGTGCACGGCCGGCTCGCCGCACGAGATGCCGGCGTGGTCCTCGTGGGCTATGACCCTGCAGGACGTGCGGTCGCCTTGACCGTCCTCCACACGGCGGCTGCCGCCGACCCGGCCGCCCGCGATCGGCTCGTCAGCGCGGTCGAACGCCTCGCCGCCCAGTCCCCGGAGGCGATCGTCGCCGGTGCACCACACGAGACCGTCCCCTGGGTGGCGACCGCGTACGCACCGGGGACGCACCCGACCGCCGGTCTCGCCCTGCTCGGTGCCGCCGGGCTCGGCGACGAGGCGTCGGCAACCACCGCAGGGCTCGGCACCGCGGTCGGTCCCGACTTCGCACCCCACTGGGCCGGCTCCCCCGCCGCGACCACGATCACGCCGGCGGGCGCGCCAGGGGCGAATCCGGTCATCCAGCAGACGGGGTCCTCCCACTCGCTCCTCGTGGTGGCCGCGTGCATCCTCGCCGCGTGCGCGGTCATCGGCGGTGGCGGCTTCCTGGCCCGCGCACTCGTAGACTCCGGCGACGACGTGGCCGGTCCGCGGGCACCCCAGGCCGGTCAGACCGAACCGCTTCCGGCACCGAGCGAAACCCGGCCGGACGGCGACTCCACCTCCCCGCAGGACCCGTTGTCGCCGTCGCCGTCTCCCCGCTCCCACATACCCGATGGGCCCGCCGGACCAGTTGCCGGTCCCACCTTCAGCAAGGACGAGCCGACCTACCTCATGGATCTGCGTGGGTTTTCGTTCGACTTCCGTGTTCCCAAGTCGTGGGGGTGTTTGCGCAGCAGCAAGGCCGGACCCGACGCCGTCCGGTGGATCTGCGTGGACGAGAGCTACGCGTTCTCCGGACACCCGGGTGACCCACCGGGCGGAATCATCGAGGTGCAGCGCTGCCGGCCACGCTGCGACGGCGCCCAGTGGGGCAAGATCCGTGACCAACTGCCGGAGCTCTCTGCCAACTGGCGGCGTACCGACGACACCACGATGTACGCGGAATGGACCGTTGGCTCCGGCGCGACCGCACGGACGTCGGTCGCACTGAGTCATGTCTTCGCGGAGGCAGGGCGCGGCCACGCCGACACCCACGTCGCCGTCCGGCTGGCAGGGACCCCTGATCAGAAGCGGACCTTGCAGAAGATCGTCAACGACATCCGTACGCAGACGCCCTGACGGCGCAGCTGACGCCGTTGCTGACAGGCCCTTCGGACGCGGGTGCCACGGCACTCTGGACACCGCGGTCGCCATGGCGACCGCGGCGGTCCGCACGGTCGTCCAAAGCCTCATTGGCGAATCCCCCGGTCCGTCCACCCCACCATGACACGGGCGGTCGGGCGTCGACCGGTCGATCTGGAACCTTGACACGCCACGCCGCGGAGCGAATCCAGGCAGACCGGCAGAACCCGCCGCTACCCGGTGGAAGTCACCCGGGTGGTGGGCAGTGCGTGGTCGAGACGGTCCGGCTGCCTGACTCGCAGGGCCAGGAGCACGGTGGCGACGGCGACGGCGATCATGACGGCGTCGATGGCCACGAAGACGGCGACCGGATCCGCCCGGTCGTGCAGCAGGGCGAAGATCACCCCTGCGCCGCCGACCAAGGAGACGTTGCCGAGCGAGTCGGCCATCTGGGCGGCGGCACCGCTCGCGCCGTGCTCGTGGGTCGGTGCGTACTCCAGGAGCAGGACCGACAGGCTCGCCATGGCGAGCCCCATGCCCAGACCGGCAAGGACGCAGCCCGGTGCGGCGACCCAACCCGGAACCGCAGGGAACGCAGAGCACAGGACCAGGACCAGCCCGCAGGTGAGGAACGTCGCACCTGCCTTGATCAGGTTCGGCCGGGACGTCCGTACGCTGGGCCGGCCCTGCCACCATGCGGCCGTCGACCAGCCGAGCGCGCCGACGGTCAGGGTGAGGCCGGCGACCGTCGTCGACCACCCGCGGTGCTCCACCAGCATCAGCGGGATGAACGCCTGCGCCCCGAAGAAGGCGCCCGCGAACAGCCCGCGCATACCAACGACAGAAGGCAGCCCTCGGGCGAACCGGAGCGTTCCTGGGGGAAGGAGCCGCGGCAGGCTGATCACCATCAGGGCGAGCCCGACCGCGAGCAGGAGCAGACTCCACCACACGATCCGCTGTCCTGCGTACTGCAGAAGGCCGATCCCCACCGCCGCCGCCAGCGCACGCCGCTTGCGTCCCTGCCGGCGGGCCGCTGGCGGCACGACCGGGAGGCCGCGGAGACGCGGCAGGACCAGCGCGACAGGTGCGATCGCGACCGGTACGAGTCCGAGGAACACCAGTCGCCAGCTCCACTGTTCAGTCACCGAGCCGGCGATCACCGGACCCACGATCGACGGCAGCACCCAGGCACTGGAGATCGCCGCGAACACCCGCGGCCGGAGATACCCAGGGAACGCCCGCCCGACAATGACGTAGAGCGTGACGACGAGTGCGCCTCCCCCGAGGCCCTGGATCATCCGGCCGACCAGGAAGACCAGCATGGTCTCCGCCACGCCGGCGACGACCAGTCCGACGGTGAAGAGGAGGACACCGACCACGAACGGCACCACCGGACCGATCCGGTCACACACCTCGCCTGCGACGATCGTCGCGAACATGCTGGCCGTCATGAAGCCGGAGAACGCCCAGGCGTAGAACGCCAACCCGTCCAGCTGGCGGACCGCCACCGGCATGACCGTCGTGACCGCCATCGCCTCGAACGCGACCAGCAGGACCAGCGCGACGATCCCGATCGTCAATGACCGGTAGGTGGGCCCGAGAAGCCGCTCACCGGCGGCACCTTCCGACGCCCCGTTCTCGGCCAGCCCGTTCTCTCCTGGGCCCGTCCCGTCCGGCCGGGTGCCACCTGGCCCCGCCGACTCCCTGGAAACACTCACCGCGCCACGTTAGCTCCCGATACATGCCGGGATATCGGCCGGAGGACCGACGTGGTGTCCGACATCGGGCCTACGTCGCGCCTTCGGCCATGTGTCCTCTCAGCCCTGCTGCGATCTGCTGCGCCTCCTCCGTTGTGTCACCGGACAACGACTGTTAAGTTTGCGTTCATGAATTAGTTGTGAGTTCGCAAGCAATTGGAGACGCAGTGTCCACGGGTCACGACCAGCTCGCCGACGACATCCGGCAGTTCCGGCGCGCGGTCATCCCCGACCTCCTGCTCGGCATGCTCCGGCGCATGGACGACACCGAACCCAACCTCCTCCAGGTGGCGACGTTGTACGTCCTCGACGCGGGCGCCGACCCCACCGTGCGCGACCTGGCGGCCCAGATCGGGCGGTCCATGTCGGTGACCAGCCGACTGATCGACCTTCTCGTACGCCGCGGCTGGGTGGACAGAGACGAGGACCCTGACGACCGGCGGGCGAAGCGACTGCGGATCACCACGGCGGGCAGCGACTACCTCCGCGCGTTCGAACAGGTACGCGCGCAGGCGCAACGCCAGCTGATGACCTACCTGACCGACGACGAGCAGCGCGTGGTGAGCGAGGCCATGGCGTTGCTCGGCAAGGCTTCCAGGAGACACCTCGATGAGCGTGACGCAGACGCGGCGCACTGATCTCGTCCTGGACATCGCCGACCTCGACGGCAGCATGCTCACCGAGGTCGGAGGCAAGGCCGGAAACCTCGGCGAGCTGACCCGTGCGGGCTTCCCGGTGCCGCCGGGCATGTGCGTACGCACCGAGGCGTACCGGCGGGTGGCCGAATCCGCGGATCTCGACGAGGTGCAGGACGCGTTGGCCGACACCCCGCCGACCGACGTTCCGGCCCTGCGTCTGCTGGCCGAGCGGGCACGCTCGGCGCTGCTGGCGGCTCCGGTTCCCGCCGACGTCGCCGACGCGGTCATCGCCGGCTACACCCGGCTCGGTGCCGACGTGCCCGTGGCGGTGCGCTCGTCGGCCACGGCGGAGGATCTGTCGTTCGCCAGCTTCGCCGGACAGCAGGACACCTACCTCAATATCGTCGGCGAGGCCGCGGTCATCGACGCCGTACGCCACTGCTGGGCCTCGCTGTGGACCGACCGTGCCGTGGTGTACCGGGCGAGCAACGGCATCGACCATCGCACTGTTCGGCTCGCCGTCGTGGTCCAACGGATGGTCGACTCGGCGATCGCGGGCGTACTGTTCACCGCCAACCCGGTGACCGGGCGACGCCACGAGGCGGTCATCGACGCGAGCCCCGGGCTCGGTGAGGCCGTGGTCTCCGGGGCCGTGAGCCCGGACCACTTCGTCGTGGACGTACGTCGCCGCACGATCCTCGACCGGCGAATCGGCGACAAGCGGCTGGTCATCCGGTCGGTACCAGGCGGCGGCACCGAACAGGTCGAGCTCCACGCGGCCGACCCCAGCGGACAGGCGTGCCTCACCGACGCCCAGGTAGTGGCGCTGGCCGACCTCGGCAACCGGGTGGAGGACCATTACGTCGCGCCGCAGGACATCGAGTGGGCCGTCGACGAGCACGGTGCCATGTGGCTCACCCAGGCCCGCCCGGTCACGACGCTGTACCCGTTGCCGTCGAGCGCATCCGCTCCCGGAGAGGGCGACGCCGCTGCCGCGCCACGCGTGTACTTCTGCTTCAGCGTCGCCCAGGGCCTGAACCGACCGATCACACCGATGGGAATCGCTGGTTTCCGGGTCATGGCGTCCGGTGCGTCCCGGCTGCTGGGCTCCCCGGTGACCGACCCGTTGGCCGGTCCGGCGGTCCTCACCACGGCCGGGCAACGGCTCTTCATCGACGTCACCACGGCCGTGCGCAGCCGGGTGGGGCGCGCCCTCCTTCCTCGGATCCTGGGCGTGATGGAGGCGAGGTCCGCGGCGATCATGCGGCACCTGTTCGCGGATCCGCGCCTGACGATGGCCCACCCGTCGTGGCTGCCGTTCCTGCGGCGGGTAGGGCGGGTCGCCCTGCGCCACCACGTGCCGCCGCGGCTGGCGTACGCACTGATCCGGCCGGCGAAGGCCCGAGCAGCGCTCAGCCGCATCGGCATCGAGTTGGACCGCCGGCTCGCCGTGCCGGACGACGCGACGCCTGCGCAGCGCCTCGACGCAGTCGTACGCATCCTCGGCGAGGTAGCCCCGCTCGTGCCCCGGATCCTTCCGGTGTTCGGAGCCGGCTTCGCCGCCCTGCACCTAGCCGGCAGGCTGCTCGGCGACGACGCGCGACCCGGAGACCTCCCGACGGTCCTGCGTGGCATTCCGCACAACGTCACCACCGAGATGGACCTCGACCTGTGGCAGGTGGCCTCCCGCGTGCGTGCCGACGCGGCCGCGGCCGGGCTGTTCCTTACGGCCGGGGTGGAGGAGTTGGCCGAGCGCTACAACGCCGGCTCGTTGCCGCCCGCGGCACAGCAGGGTCTGGAGGACTTCCTGCGGAGCTACGGCCATCGCGCGGTCGCGGAGATCGACCTCGGCATGCCCCGATGGTCCGACGATCCGCGCCACCTCCTCGGCGTCCTCACCAACTACCTACGGATGGCCGAGCCCGACGCTGGGGCTGTCTCACCGGACCGGCTGTTCGCCAGGGGTGTCGCGGAGGCGGAGGCGATGGTCGGGACCCTGGCCGATCGGGCCGCGCGTCGCGGGCGACTGCGGGGCCGAGCAGTGCGGGCCCTGCTCGGCCGAGCACGGCAGCTCGCCGGGGTCCGGGAGCTGCCGAAGTTCCACCTCGTCCAGGCCATCGCAACCGCCCGACACCAGCTCGAGCTGGTCGGAGCCGCGCTCGCCTCGAGTGGCCGCATCGCCCAACCTGACGACGTGTTCTTCCTCGACCTGGCCGAGGCCCGCGCGGCGCTGGACGGTGCGGACCTGGCCGAGGTGGTCGCGGAACGACGTCAGGCCTACGACGACGAGCTCCGCCGCCGGCGCATCCCACGGGTCATGCTCTCCGACGGCACCGAGCCCGAGGCGCAGCTGCAGGCCGACGGTCAGAAGGGTGGTCCGAGCGGAGAGTCCGACGTTGGGTCGGACGGGCGGCTGGTGGGCACGCCGGCATCGGCGGGCATCGTCACCGGCACCGCGCGGGTGATCCTCGACCCGGTCGGCGCACGGCTGGAACCGGGCGAGATCCTCGTCGCGCCGTCCACCGACCCCGGCTGGACACCGCTGTTCCTCACCGCGGGAGGCCTGGTCATGGAGATGGGCGGAGCCAACTCGCACGGCGCGGTCGTCGCGCGCGAGTACGGCATCCCGGCGGTGGTCGGTGTCCATGACGCCACCGAGCGTCTCACCACCGGCCAGCAGATCACCGTCGACGGCACCACCGGCACCGTCCGACCGTCGCCGCCCCGCCCCTCCGCGTCGACCGAATAGCGAGACTGACATCTCGCATGGTGATCGGTGCTCGTTAGCCTGCCGGCATGGCCTGGAACGCCGACCTTTACGACGCCAAGCACAGTTTCGTGACAGCACTCGGCGCTGAAGTCGTGGACCTTCTCGCCGCGCGGCCAGGCGAGCACGTCCTCGACCTCGGCTGCGGCACCGGCGACCATGTCGCCCAACTTCGCGAGGCCGGCGTCCTCGCGGTGGGTGCCGATGCGAGTCCGGCGATGATCGAGCGAGCCCGCGAAAAGCATCCCGGCCTGCCGGTCGACGTCGCCGACGCGCGTGACCTGCCGTACGACCGCGCGTTCGACGCGGTTCTGAGCAACGCGACGCTGCACTGGGTACAGGAGGCAGATCAAGCCGCCCGCTCGATCGCCCGGGCGCTACGCCCTCGCGGGCGGTTCGTCGCGGAGTTCGGCGGTGCGGGCAACGTCGCGACGATCGCCGAGGCAGCCGAGGAGCTGCGCGTGGACCACGGCGTCGGGCGTTCCAGTTGTCCGTGGTACTTCCCGACGATCGGAGAGTACGCCGCGGTCCTCGAACGGTCCGGCTTCGAGGTCCGCCAGGCGTGGCTCTTCGACCGCCCGACGAGACTCGTGGGTGACGACGGTCTTGCCAACTGGATCCGGATGTTCGGCCAGCATCTCGTGGCGGATGTGTCGGAGAGCGTCGGCTTCGTCGAGAACCTCGTCGCCCGGCTTCGCCCGCAACTTCACCGTGACGGCTCCTGGTGGGCGGACTACCGCCGACTCCGGATCGACGCTGTGCTGGTCGACACTGTGCTGGTCGACGCTGTCCTGGTCGACACTGTGCTGGTCGACGCTCCCAGCGCTGGCGACCCCCGGGCCTGAACCCGTCGCCCGGCGCGCGCCGCCCGGAGCGCGGTAGCTGGATGCGTAGGACCGGTCAGCGGTCTGTGGCGCGCCTCAGCCCGACTGCTCCGGCGCGAAGGGGCCGAGCACCGCGCCGTCGAGCAACGTCGGTGCCCGGCGCCAGGCCACCATCTCGCTTCCCCGCACCTCCCAGCGGGCGTCCCAGCTGGACTTGCGTTCGGCTTCGTCCAGTGCGTACGACAGCAGTCCGATCCGCGTCTGGAGCAGCCGGCGCCAGGGCATGGCGAGGCTCGTGGGGTCCGCTCCCGCGTCCGCCGATCCACCGCCGGCGCGACCGTGCCGGAGGCACACCCCGTGGGATCTGGCCATCCGCGGGGCGTACTCCTGGTCCGAGGCCACCAGACCCATCAGGCGCAGCTGGCGCCGGACCGCGGCCTCCTGTGCGCCGCACAACTGGCACGAGAGTCCGTGCCCGAGCATTCTGGGCGCCTTGACCTGCGACAGAGACCCACCCTCGAGCCGGCGAAGGTACGCCTGGAGCTCCACCCGCCAGAGGCCGGCGACATGCTCGATCGCCGCGGCCACCGGGACCAGGAGACCGTCCTCGGTGAGTGTGAGACGCGCAGGATCCCCGTGATCCCGGAAGCCGGCCAGGTCTGCCACATGCCGGACGCACAGCGCGACATCCCCGCGCGGTTCGATCGCCTCGGCGCCGGCGCTCGCCGTTCCGGACAGCCAGCGAAGGTACCGCCAGTCCACCAGGCCGGCAGCCGCGCACAGCGGGCAGCACGGCCAGTCGAGAACCAGGTCGACGTCACCTGCTGGCCTCGCCCGCGTCGCCTCCTCCGCGTCCAGGACCTCCACCAGCCGGGTCTCCCGGTAGCGCCGTCGGCGGGCGATGTCCGGGTCCGCGCTCACCAACTGGTCTCTCGCGGTGACCGGGTCCTTGGCGAGGCGGGCGTCCAGCATCGCCACGATCGCCCGTCCGATCATCGGAGCGCCCCTCTCGGCGACGGCGAGACCGTGGGTGAGGCAGAGCCCGTCTCCCGCCTCGAGCAGCTGGCGCGCCTCCGGATCAACCAGCCCGACGGCCAACGTTGCCAGGGCGTCGGACGTCGCCCGCGCCGCCGCTTCGCAGGCGGGGCACGCGCCGACACTCGGCGGACGCTCAGCTGCCAGCGCGTTCCCACCCGCCCGCGCCACGTCCGCGAACACCCAGCGGGCGAGCCACGAGACCGACGCACCCATGTCGAGCAGGTGTCGGGTGTGGGGAGCGCAGAAGCCGCCTGAGCGTTCCAGCCGTTCCCGCATGTCCGGATCGACCCGGGTGTCGTTTTCGTACGCGAAGAACCACCGGCGGACGGATTGCTCCGTACTCCGACAGACGGGGCAGCCCTCGCCACCCAATGCCTCGAGGACCTCGGCCCTGGTGCGCACGTCAGGGCGGGGACCGCGCGCTGCGAACGCAGTCAGCCAGCGGCGAAAGGACATGCTCACAGTGTCGTCTATCGCTAAGGTCTTCCGGCATGGACGGCCCGAAGATCGGCGACGCCTTCGGCGAGCTGCTGCTCGCCACGTACGCCGGACGCAGCGGGTACGGCGCCATCGAGCGCAACGACGGCCTGCTCGCGCCCCACGCGGGTGAGATCTACTTCACGGGGTCGGCGGACTGGTCCGACCTCGAGAGGGCTGCCTGCGACCGTTCCACCGGTCGCGTGCTCGACGCCGGCTGTGGTGCCGGGCGGCACAGTCTCTACCTGCAGGAACGCGGACTCGACGTCACCGCGATCGACCCCTCCCCCGGCGCCTGCCAGGTGGCCCGCGCACGAGGAGTCCGGAAGGTCCATCAGGTATGCCTGGAGGAGCTTCCCGTACTCGGCGAGCGCTTCGACACCTTCCTGTTGCTGGGCAACAACCTCGCCCTACTGGGTACGCCGGAGCATGCGGACGTCGTTCTGGACGCTCTCGCCCGGTCGGCCACACCGAACGCGCAGGTCCTCGGTGGATGCCGCGATCCGTACGTCACCGACGATCCGGACCATCTCGACTATCACTCCCACAACCGGCGACACGGCCGCGCGGGCGGGCAGACGCGCCTCCGCAGTCGATTCGGCCGGCTCGCCGATCCATGGTTCGACTACCTCTTCTGCTCCCGCGACGAACTGGCGCGGTGGACCGAGCACTCACCGTGGCGTCTGACTGGCGTCGACGAGGAGGGGCCGGGCTACCTTGCCGAGCTGCGCCTGCGCTGAGCGCGAGAGGGCGACGCCACGTCGCCCGCGGTGCCGTCGGGCGCGGTTGTCCGAGGTCCGGGTTAGCGTTCGAAGGTGCACGGAGTCCAGATCCTTCCGAGCGCTTCCGCGCCCGCGCGACCGGGCGGCGATCACGCCAACGCCGCGGCGACCTACGACGAGTGGGCGCCGCCGCCACATGTCGCCGACGATGTCGCCTGTCTGTGGTGGTCGTCGTTCGGCGACCGTTCGCCGATCCTCCCCGACGGATGCCTCGACATCGTGGTCACGCCCGACCGGGCGGTGGTCGCGGGACCCGACACGCGGGCGTGGACGTCATCGATCCCTGTCGGCATGGTGATCCACGGCATCAGGTTCCGACCCGGCCGAGCGCCCCGGATCCTCGGGGTGCCGGCCGACGACCTGCGCGACCAGCGCGTCGACCTCGCCGACCTGTGGGGGTCCGCGGCGGCTCGGCAGGTCGTGGATCAGGTGAACACCGACCCCTGCCGCTTCGCACCTCTCGTCACGGAGCGGCGGAAGCTCGTGGCACCTGAGGGGGACTGCGAGATCGACCATGCCGTGCGCACGCTCCTGGCCGGAGACGCCCGCCTCGGGGAGGTGCTGAGCGGCGTCAGCCTCAGCGAACGGCAGCTCCGGAGGCGGTTCACCGCCAGGGTCGGCTACGGTCCGGCGTTGTTCGTACGTGTGGTGCGGATGCTGCGGATCCGGCGCCTCGCGCGGATCGCACCCGCAGCCTCACTGGCTGACCTGGCGGCTACGACGGGCTATGCCGACCAGTCCCATCTCGCCCGCGACTGCCGGGATCTGGCGGGCATGTCCGCGACCTCGCTCCTGCGCCGGCCGGCGCCGAACAGCGCCACTGAGCACGTAGCCTGACGCGGCCTCGAGCGACGCTGCGGCTTCCGAAAACACCGCGTGAGGTTGGGAATGATCACGCATGCGTGATCATTCCCAACCCCGGGGAGACGCGCTATGAACCCGTGTAGAGCAGAACGTTCGGCGAACCCGCACCCGGGTCGCTCACGACGTCCGGGGTTCCGCCCGCCACAAGGGCATCGGCTACTGCCGCGGGAGCGGCCGCCGGGTCACCCTCGAGGTACAACGCCGCGGCACCCGCCACGTGCGGCGTCGCCATCGACGTACCGCTGATGACATTGGTCGCGGTGTCGCTGGTGTTCCACGTCGACTCGATGTCCGTACCAGGCGCGAAGATGTCGACGCAGGTGCCGATGTTGGAGAACGACGACCGTGCGTCGGAGTCCTCGGTCGCACCGACGGTGATTCCGTCCGTGACCCTCGCCGGCGAGCTTCCGCAGGCGTCCCCACCACTGTCGTTTCCAGCGGCGAGAGCGTAGGTCACGCCATCGCTGATCGAGTTGACGACCGCGTCGTCGAGTGCGGTCGATGCGCCACCGCCGAGGCTCATGTTGGCCACGGCCGGAGCGCCGGCCTCGTGGTCCGACGTCACCCAGTCGATGCCGGCGACGACTCCCGCGATGGTGCCGCTTCCGCCACAGTCGAGCACTCGAACGGCGACGAGCTGGACACCCTTGGCCACGCCGTAGGTCCCGGAACCGACCGTGCCGGCCACATGGGTGCCGTGCCCGTTGCAGTCATCGGCGCTACCGCCATCGACCGCGTCGAAACCACTGACCGCCCGGCCGCCGAAGTCCTGGTGACTGATGCGGATGCCGGTGTCGATGATGTACGCCGTGACGCCCGCACCGGTGGCGTTGTAGGTGTAGCTGTTGTCGAGCGGAAGGCTCCGCTGGTCGATCCGGTCGAGCCCCCACGTCGCGGGCTCCTGAGTCTCGGTCGTGTGGACCCGCTGATCTGCCTCGACGTACTCGACCTCGGGGTGGGACCGCAACCGCTCCAGAGCCGTCGGAGACAGGGATGCCGAGAATCCATCCAGGACTCTGGAATACGTCGCGTGGACCGTGCCGCCCGCGTCTCGTGCCTCGACACGAGCCGACTTAGCGTCGGCAGACGTGACTCCGTCGCGCAGCTTGATGATGTAGCGGCCGTCGATGGCTGTCGCCCGCTCCGTGCCGATGAGCGGCGCCTGGTCGGACCCTCCCTCCTCATTCGGTTGCGCGGCCACTGCGGAGCTAGCGAGGCCTGCGACAGCGAGCAGCGCGGCTCCGACGACGGCGACTGGTCGCCGCCATGCAAGGTTCGTCACTGGGGGCCCCTCCTTTGCGTCTCGTGTGCCTGCGTGTGGACGCCGGTGAAGAAGGGGTGAGGTGTCATGGTCAAAAGCACGTCGCCCGCGCAGGTTCTGCGATGACACCGCGTTCTGTCGTCCCCGCCCCGACTGCCGGGCTGATCCTGTTTTCTATGGGCCCGTCCCTTGTGTTGTCCAGTGAGAGGTCACCGATTCGGCACCAACCTGCCGAGAATTGGTGTGTTTGTCCGGTTTCGGTTACCTGAGGGTAACAACGCGCGCACCGAAGGACCCGATCAAAGGGACCGAGATGAAGGCGCATGTCGCGGCACTGATCAGGTCCATGTGCGGACCCATCCCGCCCGCGGGGTTGCCGGCGATCGTGGCCACCATCGGGCATCCGCTCGCCTCATGTCCGGAACCTCGCCGAGGCTCGTAGTCGGCGGATGCGACCGCGCAGAAGCACGAGACGTTCCGACGATGAGGAGACACGACCCGTGGCATTACGTCTGATCCACGTAGGACTCGGTGGTTGGGGAGGCGACTGGGCGCGCAACGCCGTACCCCGGGTACCGACGGTTGACCGGGTGGCGATCGTCGACGCCGACGAGACCAACCTCGCCACGGCGCGGGAGAAGCTGCAACTCGGCGCCGACAGGTGCTTCACCGATCTCAGGTCTGCGTTCGAACGCACCGATGCCGATGCCGTCCTGATCACCGCAAGCGTGGCGGCGCATGTCCCGCTGGCGGTGCAGGCGCTGCGGGCCGGAAAGCATGTGCTCGTGGAAAAGCCGTTCGCCCCGACGGTCGCGGAAGCCCGTCAGGTCGTGGACCTCGCCGACGAGGCGGGTCGCACGGTGATGGTGAGCCAGAACTACCGCTTCTATCCCGCCGCACGCGCGGCCGCGGGACTGGTCGCCAAGGAGTACGTCGGCCCACTCGGTCTGGTCAGGGTGGACTTCCGGAAGTGGGCGAACGCGGCGCCGGTCGGCGCACACCGCCACTATCAGCTCGTCCACCCACTGCTGTATGACATGGCGATCCATCATTTCGATCTGATGCGGATGGTGACCGGCCAGGAACCGGTCAAGGTGTTCGCCCAGGTGACGGACCCGCCGTGGAGCAACTTCAACGACCCGGCGGCGGCGACGCTCACGATCACCTTCGATGGTGGGACGGTCGTGAGCTACCGCGGCAGTTGGGTGAGCAGTGGCGAACCGACGACCTGGTCCGGCGACTGGCACCTCGAGTGCGAGAAGGGCGAGATCTACTGGACCGGCCGGGACGGCCCTGCCGGCGCGACCGAGGCCGACGTGCTGTCGGTGCGCCATCTCCCCGGGGCCGCCCGTGCCGCTGGTGTCATCGGCGGTGACCAGGTGGAAGTCCTTGATCCGGTGGCTCTCGCAGGCGTGGAGTACGTAGGCCGGGCCGGTGCCCTGGCGGAGTTCGCCCGGGCCATCGCCGCCGGAGACGAGCCGGAGAGCTCGGGGCGCCGCAACCTGGCGAGCCTCGCGATCTCGGAGGCGGCGGCCCGGTCGGTGGTGTCCGGGCAGGTCGAGCTGGTCACGCTCTCCTGACCCACGCCACGCGCAAGGTCCGAGCCGACGACGCCTCAGTGGGCGTCGCTGGAGTGGCCGGGGAAGATCTTCGCGCCCGGCCGGATCAACGGCACGGCGTTGTTGACCGCGGTCGCGACCTCGCCGAATCCCGTCGCGATCAACTTGACCTTGCCGTCGTAGTCCGCGATGTCCCCGGCCGCGAACACCCGCGGGAGGTTCGTCCGCATCGCCGAGTCGACGACGATGTGGCGCTTCCGCTGGTCAAGGCCCCACCGGCTCATCGGCCCGAGATCGGCGAGAAAGCCCAGGGCGGCGACGACGGCCTGGACCTCGATCCGCTCGCTTTCCTGGGTGGCGTTGTTGACGATCTCCACGGCCTCGATCCGATCGTCCCCGGCGACGTCGCGGACCTCCCAGGGGGTGAGGAGGCGTACGCGTGAGGTGCGTACCCGCTCCACGGTGTGTTCGTGGGCGCGGAACTTCGTCCGCCGGTGGATGAGGGTGATCGACCGGGCCAACGGTTCGAGGCTGGTCGCCCAGTCGAACGCCGAGTCTCCCCCGCCGACGATGAGCACGTCCAGGTCAGCCAGCTCGGCGAGCTTGGGGACGAAGTAACGCAACCCCCGGCCCTCGTACTCCTGTCCGACCGGCAACCGCTTCGGGCTGAACGTCCCGATCCCGGCGGTGATCAGCACGGCTCTGGCGGCGACCTCGAGCCCTTGCTCGGTGCTCACTTCGACGATCTCGGGGCCGTGGTCGAGCACCTCGGCACGCTGCCCGAGGAGGTAGGCCGGGTCGAACTGCCCCGCCTGCTCGACCAGTCGGTCCACCAGTTCCTGTCCCTTGACCGCGGGGAGACCGGCGACGTCGTAGATGAGCTTCTCGGGATACATCGCGGTGACCTGGCCGCCCGGCTCCGGGAGGGAGTCCATGACCGCCACGGACAGGCCTCGAAAGCCGGCGTAGTAGGCGCCGAACAGCCCCACGGGCCCAGCGCCGATGATCAGCAGATCCGTTTCGATCATGCGTAGAACTCTCCGCGGCCCGACGTGCAACGGCCCGGGTCGGAGCGTGCGTCACTCGGTGTCCCGCGCCTTCACCCTACGTGGAGGACCCGCGCGTCCGGGGGAAACGCGCACCTCACCCGATCGCGACACGACCACGGCGCCCTCGTATCCGCGACTGGGCTTCTCAGTCCTGCCAGGTCTCCCAGAAGGTGATCTCCTCGGCCGGCTGGCGCTTCGCCGGCTTGAAGTCGGTGCCGAGGGTGTAGGCGACAGGGAGCATCGCGGCCTGGGTGACGTCGGCTGGGATTCCGAGCAGGTCCGCCGCCTCCTGCTCGTGGGCGAGGTGGAACGTGGTCCACACCGAGCCGAGCCCGCGTGAACGGAGGGCGAGTTGGAAGCTCCAGATCGCCGGGTGGATGGAACCGAAGAACGACGCGGCATACCGCACGTCGGTGACCCGGCCACGGATGCAGGGGATCGCCAGGACCGGTACGCGGTCGATGACCTCGAGCAGGTGGCGCGCGGACTCCCGCACCCGCGCCAGCTGTTCGTCGACCGGTCCCCCTTCGTCCGATGCGGCAGCCCGCATGTAGGCCGCTCCGCCGGAGCGGTACAGCTCGGCGAGCCTCGCCCGCCTGTCTGGTTCGGTGACGATGACCCACCGCCAGCCCTGGCTGTTGCTCCCGGTCGGCGCCTGCTGGCTCAACCTGATGCAGTCGAGGATCACGTCACGCTCGACCGGGCGGTCAAGGTCGAGACGCTTGCGTACGGCCCGCGTGGTGGAGAGAAGCCGGTCAGTGGTCGCGGTGTCGAAAGGCACGCCCATGCCGGCAGACCCTACCGGCCGCTCCGCCGTGCCGACGCCGAGCGGCCACCAGCCGAACGGCCGGCGGTTGCCTTCTTCGTCGCTCCTCCAGCGGTGTTGTTCACGGCAGCCTTCTTCGCACTCTTCTGCGCGGCCGTCCTCCTCGCCGGGGCCTTCTTCGCTGTGTTCTCCGACGTAGCTGTCTTGGTCCCGGATCCGGCCGACTTGCGCTTGCTTCCCGTTGTCTTGCTCCCCGCTGCCCTGGACCCCGCTGCCCTGCTCGGCGTCGATGCCTTCTTGCCGGCGTTGGACCGCGCCTTCCTGGGGTCGGTGACCTTCGCCTTGGTGGTCCGGACGGCACCGGTCTCCCGGGCGGCGGCCAGCGCGCGTCTCGAGTGCTCCGCATAGTCCGGGAGCACCTGCCGCAGGAACTGGCCGGTGTAGCTGTCCTCGTCGGCGGCGACGTCTTCCGGTGCGCCTTCGGAGATCACCTCGCCACCGCGGTTGCCGCCTTCGGGGCCGAGGTCGATCAGCCAGTCGGCCGTCTTGATCACATCGAGGTTGTGCTCGATGACGATCACGGTGTTGCCCTGGTCGACCAGACGCCCCAGCACGCCAAGCAGCTTGCGGATGTCCTCGAAGTGCAGACCCGTCGTGGGCTCGTCGAGGACGTACAGCGTGCGGCCGGTCGACCGCTTCTGCAGCTCCGACGCCAGCTTGACCCGCTGAGCCTCGCCACCGGAGAGCGTCGGCGCGGGCTGGCCCATGCGCACGTATCCCAGCCCGACGTCGACGAGGGTACGCAGGTGCCGCGCAATCGGCGGGATCGCCTCGAAGAACTCCAACGCCTCCTCGATCGGCATGTCGAGGACCTCGGCGATGGTCTTGCCCTTGTAGTGGACTTCGAGCGTCTCCCGGTTGTACCGCGCGCCGTGGCACACCTCGCAGGGGACGTAGACGTCCGGCAGGAAGTTCATCTCGATCTTGATCGTGCCGTCACCGGAGCACGCCTCGCACCGGCCGCCCTTGACGTTGAACGAGAAGCGCCCCGGCTGGTAGCCGCGGATCTTCGCTTCCGGCGTCTCGGCGAACAACCGGCGGATGTGGTCGAACACCCCGGTGTAGGTCGCCGCGTTGGACCGCGGGGTACGCCCGATCGGCGACTGGTCGACGTGGATCACCTTGTCGACGTGCTCGGTTCCGGTGATCTTCTGGTGCCGGCCCGGCACCTCGCGGGCGCCATAGATCTGCTTCGCGAGCGCGGTGTAGAGAATGTCGTTGACCAGCGTCGACTTGCCGGAACCCGAGACGCCGGTCACGGCGATGAAGGTGCCGAGCGGGAAGGACACGGTGACATCGCGCAGGTTGTGCTCCCACGCCTTGTGCACGGTGAGGGTCCGTCCGGGCGTGCGAGGCCGCCGCATGTCCGGCAACGGGATCTCCCGGCGACCCGACAGGTAGGCACCGGTCAGCGAGTCCGGGTGCTTGAGTAGGCCGCTCAACGGCCCGGTGTGCACGACCTGTCCGCCGTGTTCGCCAGCACCAGGACCGATGTCGACGACCCAGTCGGCGGTCCGGATGGTGTCCTCGTCGTGCTCGACGACGATGAGGGTGTTGCCGATGTCGCGGAGCCGGACGAGCGTCTCGATCAGCCGGTGGTTGTCGCGCTGGTGCAGCCCGATCGACGGCTCGTCGAGGACGTAGAGCACCCCGACCAGACCCGACCCGATCTGGGTGGCCAGCCGGATCCGCTGCGCCTCGCCACCGGACAGCGATCCCGACGGGCGGTCGAGGGTGAGGTAGTCGAGCCCGACGTCGAGCAGGAACCGCAGCCGCTCGCCGATCTCCTTGACCACGCGTTCTGCGATCTGCTTCTCCCGCGGGCTGAGGTCCATGGACCGCTGGAACTCCGCCACGTCGCCGATCGGCAGCGCGCAGACCTCGGCGATCGACTTGCCGGCGATCGTCACCGCCAGCGACATCGGCTTGAGCCGGGAACCCCGGCAGGCCGGGCAGGGCACCTCGCGCATGTAGCCCTCGAACCGCTCCCGGCTGGAGTCGGACTCGGCCTCGGCATGGCGCCGGGAGACGTACGGGATCACGCCTTCGTACGTGGTGTAGTAGGACCGCTCGCGCCCGTAGCGGTTCTTGTAGCCGACATGGACCTGGTCGGAGTATCCGTGCAGGAGGGCCTTGCGCGCCTTGGCCGGCAGGCGTTCGAACGCCATGTCCGTGCGGAACCCGATCGTCGTCGCGAGCGCCTCGACGAGCCGGCCGAAGTAGTCGGACATGTGCGCGCCGGTCCACGGGGCCAGGGCGCCCTCGTCGAGGGACTTCGTCGGGTCGGGCACCACCAGGTCGGGGTCGACCTCCATCTTGGTGCCGAGCCCGGTGCACTCCGGGCAGGCGCCGTACGGCGAGTTGAAGGAGAACGAGCGTGGCTCGAGCTCCTCGAACGACAGGTCGTCCACCGGGCAGTACAGGTGCTCCGACCAGACCCGCTCCCGGTGCGGGTCGGTTTCGGGGAGGTCGACGAAGTCGAGCGTCACCAGTCCCCCGCCCAGGTGGAGCGCGGTCTCGATCGAGTCGGTGAGCCGGCGTTTCGCCGAACCCTTCACGGTGAGCCGGTCGACAACCACCTCGACCGTGTGCTTCTTCTGCTTGTCGAGCTTCGGCACATCGGCAAGGGGATAGACGGTGCCGTCGACCCGTGCGCGGGAGTAGCCCTGCGTGGTGAGCTGCCTGAACAGGTCGAGGTACTCGCCCTTGCGCCCCCGCACCAACGGTGCCAGCACCTGGAACCGCGAACCCTCCTCGAGCTCGAGCACCCGGTCGACGATCTGTTGCGGCGTCTGCCGGGCGATGGGCTGGCCGCACTTCGGGCAGTGCGGGTGCCCGATCCGGGCATAGAGCAGGCGGAGGTAGTCGTAGACCTCCGTGATCGTGCCGACAGTCGACCGGGGGTTGCGCGACGTCGACTTCTGGTCGATCGACACCGCCGGCGAGAGGCCCTCGATGAAGTCGACGTCGGGCTTGTCCATCTGGCCCAGGAACTGCCGGGCGTACGCCGAAAGTGACTCGACGTAGCGCCGCTGGCCTTCGGCGAAGATCGTGTCGAATGCGAGACTCGACTTGCCGGATCCCGACAGCCCCGTGAACACGATGAGCGCGTCACGTGGCAGCTCGAGCGAGATGTCCTTCAGGTTGTGTTCGCGAGCGCCTCGAATGATGAGCTGGTCGGCCACGTCGGCGGTTCCGTCCTCGGCTGGCGATGCTGGTGGATAGGAGGTCGTTGGCGTTTTTGCTGGTCAGGGCGGTAAAAGGCAGGATTCCGTAGGATCAGGTGAGGGGTGGGGCCGCAGGGGATGACCACACGCTCGGACATGCTAACCGCGCCCACCGACAAGCCTCTCTCGGCGAACGCACGACCGACAATCGGTCCCGGCGAAGGACGATCTTTGCGTGGCATCGGGCCGGGCCACACCGTCTCCCCGTGCATGGGTGTCGAACCTCCCGGTCGTCCGTCCTGCACAGGGAGCCCAGTGTCCTCCATGCCACCGACATGCGGCCATAACCGGCCGACTCCACGCTGCCGGGTTGGACGAAGCAGCCCGTACGCCGGAAAGAATGGACAACGAGTCCGCTCCCCGGAACACCCGGATCCCCCGAACCCCCGGATCCGTTCCGTACGACCGGGGGGTCCGTACCACCACAGAATGGGTATCGATGCTTCGTCTTGCCATGCTGAGCTTCTGGCACGTCCATGCCGGCGGGTACGCCCGACAGGCACAGCAACACCCGGACACCACCCTCACTGCCGCCTGGGACGAGGAGCCCGACCGCGGCCGCGCCGAGGCCGAGAAGCTCGGCATCCCCTTCCACGACGATCTTCACGAGCTCCTGGCGCGAGACGACGTGGACGGCGTGATCATTGACACTCCGACCAACATCCACCCCGAGGTCATCGGGGCGGCGGCCCGTGCCGGGAAGCACATCTTCACGGAGAAGGTCCTCGCCCTGACCGTCCGGGAGTGCAACGAGATCCTGGCCGAGGTCGACAAGGCCGGCGTGACGCTGATGCTGTCCCTGCCGCGGCTCTACGACGGCTACACGCAGGCGGTCACCGAGGTGCTCGAGGCCGGTCACCTGGGCGATCTCGCCGTAGTCCGTACCCGACTGTCCCACGGCGGTGCGGTCGGCGAGGGCTGGCTGCCCGCCCACTTCTACGACCCCGAGCAGTGTGGTGGCGGCGCGCTGATCGACCTCGGCTGCCACCCGATGTACCTCGCCCGCCTCTTCCTCGGCAGGCTGCCCGAGTCGGTCAGCGCCAGCTACGGCCACGTCACGGGCCGGGCCGTGGAAGACAACGCCGTCGCGACGCTGCGCTATCCGGACGGTGCCCTGGCCGTCGTCGAGGCCGGCTTCGCCACGACGTACTCCCCGTTCTCGATCGAGATCCACGGCACCCTCGGGAGCCTGCTCTACGGCACGCCCGAGGACAGGCTCCTCGTCCGCAGCCCGGGCCACGACGACGGCAAGTCCTGGGTCGAGCTGCCGATCCCGGAGCGCCAGCCGTCGGCGTTCGAGCAGTGGGTCACCCACATCGGCAACGGCTCCAAGCCGACCGCGAACGTCGAGATCGGGCTCGACCTCACCCGCCTGATGGAAGCCGCCAACCACTCGGTCGCCATCGACGCACCGGTACGCATCGACAGCATCGGCGACTGAACGAAGCCACCGACGCCACCACGTTCCACGTCACGGGAGTCACGAGCAGCGCCGCCCGCCTGTGCTGGTTCACACCTGCAGTACGCATCGAGGAGGAACATCCATATGACCGTGAACGTCGGGCTCATCGGCTGCGGCGGCATCTCCAACCCGCATGTCCGGGGCTACCTGGAGATCCCCGACCAGGCGAAGGTGACCGCGGTCGCCGACGTCTCCGAGGACAACGCCCGCACCCGCGCCGAGCAGGTCGGTGGCGCGAAGATCTTCTCCGACTACAGGGACCTGATCGCGAACGGCGGTGTCGACGCGGTCGACATCTGCCTCCCCCACCACCTGCACGCCGACGCGATCATCGCCGCGGCCGAAGCGGGCAAGCACGTCCTCTGCGAGAAGCCGCTCTGTATCACGACCGAGGAAGCCGACAAGATCACCAAGGTCGTCCAGGACACCGGCATCACGCTGATGTGCGCGCACAACCAGCTCTTCATGCCGCCGGTCGCCAAGGCGCGGGAGCTGATCCAGAGCGGTGTGCTCGGCAAGGTCTACGAACTGCGGACCACCGACAGCTTCTTCAACCGCGGCCTGAACTCCGACATGGGGTGGCGCGGCCACCTCGAGATGGCGGGCGGTGGCGAACTCATCGACACCGGCTACCACCCGACCTACCTGCTGCTCCACCTCGCGACGTCGGAGCCCTCCGAGGTCGTCGCGATGACGAGCAAGCACCGGCTGGAGATGGACGGTGAGGACTCCGCGCGGGTACTCGTCCGCTTCGCCGACGGCAGCGTGGGCGAGATCGTGACGAGCTGGGCGTACATTCCGTCGTCCAACACCGAACGGTTCTCCGTCGTCGCGGAGAAGGGCACCCTCTGGAGCGACGGCAAGACGCTGCACCACCGGACGGTCGAGGGAGTGGAGACGACGACCGAGTTCCCCGATGTCGCGGCATTCTCGGCGGAGATCGCCGACTTCATCGGCTGCATCACCGAGGGGCGGAGGCCCATCAACACCGAGGTGGAGGGCGTGCACGTCCTCAAGGTGATCCTCGGTGCGTACGCCTCCGTGCGGGAGAAGCGGATCATCACCCTCGCCGACCTGTAGGAACGCGACTTCGGTCGAGCTGTTGTTGGAGGTTTCTCGGCTTCTATGCCGAGAAACCTCCAACAACACATGTCACCGCTACGGCGGGGTGAGGCGGCGGGCGTACCAGTCGCTGCGGGCCTGCGGCTCCACCGGCACGAGCTGAACCCGTGCGCCGAGCACGGCCACCCCGGACGCCCCCGCCATCACCGGTCCGAGCTCGGCAGCCAGCACCTCGGGGATGTCGTACGCCAGCCGCGCCAGGCGATGCATCAGGTCGGCGAGCGCATCGACGTCGGCGTGCTCACCGCCGCGGTGGCCGAAGAGCAGGGGCGCCGCCCGCACCTCCCGGATCATCTCGGCGGCGTCGACGTCGGTGAGCGGCGGCATCCGGTACGCCAGGTCGTCGAGCAGGTCGGTCGCGACTCCCGCCAGGCCGAAGGACACGATCGGCCCGAAGAGCCGGTCCTCGACACACTTAACGAGCACCGGCACCCCGGGCGGCGCCATCTTCTGCACCACGAAGCCGGCGGAGTCGGGGGCGCCGAAGCTCGCCACCATCGTCTCCCAGGCATCGCGCATCTCGGCCTCGACGTCGATGTTGCGCCACACGTCGGCGAGGTCGGGGCGCTGGCGCAGGTGCGGTGCGGTCGCCTTCAGGGCGACGTCCCAGCCGAGGCGCTCGGCGGCTGTCACGGCGGCGTCTACCGAGTCCACCTCGTACGCCGGCCAGAGGTCGATGCCGTAACAGCGCAGGAGCTCCTCGAGCGTCCCTCCCTCGATGTCGGTACCCGTGGAGTGCTCGGCGAGGACCCTCTCGACGACAAGTCGGGCGCGGTCCTCGTCGCCGCCGTCGAGCGTCGGGATCCGGCCCTGGGGCCGCGCCCGCCACCTTGCGTAGTCGGCGGCCTTGGCGAGCGCACGCACCCCGGCTTCCGGGGTCGCGTACGACGGCACCGAACCTCGCCCGGCCCTCCCCCGCTCGTCGTACCGGCGCAGCGGCTCCGGCACGCCCTGACTGCCGAGGAAGGTGACGACGATCGGCTTCGTACACCCGCTCGCGACGCGACCGATCGCGGCGGCCACGTCGGCACCGGTCACGTCGATGGGTGACACGTAGACGGCGACAACCGAGTGGACGGAGTCGTCTGCCACCGCGTCGGTCAGCGCCTGCTCGAAGTCCTCCGCGGTCGCGTCGGGGCGCAGGGCCGGCAGTCGACGGACGACATGCATGCCGGCCCCGGCGGCCGCGTCGGTCGCGAGCATGCCCAGCGCGTCGGAGTTGCCCACCACCGCGATGTCGGGCCCCGTGGGCAGCGGTTGGTACGCCAGCAGCTGTGCGACGTCGAGCAACTCGTCGAACGTGTCGACCAGCACCACACCCGCCTGCCGGAACATCGCGTCGACGGCGGCCTGGGGTACCGACGTCTGCGGTACGAGGTGGCCGACGGGGACGCCCTGGGTGAAGCGCCCCGAGCGTACGGCGACGACCGGCTTGGCTCGCGACATCTGCCGAGCGATCCTGCCGAACTTGCGCGGGTTGCCGATCGACTCGAGGTAGAGGAGTACGACGTCGGTCGACGGGTCGTCGATCCAGTACTGCAGCAGGTCGTTGGCCGACACGTCGGCGCGGTTGCCCGCGGACACGAACGTCGACAACCCGAGTCCGCGCTCGGCGAGAGTCTGCAGGATCACCGTGCCCAGCTCGCCGGACTGGCAGAAGAACCCGATGCCACCCCGGCCAGGGACCACGCTGGCGAGGGTGGCGTTGAGCGAGAGGTCAGGGTCGGAGTTGATGATGCCGAGCGCGCTCGGCCCGATCACCCGGAGTCCGTGCGCCCGGGCCAACCGGGTCAGCTCCCGCTGGCGGCCGCGTCCTTCCGGTCCGGTCTCGGCGAAGCCGCTGGACACCACGATGAGGCCGTGGATCCCCTTCGCCGCGCAGTCCGTCACGACGTCGCGCACGGCGTCGGCGGGCACGGCGACCACGGCGAGGTCGACCTCACCCGGGATGTCGAGGACGCTGCCGTACGCCGGAACACCGGCCACCGCGCGGGCCGCCGGGTTGACCGCGTACACCGGGCCGGTGAATCCGCCGACGACCAGGTTGCGCACCAACGTCTGGCCCACCTTGTCCCGCGAGCGGCTAGCACCGACGACGGCCACCGAGCGTGGGGTGAGCAGTCGTTCGACCGACCGCGCCTCGGCCCGGTGTTCCCGCGCGGCCATCACCTCCAGGCTCATCGCGGTCGGCTCGATCTCGAGTGCGAACACGACGATGCCGTCCTCGATCTCGCCCGCCGTCTCATACCCCGCCTCGCGGAAGACCACGGCCATGCGGCGATTGTCGGGAAGCACCTCGGCGGTGAACTTCTCGATGCCGTTCTCGCGCGCCGCCTGGGCGAGGTGCTCGAGCAGGACGCTCCCGGCGCCGCGGCCCTGGTCGGCGTCCTGCACCAGGAAGGCGGCCTCCGCCGTCGTGGCCCCGGTCCGGTCGTAACGTGCGACGGCGATCATCTCGTCGGCAACGGTGAGGATGAGCGCCACCCGGTCGCGGTGGTCGACGTGGGTGAAGCGGTCGACGTCGGCCTTGGACAGGCGGGGGTACGGCGCGAAGAAGCGGAAGTACTTCGACTCGGCCGAGACCCTCCCGTAGAACGCGACCAGACGTTCGGCATCGTCGGGCCGGATCGGGCGGAGTGCCGCCGTACCCCCGTCGCGGAGCACGACGTCGGCCTCCCAGCTCGCCGGGTAGGGCAACCCGCCTGTGGCATCCACGCGTACGAATGTAGCCCGGGCCACCGCATCCCGGCGTACCGGGAAAGGCACCCGCGCAAGGGCCGAGCACGGCGGCGGGCGCACACACGCCCGCGACGGCGGCCGCACGCACACGGCCGAGCACAGCCGCCGCAACATAGGTTGACAAGGTGGGATAGGTCAACGTAGGTTGACAGACGACCCGGCTGTCAATGCAAGTTGACAGCCGGGATCCGATCGCCCTACCTTTCCGTCATGACCGAGACACTCGTCGCCACCCTGAGGGCCCAGGATCCACTCCAGGCCCTGGCCGAGATCGCCGCCACACACGCGACGCTCGAGGCCGAGACGGCGATCCAGGTGCGCCGGGCCCGCAACCAGGGCTGCTCGTGGGAGATCATCGCGGCTGCGCTCGGAGTCAGCCGCCAGGCCGCACACAAGAAGTACGCCGGACGAAAGGGCCTCCTCCGCCGGGGACGTCGCTAGCTGCGGCACACCGGCCTCCGCGGGATCCCACCGTCGAGGAGCACCGCCTCTCCGGCGTCCTGCCACCGGAGGGAGTTTCCGTCCATGTCCCCAGCCCGCGGGCCGCAGCGGCCCCGGTCGCCCCGCTCAGGTCACTCAGGCGCCACCCGCCGAGGCCGGTTCGGCTTCCTGTCCCGGCTCAGGCGAGGCCGAGCCTCACGTCCACGCCCTGGCGACGGCGGTGGCCCGCCGGATGCCGGAGGCACGCCCGACGGCGGCGTGCGGGAACCGAGTAATCCCCGCCCCGACGCCGGGTCGCCCGCTGCGTACGCACCGGAGCCACGCGACGAGTTCGTCGATGTCACCAGCGGCCGCCGGCCGGGCCAAGGCTCGAGCGGAGCAAGGGCCCTGCGTCAGCGGCGTCACACGGCGACAGGCCGGCGCGACGGGTTGGCCACGTCGTCGTCCGTGAGATGCGCCAGCCGCAACAGCGCCGAGTAGTTGCGCTGGACGTACTGCTGCACCCGTTTAACGTAGGCCTCACCTTCGACGTCGCCCTGGAGCAGGGCGAGGAAGAGGCTCCGGAGATCCTCGGCGGACTTTCCCCCCGCACCGTTGAGCCAGAATCCGCCGTAGGCGGGAGCCACGGTCCCCCGCTGCTCCACCCTGGCGAACAGGTCCTCGATCTCCTTCGGATACGGCACATCAGCGACCAGGGTCGGCCCGGAGGGCCGAAAATCGTCGGCCTCGACCTGCGCCTGCGTATAGGCGGTGAAGCCCGGCTTGGACAACCAGAACATCAGGAAGTCCATCACCATCTCGGTGTGCGCAGGATCCTTGTCCACCGCGCAGATCGAAGCACCGCCAATGCCTTCGGTCGGGCGTACGTTCCCACGTGCCAACGGGCTCACCATCGGCGGGAACTCGAAGACGTCCCACTCGAACGGCTGCACCGACGTCTGCTCGATGTCGAGTTCGGCGAGCCGCTCGGGTGTGAGTTCCTCGAGGTCGCGCTGGAGCGTGGGAAGTGACCACGAACCGTCCACCATCA
Organism: Actinopolymorpha sp. B11F2; assembly: GCF_040195635.1. Taxonomy (NCBI): domain Bacteria; kingdom Bacillati; phylum Actinomycetota; class Actinomycetes; order Propionibacteriales; family Actinopolymorphaceae; genus Actinopolymorpha; species Actinopolymorpha sp. B11F2. The sequence goes on along the minus strand of NZ_JBEFTX010000008.1, from coordinate 187,627 downwards.
TCGCCGCCTGCCCTTGCAGGAAAGGCCGGTAGTGGTCGGTGCCGGTGAAGAAGTCCGCCGAGGCGAAGCGCGGAAAGACGCGCGCAAGACCGGTGACCAGATCCACCATCGCAGGCGTGTCGAACCGCAGCGTCTTGTCCTTGAGCCCGCGGTAGAACCGCTGTGGGCTGTAGGTGTAGGTGGCGTGGATGCGCGGGTTGTCGTCGCGGTAACGGAACTTCGCGTCGAGCTCGGGATCCCAGTTCCAGTCGCCCGGTTGGGCTTGGACGGTGCTTATCCATTCGTCGTGGAACTGGTCGAAGTAGGTCGAGGACACCCAGTCCGGCATGATCGAGGCGAAGTTCGTCGATATCGGGAGCTGGCCCGCTGTACGGAGTTTGGCGCAGACGTCGACGAGTTCGTCCCACGTGGTCGGCGGCTCGGCATCCACGCCGGCAAGAAGGTCCTTGTTGTAGAACCAGTACAGATGGGCCGTCTCCGTGCCGATCTCGGTGCGCTCACCACGGTCGTTCAGGTCGCGGTAGGTCTCGAAGTCGTAGTCGTCGTCCCAGCGATGGCCGGTGTACGGATTGACCTGAGCGCGGTACTCGTCGAGGTTGACATAGCGACGAAAAGCCGGCGCGTACGACCCGGAGACGATGTCGGGGCGGATCGGACTGCTGCTCAGCTGCGAGTCGAGCCACGCGGTATAGGCAGCGGGATCGGTGTAGTCACGGGTATCCCACACGATCTCGACACCGGGTTGCTGACGTCGATAGGCGCGTGTCAGCGCCTGTCTCGCTTGTGCGGAAGGGTTCTGCTTGGTGGCGACGACGATCCGGCCCTTGAACCGCTTCGCCGCGGCGGCCGACTTGGGCACGATGGGCTTTTGCTCCGAACCGGTGCCGTCGGCATCGGTACACGAGGCGGCCAACGAGCCGAGCGAGGACGCTCCTATCCCCAGCGCCAGCGAGCGCGCGAGGAAAGTCCGCCTGCTCGAGCCAGACATCGACACAAGCCTCCCTGGGAGTTCGCGACCACAGTACCCGGGCCGGCGAGGAGCCAGCGGCGGGAAAACGCAAGACAGCTCATCACGCAACCCCGCTGTCACGAAAGCGCCCGAGAGGCGCGCCGCCGCCCGGATTGCCGGGTTCGGAGCTCCATGATGTCGGACCTATCATGGCGCCTTCGCCGGCCGCGTCCGCAGCGGGTCACGCCAGCCGAACTCGTCAGCCAATGCCGGACTCGTCAGGCCCGCGGTAGGCCTCGCCGCGCGGTGAAAGGCGGTAACCGACAGGCAGGCTGAGTGTCAGCCCGAGACTCTTCAGCTTGCGTACGTCTGTCTTGAACGGAAGGGTCTCCCGACCAAGCTCGACCGCGAGGTCTGGCGCCCGCACACCGGGCCGTTCGGCGATCAGCCGCAGGGTCGCGGCTGTCCAGGGTCCGTGCGAGGACAACCGGTCCAGCCTCGCCAGTCGCTGGTCGAGGTCGCGGCGTTCCTGCGCCGTCAAGGTGGACTTGCCGGCCAGGACGTCTCGCGGATCAGGCCCGGCGAGCGCCCTCACCGCGAGCCGGTAGATCGGGAGGTCGGCACTGCCCCGCAGGTCGGCGACCAGCGCGGCGGCGTCGGAATAGCCCGCCTGGCGGGCATCGCCGTCGGTGATCGCGGACCCCGCCACCTCGTCGACGGCGTCCACCGCAAGCCGTCCGGCCGCCGTACGGTAATGGTGCCCGGCCACTGCCTGGCACCTCCGCCAGCGGCGGAACAGCAGCGTCACCTCACCGCGTTCGATCGGCTCCCGGAGCCGGGCCTGGACCAGCACGGCACTCACCGTAATCCCCGGTCACCAATCCCCCGGTCACCAATCCCCCGGTCACCAATCCCCCGGTCACCAATCCCCTGGTCACCGCGCAGGAGTCAGCAGTGCCTCCGAGCCGACCGGTCGGTAGCCCGCAGCCAGTAGGGCACGGACGGACGCGGCGTTGCCGGGCGTCACCTGCGCCCACACGGCAACGGCGTCGCTTCCGACCAGGTGCCGTGCCGACATGGCCAGGGCGCGGCCGAGTCCACGGCCCCGATGGGCCGGATCGACCTCGAACGCCGCCTCCCAGCGACCGGCCAGGCCACGCCCCAGGATGAGGACACCGCCCTCGACGCTCCACACGCGTACGTCGTCGCGGTACCGGAGGGCCCTTCGTACGCGCGGATGGTCGGTGTCATCGAGCCTCTCCAACGGCAGCGGCGGTTCACCGCCGAGAGGGGTCGCCAGGGTCACCATGTCGATCGCGTTGATCCTGCGGTCGAGCCGTGCGCACAGAGCGGCGAGGAACGGCGGGCTGAGCGGCGCCGACAGGTCACCGGCAGGGACCAATGAGTCCACCCAGTCGTGGTCGACGTCGGCGGCCACGACGATGTGCGCGGTGAACCCCACGACCGCGCTGGTATGTGACGACGGCGGAGGAACGACGTGGAGGGACCCATCCGCGGGCGGCAGCCTCCCCGCCTCCACGTTGGCGAAGACCCGCGCCAGCGTGCGGACCCTGTGTCCGCTCATCGCCCAGCCTCTGTGCGCGCGTCGTCCGCAGCTCCCGTGACGCTGATGACCAGCATCTGGTCCGCGCACCGTTGGAACTTGTAGGGCACCCGTCGCAGTTCGGTCCGGTGGCCACCAGCGTGCAACTGCTCGCGGAGGACCGGGAGGAACGCCACCGGTTCACGACGTGCGCGATCGCCGTACCAACCCCACTCGAAGCGGTCGGCATGCGCCTCGATGATCCGGTCGCCGTCGAGTCGTCCCGCCGTCGCGTCGGCCACCAACACGTGGCACTCCTTGGCGTAGGCGGGATCGGCGGCGACCACGAACGTCGCGGTCTCCGCGACGAAGCTCGACCCACCCGCGCAACAGTCAAGGATCGTTGCGTGTACGAGCTCCTCCGATGTCAGGTCGAACATCGCGGCGTACTCCGCCGCCGATCGAGACGTCACCAGCATCGCGTCCACCTTCCACCAACCGTCGGCTCACCTCGGGCCGCGCCTCCGAAGGGCCCGGTAGGCACGGCTGGCTCCTCCGGATCATCCTTGCCTACGCGACTTACACCGACCTCGGCCTCGGCCCGGCGGACCCGGCGCTCCTGCCGGCGCTCTGGCGATCGGGCTCACGCCGGCTCAGGCGTACCAGGAGATCACGAGTCGCCCGATCCGATCCTCGGGGAGTGCCGCCCTCCGTATGCTGGCAGCATGATCTGGTCGCTCGTCGCCGTGCTCACGAGCATCGGCATGAGCGATGTGCTGACGCTCGCCGTGCCCGGCGCTGGCCCCTGGCCGGTTGCCGCCACGGTCGCGGCTCTCCTCGCCGTGATCGCCGTCGGGCGCTACGCCTGCCGACGGTTGCATGGCGCGGCCTCAGGACTGGCGCCGGCGTTCTCCACCCGGCGTAAGCACACCGACACTGTCCGGCCGGTCCGGACCAGGACCGAGGTACGCGGACGGCCCCGCCCAAGGGCGCCGTCGACGGCCCCGACCGCCGCGTAGGTGCGGCGGCGCTGCCGCCCGTCCGCGATCATCCCTCTGCTGGAAGGTCCCTCCACCATGCTCGCTGTCCTCGACCCTGCCGTCGCGCTCGCCCACCAGATCGTCACCGGCCTCACGTCGGTCCTCGCTCCCGTCCTCGGTGACCCGGCCGCACTGGTCGCCATCACCGCTTTCACGGTGCTCGTCCGCATGTGCCTGGTCCCGTTGAGCTACGCCGCAGCGCGAGGTACGCAGGCCAGGGCCGCCCTCGCTCCCCAGCTGCGCGCTCTCCAGCGACGCCACCGGGACGATCCCGTACGCCTGCACCGGGAGACGACCGCTCTCTACCGTTCGCACGGGGATCAGGCCGCTCGCCGGAATCCTCCCCGCTCTCGCCCAGGTACCCCTGTTCGCCGTCATGTACCGGCTCTGCTCCGCGCCCACCGTGGGTGGGCAGGTCAATGCGCTGCTGACCCACACCGTGTTCGGCGTACCTCTCGGCGGGTCGCTCGCCACGGCAGGTGGGGTGACAGCGGGGCTCCTCCCGGTTGCGCTGGTCTACTGCGCCCTCTTCGCGCTGCTCGCGGGGGTCGCGTGGTGGTCGTCCCGGCTCACCCGGCGTACCCTCCCCGAGGAGACTCCGGCGCTGGCGGCCAGGCTCGCTCCCCTGCTGCCGTACGCCACGCTGGTCGTCGCCGCCTTCGTCCCACTCGCGGCCGGCGTCCACCTGCTGGTCAGCACCGCGTGGAGCACGCTGGAGCGGACGGCCTTCGCTGCTCGCCCTGTCCGGCCGGCATCCAGCTGAGGCACCACCGCGCGTCGCTCAGCCGGGCTGTGGGCGGAGGATGCCACTATTCGTAGGAGCCCTACTGGTTCTTCTCACCCGGACCCGAGGAGTGCACAACCGCTATGGCCCGCCGCAAGAGTTCGATGGTGCAGCCGGACGACTTCGAGGAGCAGATCGCCGACATCGACGTCGGCGACGAGATGCGCAAGAGCTTCCTCGAGTACGCCTACTCGGTGATCTACCTCCGGGCGTTGCCCGACGCCCGCGACGGACTCAAGCCCGTACAGCGCCGAATTCTCTACACCATGTCCGACATGGGGCTGCGTCCTGACCGCGCGCACGTGAAGAGCGCCCGCGTCGTCGGCGAGGTCATGGGAAAGCTGCACCCGCATGGTGACCTGGCCATCTACGACGCACTCGTCCGGATGGCCCAGAGCTGGGCGTTCCGGGTCCCGCTGGTCGACGGGCACGGCAATTTTGGATCTTTGGACGACGGTCCGGCAGCGATGCGCTACACGGAGTGTCGGATGGCAGGGCCGGCTCTTGCCATGACGGAGTCCCTCGACGAGGACGTCGTCGACTGGGTGCCCAACTACGACAGCCGCGAGACCCAACCCGGCGTGCTGCCGGCTGCGCTGCCCAACCTGCTCGTCAACGGCGCCACCGGGATCGCCGTCGGTATGGCCACCAACATGGCGCCGCACAACCTCATCGAGGTCGTCCAGGCGCTTCGGCACCTCATCAAGAAGCCGAACGCCAGCCTCGACGATCTGATGCGGTTCATCCCCGGACCCGACCTGCCGACCGGCGGCAAGATCGTCGGCCTGGCCGGGATCCGGGACGCGTACGAAACCGGACGCGGTGCGTTCAAGATGCGCGCCACCGCCCGGGTCGAGAACGTCACTCCACGGCGTAAGGGAATCGTCGTCACCGAACTCCCCTACAACGTCGGCGTCGAACGCATCATGGAACGCATCAAGGCCCTCGTGCAGAGCAAGAAGCTCCAGGGCATCGCCGATCTCAAGGACCTCACCGACCGCCAGCACGGGCTGCAACTCGTCATCGAGATCAAGAACGGCTTCCATCCCGAGGCGATCCTCGAGCAGCTCTACAAGCTCACGCCGATGGAGGATTCGTTCAACATCAACAACGTCGCGCTGGTCGAGGGGCAGCCACGCACGCTGGGGTTGAAGGAGCTGCTGGAGGTCTACCTTCACCACCGCTACGACGTGACCCGCCGACGCACGCAGTTCCGGCTCACGAAGGCCTCGGACCGCCTGCACCTCGTCGAGGGTCTGTTGATCGCGATCATCGACATCGACGAGGTCATCCAGATCGTTCGGGGCAGTGACGACGCGGCGGCCGCGAAGGAACGCCTGATCGCGGTGTTCGACCTGTCCGACGCGCAGGCGCAGTACATCCTCGACATGCAGTTGCGGCGGCTCACGAAGTTCTCCCGGATCGAGCTGGAGAAGGAGAAGTCGGAGCTGGAGAAGGAGATCGGCGAGCTCACCGCGATCCTCGAAGACGAACGCCTGCTCAAGCGGCTCGTGTCCGGTGAGCTGGCCGACGTGGCGAAGGCGTATGGAACGGAGCGGCGTACCGTCCTGCTCGAGTCGTCCGGTCAGGCGGTCACCAGCACCGTGCCTCTAGAGGTGGCCGACGACCCGTGCTGGGCACTGCTCTCGTCCACGGGACTGCTCGCGCGGGCGGCCGGGCCAGATCCGCTACCGACCGAGGGCGCGCGAGCCAAGCACGACGTGGTGATCTCGGCCGTGCGCGCCACCGCCCGCGGCCAGGTCGGGCTGGTCACCAGCCGCGGCCGGCTGATCCGGCTCGGCGTCCTCGACATGCCGGCCCTCCCGCCGACGGCCAACTCGCCCAACCTCCAGGGTGGTGCGCCGCTCAGTGAGTTCGTCTCCCTGGAGTCCGGCGAACGGCCACTGTGCTTGACGACGTTCGATCCCGACTCTGCCGGCCTCGCCCTGGGAACGAAGGACGGCGTGGTCAAACGCGTCCAGCCCGACCACCTCACCAACCGGGACAGTTGGGAGATCATCGCGCTCAAGGACGGCGACGAGATCGTCGGGGCGACTGAGCTCGGTACCGGTGACGAGGACCTGGTCTTCGTCACCAGCGATACGCAGCTGCTGCGGTTCTCTGCATCCGTCGTACGCCCGCAGGGACGGACGGCCGGCGGGATGGCAGGGATCCGGCTCGGAGCGAAGGCGCGGGTGGTCTTCTTCGGCGCCCTACCGTCAGGCAAGGCCGCGGTCCGGGATGCGGTGGTGGTCACCGTCGCCGGCTCGCTGTCGGCCCTGCCCGGCACGGATGCGGGCACGGTGAAGGTCACGCCGTACTCCGAGTACCCCGCGAAGGGCCGAGCCACCGGTGGCGTCCGCTGCCACCGACTACTCAAGGGCGAAGACGCGCTGTTGCTCGCGTGGGCAGGCGTCGGGCCGGCCCGGGCGGCGGCGGCGAGTGGCGCGGTCATCGACCTGCCGGAGGCGACAGGCAAGCGGGACGGTTCGGGGGTGGCGGCCAGCCAGCCGATCGCCGCCGTCGCCGGACCGCTCTAGTAGTTCCGGCCTCACGAGGTCCCATCGTCGACGGTGGGATCATCGAGCAGAGCTCGTCGCGTGCCCCGGCTGTTGCGTCCCGGAGGATCGATGGCATGTCTCGGTTGATCGCGCTGGTTCTGGCAACCGTGCTGGTGGTGTGTGTCGGGTGCACCTTGGTTGAGCGGTCACCTTCACCGAGTGCGAAACCTGTGTCGCCCCCCGTTAGTGGGCCGAGCGAAGTCGTGCGGTTGGACTCCACCGAACGCTGTCGTGCGCTGGCTGTCGACGGTGAGTGTGGCTTGCAGAAGAAGGTGCGGGTTGATGGTCAGGACGTCGTACTGACTGCCTTTCAGAGGGGCGAGGGCGGGGGTCCGGTCGACGTTCCCGTGCTGAACGACGCGTTGCTGGAGAAGCTCGCGGAGCGCTTCGGCTTGGAGGCGTGTGGGATCGACTGCGGGCTCTTCCTCGGTGACTTCGGGATCGGCAACTTCGACGGTGACACGCATGCCGATCTCGCGGTGGCGTTCGAGGCGTTTCACCCCGACATGTCTGATGACCGCCTGGGCGCGGGGATTGCCGTGATGTCGGGTGGGCGGAACGGGTTGCAGCCGGGCTCTGTCGCGTTGGTCGAGGCTGGGGGGCAACAGCTGGGAGACGCGCTCGAGGCCTATGAGTCGTTGTGGGGTGTAGCAGCCGGGGACGTCGACGGTGACGGAGCGGACGACCTCGCCCTTGGCGTCATCGCGCTCGACCCCGAGTTTGTGCGCGCGATCGTGCTCTACGAATCGCCTGACGGGCTGGGCCAGAGCCGCCGGGCTCAGACCTGGCAGCCCGGTCATAACGAGGGCGACTATGGGGCCCCGGTCGCCTTCGGTGACTTCGACAGCGACGGCTACTCCGACCTGGTGATCGGGTCCCCGCACAACGAGAGCGTGGGCGTGATCTACGGCTCCAGGAACGGCTTGACGGAAGTCCGGACGCAGGAGTGGTCGAAGGACAGCCCCGGTATGCCGCGGGCGGGCGAGCCGGGGGTCGGACTGGGTAACGTGCTGGCCGTCGGTGACTTCAATGGCGACGGGGCTGACGATCTTGCGACGGCCGGCAGGTTCGTCCCGGAGAACGTCCTGGTCCTCTACGGCGGGGTGGCGTCGGGGAGTTGGCTCGCATTGGGCAGTGCGGGCCTTACCGCTCGACGGCTCCAGTTGTGGACTCCGGACGCGGGTGGGCTCCCGACCGGTGTGCAGGCTGACGACGGTGCACTCTCGGTCGGATGGTTCGGGGGAAGCGACCACCTCGACCTTGCCGTCGTCAATCGCCGTTACGGAGAACGCACGGTCTTGCTCGGATCACCGGACGGACTCGTGACGAACTAGCGGAGTGATGCGCCACAGGCGTACCCCACCTGGTCATTTGTGGCGCGGCTCGGCGGTCATGGCAGGCTATGCGGGTGCGTCGACGTGTCGGCATCCTCCTCGCCCTTGTTGCGTGGACGGCGTCCACCGTCCTGGTCGGCTGCGCCGAGGATCCCCCGGCGAACCCGCGGTCCACTCTCGTCGAGGCCAAGCGCCAACTCGACACGACCAGGACGGTGCATTTCCGGGTGACCAGTGCCGGCCTCCCCGAGGCTGGTGCTGTGCTCGTCGGCGGCGATGGCGTCGCCAAGCGACCGGCCGCGTTCGCCGGGCGCTTCCGCGTCGCCACCGGTGGTGTCGCGCTCACCCTCCAGGTCGTCTCGCTTGACGGCACGTTGTACGCCCAGATCCCGTTCACCGAACGCTTCGCCGCCACCGACCCGGACCGCCTCGGCATCGCCGACCCTGCGCTGATGCTCGATCCGGGACAGGGTTTGTCGTCGTTCCTGACCGATGCGAAACGGGTCAGGCATGTCGGACGAGCCCGTTCCGGGCGCGAGGTCGTCACCCAGGTCAGCGCCCGCCTCCCCGCGAAGGTCGTCGGCCGGTTGCTGGTCGTGGCCGACCCCCGGGCGACGTTCGAGACGAACTTCTTCGTCGCCGAGGACACCGGGCAGCTGCGCAAGGCGACGTTCCGTGGGCCGTTCTACGGCAAGAAGAGCACGACCACCTACACCGTCGTACTCGACCGCTACGGCGAGCCGGCGACCATCACCAAGCCCCACAAGGGCGCCTGACGAGTGCCTGGCACACCTGACACCCACGGGAGGGTTCCGGGCCGCATGGGGTCCCGCTCGCACCTGGCCCTCGGCTGCGTCGCGGTCCTCCTTGCGGCCGCCGACACCTACGTCGTCGTCCTCGCGTTGCCGGACATCATGGTCGGGGTCGGCCTCGACGTCGACGAGCTGCAACGGGCCACACCGGTCATCTCCGGCTTCCTCCTCGGTTATGTGGCGATGCTGCCGCTGATCGGCCGACTCTCCGACCTGTTCGGTCGTACGCCTGTGCTGGTCGCGGCGGTGCTGCTCTTCGCCCTGGGGTCACTGCTCACCGCGGCGTCGTACGACCTCGGCATCGTCGTCACCGGGCGGTTCCTGCAAGGGGTGGGCGGCGGCGGACTCGTGCCGGCGACACTCGCCCTGGTCGCCGACCTCTGGCCTCCCGAACGCCGCGGCCTCCCTCTCGGTGTCGTCGGGGCGGTGCAGGAGCTCGGAAGCGTCATCGGCCCGCTCTACGGCGCCGTGATCCTGCTCGTCGCCGACTGGCGGATGATCTTCTGGATCAACCTCGGCTGCGGGCTGTTCCTGGCGCTGGGATTCCGGCGCACGACCACCACGGCGCCGGCGCGCCCGCCTCGTGACCTGCCGGGCATCCTGCTCGGGCTGCTCGCACTGACCGCGCTCACGCTCACCCTCACCGCACCAGGGCGCCTGGTCACGGACGTGACGCTCGGGCTGGCGTTCCTCCCGTTCGCCGGCGAGTCAAGACTCGCCACGCCCATCGGGATCGCGACCCTCGTGCTGTCGGGCCTCTTCCTCGCCCGTCAGGCCACGGCCGACCGTCCGCTGCTGAGCCTTCGGCGGCTTCCCGCGGTCGTCGTGGCCGCCGACTTCCCGGGGGCGCTCCTGCTGGGCCTTGCGCTGGGTGGAGTGGTCCTCGCGTTCGCCGTCGCGGATCCGGCGACGGAGGTCCTCTCCCCGGCCGGACCGTGGTTGCTCGGAGCGGCGGCGCTGTGTGTAATGGCGTTCACCTGGCGTCAGCGTCGCGCCACGAACCCGATCGTGCCTCGCGACACTCTCGCCGCACCTGCCGCGTGGGGTGCACTGGTCGTCAGCTTCTTCACTGGCGCGGCGCTCATCGCCGCACTCGTCGACGTGCCGATCTTCGCCCGGGCCACCCGCTATCCGGACTCGCAGTTCGGTGCCGCGCTCGTACTGTTGCGCTTCCTCGCCGCGCTGCCGGTCGGTGCCCTCGTCGGTGGCTGGCTCACGCGCCGGCTCCCGCCGGCCCTGCTCACCGCCGCCGGCATGGCGATGAGCGCGGGCGCGTTCGTCGCGATGGCCACGTGGCGGCAGGACGCCCTCGACAGCGCATGGAGCGACGTCGCCCTTGTCGTGGGCGGGCTCGGATTCGGACTCGCGATCGCGCCGGTCAACGCCGCCTTGCTCGCCGCGACCCGAGCCGAGACCCACGGGGTCGCGAGCGCCCTGCTGGTCGTCGCACGGATGGTCGGCATGCTGGTGGGACTGTCCGCGCTGACGGCCGTGGGCTTGCGGCGGTTCTTCGCCGAGCAGGCGCGGATCCCTTCGCCAGAAGCGCTGTGCCCGGACACTCCCGCACAGTGTCCCGCGTACGCCGACGCGCTCCGCGAAGCGGCACTCGTCCAGCTCCACACGATCTTCGCCGGAGCCGCCTGCTGTGCGGCGGTCGCGGGCGTGGTCGCGATCCTCACCCTGCGGCGCACCGGCCTCAGACGCGGGGCTCCTCACCACTCGCCCGCGAAGCCATGGCCCGCTGCACCAGCCAGTTGACCACCCACAACACGAGTCCGATGACGAGCAGGACGCCGGCGATCAGGTACTGCTGAGGGTCGCGACCGGACCACGGCGTGGCCAGATAGAAGCAACTGATGATGCCCAGCACCGGAAAGACGGTTGGGGCGCGGTAGTGCTCGTGCTCCACCCGGTCCTTGCGCAGGACGAGCACGGCGGCGTTGACGAGGGTGAAGACGCACAGCAACAGCAGCGCCGTCGTACCGCCGAGGTCGCTGACGCCACCCCAGCTGGCCAGTCCGATGGCGAGCACCGACGTGAAGAAGATCGCGACCCACGGAGTACGCCGGAACGGATGCACGGTCCCCAGGACCGACGGCACGATCTGCTCCCGCGACATGCCGTAGACCAGTCGCGACGCCATCATCATGTTGATCAGCGCGGAGTTGGTCACGGCGAAGAGTGCGATCAGCGAGAACAGCCACAGCGGGAACCAGGTCGCACCCGCCCGGACGACTTCGAGCAGTGGGCCGGTCGACTCGCCCAGCACGCCGAGCGGCACCAGCGCGGTGGCGAAGAACGCGACCAGCATGTAGATGATCCCGGTGAGGGTGATGCCCAGGAACAGCGCGCGAGGGAAGGTCCGCTGTGGGTCGGTGGTCTCCTCGGCCATGTTGACCGAGTCCTCGAAACCCACCAGAGCGAAGAATGCCAGCGCGGCACCGCTGACCACGAGCCCGAACGCCGTGCCCTCGGTGTTGAACTCCAGCGCGTTTCCGGCATCACCGACGCCGCGGCTCAGCGCGAGCGTACCGATCACGATGATGAGGATGAGCCCGGACAGCTCGACGCAGGTGAGGAAGACGTTGAACTTCACCGACTCCGAAACACCGCGGAAGTTGATCAGGGCAAGGACGATGAGGAACCCGATCGCCACGGGAAGCGTCGGTACCGACCAGAACTCCTGCAGGTAGTCGCCACCGAACGCCCGTGACGCCGCGCCCGCCGAGGTGAGCCCGGAGCACATGACGGCAAATGCCACCATGAAGGTGAGGAAGTGGATCCCGAACGCACGTTGGGTGTAGAGCGCGGCGCCGGCGGCCTTGGGGTATTTGCCGACCAGCTCGACATAGGACGTCGCGGTGAACATCGCGACGACGAACGACAGCCCGAACGACATCCACGCGGCGCCGCCGACCTCGCCGGCGACAGTGCCCGTCAGCGCGTAGATGCCGGTGCCGAGGATGTCGCCGATGACGAAGTAGAGCAGCAGTTTGGGACCGATGACCCGGCGAAGCTCAGGCTGCGCGGCTGGTTCGGTCGCCGCCGTCCCGGTGGACTCAGACACCCGCCATTTCCCCCTTAGCGCCGGTGAATCGTGATCGAGATCATCCGCTCAAGCACCGTACCGGCTCACGGGTGGTCGCTCAACGACGCGGAGGGATTGCGTCGGGGAAGGATCAGGTGTCGATCCGCGCCTCGTCGAGGTCGCGCGCACTGGCAACGAGGAACTCCCGGCGGGGCGCCACGTCGTTACCCATGAGGAGTTCGAAGACCCGCTCGGCCTCCTCCGCCCCCGCGGCCGTGAGTCGCCTGAGTGTGCGCCGGCGCGGATCCATCGTGGTCTCGGCCAGCTGGCCGGCATCCATCTCACCGAGGCCCTTGTAACGCTGCGGCGGCTCCTTGTGCCTGACACCACGCTTGTCGAGCTGGACCCGGGTGCGGTGGTACTCCGCGTCGGAGTAGGTGTAGAGGTACTTGTCCTGGCCCTTCTTGGGGTTGACCAGCTCGATCCGGTGCAGTGGCGGTACGGCGGTGAAGACGCGCCCGGCCTCGACGAGCGGCCGCATGTAGCGCCAGAACAACGTCGCCAGCAGGCAGCGGATGTGGGCGCCGTCGGAGTCCGCGTCGGCCATGAAGACGATCTTGCCGTAGCGCGCGCTGTCGATGTCGAACGTACGACCCGAACCTGCTCCGACCACCTGGATGATTGCCGCGCACTCGACGTTCTTCAGCATGTCGGAGACCGAAGCCTTCTGGACATTGAGGATCTTGCCGCGGATCGGCAGCAACGCCTGGAACTCGGAGTTGCGGGCGAGCTTGGCGGTGCCGAGCGCGGAGTCTCCCTCGACGATGAACAGCTCGCTGCGGTCGACGTCGGAGGACCGACAGTCGGCGAGCTTCGCCGGCAGGGCCGAGGACTCCAGGGCGTTCTTGCGCCGTTGTGCGTCACGGTGCTGGCGCGCCGCGACGCGCGCACGGGCCGCCGCGACGACCTTCTCCAGTGCGGCGCGGGCCTGTGCCTTCTGGCCCCGCTTGCTGGAGGTCAGGAACGCGTCGAGTTCCTTCTTGACGACGTTGGACACGATCCGCGTGGCCGCCGGGGTGCCGAGGATCTCCTTGGTCTGGCCCTCGAACTGCGGCTCGGCCAGGCGTACGGCCACGACGGCCGTGAGACCTTCGAGTATGTCGTCCTTGGTGACGTCGGGTTCGTTGGTACGTAGGAGCCGCGAACCGCGCAACACGTCGTTGACGGTGCGGGTCAGCGCCCGCTCGAAGCCCTGCAGGTGCGTACCGCCCTTGGTGGTGGCGATGACGTTGACGAACGAACGGATCTCGGTCTCGTAGCCGGTCCCCCAGCGGACGGCGACGTCGACCCCGAGGTCGCGCTCCACCTCCTGAGGGCTGAGGTGGCCCTTGTCGTCGAGCACCTGCACCGTCTCGGTGAAGTGGCCTTCGCCCTGTAGCCGGATGACACCGGTGACGGCCTCGTCGGGGGCGAGGAACTCCGTGTACTCGGCGATGCCGCCGTCATGGCGGAAGCTCTCCTCCCGCGGACCGCCGTCGTCAGCGCCGACCCGCTCGTCGCGGACGACCACCTCGAGCCCGGGAACCAGGAACGAGGTCTGACGCGCGCGGGTCACCAACTCGTCGAAGGCGAACACCGCATCCTTGGTGAAGATCTGCCGGTCCGGCCAGAACCGCACCCGGGTGCCGGTCGTGCCCTTCTTGACCCTGCCGACCTTCGAGAGTCCCGATCCCTTGCTGAACGACGTCTTGGGTCCCTCGGCGGAGAAGGACCCCGGCACGCCGCGGCGGAAGCTCATCGCCCAGGTCGCGGGCGCCCGGTCGACCTCGACGTCGAGGCGTTCGGACAGGGCGTTGATCACCGAGGCGCCGACACCGTGCAGGCCGCCGGAGGCGGTGTAGGAGATGCCGCCGAACTTGCCGCCGGCGTGCAACCGGGTGAAGACCACCTCGACGCCGGAGAGCTTCGTCCGCGGCTCGATGTCGACGGGGATGCCGCGCCCGTTGTCACGAACCTCTGCCGAGCCGTCGGGGTGCAGGATGACCTCGATCCGGCTGCACGCGCCCGCGAGCGCCTCGTCCACCGCGTTGTCGATCGGCTCCCACAGGCACTGCATGAGCCCGCGGGTGTCGGTGGAACCGATGTACATGCCTGGCCGTTTGCGTACGGCCTCCAGGCCCTCGAGCACCGTGAGGTGGCGCGCGGTGTAGCCAGAGTGATCGAGGTCCGCCGGCCGAGTGGACAAGGACCGCTCCTCTCCGTGGTCTCATCACTACGTCTCGTAGAGGTTGCCGTCTGGGAGACCGTTCCTGGGCTGTTGAGCGCTCTCAGGCTACCGACCTGCGGGGACAGGCCAGGACTCCCACGCCGAGCCGGAAGGAGGGAGTGACGTTGGCCACATCGGCAAGCGCCATACGACCACATCCGGCCGCCAAGGGTCCCTTTTTGCGCGGAGCGCGGAACGTATTCGGGCTCTTCGGAGTGGCGCGGACCGCCCGGCGGGGTCAAGCTTGCCCTAACGGCACCACGGGTTCCGGCAGCTGGGCGGGAAGAGCTGGCACCTGGTTGGATGTTGACGGAGTTGGAGTCCTCGACAACGGAGAGAAGATCACGTGACTGCTGCAGTTGCCACGCCACTTTCGGCCGCGGACCGCTGCGACCGCTGCGGCGCCCAGGCGTACGTCCGGGTGTCCATGGGGTCTGGCGGCGAGCTGTTGTTCTGCGCACATCACGGTCGCGAGCACTCTGCGAAGCTGCGCGAGGTCGCGACCGACATCCAGGACGAGACCAACCGACTCGGTGTGGAAACGGACACCCCCAACTGACCTACGGCGGCGCCCCCGCGGTGCCGCCCTCGACGCCACGCACGTCCGTGCCGGCCATCCACGTGGTGGCCGGCACGTTCACGTCCAGGACCCCACGCACGCCGCCCCAGGCGCGGCCACCCGGCCCCGGCCAGGCGTGCGGACCTGGGCGCTACCCCACTGAGCCGGGACCCTGAGTTGCGGCCGCCGGAACCGACCGTACTGAGCGTCCTCGGGAGACCTCGTCCGGTTATCGCCACGGCTGTCCCGGCCGCCCGGTTCCACCGATCCGCCCGGCCGACCATACTCAGCGCCGATCACGTACTCACCGTCTGATGAGGCCGGTCCGTGGCTCTCGTCGCAGATGTCGAAGGTGGGTGTCACCATGGCGTCGTTCGACGCGGTGAACCGGCGGTCGCTTCTCACGATGAGTGGAGGCCTGGTGCTCGGTCAGCTTGCAGGGCAGCTCCCGGCCGGGGCGACGGCATCTGGGGCAGGTGCGACCGAGACCGGCTGGCAGTCGCGGCTCGTCCACTACGACGCCGACGGCCGCCTCCGCTACCACCAGGACGCCGAGAAGAACCGGATCCCCGATTTCAGCCACGCGGGCTACCGGAACGCCGACCAGCCGATCCCCGAGGTGCCTACCGTGTGCCGGATCGGACCCGTCGAGGGTGACAACACCGGCCACATCCAGGCCGCCATCGACGCAGTGGGCCAGCTCCCGAAGGACCCGGTCGGTTTGCGCGGCGCTGTCCTGCTGGAGGCCGGCATCTATCCCGTCGCCGGGACCGTACGCCTGAACCACGACGGCGTGGTCCTGCGTGGTGTCGGCGACGAGGTGGATCCGGCGTCCAACACGATCATCCGTGCGGTCGGCAACGTGCCCGAGCACCGCGACGTCCTCGTTGTCGGCGGCGGTGCGAGTACGCAGTGGCGTGGTGAGGTCCCCGGCACCCGGACCACCGTCACCTCCGACGTCGTAGAGGTGGGTGCGCGCTCGTTCAACGTCGCCGACGCCTCGGCGCTCTCCCCTGGCGACAGCCTGATCCTCGTCCACCCCTGCACGGCGGAGTGGCTCGCAGCGATCGACCACGGCGCCACGGGAAAGGACGAACCGTGGACCGTGGACAGTCAGCCGATCGTCTACAACCGGCGGATCACCGAGATCCGCGGAAACCGGGTCACCGTCGACGTACCCCTCTTCAACCACCTGCGCCGTGACCTGTCGCCGTCGTACGTCTATGCGTGGGACCGGACCGGCGTGGTGGCAGAGGTCGGCGTGGAGGACCTCCGTATCGACATCGAGTTCGCCGGGGATCCCGACCAGGACGAGGATCACGCCTGGGTCGCCATCAAGCTCCGCCAGGTCGAGGACGTGTGGGTCAGTGGCTGCACGATGCTGCATTTTGCGAAAGCCGGCATGGAAACCGACGAGTGCACCCGGGCCACGATCGTGAACTGCCGCGCACTTGATCCGGCTTCTGTGGTCACCGGTGGGCTGCGCTACAACTTCAACACCGAGAAGTACTCCCAGCAGGTCCTCTTCGCCGACTGTTACGCCAGCAGGGCCCGCCATGCGTACATCTCCAACGGCACCTCCACCGCCTCAGGCGTGGTCTTCCTGCGTGGAGTCTCTGAAGGCAGCCTCGCCTCCAGCGAGGGTCACCGGCGGTGGAGCCAGGCGCTGCTCTGGGACAACCACCGCGAGGTCGCGCCAGCCACCGGCATCACCCTCGGTATCTACAACCGCGGCGACTACGGCACCGGCCACGGCTGGGCGTCGGCGCACTCGGTGGCGTGGAACGCTGACATGGCCGGCCGTCGACTCGTCGTCCAGAGATCACCCACCGCGCAGAACTACGCGATCGGATGTGCGGGCGAGGTCACCGGCGACGGGCCGTTCGAGCACCCGACCGGCCACATCGAGGGTGCGAACCAACCCGGTCTCGTGCCGGCCTCACTGTACGAAGCCCAACTGGCCGACCGGCACAGGTGAACCAACCCGGTCAGTCGAGGAAGTCGCGGAGCACCTGGGACCGGCTGGGGTGGCGGAGCTTGCTCATCGTCTTGGACTCGATCTGGCGGATCCGCTCGCGGGTCACACCGTAGACCTTGCCGATCTCGTCCAACGTCTTCGGCTGGCCGTCGGTCAGCCCGAAGCGGAGGGAGATCACGCCGGCCTCGCGCTCGCTCAGCGTGTCGAGGACCGAGAGCAGCTGCTCGCGGAACAGCGCGAAGGTCACCACGTCGGTGGGCACGATGGCCTCGGAGTCCTCGATCAGGTCCCCGAACTCGGAGTCGCCGTCCTCACCCAGAGGCGTGTGCAGGGAGATCGGCTCGCGGCCGTACTTGCGTACCTCGATGACCTTCTCCGGAGTCATGTCCAGCTCCTTGGCCAGCTCCTCCGGAGTAGGTTCCCGACCCAGGTCCTGCAGCATCTGCCGCTGGAGCCGGGCGAGCTTGTTGATCACCTCGACCATGTGCACGGGGATCCGGATCGTGCGGGCCTGGTCGGCCATCGCCCGGGTGATCGCCTGCCGGATCCACCACGTGGCGTACGTCGAGAACTTGTAGCCCTTGGTGTAGTCGAACTTCTCCACCGCCCGAATCAGCCCCAGGTTCCCCTCCTGGATCAGATCCAGGAAACCCATGCCGCGGCCGGTGTAGCGCTTGGCCAACGACACCACGAGACGGAGGTTCGCCTCCAGCAGATGGTTCTTCGCCTTGTGGCCGTCCTCGGCGATCCAGTCCAGCTCACTGCCCGCCTCCACGACCGAGGAGTCAGCGGCCATCGCGAGCTTCTCCTCGGCGAACAGCCCCGCCTCGATCCGCTTGGCCAGCTCCACCTCCTGCTCGGCGTTCAGCAGAGGAACCTTGCCGATCTGCTTGAGGTAGTCCTTCACCGGGTCGGCGGTCGCACCGGCGACCACCACCTGCTGCTCCGGCTCGTCGGTGTCATCACCCTCGGACAGAACGAAACCTTCACCGTCGGCCTCGATGTCGACGTCGCCGACGACCTCGCCGTTGGCAGGCGGCTCGGCCGAGTCGCTCTTCGGATCCGCGACCGCGGTCACCGCCGCTGCCGCAGGCGCCTTGGCCGACTTGCGCGCCGTCTTGCGGACCCGCTTTCGGCTTTTCTGCGCCGGCGTCTGCTCGATGCCTTCGATGCTCACGCGCTTCCCTTTCAACTCCTGCCGTCGTCCCGCGGGCGGGACAGCAGCAAACGGACAGGTCGATGCGCCGGATCATGAGCCGCCCCGTGCTGACACCAACGAGCAGCATGTGCTTCGGCAACCCACGGTGCTTGGACAACCCTCGGTGCTTCTTGGACAAACCAAAGAGCCCCGTACGCCAGGACGGGAGTACGGGGCATGGTGGCGTGTGTCACGGAACTATCACTATCTCACCTCGCGGTCGACCGCCAACTCGGCGGTGGTGGCGCGGCTCGCCGCCACCGCCGAACCCTGGTCAGTCGAGGTAGTCGCGGAGCACCTGGGACCGGCTGGGGTGGCGGAGCTTGCTCATCGTCTTGGACTCGATCTGCCGGATCCGCTCGCGGGTCACACCGTAGACCTTGCCGATCTCGTCCAACGTCTTCGGCTGGCCGTCGGTCAGCCCGAACCGCATCGACACGACGCCAGCCTCGCGCTCGGACAGGGTGTCGAGCACCGCATGCAACTGCTCCTGCAGCAAGGTGAACGACACGGCGTCCGCGGGGACGATGGCCTCGGAGTCCTCGATCAGGTCCCCGAACTCGGAGTCGCCCTCCTCACCCAGAGGCGTGTGCAAGGAGATCGGCTCGCGGCCGTACTTCTGGACTTCGATGACCTTCTCCGGAGTCATGTCCAGCTCCTTGGCCAGCTCCTCCGGAGTAGGTTCCCGACCCAGGTCCTGCAGCATCTGCCGCTGGACGCGGGCGAGCTTGTTGATCACCTCGACCATGTGCACGGGGATCCGGATCGTGCGGGCCTGGTCGGCCATCGCCCGGGTGATCGCCTGGCGGATCCACCACGTGGCGTACGTCGAGAACTTGTAGCCCTTGGTGTAGTCGAACTTCTCCACCGCCCGAATCAGCCCCAGGTTCCCCTCCTGGATCAGGTCGAGGAAGAGCATGCCCCGGCCGGTGTAGCGCTTGGCCAACGACACCACGAGACGGAGGTTCGCCTCCAGCAGATGGTTCTTGGCACGGTGACCGTCCTCGGCGATCCACTCGAGCTCGGTGGTGGCCTCCGCGGGCGGTGGCGTGCCTTCCTCGGGCGCGAGCTTCTCCTCGGCGAACAGCCCCGCCTCGATCCGCTTGGCCAGCTCCACCTCCTGCTCGGCGTTCAGCAGAGGAACCTTGCCGATCTGCTTGAGGTAGTCCTTCACCGGGTCGGCGGTCGCACCGGCGACCACCACCTGCTGCTCCGGCTCGTCGGTGTCATCGTCCTCGGACAGAACGAAGCCCTCTTCCTCGAGCGCACCTTCGATCTCGAGAGCGACCTCGCTGTCGGCGTCGCCGGCCGCCTTCTTCTGCTTCGCGGGAGCGGACGCACCCTTCTTGGACTTGGTGCCAGCCGCCTTAGCCCGCGACTTCGGGCCGGTCTTGGCCTCCGCCGAGTTGGTGGCTCCCGCGCCCTCCTTCCCGGACGGCGCCGGGTCTGTGGGTGCGGCGGGGTCGGCACTTGCCCGGACCGACTCGTCAGGGACGCTCGTGAGCGCTCTGGCCTGCTCGGCGGCCGGGGCCCCCTCGTCGGCCCGGAGCTCCACCGCGGCGTCCGTGGCGAGCCTGGGGGCGTCTGTGGAGCGGCCGCCCGGGCGGCCGGGCGCGGACGGGCCGGACCCCTTCGCGTCGCGGGACTTCGGTGCCGAATTCGCCCGCTTCGCCGGTGTCGCGGCGTTCTGCGTTACCGCGGCCGCGCGCCGCGAAGCAGCCGCCGCGACCCGTTTGCGGGTGGTCTGGGTGGTGGAGTCAACCGACACGGTCACTCCTTCCTCGCCGAGGTATCGCAGCAGGTTCGCCCACTGAGTCTTGTCGATCCCGACTTCTTCGCACGCGCCGCGCACCTCCTCAGCGGTGACATGCCCGCGTTCCCGGCCATGCGCGACCAGTTGCTGGACTTCGGGGCTTTCAAGGAGTGGTGCAAACCGGGACGTGCGGGACGACACGAACTTCCTCTCGTCGTACTCGTGGTGAGAGTGACCGGGACACCGGGCCAAGTGCAAGGGAGCATTCTGGCACGTGCCGACGGGGCTACCCGCGCGGCACCCGCTAGAGGCAGATCACGATGACTTCGCGGCACGATCCCTCACGCGGTCGGCCCGGATGCTCGATGTCCCAGCATACGTCGGCCACCAAGGGACGCCGGGTCTCAGCGCCCAGCCTTGGCAGCACGCTTCTGCTCCTGCTTGTATGCCCGCACCTTGGCCCGCGAATCCGCATCGACCACATCCGCGACCGAGCGGAAAGTGCCTTCCTCGCCCAGGTTCCCGGTGACCTCCCGCCAGCCTTCCGGGCGGACACCGACCTGTTTGCCCAGGAGCGCGACGAAGATCGTCGCCTTGGCCGGTCCGAAGCCGGGCAGGCTCTTCAGCCGGGCGTGGAGTTCCTTCGCGGTCGCGACGTCGGTCCAGATCCGTTCCGCCTTTCCGTCGTACGTCTCGACGACGAGGCGGGCCAGCGTCTGGAGCCGCGCTGCCATCGACCGGGGGTAACGGTGGACTGCCGGCGGGCGGGCGCAGACCTCGACGAAGGCCTCCGGGTCGTAGGTGGCGACGACCTGCGGGTCCAGCGGACCACCGAGTCGTTCCACCAACACCCGCGGGCCGGAGAACGCCTTCTCCATGGTGACCTGCTGGTCCAGGAGCATGCCGGAGAGTAGCGAGAACGGGTTGTCGAGCTCGGCGTCAGCCGCGGGATCGCCGGTGATCGAGATGGCCATGAACGCGTTCCTCACATCGTTGTCGTTGTCTCCAGGGGCAGGTGCGTGATCGTCGGTCCCGACACCGCCCGGACTAGCCGTGGCCCGAATCCGCCTTCACCGCAAGGACCGGGCACGAAGCGTCGAGCAGAACCCGCTGGGCGTTGCTGCCCAGGATCAGCTTGCCGACCGGTGACCTGCGGCGGAGCCCGATCACGATGAAGTCGGCGGCCACTTCCCCTGCCACCGCGATGAGGTCCTCCGCCGGTTCGAGCCCGGGGGCGGGTTCACGGACCTCGTGGGCGAGACCGTCCTCGGTGAGCTCTGCCCGCACGGCCGCCAGGGCCTCGTCCGTGGTCGGATCAGCGACGCTCTGGGAATTGACCACCACGAGCCGCGCCCGGCGGAGCTTCGCCTCGGCGGCGGCACGCTGCAGGGCGGCGCGCCCCTCGGGCTTGTCGACATAGCCCACGACGATCGCCGCCATCGGGCGCACCTCCCACAGACTGCACGTCGTACGGACGAGAGAGGCCCAGGGGGCCTGCGCCCGGACGCTACTACACGGGCACGGTGCCTGTGGATGACCTCCGCCGACGGTCGGAGGGTTGCGGCAGAGTGCGGGCATGCCAGTGACATCGGGACCGGACGGTCCCTGCAGTCCACACCCGGCATTGGTGAGCCTCCTGACCGGCGCCGTGTGGAGGCTCCGCTGCCGGACGCGCCGCCGGATCTTCACGTCAAGTGCCGAGGTTCACCTGCTCGCCCGCGACGGTGCACCTGCCGGGGACCCGTCTGGCGACCTCCTCGCCGGCGCGGTTCATGCCCCGCTCGACCATGCGTTGCGGGTGGACCTGGCCGTCAGGACGCTGGAAAGCCTGGTGTCACCAGGAGACGCCGCCGGCGAGCCAGTGACCGGCGGAGCGCCCTCACCTGTGCGCGCCACCATGATCGTCGTTCGCCCGGGGCCGCTCGAGTTCCTCGAACACGATCGTGACTGGTGGCGTTCCTGGCTCGTGGCCTGCGACATCGTGGGCGTGGAACCGGCGCCGATCTATGCCGCGACCCGGCTGGGCTGGCTGGACGTCACCGGCACCGAACCTGTGGTCGTGCCTCGCGTGCGCCGGACGGTGGGCAGTCGCTAGCCGCAGCGCTCGGGGCTCGGGTGGTTGATGCCCGATCCGAGGAGGAGACGTCCGGCCCTACGCGGCGGGAGAGGCCAGTCGACCGCGTCGGGACGTCTGCCGCCCGGCCTCGGTCGTCCCACCCCAGACGCCGTAGGTCTCGGGCAGCCGAACCGCGTGTCCCTGGCACTGCTGGCGGACCGGACATCGCGCACAGATCTCGACCGCACGCTGCTCGCGCTCATTGCGCTCTGCCGGCTTCTCGCCCTCCGGGCCGAAGAAGATGTCGGCAGGTTCGCTCCGGCAGGCTGCATGCTCCTGCCAGGTCCAGGACGACCCGCGCAGGACGGGATGGCGGCCACCCCGGCCGACACGACGCTGGTTGGGCATGATCGACCCCCTCTCGGGCCTTCAGACGCTTTTCCCCGGATGACGGTTGCCTCCCGGTCCGAGTTCCGAGCGAGGTAGGTCCGAGGCTGGGGCGTGCGCGCCCGGTCAGCTGGTCCGGCCGGGAGCCGGGGATCGCTCCGCCGGGACCGGGGGTTCGCTGGTCCGGCTAGGACTGGTCGACAGGCCAGGTGTGCACCGGCGCGTTGGTCGACATGTACTCGAGATAGCGGCGCACCATCTCGCGCAACGCGTCGAGGCGCGAGATACGACCCCGGTCGTAGATGCGGTGGAACGTGGCCACCTGCCAGGCGGCGCCGTTCTGCCCGGACAGGCAGCGCTGCTCGATCACGCCGAGCAGGCGTTCGCGCTGGGCACGGTCGACGCCCCAGCTGGCGAGCCCTTCGTGGGCGAGCGGCAGGAGCTTGCGGAGCACGAGTTCGGCGGCCTGCAGCCATCCGGAACCTGGCCAGTACTGCTCGGCACCGATGCCGTGGCGCGCACCGCGTACGAAGTTCTCCGCCGCCGCGTCGAAGGACATCTGCGACCAGAGCGGACGGTCGGCTTCTGCGAGCTGGCGAACCAGACCGAAGTAGAACGCGGCGTTGGCGAGGACGTCGACGACGGTCGGCCCGGCCGGCAGGACACGGTTCTCGATCCGCAGGTGCGGCTGGTTGTCAACGACGTCGTAGACCGGTCGGTTCCAGCGGTAGATCGTGCCGTTGTGCAGGCGAAGCTCCGACAGGTCAGGGGTGCGCCCACTGCCCAGCGACTCCAGCGGATCCTCGTCGTCACATACCGGCAACAACGGAGAGAAGTACCGGACGTTCTCGTCGAACAGTTCGCTCACCGAACCGAGCCAGCGTTCGCCGAACCACACCCGGGGCCGGACGCCCTGCTCCACGAGTTCGTCGCTGCGGGTGTCGATCGCTTGCTCGAACAGTTTGATCCGGGTCTCTCTCCACAACTCCTTGCCGAACAGGAACGGGGAGTTGGCGCAGACGGCGACCTGCGGACCGGCGATGGCCTGGGCGGCGTTCCAGTAGGCAGCAAAGGCGTCCGGGCTCACCTGCAGGTGGAGCTGGGTACTCGTGCACGCAGACTCGGGCGCCACGGTGTCGGTCGTCATCACGAGCTCGTCGACCCCATCGATGACGATCCGGATGTCTTCGCCACGGGCGAGGATGATCTGGTCGTTGAGGAGCTTGTACCTGGTGTTGGGAGAGAGTACGTCGACCGACATGTGGCCGGCCGTCACCGTCGGCAGGATCCCGACCATGGCGATCCGTGCGCCGCGCTCACGGGCCTTCGCGTCAGCGGCATTGAGGCGCGCCCACAGGTCGTCCTCGAAGTCCTTCAGGGCACTGCCGTACAGCCGACGCGGTGCCATGTTGACCTCGATGTTGTACTGCGCCAGCTCGGTCTGGAAGGCGGGATCGTCGATCGCCTCGAGGATCTCGGCGTTCCGGAGAGCGGGATCGCCGCGCTCGTCGACGAGGTTCAGCTCGATCTCGAATCCGGTCGACCTCGAGTCGCCCTCGAACCACGACTCGTCGAGCATCTGCGTGCACGCCTCGGTGCAGCGACGTAGCTTGCTGCGGAACCTGGCGCGGTCCTCACGGGTGAAGGCCCGGGCCTCGATCTCCTGCCCCATCCGCCGCTCCTCCCCCAGGAACCCCTCACCGCGAGAGTCGCATCGAATGCACTTCTCGCCAAGGGGCCTCGAGGCACTGTCTTGACCAGAATTCCTCAGATCTCGTCAGAAAACGAAGAAGCTGGACAACAGAATCCGGCATCGGTGAGGACGTGGCGGACCACCCTGCCGAAGGCATCTCACGCCCTCTCGAGCCCGGGAGACACGCCGTGGGTCAACAGTTCCGCCACGAAGTAGGCCATCGGACAGTCCGGATCACTCGCGAGGGCGCGTTCGAGCGCACAGCGGGAGAGGGCCCCATGACCGCCCGACCACGCCGCGAACGCCAACAACGTCGCGGGACCCGCATCATGAGGTGCCACGGTCCGGCGGAGCACGCGGGTCCACAGGTCCTGGTGGACGCCCGCTGTTTCCGGCGTGACGAGCTTTGCTACCGCTGCCATCGCCTGGTGGTCAGCGACCAGGACGCAGGCCCTTGCCACCTGCTCGTCGGTCAGGGGTGAGGAGACACCCGCACCTGTCTCGACGAGGGTGGCGACATAGTGGCATGCATTGTCCATGCGTTGGTCCATCGTGCGTACGGCGTCTCCGGTGGCACAGGCACTCGACCGGCCCGCGACCTCCTCCCCCACGCGTGCGATGAGTACACCCATGACAGACGCCGACCCCCCGTCGGTGGGCGCGATCGAACGGCGCAATGCCTCCTCGTCGGCGAGCGCGACCTCGCCTGCGAACACCGACCTGGCCGTCACCGGATGGTGCGCGAGATCGTACGGAGTGCCGGATCGCGGACAACATCCCGCGTCCAGGCAGGCGTCGGACCACCAGCGCTGCCCGTCCGCGATCAGCCGGTCGAGCACTGTGATACCGGCAGCCTCGAGAACGGCGTGGACGACCCGCAGCACCGGGCCCGCGCGGAACGAGTTCGACGTGTAGGCGATCAACAGGGCATGGGTCGTCTCCTGGCCGAAGAGAACGTCCGCGAGGTGCACGGCGAGGTCGAGGATCTCGCTCTCGTCGATCCGCCTGCCGATGCCTGTCTCCGTGCCTGCCTCCGTGCCCGGGTCAACGCCTGCCTGTGTGCCTTGCTCAACGTCTGTCTCCGTGCCCGGGTGAACGCCGCGGTCAACGCCGGGGTAGGCGACATCGAGGTCCACAAGGTCAGGGACCGCGGCGTCGCTGACATCATCTCGCCTCTCCGGCTCGGGCCAGCGGACGTCGGGTGGCAAGTCGGCCCGCAGCGTGCAGTGCACCTCCTGGTCCGGTCGGATGGCCAGGACGACGAGGCTCTCGTGTGGGTGGAAGCCCACGAGGTAGGGCACCTTGGCGAGGACGTCCTCGGGGGTGCGCAGGGTGAGGCCGGGACGGTGGGTACGGGTGGGTGTGTTCATAGGTCGAGCGTGGCAGCGCGGGAGTCGGGCAGCCGGCATGTTCGCCGGCCTGTGGACGAACCCGCCGATCACGTACCTGTGGATGAAATGTGGCCGGTCAAGCGCCGCCGGGTCCCACGCCCACCTGAGTACCGCGGCCGCCGAACCGGTCGTCCACTCACCCCACCGGCCTCCCGAGGTTGCGAGGATGACGCCTGTGCGCACCGAGCCGAGCGTCCTCCACCTCGACCTGGATGCGTTCTTCGCCGCGGTCGAGCAACGCGACAAGCCGTCGCTGCGCGGAAAGCCCGTGATCGTCGGTGGCTTGGGGCCGCGCGGAGTCGTCGCCACGGCGTCGTACGAAGCGCGCGCGTTCGGTGTCCGTTCGGCCATGCGGATGGCGGAGGCGCGGTCGCGCTGCCCACATGCGGCGTTCCTCAGCGGGCGTTTCGCCGCGTACCGGTTGACCAGTCGCGCGGTCCTGGCCGTTCTGCGCGAAGTCTCCCCGCTGGTCGAACCGGTGTCGTTCGACGAGGCGTACGTCGATCTGGCGGCCGCTGGTCAGACCGACCTGAGCGCCGCGGACGTCGAGGACCTGGGCCGTGAGCTCAAGGCACGCGTGAGCGAAACCAGCGGTGGCGTCACCGCATCGATCGGCGCCGGGTCCTCCAAGCTCATCGCCAAGATCGCGAGTGACCTCGACAAACCGGACGGACTCGTGGTCGTCCCGCCCGGCACCGAGAGCGCGCTCCTGCGGCCGATGCCAGTGTCGCGAATCCCCGGCGTGGGACCGGCCACCAACGAACGCCTGCGCCGGATCGGAGTGCACACGGTGGGTGAGCTCGCACGGGTCCCGGAGAAGGAACTCGTCTCCTTGCTCGGCAAGGCTCACGGGCAGTCGCTGGGCCGACTCGCCCGGGCGCAGGACGACCGGCCGGTCGTGGCCGAACGCGAGTCGAAGTCGATCAGCGTCGAGGACACCTTCGACCGCGACATCGCCGACCCGGCCCTGCTCGCCGTGATAGTCGACCGGCTCGCCACCCGGGTCTGCGAACGTCTGGTCGGCGAGGGACTGTCCGGCCGGACTGTCACGGTGAAAATACGGCTCTTCGACTTCACCACTCATACCCGTTCGGCCACGGTCGCCGGCCCCACCGACGATCGCCGGACGGTGACGGCCCTCTCCCGCCGTCTGCTCCAGGAGGTCGACACGTCGGCCGGGGTGCGGTTGCTCGGCGTGGGTGTGTCAGGACTCGCGGGCTGGGCCCAGCAGGATCTGTTCTCCTCCCGCGACGACGCCCTCCCCCAGGACGCGACCTCCGCGGGCACTGCCGGTGCGGAGTGGGGGCAGGCCGACGTGACCGAGCCGCCCACCGGCGCTGGTCAGGCCAGCGAAGCGGGTCAGGCCAGCGAAGCGGGTCAGGCCAGCGGGCGGAAGACCGACGTCAGCACAGATGCCAGCGGACCTCACGCGGGTGACGCGACACAGGAGCCTGGCGCGCGGCGCTGGATGCCTGGCGCGGACGCCGTTCACGCGTCGTACGGTCGAGGCTGGGTCTGGGGGGCGGGCCTCGGTCGGGTGACGGTCCGGTTCGAGACCGCGACAACCACCCCGGGCGTCGTGCGCACCCTTGCCGCTGACGACCCCGACCTCGCGCCCTACACACCATTGACCTGGTCCGACTGACCGGACGGCACGCTCTCGGAAACGGCCTCGACCCTGATCTGGTTCGCCGCGACCCGGACAAGGGTCAAGAGCCCGGTGCGGTCACTGGACACCGCCGCCGCACCGTTCAGCACGTGATCGAAACCGAAGTCGACGAACGTCCCCGCCGACGGGCCGTCGTCGACCTTCTCGGTCAGCGCGCCTGGACGGAGGAAGTGCTCGCTCAGATAGTCCAGCCACCCGGCCACTTCGCCGGGCGGCAGCCCGTTGCCACCGGGCAGGCCGTCCACCGGCACGAGGACCTCCCCGGCCCGGCTCGGGATCCACGGACACAACAGGCCCGGCTGCCCTTCCGCTGGTACGCCGTAGCTCGCCAGGTCGAGCGACGAGTCCAGGCACTCCGCGAGCGGGTTGCCGGGTACCGCGTAAGGGCCGTCCGGCCGGCTCCACCGGCGCGACTCGGCGAACGCCATGAGGTACTCGAACTCAACCCGCCGCAGCGGCGGATCTACTCGGATGCAACCGACCAGATGGAATCTCTCCACGCTTCCTCCCCGTTGCGGCTTCCTCCCGGTGAAACGGTGGACGGAAGCATGCCCGATCGGCGGCACTGTCCGGTGTTGATCATCCACAGCGTGCTACTTGTGGATAACTACCGGGGCATCTGGCGCAAATCGGGCAGGCTTGCCCGTGTGACCAGAACAAGTCGTTCCGTTGCCCAGCGTGATCCAGGGACGCTCCTGCGCCGGATCGGCCGACACGTGCCGTTCGGCCGCGATCGCGTCGTCCTGGCGATCATCCGACTGTCCCGCTCCTACGTCGACCATGCCGGCTGGATCGACCTGCCGCCACCGTCGCCCGCCGGCTCGTCCGGCAGGTCGCCCACCGGCTCGTCCGGCAGGTCGCCCACCGGCTCGGCCGGCGGGACAATCGGTGCTGCGGATGCACGCACCGCCCTCCGCGGCATGCTCGCCACGATGGCCCCGAAGGACGACCCAGCCCACCGACCCATGCGGTCGTCATGGTCCGTTGCCGGCGTGGTCGGGTCGTCTGGCTTCCGACCGACGACACCTGGCTGCACGCTCTCACCGACGAGTCGGGTCTGTACGGCCTGCCTGTGGCCGACGTCTTCCTGGTGACCGAGCACGGCTGGCGCTGCCGGTCCGGCACGACCGCCGGCCAGCTCCCCGCCCTCGCAGCCTGACCTGTCCGTGCGGGGTTGGGCATGCTGGTGGCATGTCCGCGATCATTCGTACCCGCGTCGTCGCCCGTGGAAGGGTCCAGGGAGTGTTCTTCCGGGACAGCTGCCGGCGCGCGGCCAACGCCGCCGGAGTGGCCGGATGGGTACGCAATCGCCACGACGGCGCCGTCGAGGCCGTCTTCGAAGGCACCGAGGTCCAGGTCGCCACGATGCTCGACTGGTGCCGGACCGGCCCACCCACCGCCCAAGTCCTGCACCTCGAGTCGCACGACGAGCGGGTGGAGGGCCTCACGTCGTTCGAGATCCGCCGCTGAGCGGCCCGGAGACCACGATGGCACGGACGTACGTCGCAAACCACCCCGGTACGGGCGAGCCTGCACCGCACACCCGAGACCACGCAGGTCAGCACCGCATTGCGCTCAGCGTGCGTTCAGGTCGAGGGGGCAGACTGCGTCTCGTGCGGATCCTTGTCGTGGACGACGATCAGGGGGTCAGGGACTCCCTGCGCCGGTCGCTCGTCTTCAACGGCTTCGAGGTCGAGCTTGCCGAGAGTGGTGAGCAGGCGCTGCGAAGCGTCGCCGCGAAGAATCCCGACGCGGTGATCCTCGACGTCATGATGCCGCGCCTCGACGGAATCGCCACCTGTCGGGCGCTGCGGGCCACCGGCAACGATGTGCCCATCCTCGTCCTCACCGCGCGCGACGCGGTGGCGGACCGGGTCACCGGCCTCGACGCCGGGGCGGACGACTACCTGAGCAAGCCGTTCGCGCTCGAGGAGTTGCTGGCCCGGCTGCGGGCCCTGCTCCGGCGCGCGACGCCGGGCTCTGACGGCACGACGCTGGCCTACGCCGACCTCACGCTCGAGCCAAGCACGAGGGAAGTCCACCGCGGTGAACGGGCGATCAGCCTGACACGTACCGAGTTCGCGCTCCTCGAGCTCTTCCTCCGCCACCCCAGGCAGGTCCTGGAGCGTACGCAGATCCTCGAGGAGGTATGGGGCTTCGACTTCCCGACCTCGGCGAACTCCCTGGAGGTCTATGTCGGCTACCTCCGCCGCAAGACCGAGGCTGGCGGGGAACCTCGGCTGCTGCACACTGTGCGAGGCGTCGGCTACGTCCTTCGTGACACCCCACCGTGAGTCGCGCCATGAGACGCGCCGTGAACCTCCAGCCGAGAGACCTCCCGTGAGTTCCGGCC
Organism: Actinopolymorpha sp. B11F2; assembly: GCF_040195635.1. NCBI lineage: Bacteria > Bacillati > Actinomycetota > Actinomycetes > Propionibacteriales > Actinopolymorphaceae > Actinopolymorpha > Actinopolymorpha sp. B11F2. Next base: position 158,273 of record NZ_JBEFTX010000008.1, on the reverse strand, counting down.
CTCGCCCGTCCGGCCCTCGCGAGCGCAGTCTCAGTCTGCGCGCGCGGATCGGGTTCCTCGCCGCGCTCGGTGTGGGACTCATCGTGGTGCTCGTCTCCATCGCGGCCTACGTCACCGTCCGCGTGTCCCTTCTCCGCCAGATCGACGCCAGCCTGTTCGAACGCGCTCAGGCGGCGGCGTCCAGCCCGTTGGGTGACCAGCAGGTGCTTGCCCAGATCCCCTCCGAGGCGCTCGGTGCGGCCGACATCCGGATCGCCCTCCTCCGCGCCGACACCGGCGTCATCGCGTCCAAGACCGAGGAGGGCAGATTCCGCAATCCCCCGCTCGGCAGGCCCGAGCTGAACGTCGCGCGCGGCTTCCTCCCCTCGAGCGTGCGTACGGCCGAGGGCGATGACGGAAAGACCTACCGCGTCGTCGCGGTGCCGGCCTCCAGGGTCCGCGGATTCGCGCTCGTCCTCGGCCAGTCGACCGAACGGACCGAAGCGCTGCTGAAGCGGCTCGGGCTGGTGCTGCTGTTCGTCGGAGGCACGGGGGTCGCCGTCGCGGCATGGGCGGGGATGGGCATCGCCCGGACCGGTCTCCGCCCCGTACGCCGTCTCACCGCCGCCGCCGAGCACGTCGCCCGGACCGGTGACCTGCGACCGATTCCTGTGCAGGGCACCGACGAGCTGGCCCGGCTCGCCCATGCGTTCAACGCGATGTTGTCAGCGCTGGCCGAGGCCCGCGGGCGCGAACGCCGCCTCATCGCCGACGCCGGCCACGAACTGCGTACACCCCTCACCAGCTTGCGGACCAATCTCGACCTACTCGCACAGAGCGAGGGCCGTCCGGGGCTGTCGCCCGCCGACCGGGAGGCCCTGCTGCGCGACGTCCGTGCCCAGGTCGCGGAACTGTCCGCGCTGGTGGGTGACCTGGTCGAACTGTCGCGGGAGGACCCGCCGGCCGCGACTCACGCTCCCGTCGACCTCGCCGACATCGTGGGGCACGCCGTGGAACGCGTACGCCGGCGCGCACCCGGGTTGCGTTTCGACGTGAGCGCGGAACCGTGGACGGTGTTCGGCGACGCACAGGCGCTCGAACGGGCGGTGACGAACCTGATCGACAACGGCGCGAAGTGGAGCCCGCCGCAGGCCGCCGTGACGGTCACGTTGCGCGGAGGCGTGCTCGACGTCGCGGACCAGGGTCCCGGCATCGCCGACGCCGATCTGCCGCACGTGTTCGAGCGGTTCTACCGTTCGGAGGAGGCCCGGACGATGCCCGGATCAGGGCTCGGCCTGTCGATCGTCAAGCAGGTCGCCGAGCGTCACGGGGGCAGCGTCAGCGCCGGACGAGCATCAGGTGGCGGCGCCCTGCTGACACTGCAGCTTCCCGGAACGCCGGGCCACGCGCGTGCGGGCGAGCCCGGACCGCCACCCACCGCACCGGACCGCTGAGCAAGGACCGGCTTCCGGCGGCTCTGGTCTCCGCCCATCGCCGCCGGGTCCGGAAGCGTGCCACCAGGGGACGCGCCCCCGGTCGTCGCGGTCATGTCGTACGGTGGGCGTTTCGCCCCGGCGTCGCTGGCGTCAGGAGCCGGGGCGAGGGAGCCCGAAGCCGGACTGACCGGACATGGGGGTTTCTTCGGGACCTCTGGGCACCCTCTCAGTGTGATCTCAGCTACCAGGCCGAACCTTGAGGACATGAGCGAGACAACACCTTCGGGCCAGCCGCGCCGCCCTGAGGGAACGCCGGACCCGGCGCCCCAGGGCAGCAACGACGAGACGGCCCAGCGTCAAACCGGCCCGGGACAGCCACCTGGAGGTTCCGGCGGGCGCGAGGACACCAGGCAGATGCCGGCGTACGGACCCCCCGCCCACCATGCGTACGGCCATGACTCGCCAGGCGGAGGACCTGCCGGCGGACCGTCGTTCGGGCAGCCCTACGGCGAGCCGTCACCCAACCAGCCGCCGTACCCGCCGGGCATCTCCGGCGGTCATCCCGACAAGCCCGCCCCCAGGCCCAGGCGCATGGCCGCCGCCACCGTCGTCGCCGTGGCCGTCGCGGCCGGCCTGGTCGGCGGCGGCACCGGGACAGCCGCCACGTACCTGCTCACCCGGGACCAGCAGGCCACACCGACGGCGACCGCTCTCGACGAGGTACCCAGGTCGCAGAACGCCTCGAACGCACCGCCCGGAAGCGTGCAACAGGTCGCGGACAAGCTCCTGCCGAGCGTGGTCTCCATAGCGGTCGCCTCGTCGCAGGGTGCGACAGGCGGAAGTGGGATCGTGCTCAGCGCCGACGGGCTGATCCTCACCAACAACCACGTCGCCGCTCCCGCCGAGCAGGGCGGCGAGATGAGCGTCACGTTCAGCAACGGCCGGAGCGCCAAGGCGGAGGTGGTCGGGCTCGACCCCACGACCGACCTCGCCGTCATCCGCGCCAGCGGCGTCACCGACCTGACCCCCGCCAAGCTGGGGAGCTCCTCGGCCCTGTCGGTCGGACAGAACGTCGTGGCCATCGGTTCCCCGCTCGGCCTGTCCGGCACGGTGACGTCGGGCATCGTCAGCGCCCTCGACCGGCCGGTACGCGCGGGTGACTCGGCCTCGTCCAACACCGTCATCGACGCGATCCAGACCGACGCCGCCATCAACCCCGGCAACTCCGGTGGTGCGCTCGTCAACATGGGTGGACAGGTCGTCGGCATCAACAGCGTCATCGCGACGGTCGGCGGCTCGATGGGCGGCCAGTCGGGTTCGATCGGCGTCGGGTTCGCGATCCCGATCGACCAGGCCCGCCCGATCGCCAAGGAGCTGATCGACAAGGGACGGGCCGAACACGCCCAGCTCGGCGTGACCGTCTCGCCTGCCACGTCCGAGAACGGTACGACCGAAGGTGCCGCCATCCGTTCGATCACGCCGGGAGGTGCGGCTGCGGACGCCAAGCTTCGCGACGGTGATGTCATCACGAAGCTGGGTGACCGCCGGATTGCCGACGCCGACGCGCTGATCGCCGCCGTACGCTCGCATCGCCCGGGCGAGAAGGTGACTCTCACATTCGTACGCGACGGCCGCACGCAGACCGCCTCCGCAACCCTGGGCAGCGACGGCGGCCGGGCGCCACAGCAGGCGCCGGAGCAGGAGCAGGACGACGAGGGCGGGCTCCCGTTCCCCCTGCCGCGCTGAGCTGGCGATCGACTACCGGCGAGGGGACCTGGTGGGCACGGACGGTTCGGGAGGACCGGCCGTGCCCACGGCGTCGCCGATGGACGAGTAACCCGCCTCCCGCACCAGCCGCGCGAGGTCGCGGTGCAGTCGGCGCGGCCACAGTGGCCCGCCGTAGATGAATCCGGTGTACGCCTGGACCAGGGTCGCCCCGGCCCTGATGCGCTCCCAGGCGTCCTCGGCGTTCTCGATGCCGCCGACCGCGATGAGGACCACCCGGGAACCGGTCCGCGCGCGCAGGCGGCGGAGCACCTCGAGCGCACGCCTCTTCAGCGGAGCTCCCGACAGCCCGCCCGCTCCGATCTCCTCGACCGCGGCTGGCGCCGTCTGCAGTCCCTGCCGCGCGGTCGTCGTGTTGGTGGCGATGATGCCGTCCAGGCCGAGTTCGAGCGCGAGGTCGGCCACGGCGTCGATGTCGGCGTCGGCGAGGTCGGGGGCGATCTTGACCAGCAGCGGTACCCGCCGGCTCGCCGCCTCGTCCAGTGCCTCGCGTACGCCGAGGAGAAGCGGCCGCAGGTGTTCGATGGCCTGCAGGTTCCGCAGCCCGGGCGTGTTCGGCGAGCTGACGTTGACGACGAGGTAGTCGGCGACGTCGGCGAGCAGCCGCGTGCTGCTCGCGTAGTCGGCGAGAGCCTCGGACTCCGGAACCACCTTGGTCTTGCCGATGTTGACCCCGACGGCACCCAGCGGGCCTCTGCCAGGCTCGCCCCCGCCCCGCCGACGGTCCTGGCACTTCCGGAGCCGCTGCGCCGCGACGGCGGCGCCGTGGTTGTTGAACCCCATCCGGTTGACGAGGGCGCGATCGTCCGGAAGCCGGAACATGCGCGGAGCCGGATTGCCCGGCTGGGACCGTGCGGTCACCGTGCCGACCTCGACGTACGCGAACCCGAGCGCGGTCATCGCCTCGACTCCGATCGCGTCCTTGTCGAAACCGGCAGCGAGACCGAGAGGGCCGGCGAAGTCGAGCCCGAGTGTGTGCACGCGGAGCACCGGATCAACGGGTCCGAGCCACCGGCGGAGCATACGAGCGGCTCCCGGTGTCGCGCCGACCAGGCGGATCAGTCCGAACGCCAGCCGGTGCGCGGTCTCGGCCGGCAGGCGCTTCAGCACCCACGCGAACAGCAGGTTGTACATCTCGCTCCGGCAAGGTCGGCGGCGGTGGGCTCGGTGGGGCAGTCGGTCGGTGGGCAGTCGGTCGGTGGGCAGTCGGTCGGTGGGCAGTCGGTCGGTGGGCAGTCGGTCGGTGGGGCAGTCGGTCGGTGGGGCAGCGGCGATCGGGCTGGTCAGGCCTGGTGTCGGCGGGCTCCGCGAGAATGGTGTCATGCTGTTCGTCGACCTGGCGCAGGCCTCCGCCACCGTGTCCGGCACGTCCTCGCGGCTCGCGAAGGTCCGCGAGATCGCCGACTGCCTCCGGGCCGCCGATCCGGACGAGGTCGCGCTCGTGGTGTTCTATCTCGCCGGTGAGCTCCGGCAGCGGCGCACGGGAGTGGGCTACGCCGCCCTGCGGGATCTTCCCGCGCCGAGTGAGACGGCCAGTCTCGGGGTGAGCGAGGTCGACCAGGCGTTCGAGGAGATCTCGAGGGTCGCGGGTCCGGGCTCACAGGCGCGTCGCCGGCAACTGCTCTCCGCTATCTGGGCCAGGGCGACCGCACCGGAGCAGCGGTTCCTCGCCGGGCTGATCGGCGGCGAGCTCCGCCAGGGCGCGCTCGACGGCGTCATGGTCGACGCCGTGATCAAGGCGAGCGCCCTTCCCGCTGCCGACGTCCGTCGAGCGATCATGGTCGCGGGAGCGATCGCTCCGGTCGCGAGCGCGGCCGTCGCCGCGGCGAAGGACGCCACTCCCACCGACAGCGGCACTGGCACTGACACCGGCACTGGCACCGACACCGACAGCGGCACTGGCACCGACAGCGGCACTGGCACCGACAGCGGCACTGGCACCGACAGCGGCACTGGCACCGACAGCGGCACCGCGGATGGGGCTTCCGACGCGAAGACCGGCGCAACTGTCCGGGCCACCGCGCGGGACGGGGCGAGCGTGCTGGACCAGTTCCGGCTGGAAGTGGGCCGGCCGCTGCGTCCCATGCTCGCCTCACCCGCGCCCGACATGGCCGCCGCGCTGGCGAAGATCGACGGGCCGGCCGCGCTGGAGTGGAAGCTCGACGGCGTCCGGGTCCAGGTACACCGCGAGGGCGACAGTGTCCGGATCTTCACCCGCACCCTCGACGAGGTGACCGGCCGACTCCCCGAGATCGTCGAGGCGGTACGTGCGCTGCCGAGCGGTGCCATCGTGCTCGATGGCGAGGTCATCGCGCTCGACGACGTAGACCGGCCGCGCCCCTTCCAGGTGACTGCCAGCCGGGTGGGCAGCCGCACCGACGTCGCGAAGCTGCGGGAGGCGGTGCCGGTCCGGGCGTTCTTCTTCGACGTCCTCCACCACGACGCCCGGGACCTCCTGGGCGAGCCCGGAAGGGAGAGGTGGGCGGTGCTCGAGCGCGTGCTCCCCTCCCACCTGCGGGTCCCCCGCCTGGTCACGTCCGACCTGGATGAGGCCACCACCTTCTTCTCCGACGCCTGCGAACGTGGTCATGAAGGGGTTGTGGTCAAGGCCCTCACCGCGCCGTACGACGCAGGCAGGCGCGGCGCTGCCTGGATCAAGGTCAAGCCGCGCCACACCCTCGACCTGGTGGTCCTCGCCGTCGAGTGGGGTCACGGCCGGCGTACCGGACTGCTGTCCAACCTCCACCTCGGCGCCCGCGATCCGCGGACCGGCGAGTTCGTCATGCTCGGCAAGACGTTCAAGGGACTGACCGACGAGCTGCTGCGCTGGCAGACCGAACGCCTGCTCGCGCTCGAGTCGCACCGCGACCGCTGGACCGTCTACGTTCGGCCGGAGCTGGTGGTCGAGGTCGCGTTCGATGGCGTGCAGACGTCGAGTCGGTACGCCGGTGGGATGGCACTGCGCTTCGCCCGGGTGCTCCGCTACCGCGACGACAAGACGGCCACCGAAGCCGACACGGTCGAGACAGTCCGGGCGATCCACGCCGGCAGCGGTGCGTAGCTGCCCGAGGCGTCCCACGGCACGGCAAATCCGTCCGGGGACCGATGTGGGTGATTGGCCACGCCCGGACAATGCCCAGCGGCAAGACCTCGGTATGCCCGACAACGGACGGATCCACACCTCGTCACGACGCCCGGACGATCACGGTGTCGGGACTATCGAGGCAGGCCGCTACGCATGAACCGGCCCGCACCGGGAATTCGGTCGGACACCTGAGACGTTGAGCTGGTGACGGATCACCCGAGCGGTTCGGTGATCCGCGTGTCGGAGCTGGGAGGACACACTTTGCCACTGCGCCGTCGTCATGCCGAGGACTACGTCGAAGATCGCGATCTCGTGGGTCGCTATCTCGACGAGATCTCGCGTACGCCGCTGCTCGACGCGGCCCAGGAAGTCGAGCTTGCCAAGGCGATCGAAGCCGGTCAACTAGCTGAGCAGCTGCTGGACAACCGCCTCGGCGACCGCGGGCGGGTTCCGGCGCAACCGACCCCCGACGAGCTGGTGTGGATCAGCGACGAGGGCCGCCGCGCCAAGCGGCACTTCCTGGAGGCCAACCTGCGGTTGGTGGTCTCCATCGCCCGCCGTTATGGCCGATCGGGCCTACCCCTGCTCGACCTGGTGCAAGAGGGCAACACCGGACTCATCCGGGCAATCGAGAAGTTCGACTACACCAAGGGCTACAAGTTCTCCACCTACGCCACCTGGTGGATCCGCCAGGCGATCACCCGCGGCATCGCACAGCAGGCCCGGGTCGTCCGGCTGCCGGTCCACGTGGTCGAAGACCTCAACGCGCTCGGTGCCGCGCGGCGCGCGCTCGAGCGTGAGCTCGGCCGCGAGCCTGACAACGCAGAGCTCGCCGCCCAACTCGGCGTCGGCGAGAGCCGCGTCGAGGAACTCGTGAGCTGGGGCCGCGACCACGTGTCGCTCGACGTCACCGTCGACGACGACGGCGAGACCTCGCTCGGCGACCTGGTCGCGCGCGACGTGATGCCGGGCCCGGACGAGACCGTCGTCGCGGCCGAGTCCAGCTCCCGTCTCGCCGCGCTGATCGAGACCCTCGACGCCCGGTCTGCGGAGATCGTCCGGCTGCGCTACGGCCTCGACGACGGACGGCCGTGGAAGCTCGCCGAGATCGCCGAGCGCTTCGGCCTTTCCCGCGAGCGGGTCCGCCAGCTCGAACGCGACGCCCTCCACCGCCTCCGCAAGCTCGCCGAGCCAGATCTCGTGGGGCCCAACGCGGCCTGACCTGACGTTTTCCTACGTTCCCAACCCCCGTGGCGTCCCGGCCGGTGCTTCCGGCCGGGACGCCTTGGGTTCGGGTCGGGCGCACAGCAACGTCTGCTATCCGCCCGACATCGGTGGTACCGCCACGCTACGGTGGGTCCCCACATCGGGGAGAACGCGCGATCAGCAAGGGAGAGTCGATGGACACGGCGGAAGAGCAGCCGGGTCCGGACCTGGGCGACGCCGCCGCAGGCGGTCACCTCGGCTCGACGCCCTGGGAGCTCGGCCGGGTGGTCGGTCGAGGGCCGTCGCATGATCCGTTAGCCGTTCTTCGTACCACTGACGATCCGCCGTTCGACGTCTTCGTCTCCGGGACGGTCTTCCTCGACATCATCTTCACCGGCCTGGGTGCACCGCCGGAGAGCGGTACGGAGATCTTCACCGAGGGCATGGGGTGTTCGCCCGGTGGCGTCGCCAACCTCGCGATCGCGCTCTCCCGGCTGGGTCTGCGTACGTCCTTGGCGGCGGCGTTCGGGCACGACGTCTACGGCGACTTCTGCTGGCGGACCCTCGCCGAGCAGGAGGACGTCGACCTCTCCGCATCGCGGAGGTTCCCGCACTGGCACTCACCGGTCACCGTCTCGCTGGCCTACCAGGCCGACCGGAGTCTCATCACACATGCCCACGACCCGCCGCTCAGCCCGGACGAGATGATCAGCTGCCAGGGCGTCGCACACACCCGGGCATGCTTCGTCGATCTGGGACCGGAGGCCGAGGACTGGACGCGCAGGGCTGCCGCGGACGGCGCCAGGGTCTTCGCCGACGTGGGCTGGGACCCGACCGAGCAGTGGTCGCCGGCCCTGTTGGATCGGCTCAGCGACTGTTACGCGTTCCTGCCGAACACCCCCGAAGCGCTCGCGTACACCCGGACGACGACCCCTGAGGATGCGCTCTCGAAGCTCGGTGACCTGGTACCGGTGGCCGTTGTGACCCGCGGCAGCCGGGGCGCGTTGGCGGTCGACAACGAGACGGGTGAACGCGCCGACGTCCCGGCGCTGCCAGTGGAGGCGTTGGATACGACCGGTGCGGGTGACGTGTTCGCCGCCGGATTCGTCACGTCGACGCTCGCCGGCTGGCCGCTGCTGCACCGGCTGCGGTTCGCGAACCTGTGTGCCGCCCTGTCGGTGCAGCATTTCGGTGGGTCACTGTCCGCGCCCGGGTGGGCAGACATCGCCGGATGGTGGCAGGTGGCCAAGCGGGTGCCCGGACTCGGTGACGTGGCGAAGGACTACGCGTTCCTCGACGACGTCGTACCGCAGGCTCCCGTCGGTGCCGTGCGCAGGGCGTCGGCCACCATCGGCTTCCAGACCGGGGGCATCGAGCCCTGATCGCGCCGCGCGCGGAGTGCCTCCGCGGCGGCGCGGCAGGAAGGTCAGCCGCCGGAGTTGCGCTTGACCCAGCCCCAGGCGCTCGTGGCGAGGAACAGCACCAGAGCGATGATCCCGAGCCACAGCAGTGACTTGAAAAGGAAGCTGATCACGGCGATCGCCAACCAGACGGCGGCAATCACCAGCAGGATCTTCAGCATCGTCCACCTCCTGGTGCCCCACTCTACGGCGTAGGACGATCATCCACCTCGCCCACGAACCCGGAACCTCCCCCTAGGGGTTACTCGGATCTGAAGACGTCCCGCGACGGCGGCGGCACATGTCTCAGGACGCCGGCATGATCGTGTGGTCGTAGGTGTCTTCGATGAACGCCTTCACGCTCGGCGACCGCAGCAGTTCGGCGAGCTTGCTGACCTGCGGATCGTCCTCGTCGCCGGCACGGACGAAGAGCCCGTTGACGTAGGCGTTACCGTCGGCGGGCTCCAGCACCAGCACCTTGCCCCCTGCTGCCGTCAGGCCGGTCCGCTGGGCGGTTGACACGTCGACCACCGCGGCGACGGCGTCGTCGTAGCCGCGCGGCATCTCCTCCGCCGGCACCTCGGTGATCCGTACGTGTTTCGGGTTTGCGGTGACGTCACGGACCGTCGCCTGCGTTCCCGCACCTTCGCGGAGGCGAACCACGCCGTGCGCCGCGAGGAGCCGCAGGGCGCGACCGGCCTTTGCCGATTCGCTCGGGATCAGGACTTCGCCGCCCTCCTCCAGATCGGACACGCGCGCGATGGTCGAGGAGTAGACCGCGAGCGGTTCGACGAAGACCGGTGCCACGAAGGCAAGACCTCGGCCCGGCATCACCTGTCCAAGGGCCGCCGCCTCCGGGTCGTTGCGTACGAACGCCACGTCGATGAGCTTGTCGCGGAGCGCCTCCTTCGCCGCGGCCGCGTCGGTGAAGCGCACCGGATCCAGCTCGAATCCGAGGGCCGGGGCGACGGCCTTGTCGACATGGGCCAGGATCTCGCCGTCCGGGCGCGGCGTGACGCCGACCTTGAGGACTCGCGGGGTGCTGAACGACAGCCCGATCGCCTCGGAGCTGCAGGCCGTAGGAGTCAGCAGGAGAAGGAACGCACAGAGCCCGCGGACCCACCGGGCGGGTGTCGACGGTATCCGCCCGGTGCCCCGGCGTGTTGCAGCCGCTCGCGCCGGCGCCGTCATCGCCGGTGCTCCAGCCGCCGGGCCACGAGGTCCCCGCCCACTTTCACGAGCTGGGTGAGGACGACGAACACGACGACGATCGCGGCGATGACGTCTGCCCGGAACGTCGAGTAGCCGTAGGTGATCGCCAACCGGCCGAGACCTTCGGGGTAGACGAAGCCGGCGATGGCGCTGTAGCCCAGCAGAACCACGATCGTCAACGCGAGCGCGGTGACGATACGGGAGAGGCCTTCGCGGAGCAGCACAGTCACGAGGATATGGCGGGTGCGCCCGCCCATCGCGTACGCCGCGTCGACGAGGCCACGGTCGACCTTGCCGAGACTCCGTTCGACCCGGCGGGCGAAGAAAGGGACGGCTGCGAGCGTCAGCGGGACGATGGCCGCGAGGACACCGACCGATTCACCCGCCAGTCTGCGGGTGAGGGGAATCGCGGCGATCAGGAGGACGAGGAAGGGCAGGGTGCCGCCCGTATCGAGGACCACACCGAGGATCCGGTGGAACCGGCTCATGTGCAGTGGCCCGCTCTGCCCGGTCGACATGAGGAGTACGCCGAGTGGAAGGCCGATGGCGACGGTGAGCAGCGTCGCGAGGGACACCATCGACAGCGTCGCGAGTGTCGCGTCGGCGAGTTCCGGCCCCACCGCGTTCCAGTTACTGAACCGTCCCTGATGTATGGCCTGACTCATAGGTGCACTTTCGGTGTGAGGTGAAGATCGGCGAACCTGAGCAGGGCCCTCTGGCAGTCCTCCCCCGGTCCGATCAGTTCGACACGCAGCCGACCGACGGACAGGCCACAGATCGTCTCGACGCCGCCGGCAACGACTGACACGTCGATACCGCAGGCCCTTGCTGTCTCGGTCAGCGCGATCTCGTGCTCGGCCTCTCCAGTGAAGGTGAGGTCGGCGAGCAGCCGGTCACGGTCGGCGCCTGTCACAGGGTCGGGAAGGGTGGGCAGCAGGGCTCCGGCGAGGTCGGAGTCGGGCCTGCGTAGCACGTCGGTCAACATGACGTGCTCGGCCACTCGCCCGTCACGCAGCAGGGCCACGGAGTCGCAGACGGCCTTGACCACAACGTGGTGCTGGGTGGCCAGGAGGACGGTGACACCGAACCGTCGCGCGAGGTTTCGTACGAGGTCGAGGACGTGGGAACCGGTCGCCGGGTCGAGGTCCCTGGTCGGCTCGTGGCAGAGCATCACCCGCGGACCGGCCACCAGCGCCCGGGCGATCCGAGCGCGCGAGCGGTCCAGGACGCCCAACTCGGCCGGGTAGGCGCCGGCGTACTCCGCCAGGCCCACCAGGTCGAGCATCTCGTCGACGAACAGGTCACGCTTCCGTTGGCGTACGCCCGCGAACTCCAGCGGCAGGCCGACGTTCCGCGCGATGGTCCGCTGGTCGAGCAATCCGGCATCGCCGGTGAGCATCCCGATGCCGTGGCGGGCGGACCTGAGCGCGGACCGGCTCGCCGCGGTCAGATCCTGCCCGGCGACGACCACACTGCCGCCGTCAGGGCGGTCGAGCAGGTTGACGCAGCGCACCAGCGTCCGCAGCGCGGACGCCGACTCGCCAATGACGCCGCAGATCTCGCCGGCCTCGACATGCAGGTCCACGCCGTCGAGTTGCACGATCTCGCGGCCGGAGAGCCGACGGTTCTTCTGGATGTCGTCCAGTTCGATCACGGGCAGTGCTTTCGAAGGGGGTACGTCGTGAGGACGTCCGCTCGAAGGAGGTGACTCGTCGCGGGTTCGGCGACCGACGAGAGGAGATCGTCGGGCACAAGCACGCGCGTAGTCAACCAGCGTGATCAACTTCTGTCGACACCAGGGGCGCGGCGCCCCCTTGCCGGAGGCACTCAGCTGGTGCTGGACCGCTTCCACAGGTTGATGCCGGCCTCGACCGCGTGGCCGTCGATCTCGGTGAGTTCGTCAGCGCTGAAGTCCAACGTATCGAGTGCGCGGACGTTGTCCTCCAACTGCTCGACGCTGCTGGCACCGATGAGGACGGACGTCATCTGCGGATGCCGCAAGGCCCACGCCAGTGCCATCTGCGCCAGCGACTGACCCCGTCTGGCCGCGATCGCGTGGAGCGCACGGACGTGTGCGAGGTTCTTCTCCGACAGTTGGTCGGGCGAAAGCGACTTCCCCTGCGACGCCCGCGATCCCTCGGGGATGCCGCCGAGGTACTTGTCCGTGAGCATGCCCTGGGCCAGGGGCGAGAAGGCGATGCAACCGACTCCCAGCTCGCCGAGAGTGTCGACGAGCGCTTCCTCGATCCAGCGGTTGAGCATCGAGTACGACGGCTGGTGGATGAGCAGGGGCGTGCCGAGATCGGCGAGGATCGCGGCGGCCTGCCTGGTGTGCTCGGGTGAGTACGACGAGATGCCGGCGTACAACGCCTTTCCCTGCCGGACGGCGGAGTCGAGCGCTCCCATCGTCTCCTCGAGCGGAGTGTCGGGGTCGAACCGGTGGGAGTAGAAGACGTCGACGTAGTCCAGTCCCATCCGGGAAAGACTCTGGTCGAGGCTGGACAGCAGGTATTTGCGCGATCCCCACTCGCCGTACGGGCCGGGCCACATGTAGTAACCGGCCTTGGTGGAGATGACGAGCTCGTCGCGGTAGGGCGCGAAGTCCTGGCGGAACAGCTTGCCGAAGTTGAGCTCGGCCGACCCGGCGGGAGGCCCGTAGTTGTTGGCCAGGTCGAAGTGGGTCACGCCGAGATCGAACGCCCGGCGCAGGATCGCGCGCTGCCGCTCGAGCGGCATGTCGTCGCCGAAGTTGTGCCAGAGCCCGAGCGACACGGCGGGCAGGTGGAGCCCGTTGCGGCCGGAGCGGCGGTATGTCATCCGGTCATAGCGATCTGCTGCAGCGTCATATCCCATGGCCCAGGAGTCTCCCACGCGGGTGGGACCGGCCCTCTGCCGGCTTCCGGAGCCGGACAACGACCGGGAAGCGGTGGAGTCCGTTCAGGTGTCCGCCGGTGGACGCGGTGCCTATCCTGGGACGTCGGTCGATGTCCGATGCCCCCATGTGTTGACCGATGACCAGCTGCGACCGATGACTGACGACCGACGACCGGGGCTGCTCGTCGGCACCCGGCAGACGGAACAGGTGCTCCCACATGCTCCTCGCTGAAGACCTTCTCCTCCTCCTGGTCGACGACGCCACCGGAAAACCCGTGACTGACGGGACGAAACTGGACCACGCGATCGCTGGTGCGCTCCTTCTCGAACTGGTCCTGCAAGGCAAGGTTGACGTCGCGGAAACGCGGGAGGAGAACGTCAGGAAGGGGCGGCTCGTCGTCCGCGACCACGCACCCGCCGGCGAACCGATCCTCGACGACGCTCTGACGTTCATCGCGGGCAAGAACGGAAAGAAGCCCGACAGCGTGATAGGGCCGCTCGGCAAGGGACTGCGCGCCCGGCTCCTGAGTGGCCTCGCGGACCGAGGCATCCTCCGCCGCGAGGAGGGCAGGATTCTGGGCATCTTCCCGACGACCAGGTGGCCGGCCGAGGATTCCCATCACGAGAACGCCTTGCGTGAACGCCTGCACGACGTCCTCGTGGTCGGCCTGACGCCGGACGACCGGATCGGGGCGCTGGTTTCGCTGCTCTCGGCCATCGACGTGGTACCGAAGGTCGTCGAGTCGTTGGACAGGCGCGCACTCAAGCGACGCGCGAAGGAGATAGCGGAGGGGGCCTGGGCCGCGGACGCCGTACGACGGGCGGTCGAGGCGGTCAACGCGGCCACTGTCGCGACGATCGCGGCGACGGCGGCAGCGACATCAGGCTCGGGCGGTTGAGAGCGCCGATAACGGTCGCGTCGCCCGCAACTTGCCCACCGACGAGGATGCCATTCACAAACTAACATACTAGCCTTTCAGGCCGACGTGCCTTCTTTCTTCACCACGCGACGTGGGTCCCCCGACAAACTTTGACATCCGCACCACACAGCGACCTGACGGAGTTGATCTCGTGACCTCGAATTTCGACGGCCTTGGTCTCAACCTCGGCAACCTCTACCGCCTCTCCGATGCGCAGTCGCGATCGATCTCGGCGGAGAACCCGACAGGTGAGCCAGGCAAGGGCGCGCTGGCGACCGAGGGCCTCGGCGCTGACGCGGCACGCGACCTCGGTACCGGCTGGAAGGTCAGCCCGGCCGTGAGCATCAAGGCGGGAACGACCTTCGAGGTCGCCGACATCGAAGGGCCGGGTTCGATCCAGCAGATCTGGATGACCCCTGCGGGCGAGGTCCGCTTCCTCATCCTGCGGATCTACTGGGACGACCAGGAGCAGCCATCGGTGGAGACCCCACTCGGCGACTTCTTCGCCTCGGGCTGGGGACCCTTCGCCCAGATCTCCTCACTCCCGGTCTGCGTCAATCCACGCAACGGGTTCAACTGCTACTGGCAGATGCCATTCCGGCGCCGCTGCCGGATCACGGTGGAGAACCTTTCCGAAAAGGATTCCGTCCTCTTCTATCAGGTGAATTACCAACTCACCCAGGTGCCCGCGGACGCGGCCTATTTCCACGCCCAGTTCCGGCGTACGAACCCGCTGCCATACAAACAGGACTACACGATCGTCGACGGGATTTCCGGGTCCGGCCACTTCGTCGGCACCTACGTCGCGTGGGGCGTCAACAACAACGGCTGGTGGGGCGAGGGTGAGCTGAAATGGTTCATCGACGGTGAGGATGCACCCACGATCTGTGGTACCGGAACCGAGGACTACTTCTGTGGTGCGTGGGCATTCCATGTCGACGGCAACTACCAGACCTTCACGACGCCGTACGCCGGAATGCCGCTCGTCGTGATGCCTGACGGTAAGGACCCGAACGCCGCGCAGAGCCGGTTCAGCCTCTACCGCTGGCACATCACCGATCCGATCCGGTTCCGCGACGGACTCCGCGTCACCATGCAGGCACTCGGCTGGCGCACAGGAACCCGTTATCTCCCGCTGCAGGACGACATCGCGTCGGTGGCGTACTGGTACCAGGCATTGCCGACGGCGGCATTCCCGGAGCTTCCCGATCGGGACTACCTCGAGATCATCTGAGCGGGCCTGCCTTCTGGATGAGGGGCGCCCTCATCCAGCGGAACGGCTGCGCTGCTGCGGCGGTGGCGCGGTCGAGTCTCGTGTCACGAGGCGTACGCCCAGACAGGTCACCCGCCGCGTCATCGCCGGCGCGGCCACCCGCTGCACGAGGTGCCAGATCCCCTGCGCGCCGAGCAGGTCGATGTCGACGTGGACGGTCGTCAGCGGGGGCGGACTGTGGGATGCCATCTCCATGTCGTCGTACCCGATCACCGAGCACTGTTCAGGCACCGCGATTCCACGCGTACGGAGTGCTTCGAGTGCACCCAGCGCCGTCGAGTCGTTGCTGGCGAAGACGGCGGTCGGCGGCGTCGGCAGGTCGAGCAACTGGTCCATGGCCGCGCGACCGGCGGGGAAGCTGAGGTCGGCCGACCGCTGGACGTAGCGCGGCGGCACCCGAAGCCCCTGCTCGGCGAGTGCCCGGCGATATCCCGCCACCCGGTCCGCGAGCGGCCGCAGCGCGGGCAGCCCCACGATCATCGCCGGCGGCGGGTCGGTGTGTCCGAGATCGAGAAGCGCCCGGGTGGCGAGATACCCGCCGTGCTCGTCCTCACTGCGTACGCAGTCGACCGGAAGGTCCTCGACAGTGTGATCCACCGTGACACAAGGCGTTCCCGCCTCCAGCAGGCGGCGGATGAACCGGTCGTCGAGCGAGCCGAGGACCAGCAGGCCCTGCGCCTGGCGCCGCGCGACGATGAGCGGAAGCTGTCTGTCGTCGGCGTCCTCCACCGTCTCCAGGGTGAGGGCGATCCCGAGGTCGGCACAGGCGCGCTGGGCGCCGTTGAGCACCTCCATGTAGAACGGATTTCCCGGCGAGGGGAAGTGCAGGCGGCGGGCGAGGATCCCGGCGGTGGTGAGCGCGGAACCGGCGGCCCGGGTCGACTGGCGGGGACGTCGGGTGTAGCCGAGTTCCTCCGCGGCGGCGACCACCGCGGCCTTGGTCTCCCGGGAAGCCGAACCCTTGTCGGACAGAACGCCGGACGCGGTGCCGATGGAGACTCCCGCGCGCTCGGCCACTTCCCTCAGGGTCGGCCGCCGCTCCGACGACATCCGCTCGCACCCACTCCCTGTGACGGCCGGCCTCGTGACCTGGCCACTCCGCGTAACTGCCGGCATGGTATCCAGGCAGCTGTCGCCCGCCGCTCCGCCCGCCCCCTCTGCCCGCCTCCTCCGTCCGCCGGCCAGCAGGTCAGCAGGCCAGCAGGTCAGTCGACCACGGGCGTCTCGCCGAAGTCGTAGAGCTCCGCCAGCGAGTGGGTGAGGTCGACCACCGGCTTGGCTTCGGTGATGTCACCCCGCCGATAGGCCAGGGCGTACGCCGGAAACTGGCCCGCGATGCTCGGCACCATCGTGGTGAACTTGCCGGGGCTCCCCCGCCAGCCGATCCGGTCCAGCGCGAAGAACTCCACGCCGCCCATGCCCTGCAGGGATCCGTACGCCGCCCAGAGCGCCACGGACTCGGCCTTGAACCGGTTGGGGTTGGGCCAACCCGTCTCCGACACGGTCTGCGGGAACCCCGCGATCCGGTGGAACTTCACCACGGCCGCGTCGGGCTCGGTCAGCGTGGACCGGTCGTCGAAGGTCTGCCCGACGTCGATCATGTAGCTCGACCCGAACCCCTCGTGCCGGCCGCCGAAGTACGCATCATGGCGGTCGACCACATCCGTTGCGGTATAGGTGTAGCGCTCCAGAGCGTCCATCGTCGACGGCTGCGCGGTGATCCAGTTGCTCGCCGTGATGAGGCTGCGGACTCCGAGGTCCTCGCGCCAGTACCGCACCGTGTCGGCGTAGAACCCACGCTGCTGCGCGACGACGAACTCCCGCTGGTCCCGCATCCGCCGCCTCATCGGTCCGTCGGCCGGATGTGCGTCGGAGGTCATCATCCACGCCTCCTGCACCACCATCCGGCCGTCGTCCGGGGCGTCCCCGTCGACCTCGCTGCCCTCACCCCAGGCGGCGAGTGCGTCCGCCGCCGAGCCGTAGCGATTGGCGAGCCAGGACCCGAACGCCGTGTCGAGGATCGCCAGGTGCCCTGCCGGGACGTTGCCCCGGGTGAAGGTCCAGAAGAAGAAGCTGTCCTCGTTCTGGATCTCGACGATCGCGACGCCCGGGTCGGCGGCGAGCGGCTTTCCGGTGTACGGATTGCGGGTTGTGAGCAGGGTGCGTGCCCACGCCCGGTGCACCTCCTGGAAGTCCGGGTCGAACATCAGCAGGGCGAAGGGGTTCTTGTTCTCGATCGAGTCGTACTCCGGGAAGCCGACGTCGGACCCCAGCTGGACCCACAGCGGGAAGTAGAAACTGAGGTGGGTGTAGATGCCCTCCCGCTTCATCGCGGCCGCGAAGTAGTGCAGCTGGTCGAGGTAGGCCATGTCCACGGCGGCGAGGTCGCCCGATGCCTCGTCGAAGATCGGGCCGTGGATCCGCACCATGTTGACGCCCCGCTTGGCGAGGAACCGCGCGAGGTAGTCGACCGAACCCGCGTCCTGCCGGACGATCTCCGGTCCGACGTTGACCGCCCAGAATCGGACCGGCTTACCACTGCCCAGGATGAAACGACCGCCGTGGCTGGTGACGAAGCCGCGCTCGCCGGCGGTGCGTTCGTTCAGGTGGCGCAGATCGATCGGGGACGTGGCGAACGCGTCGGCTCCCGGCTCGAACGCCGTGAAACCCGGGTTGGCCACGCGGCCGTACTCCCCCGGCCTGAACTTCCCCCGCGGGACGAACAACCCCGGCGTCAGCAGGAATGCGTCGAAGCACGACGTCAGCGCCTCACCCGGCCCGGCAAGCAGGCGTAGCTCGAACGACCTGCTGCCCGCGGCGAGCCGGACCTTCCCGGCATGCACCCAGTCCGCACCCAGGAACCGCCGGATGTAGGTGGAGTCGGCGAGCCCGAACGAGTCGTCGACGACCTGCCACTCGTCGTCGTCGAACCGCCAGCGGAACGGCCCGTGGTGCCAGAACTTCCGTACCCACAGGTGATAGTCGCCGCCGTCCGGCACGTCGACGTCGTAACGGGCGAACGCCTCCGGGTCGTCGGCGCCGCGGGTGCCGGCGTTGCTGAGCCAGTCGCCTCCGGACAGCAGGTGCTTCTCGTCCTCCGTAGGCGAGAACTCCGTCTGGTCGGGGAAGTTGGTCTCCGCCGGCGCCTCGCCCTCCCACCAGATGTACGGGATGTCCTCGCCGTCGGGAGCATCGTCGTCGCGCGGCGTGCGCGCGATCACGGTGTAGAGGGCGTCCGCGGGCAACGCCAGCCGGCCTCCTTCTCCGCTGCGTTCCACCGGCAGGGCGCGGTTGACATGGCCGTTGCCGTCGAGGACGTTCGCATGCGTCCCTGGCAGGTGCGCGAACTCCACAATCGCATCGATCTCCCGTACGCCGACCGGGTGGTCGCCCACGCCCGCGATCGTGTCGCCGTCGACCCTCCAGCCGTACGCCTCCTCCTCGGTCACCGCCTGGACGAGGACGAGCTCCGACGTACGCAGTGGGCGGTCGTCGAGAGCGGTCACCAGGACGGAGGCGTACTCGTTCCCGCAGGAGAGCACGACGTCGCCCAGGTCCAGCCGGCCCGCCGCCCCGAGGAAGCCGACCGCACCCTGGGTCCGCGCGGTCGCGATCGTCAGGACGCCGGTGCCGTAGTCCCAGGTGAGCTCGCCGGTCACGCTGCGGATCGTCTGCCGCTCCCGATCGAGGTACTTCGACAGGTCCGCCGCCCAGGTCCGGCTCGTGTCGTCGGTGAACCGGTTGCGTACCGTCCCGACCAGGAAGCTCAGCGGGTCCACCTCGGGCGGGGCTGCGAGGGCCGGGAGCGCGGAACCCAGCACGGGCTGCGGGAGGGCGGCTCCCGCGACACCCAAGCCGAGCGCACCGTGGACGAACGTACGCCGGGCCATCCGGCCGGCCGGGTTCTCTGCTGGATCGCTCGTGGATCGGGATCGCGTCATGGCAGAACCTCCTCGAATGTGGACTCCGGTCAGCTCGGTGGGGCGGAGACCTCGACGGCTGGGTTACCAAGAGGGAGGTGCGGATGCGTTCACAGTCTTGTTCAGTTGAAAATCTGAGAGTAGAACCGCATTTGAGCGAGATCCAGCCCTTGACCGCGCCGAAGCCGGACGTCTACGTTCACTGAACCAATTGAAATCTTGTTCTGAAAATCGGGGAAATATCAGTGGTCGGACAGCCGGGGAGGCGAACGACGTTGCGGCAGGTCGCCGAACGAGCGGGTGTGTCCATGGGCACAGCTTCGGCGGTGTTCTCCGGCCGGGCCGCGGTCTCCACCGCGTCCCGGCACGCCGTCGAACGCGCCGCGTCCGCACTCGGTTACCGGCCAGCTCTTCGCCGGACGACGGTCCAGCCCACAGACGACACGGCCGTCCCAGGTGTGCGGTCGATCGGCCTCGTCATCCGGCTGATGGAGCACTCCCTGCGGACCAACCCGTTCTACTCGTCGGTGCTGGAGGGTGCGCAGGGTGTGTGCGCCACGCTCGGGCTGAGTCTGTCGTACGAACTCGTCGTGGGCATCGACCGCCACGATCCCCTTCCGCTGTCCGTCCAACGCCGCGAGGCGCACGGCCTGCTGCTCGTCGGCTACCTGCCGGACCACACGGTCGACCAGATCACGGCGACCGGTGTGCCCTGCGTCCTCGTCGACAACGGCGTCTCCCTCGGCAGTACACACTCCCTCGGAGGTGCACACTCGCCCGGGGGCACGCACTCGCTCGGCGGTGTCCGTGGCGCGCGGGCGGCGACGCTCGACGCCGTACGCAACGACGACGAACGCGGTGGCTACCTCGCCGTCCGGCACCTGCTCGACCTCGGCCACACCGACCCGGTCCCGGCGATGATCGCCGGACCTGCGGAGTTCCCGTCCATCAGCGACCGGCTCCGCGGGTATCGCCGGGCGATCGTCGACGCCGGGTACACCGTCGATCCGGAACTCATCCGCACGACCACGCTGAGCCCGACAGGCGGTCGCGCGCAGATGGCCGAACTGCTTGACCTCCCGACTCCGCCGACCGCGGTCTTCTGCTGCAACGACGCCACCGCACTCGGCGCGCTCGCCACCCTGCGCGAACGCGGCATCTCCGTCCCGGAGGACATCTCCGTCGTGGGCTACGACGACATCGAGCTCGCCGGCCAGGCCGCCCCGCCACTCACCACCGTGCGCGTGGACAAGGAACTCATGGGCGCCCAGAGCGTCTGGCACCTCCTCCAACGCATCCGGCGCCCGGCGATGTCCGGCCGGGAGACCCTGCTCGAGGTTTCGCTGGTCGTCCGCGACTCCACCGCACCTCCCCGTCACCACTCCCTCAACCACCCCCACCACCACACCCACCCCCGGCCGCCCGATGGACGTCCGGAACCGCCGTCAAGGGAGCCGTAGCCATGGGCGATCCACAATCGACGTACTCGCCACTGCAGGAGATGGGAGGCACACTCACCCGGCGGAGCATGCTGCGTGCCTTCGCCGCCGGCGCCGTACTGACCACCGGCGGCCTTACGCTGTCGGGCTGCCAGAAGGACTCCGGAGCGGGCGGCGGTTCGGCTGACGTCACCCTCAAGATCGGTGGGGTGCCGAACGCGGACCCCTATCCCGTCATGCCGTCGGCTGACAAGCGGAAGAAGGACGCCAACGCCAAGGGGTACGCCGAGGCGCTCCAAGGCTGGTTCAAGCAGAATCCCGGCGTCAAGCTCACCCACATCAACGCCGACATCCAGGACACCGAAGCCCTCGTGGCGTCGGTCGGCGGTGGCACGGCGCCGGACCTGTTCATCGGCAACGTCCTGGGCAGCTGGGGATCGGGCAACATCCGCAACGCCTTCGTCCAGGGGCTCGCGGCCGACATCACCGAACTCGCGGAGAAGTACCAGTTCGGCAGGAAGCTCAACCCGGTCGTCAAGCCGGCATGGGATTTCTGGCAGCTCGACGGCAAGCGCTACGGACTGCCGTACGAATACTCCGGCGCCGGTCAGGGTCTCTACTACCGGCGGGACTTCCTCTCCGATGCCGGGATCTCCGACATCTCGTTCGACCGGACGTGGACGTGGCAGCGGGTCCGCGAGATCGCGAAGGCCACCACGTCGGGCAAGCGCAAGGGCATCGCCCTCGTCAACTGGAACTACTGGGCGTTCCTGTCCGCCAACGCGCACGGGCTTCTCACCGACGTACCCGCCCCCGACACGAGCTGGAACTGGCGCGCCGACTTCACCACCCACGCGGACACGTGGGTGCGGGCGGTCGAGCTGTTCCGGGGCATGGTCTTCGACGACGAGTCGGTGCGTACGGACATCACGTTCGACGACGGGCAGGCCAACGCGGCCTTCACCCGGGCCGAGGTCGGGATGTGGATGGGCAACCCGGCGGCTTTGGTCCACAGCCCCAATGACCCGGAGGCGGCGAAGTTCGTGTCGCCGACCGGCAAGCCGTACGAAGAGATCGTTGGCTGGATCCCCCTGCCGTTCGGGGAGACCGGCTTCTACGACGGCACCGCCCGCTACGGCAACGCGATGATCTCGTTCCGGCCGGACGCCGAGGACGACGTGCTCGACAAGGCGGTCAACCTGCACACCTACATGATGGGTCCGGGCCTCACCACGCAGATGAAGGTGATCAACGAGGAGACGAAGGACCTGCGCAACGTCTACGGCGGTTATGTCGGAGGTTCCATGATCCCGACGAACACGATGATCCCGGTGTTCGCCGAGAGCGTGGAGAACCTGCCCGGCAGCGCCGAGGAGGCGTGGGGCAAGGAGATCGTCGACGCCTACTCGGCCGGCACCAAGCTGAACCCGACCCCGCCGCAGGAGCAGTTCTTCCCGGCGGAGGAGAGCCCCGGTCCATCGGGAACGGCGTCCGACGACGCGATCAACCGGTGGGCGTTCGAACGGAAGGTCAGCGACATCCGGGCCGAGCTCGCGAAGCTCGAGCAGACGGTGAACAAGACCAACGACGGCTTCACGTCGAGCATCGACGACGAGGTGTTCGTCAAGTCCGCCCGGAGGTACTACGCCGCACTGGACAAGGTGTGGCAGCAGGAGGCGCCCGACTTCCACGCACAGGTCTACGCGCCGTGGTACGCCGAGAAGGTCCGTCCGGCCGTCGGCTGAGCAGGCGGCTCGCGGCTGAGCAGGCAGCTCGCGGCCGAGCAGGCGGCTCGCGGCTGGGCCTGGCCCGCGTGCCCGTGCGTAGGGTGGAGGTGGGCCTGGTCGACGACGGACGACCGGGCCTGCCTGCCGTCCACCTCCGAGGAGCTGTCCCGCCGTGCGTGATGACGAGCACCCCGACCGCGGGTCCGCCCGCGCGCCCAGGCGGGGAAGCGGGTTCGACCTCAGCGGCTACGCGCACGAGCTGTCATGGCGCTTCTCCCGCTCGGGCGGGCCGGGCGGCCAGTCGGTCAACACGACGGACTCCCGGGTGAGTGTGTCGTACGACCTCGCCCGGTCGGAGGCACTCAGCCCGGTCCTGCGCGAGCGTGCCCTGCGGCGACTGGCGGAACGGCTCGTGGACGGCGTCCTCACCGTCACCGCCTCTGACCAGCGCTCGCAGCTCGCCAACCGCCGCGCCGCCCTCGCCCGCCTGACCGCCCTCGTCGAGGACGCGACCGCTCCACCGCCCAAGCCCCGCCGGCCGACCAGGCGGACCAAGGGCGCGCACCAGCGCCGCCTCGAGGAGAAGAAGCGGCGCGGCGACATCAAGCGACTCCGCCAACCTCCGAGCTGAGACTTCTGGACGTTTCGGGCGTACCGCCCGAGGAGCTTTCTTGCCCGGCGCGCGGGGTCAGCGGTGCCCGCGGCGGAGCGCCTTGCGAGCGAGCGCCGGGAGATCAGGGACCTTCGGCAGCTTCGACATGTCCAAGTCGGGCAGCCGCCTTGATCCTGGTGGGGGCGGCGTGACCCGCAGACTCAGATCGGCGTGTTGGAGGACGTCGGCGAGCGGCACGTCGACGGCGGGGTAGCTCGCCACCGGCGTGTCCTTGGAAAAAACCACCCAGATCGGTTCGGCCTCGTGGAACACCCGAAGCACCGAGCCGTCGACCACGGTTGTCGCGTGGGTGAGCGCGCGCTTGCGATCAGCCTGCCGTGCCAGCGCCTTCTGGACCGCACGCTGCGCCGGCTCCCGGCCGTGCTTGATGGCTTCGTAGACGAGCGGGCCGTACTTCATCGCGTACGTCACCGCGGTTTTGGCGATCCGTCCCTTGCCGGCCACTGGTCACCTCCGCCGTGATCATGTCGTCCTCTGCAGTCTCGCACGCCCGGAGGTCGCAAGGCCCGGGACCTGGGTCCGGATCACCTGGGTCCGGATCACCTGGTCATCCACACCCACCTGCCGACCAGGGCCGCTGTCGGTCATGCCACGCTGGCGCCGTGCCCGACCGCCGTCCGCCCGCCCGCACCCGGCGGCAGCCGCGCAGGACTGACGCTGGACCGGCCGCGTACGCCGGCGCGCACGCGATCAGCACCGGCAGCGCGGAGCTCACGGTCGACCGCGATGACCCCGCGGGGTGGTTCGTGGTCGTCAACGGCGTACCCAGTTCGTATGTCCATCTCGACGATCCCACCCGGCTGGAGTTCGAGTACGTCCGGTGGATCGGCGACCTGCTCGACGTCCTCGACCGGGACGCGGCCCTGCCGGCGCCGCTGCGCGTCGCCCATCTCGGAGGCGGCGGCTGCACCCTCGCGCGGTACGTCGCGGCAACCCGACCAGGTTCACGGCAAGTGGTGTTCGAGATCGACGGGGACCTGGTGGAGCTGGTCCGCCGGGCCTTCGGGATCCGCCGCGACCAGGGTTTCCGGATCCGGGTCGCCGACGCTCGCGACGGCCTACGTACCCTCCCGGACGCCTCCCACGACGTCGTGATCCGCGACGTCTTCGCGGGCAACCAGGTGCCGCCGGCGCTCACGACGGTCGAGTTCTGTGCAGACCTCGCCCGCGTCATGGCACCGGACGGTACCTACGTCGCCAACGTCGCCGACCGCACCGAGCAGCGGCACGCCCGCGCGGAGGCGGCCACCCTGCGCGAGGTCTTCCGGCACGTCGCGCTGGTGGCCGAACCGTCCCAGCTGCGTGGCCGGCGTTACGGCAACGTCCTCCTGCTCGCGTCGAAGGCGCCCCTGCCGCTCGACCCGCTCACCCGGCGGCTCGCATCGGGTGCCGTCCGCGCGAGAGTCGTTCGCCCGGAACGCCTCGCCGAGCTGGTCGCCGGCCTGCGCCCGCTCACCGATCCCACCCCTTGGCCAGCTCACGACGACCCATGCCAATTCCCCACGAAACATGGCGAATGCACCGCGCAGCGTGGGGAATGATCCCGCATGCGTGATCATTCCCCGACGTGGTCTCCGTCGGCGAGGAGGCGCTCGACGCGTTGGACCTTGCCGGTGAGCTCTCCGGTGTGGCCGGGACGGATGTCGGCCTTGAGCACGAGGCCGACCCGGGGTGAGGTCGCTGCCACGACGTCGACGGCCTGCTTGACCACCGCCATCACCTCGTCCCACTCCCCCTCGATGTTGGTGAACATCGCGTTGGTCTCGTTGGGCAGGCCGGACTCGCGGACCACGCGTACCGCCGCGGCGACGGCTTCGCTCACGCTGCCGTCGTCGGCGCCGCCTGCGGGACTGATGCTGAACGCCACAATCATGCTGCCTACCCTGCCCCATCGAGACGCGGACGGATCAGCCCCTCCTGGACAACCGACGCGACCAGGCTTCCGTCGGTGGTGAACAGCCGGCCGGTCGCAAGGCCCCGCGCATCCGACGCCGACGGTGAGATCTGGTCGTAGAGCAGCCACTCGTCCGCGCGGAAGGGCCGGTGGAACCAGATCGCGTGGTCGAGCGACGCGGTTTGCAGGCCACGCGCCCCGATGTAGGTGTCGTGGGGCACGAGCGTGACACCGAGCAGGGTCAGGTCACTGGCGTACGCAAGAACGCACCGGTGCAGTACCGGGTCGTCCGGCAGCCGGCCGGCGGCGCGGAACCACACCCGCGCGCGGGCGGGATGGTCCGGGACGTCCGGCGTACCGCCACGGCGCGAGTCGCCCGCATAGCGCACGTCGAGCGCGGCCCACTCCTCCGCCCACGTGTCGCTCGGGCGCCCCGAGATCTTCTCGAGCACCTCGCCGAGTGTCGGGCACACGTCCGGAGCGGGTACGTCGGGTGCCACGTCCTGGTGGTCGAACCCGGTCTCGGGCACATGGAACGACGCCGACATGTAGAAGATCGTCCGGCCATGCTGTCGCGCGACCGTCCGGCGGGTGCTGAAGGACCGGCCGTCACGCAGCCGTTCGACGTCGTAGACGATCGGGACGTTGGTGTCGCCTGGCAGCAGGAAGTACGCATGCAGCGAGTGGACCGCCCGGCCCGGTTCGACGGTGCGGCTGGCGGCGACCAATGCCTGGCCGGCAACCTGTCCGCCGAACACGCGCTGCAGCCTGGTCTCCGGCTGGCGGCCGCGGAACAGGTTGTCCTCGATCTGTTCCAGATCGAGCAGGTCGAGCAGTTCATCCAGTGATCGAGGCACTTCCCCATCGTGCCAGGCCCTACGAACGCGACTCCGTACCGGCAGGGCTGACGGCATCGACCAGCCGGTCCACGCGTGCGCGCAGGTCGGCGAAGTGCGCACGCAGCAGGTGCCGCGCCCGGGCCCCGTCGCGGGAGCGGAGGGCCTCGACGATCCGCTGGTGGCTCGCGACCACCTGGGATCGGTCGACCGGTGGCGGGGCGAGCTCTCTCGCTACCTGGTGGTAGATGTCCCAGAACAGGCTGACCAGCTGCGTGGCGAGCTCGTTGCCCACGCCCGCGTACAACCGTTCGTGGAACCTGCGGTCGGCGTCGGCGAGTTCGCCGGTACGCATGGCCTCGACGGCAGCGTCGAGCGCTTCGAGGAGGTCGTCGTCCGCCTGGTCGGCGACGCGTTCGATCAGTCCCAGTTCGAGCAGCTCGCGGACCTCCACCAGGTCGGCGAGCGCACTCGGGTCGTCGCGGACAGCGAGGCGGGTACGAAAGAGCAGGCCCGGCGTGACGGCCGTGAGCGGGGCACTCCCCACGAACGTCCCGTAGCCGTGCCGGATCTCGACGATCCCCAGCGTGTGCAACGCGCGGAGGGCTTCACGGACGGAGTTGCGGCTCGCGCCCAACGTCGTCACCAGGACCGGCTCCGCCGGCAACGGCGAACCCGCCCGCAGCCCCTCGTCGAGGATGAGATCGACGATCCGGGCCTCGAGCTGCCGACCTGTCCCTGCCATGCACCAACCTTCAGCGAGTCCTGGGGCTCGGATGCTCCGTGTCCTGTGGGCACCGGCGCCCGTGTCCTGTGGGCACCGGGGCATAGGTCCTACGGGCTGTGGGGGCGTCCAGTGCCCTGAGCATCCGGCGCCTTGGGCTAGCCTAGCCGGCGGACATCCCACGTCCTACGTATGGCGAGACGAAGAGGTGGACCGTGGCTTCAGCCAGCACACCGTCAGGTGTCATCCCCCCGGTCTGCACGCCGTTCACCCCCGAGCGCGAGCTCGACATCGCGTCCCTCGAACGCCTCTGCGGCTTCCTCCTCGAGGCCGGCGTCGCCGGACTGTTCGTGGGCGGGTCGACCGGCGAGGCCGCCTACCTCACCGACGACCTGCGGACGCGAGTGCTGCAGGCAGTCGTGGGCTTCGCGGCGGGACAGGTACCCGTGGTGGCGGGGGCGATCGACATGACCACGACCCGCGTGATCGCGCACGCCCGGGCGGCCCAGAAGCACGGCGCTGACAGCCTGGTCGCGACCGCGCCGTTCTACTCGCCCACGCACCCGGCGGAGATCGCGGTCCATTTCCGCGCGATCAGGCGAGCCGTCGACCTGCCGCTACTCGCGTACGACATCCCCACCGCGGTCCACACGAAGCTGCCCGCCGACCTGGTGGGCGAGCTGGCCGCGGACGGCGTACTCGCCGGGCTCAAGGACTCCAGCGGGAACATCGACGGGTTCCGGGCCGCGATCGGTGCGACGGCGGGGGTGCCGTCGTTCCGGGCGTACACCGGGTCGGAGGTCCACGCCGACCTCGCGCTCCTCGCGGGCGGGCACGGCATCGTCCCGGGTCTCGGCAACGTCGACCCGGCCGGGTTCGTCCGCCTGTACGAAGCCGCGCGACGTGGTGACTGGCCGGCGGCCATGGCCGAGCAGGACCGGCTCCGGCGCCTGTTCGCGCTCGTCGGCGTCGGCGAGGGCCGGATGGGCTTGTACTCCTCGGCCATCGGTGCGTTCAAGGCGGCACTGCGGATGCGCGGGGTGATCACCCACGCGACGACCAGCCTGCCGATGATCCCCCTCGACGACCGCGAACTCGCCTCCGTCGCCCGGCACCTGGAGGAAGCGGGCCTGCGGTGACGCAGGCGAGGACGGTGTACGCCGCGGGGACCGACGGTTACGACACGTTCCGGATCCCGGCGGTCGTGGCCGTGGACGACGGCACGCTGCTCGCCTTCGCAGAAGGTCGCCGTCTCGGGCCTGGAGACGCGGGGCCGATCGACCTCGTCCTGCGGCGATCCGCCGACCGTGGGGCCACGTGGTCTGACCTCCAGGTCGTGGCGAGCGATCCCGGCAACACCGTCGGCAACCCGAGCCCGGTCGTGGATCCGGCGTCCGGCGATGTCGTGCTTCTCACGACCCGGGCCGCCGGGAGCGCGACCGAGGACCGCATCGTGCGGGGTGAGGTCTCTGCCGCCGAGTCGCGACGGGTCTGGCTGCAGCGCAGCACCGACGGCGGCGTGAGCTGGACGGCGGCGGTCGACCTCACCACCTCGACGAAGCGCCCCGACTGGCGGTGGTACGCCACCGGGCCGGGCCATGCCATCGCGCTGTGCCAGGGCCCACACGCCGGGCGCCTCGTCGTACCCGCCAACCACTCGACCGGCGCAGCGGGACACGGCGGGCACCTGCTGCTGAGCGACGACGGCGGACGATCCTGGCGGATCGGTGCGGAGGACCACTGCCCGCCCGAGCAACACCAGTCGGCCAGTTGGTGCGTACACGCCAACGAGTCGACGGTCGCCGAGCTCCCGGACGGGCGGATCTACGCCAACGCCCGCAACCAGGGCGGCCTCGCGCCCGCCCATCGCGCTCAGACCGTGAGCTCCGATGGCGGGGAGACGTTCGACCGGCCGTACGCACCAGTGCTGGCGCTCGCGACGCCCGTCGTCCAGTGCAGCCTGCTGGCCGTCGATAAGCGGTTGGTCTTCGCCGGGCCAGGTGATCCGGAGGTCCGGAGGCGACTGACTCTCTGCACGAGCCGGGACGCCGGCCGCTCCTGGACCGAGGAGGTCGTCGTCTCGCCGGGACCCGCTGCGTACTCCGATCTCGTCGACCTCGGCCGCCACAACGGCGAGCGCACGATCGGGGTGCTGTTCGAGAACGGCGACCATCGCCCCTACGAACGGATCAGCTTCACCCTCCTCGCCCTGCCGTGACGGGGGTCCACGCCTCTGACACTCGACCGGCGGCCAGGTCGCTCACGAGGGTGGCAGGAAGGTGTCTGCGGCGCGGCCCGTGGGCGACGAGCACGTGCGTGATCTTCCCGTTCGTCCGGGTCCGCCCTAGCGTTCCGATCATGGAGAACGCCACGAAGCCGCGGACCCCGCGAAGGCGCGAACCGTCTTCCCCGGGTAGCCCGCGCGGAGACAGTCTCACTGGTCCGGGCCGGTGGTCCGTTCCCTTATGACCAGGACGGGACTACGTACGAGAACCGCGAAGGCCTGCTCCCCGACCAGGACCTCGGCTACTACCGCGTCTACACCGTCCCGACTCCGGGAGCGCCCGATCGTGGCGACCGGCGGCTCGTCACCGG
This sequence comes from Actinopolymorpha sp. B11F2, assembly GCF_040195635.1. Classification (NCBI taxonomy): domain Bacteria; kingdom Bacillati; phylum Actinomycetota; class Actinomycetes; order Propionibacteriales; family Actinopolymorphaceae; genus Actinopolymorpha; species Actinopolymorpha sp. B11F2. The sequence continues at coordinate 129,295 of NZ_JBEFTX010000008.1, read as the reverse complement.
TGGTACCCAACCGACGGATCCGTCCACGCTCACTACACCGCCGACCACTACGCATCGTTCTGCCAGATCACCGGCTGAACCTCCCACGGGGAGCGGGTCAGCCGGTGGTCGCGGCGGCGCGGTCGATGGCGGCGCGGTCGGGCATCGACGTGCTCGCGCCCTCCTTCTGGACCGACAGGCCGGCAGCGACGGCCGACCACCGAAGGGCGTCCGGCATGGGGCGGCCCTCCCCCAGCGCGACAGCCAGGGCACCCACGAAGGTGTCACCCGCCGCCGTGGTGTCACGGGCGACCACCTCGGGCGCCGGTACCTCGAGCCGTCCGCCGTGCCGGTCCCGCCACAACGCACCCCGAGCGCCGAGTGTCACCACGACCTCGGGTACGACATCGAGGAGGACGGACGCGGCCGAGTCGACATCGGCGGCCCCTGTCAGCACCGCCGCCTCGTGCTCGTTCGGGACCAGCAGGTCGACCGACTCCAGGAGATCGCCTGTCAGCGGCTGTGCGGGAGCGGGTGTCAGGACGACCTTGACGCCGTGCCCCCGAGCCGCTCGCGCCCCATCGGTGACGGCGTCGAGCGGGAGTTCGAGCTGGAGCAACAACAGGTCGGCGTCGGCCAGCGCGGTATCCAGACCTGCGACGGGTTCGTGCACGGTGCCGTTGGCGCCGGGTACGACAACGATCGAGTTGTCGCCACCGCGCTCGACCAGGATGTGGGCGGTTCCGGTGGTCTCGGCGACACGGGCGACTCCGGCAGTGTCCACGCCGGCGCCCCGCAGAACCCCGAGCACCTGGTCGCCGTACGGATCCTCGCCCACCGCGCCGACCATCCGGACCTCTCCGCCGGCCCGCGCCGCGGCGATCGCCTGGTTGGCTCCCTTGCCGCCGGGGATCGTGAGGAAGCGATCCCCCGTCACCGTCTCCCCCATCGCCGGCGGTCGTTCCGTGAACACGACCAGGTCCATGTTGGCGCTACCGAGGACACAGATCCGTGCCGCCATCCGCATTTCCTCCTGGGCGTATCCGATGTGGTGGTCGAGTGTGACGAGCGGGTTGTGGTGGTCCGCTGCCGGTCGTGGCCCGTCCGGTTCTACGCCTTGCCGCTTCGTGCGGACGCGACCCATGCTGGAGGTCGTCCGCACCGGAGCCCACCGGCGATCAGGGCGATCGGCCGCGTCGTACGCCCGCAGAGGAGCCACCAGGTGACGATCTCGACCTTTCCCCCTCTTCGCGCTCAGGAGCGTACCCTCGACGCCGCCCCAGAGGCACTGGGCCAGCTCCGGCGTTCCGCCGACGCGGCCGACGATGCCGACGAGCTGCTCCGTCGGCTCGACGACGACGGGTATCTCTACCTTCCGGGCTACCTCGACCGAGACGAGGTACTCACGGCTCGGCTCGACCTCATGACGAGGTTGCAGGCCGACGGACTCGTGCAGCCTGGTACGGATCCGATGGACGGCATCCCCTCGGACGAGTCGTACCGCGGGATCCTCCACACAACCGCCAAGGCCAGCGCGCCACTGCAGCGCCTGCTCTACGCCGGCCGCACGGCCGCACTGTACGAACGGATCTTCGGCGAGCGAGTGCGACATTTCGACTTCACCTGGCTGCGCGCCGTACGTCCGGGCAGGGGGACGCCACCTCACGGTGACAGCGTCTTCATGAACCGGGGGACGCCGCGCCTGCTCACCGCGTGGGTGCCGCTCGGCGACGTCGACCTGCGCCTCGGCGGCCTCATCGTGCTCGAGCGCTCACACCGTGTCGACCGGCTCCGCCGCGACTACCACACCCGAGACGTCGACACCTACTGCGAGAACGACGAGGAGTCCACCGCCACGGCCCGCGCCGGGGCGTGGGAGTGGAACGGGTACATCTCCCCCGACCCGGTCCAGTTGCGCGACGACCTCGGGTTGCGCTGGCTCACGGCCGAGTTCGCGATGGGTGACCTGGTGACGTTCCCGATGTACACGCTGCACGGGAGCCTCGACAACACATCCGACCGGCTACGACTGTCCTGCGACATCCGCTACCAGCGGGCGAGCGAGCCGGCGGATCCGCGATGGATCGGGGCGAACCCCACCGCCCATGGCGCGGAGAGCAAGCGCGGCCTGATCTGCTGATCATTCCGGCGAGCGCGGGAGGTCCTCCGATACCGCCCGGGGCGGGAAGTGCTCGCGGGCGTGGTGGGCGATCCGACGGATCAGCAGGGCATCGAACGCCGCACCGACGAAGCCGCCGACGACGGGTATCGCGCGGCCGAACCTGCTGAGGCCATGTCGGCCGAGTTGGACGAACAGCCGGAACGCCACGCCCTTGTTCACGACCATGAGAGCGGCCGGCGACACACTTCGCAGTGCGTACGCCGCGACGCCGTTCACGCCGATCCCCGCATGCTTCACGACCTTCGAGGCGTCGCTGCCGGTCAGGGCGAGCAGGACCGACGTGCGTACGGCGTCTTCCTTCACGTCATGCCCACGGACGGCGGCGATCGCCGCGACCATCCGGGTCGCGATCAGGTAGAAGCCGACGACGTTGGCGGGTAACGCGACCGGCAGTGTGACGAAACCGCCGATGCCGGTGGCGAAACCCCCCGCAGCCGCGAGGCGGGTGTGGGTCGCGACGATCCGGTCGATCGCGTCCTCGGCGTCGGGATGCGCGCGCAGAGCACGCTCGGCCGCCCGATCCGCGGACGCAAGCCTCCCTCCGCCGTCGATCCCCGCCCGGAGGAGGTGCCTGACTGCCGCATCGGCGGCACGGTGGCCGCCAGCCGGATCCTTGCCCACGCCCTTGAGTATGCCTGGCCGGACCTCCTGTGCCACGACCGGACGGTCGATGCCATTTGCCGGATACGCGCGGAATGATGCGGCCATGACGTCGCCTGGTTGGACCGCGGACACGATCCCTGATCTCACCGGCCGAACCGCTGTCATCACCGGTGCGAACTCCGGACTCGGCTTCCAGACCGCGCTCGAGCTGGCCCGCTACGGCGCGACAGTGGTCATGGCCTGCCGCGATCTCCGCAAGGGCGAGACCGCCCTCGCCCGGATGAAGCACGAACTCGGTCGGGAGGATCGACTTCGACGACCTGATGTCCGAACGCCGGTACGGCCGGTGGCGGGCGTACGCACAGAGCAAGTTGGCGAACCTGCTCTTCGCGTTCGAGCTCCAACGCCGTGCCGAGCACACCGGACTGGATCTGGTCAGCGCGGCCAGCCATCCCGGCTACGCCGCGACCAACCTGCAGCATCCGTGGTCCCAGAGCAGGCCACCTGGGTGGCTGCTGCGCACCGCGGGAGATCTGGCGGCGCAACCCGCTGCCGCCGGTGCACTGCCCAGTCTCTACGCGGCCACGATGCCGGACGTGCGGAGCGGCGACTTCTTCGGCCCACGATGGTTCGGCCTACGCGGCTCGCCGACGCGGGTGCGAGCCGCGGCACGGGCGTACGACAGCGCGACGGCGGAGGCGCTGTGGAAGCGCTCCGCAGAGCTCACCGGTGTCGACTTCGCGGAGTTGGGGTGAACACGTGATCCGCACCGGTCGCGGCCGAGCATCCGCACATTCCTTACATGCATATGCCGGGGACCGAAAACTATAGACGCGCCCGGCGCGGAGCGGCACACTGCTTCCGAGCATCGTGCACATCCGTGTACGCCGTCCGGGAGGTGCGTCCACCGTGCTGACCTCGCGCATCCACCTGCAACGCCTCACGCTCGTCGCGGTCTCCGCGGTCGCGTTGCTGGCCACCATGGCCGCTTTGCCGTCCGCCGCCGCGCCGGTCGCGTCGTCCGGCGAGAGGGCCGCCGCGGCACCAGGCGGCGGAGACTCGACGGCGGGCAAGGTGTGTCCGGCACCTGATCCGGCGACGCCGAAGCGGCAGTTCCGCGCGATGTGGATCGCCAGCGTGGTCAACATCGACTGGCCGTCCCGGCAGGGCCTCGCCGTCGCCGAGCAGAAGGCCGAGTACCTCCGCCTGCTCGACGAAGCCGAGGACCGTCGCCTGAACGGCGTCGTCGTGCAGATCCGGCCGACCGCGGACGCCTTCTGGCCCTCGCCGTACGAACCGTGGTCGGAATGGCTGACCGGCACTGCGGGACAGGACCCGGGCTATGACCCGCTGGACTTCCTCGTGAGCGAGGCGCACGCGCGCAACCTGGAGTTCCACGCCTGGTTCAATCCGTACCGCGTCAGTATGCAGGCTGATCCCGCCCACCTCGCACCAGATCATCCAGCCCGGCAGCACCCGGACTGGATCGTGCCCTACGGCGGGAAGCTCTACTACAACCCAGGTATCCCGCAGGTGCGGCGCTTCGTCGAGGACGCCATCCTGCACGCGGTGAAGAACTACGACGTCGACGCCGTCCACTTCGACGACTACTTCTACCCATACCCCGTGGGCACCGAGCAGTTCGACGACGAGACGACCTACCAGGAGTACGGCGCCGGCTTCCCCAACAAGGCCGACTGGCGCCGCAACAACATCGACCTGCTCGTCAAGGAGTTGTCCGTACGCATCAAGAAGGCGAAGCCCTGGGTGAAGTTCGGGATCAGCCCGTTCGCGGTGTGGCGCAACATCGCCACCGATCCCGAGGGGTCCGACACCCAGGCCGGCGTCGAGACCTTCGACGACCTGTACGCCGACACCAGGCGGTGGGTCCGCGAGGAGTGGATCGACTACATCGTCCCGCAGGTCTACTGGAACATCGGCTTCGCTCCCGCCGACTACGCGAAGCTCGTGCCGTGGTGGTCGGCCGAGGTCGACGGGAGGGATGTTCAACTCTTCGTCGGCCAGGCGACCTACAAGGCGGGCACGTCCACGCAGGATCCCGCCTGGTCGGACCCGCAGGAGATGACGCGGCACCTCACCTTCAACCGCGACCATCCGCAGGTGGCCGGTGACATCTACTTCAGCGCCAAGGACGTCATCGCCGACCGGCTGGACAACATGAGCATCCTGGTCGCCGACCACTACGCGCGGCCGGCGTTGGTGCCGGAGATGCACCACCTGGGCGGGAGGGCACCTGACCGACCGTCACTCGTGAGCGCCGAGCACACCGACGAGGGCGTACGCCTGTCCTGGAAGGACACCTCGTCGGCGCACCGCCGGGCCACGTCGTACGCCGTCTACCGGTTCGACGGGGACGAGTCCGACCCGTGTGGTTTCGACGACGCGGGCAACCTGCTCACGACCGTGCGGGCGGGGTCGGGTACCAAGCAAGGCTTCGTTGACACCACCGCCGATCCGGGACGGACCTACACCTACGCGGTCACCGGGCTCGACCGGCTGCACCACGAGAGCACACCGAGCGAGGGCCGGGCCGCCCGCCCCTGAGGCATCTGGCTGGATCCGCGAAGCGGCGCAGCCGTAGGATCGCGCCACGTGCCACTCCTGCTGCTCGACCTCGACAACACCCTCGTCGACCGGGATGCCGCGTTCCGGTTCGCGACGACGGATCTCCTTGCTACGCACGGACTTCCGGCCACCGACCTCGACTGGGTTCTCGAACTCGACGCCAGCGGCTACCGGCCGCGGGGCGTGGTAGCGCGCGGCCTGCTGGATCGCTATCCGATGCTCGCTCCCCCGCTCGTGCAAGGCTTCCTTGACAACGGCGCCGCCGACGCGGTCACCCTCGCGGCGAGCACCCGTACGGCCCTGCGACACGCCACGGCCCTCGGTTGGACTCCGGTCATCGTGACGAACGGCCGGGTCCGCCAACAGGAGAAGAAGATCCAGGTTTGCGGCCTCGGCCGGGAGGTCGCCGGTTGGGTCATCTCCGAGGGCGTCGGGGCGGCCAAGCCGGACGCGGGGATCTTCGCCCGCGCCGCGGAGGTGGTGGGGGCGAGGCTGGCCGACGGCGGCTGGGTCGTCGGCGATTCTGCACGCGCGGACATCGGCGGCGCTCAGGCCATCGGCTACCCCAGCGTGTGGCTGCCTCTCGGCAGGATCTGGCCGGCCGAGCTCGAGTACCAACCGACGCGCACCGCCGACAACGTGTCCGCCGCGATCCACCTGGTGCTTGACAACGCGCGCGGCGGATGAGGATCAGCCGCCCTGGATCTTCTCGAACGGAAGCCGTAGCTCCAGACCACGCGGATCCAGCGCACTGGACCGGCTGACCTGACCGATCTCCGACTCGGTCAGGGCACGCCGGTAGATGCGTACTTCGTCGATCGAGCCTTGGAACCGGTTCGCACCGTCGATGCGCTGGCCGACGTGGATCCCCTCGACGCCGAACTCCTGGCCCTCGGTCACCGAGCCCTTAGGCCCGGTCGCGGCCGCCACCTGCTCACCGTCCAGCCACAGGCTGAACTGCCGGCCAGCCCGCCGCAGCGCGACGTGGTGCCACTCGCCGTCGTTCACCGGGTCGGTGGCGGTCAGGGTGGCCGAGCCGTAGCCGGTGCCGATCAGCGCGCGGATCCGGTTGCTGCCCGGTTCCGCGCGCAGCCAGACCTGCGGCGTCGTGCCGGACCCGAGCCGGTACGCCCACAGCAAAGTGTGCGACCCGGCCGTCGCCGAGTAGCGGATCCAGGCGGACCAGGTGGAGTCATCGGCAGCGAGGTCGAGCGCCTTCGTGAAGGGCAGCTCCACCCGGTCGTCGCTACCGTCGAGGTCGAGCGCCGTGCCGAACCGGCCTTCGCCGAGCGTCGCTCCACCTCGAACGTACGCGGTGTTGCCACGCTCCGGCGCACCTGCCTTCGCCAGGTCGGGCGTCGTCGGCCCGGGCGCCGGAGGCGGCGGGATGCCGGGCGGGTCACCGTTCGGCGTCGCAAGGTAGGCCTCGTCGAAGCGGGCGAAGCGGATCGTCTCGTACGGGCTGAAGCTCCCCGCCTCGTACATCAACCCGACCACGCCGTCGGAGATCTCGGTGAGGTCGGAGTACGCCGAAGGACCCCAGTGGACGACCTTGCCCTCATCCCAGGACTCCCACGTCCGAGCCTCGTCGTAGGACGAGCGAACCGTCATCACCTCGCGCGCCGCCGGATGCGCCGGCGCCGCGAGCAGGATCCGGTTGCGGGCATCGCCCTCGTCGACCGCGCCCAGCCGCAGCAGCGATCCCTGCACGATCGGCGTGACGATCCGCGGGTCGGTGGCGAACGGCGCGTCGAAGCTCTCTCCGCCGTCACCACTGGTCGCGAACGCACGGTTGCCCGGGTCAGGATCGCGCCCGCTTTCGCGGGCGGAGTCATAGATCCCGCCGTCAACGAGCTCGACGATGGTGTTCTCGCCCGGGTGCATCACCTGGCTGTCGTGCGAGGCGATCGCACCTCGGTGCCAGGTCAGCCCACCGTCGTCGCTGTAGACGAGCACGACGCCGCCGGGCGTTCCGCCCGTTTCGTTGAAGTACGACGGGACGACGAGACGTCCGGCATGGGGTCCGCGGGTGAGTTGGATGCCATGGACCGGCCCGGTGCCGTACCACCACTCCCACTCGGGCTTGCTGATGTCGCCGGTGATGTCGACCGGTGCGGTCCACGTGGCACCGTTGTCGTTGCTGACCTGCAGGAACGGGCGGCGGATCTGCTGGTTCGCCCCTGGGTTGTAGGTCGAGAGCAACGCGATCCGACCCGACGCCCGGTCCACGACCGGTGCCGGATTCCCTCTGGTGTCTCCCGATCCCTCGATGAGGACCTGCAGCGGTCCCCAGGTTCGGCCACCGTCGTGCGACCGGCGAAGTACGAGGTCGATGTCGCCAGTGTCTGAGCAGGTGTTGACCCGGCCTTCGGCGAAGGCGAGCAACGTGCCGTCGGTGGCGGTGACGATCGCCGGGATCCGGAAACACGAGTAGCCCAGCGTGCCGCCCTGGAACAGCACCTGTTCGTCGAACATCGCCTGCTCGACCAGGCCCAGGCTCTCCTCATGGCCCGATTCCTGGCCGGGCCGCGGCTCCGCACCGGCGGCGTCGGTGCGGGGCACCGCCGCCAGCAGCGCGGCGAGCAGGCACGTGGTGGCGATGATGGCCACCGTCGCTGCGCGAGGGACGCCCACTCGCCGCGCTTCGGTGTCCCCGCCAGGGCGTGCGTACGGAGGCGCTGCCGTCATGCCGGACTCCGTTCGTCCGTCCCTTGCGTCGACATTGGACGTGGGACATGGGATGTCTGGCGGCGACGGTAAACCCACGACGTGCCGATGACAAGACCGGCGAACGAAACCGGCCGGGCAGCCCGACTCAGCTACCCGGCCCGGACGAGCGTGCCCCTCAGACTGGCGGGAGGAACATCGGCCTGGAAGTCGACCGCCCTCCCACAGGTCGCGGGACGATGCCTCGGTCAGAGAATGACTTCTCCGCGACCGACGCGTTCGCGAAGCTGCTGCAGCGCCTCTTCGAGGATCTGCCGCGCTTCTTCGTCGGTACGGCGTTCCTTGACGTAGGCGAGGTGCGTCTTGTACGGCTCATTTCTCGGCGCCGCCGGCGGGTTGCCCGAGTCAAGACTGGCGGGAAGCCCGCACCGCGGGCAGTCCCAGGAGTCAGGCACCGCCGCGTCAAGCGCGAAGCTCGGACGCGTCTCGTGCCCGTTGGCACACCAGTACGTCACTCTCTGGCGGGGCGCGGTATCACCACGCTCGGCCTCTCCCATTGGACCGGCACCGACCCGGCTGCCCCGAATGGCACTGCCACTTGCCACTGACGATCTCCCTCGTGACGGTCTGCGGACGAACGATGGCTCTGGAACGAGCCCGGACATCGGCGATCAGTAGGGACCAGGTGGCCGCGGTCGTCGCGGCGCTGTCCAGCGAGGTGGGGAGTGTGCCCGCACGCTCAGCCGAACTTGAGCAGCAATCCGAGTCCCACAATGCAGGCGAACCAGATGATGCCCGTGCCAACCGTGATGCGGTCGAGGTTGCGTTCAGCGATGGAAGAGCCACCGAGGCTCGACGTCACTCCGCCGCCGAACAGGTCAGACAGGCCGCCGCCCCGCCCTTTGTGGAGCAGGACCAGCAGCACGAGCACGAGGCTCGTGAGGATCAGCAGGATCGAGAGCGTGGTAACCACGGTCCGGTGAACCCCTTTGTCCGATAACGCCAATAACCGGCTATGGATAACCCAAGAGCCCTAAGAGTACGACACACAGCGTAAGCCGTGGCCCCCCGGCACTGTAGCCGCGGCGTCAGGGCGATCTTCGCGGCCAGTGCAGGTTCGAGAGCGAGGATCGTCAGCGCGAGGGACGCCAGCCCCGATCAGGACGAGGCGGACGGGTCACCGACCGATCCGGCGGCCGCCCCCGTGACTCCGGCCGCCCCGGTGATGCCTGCGGTGGCACCCGCCGCCTCCGCGGCGGACCGCGCGGCGCGGATGTCGCGCTCACGGACGGCGTGCTCGTCCGTCCGCGCGTCGTACCCCCAGAAATCCCGCAGCCACGCGGACACGAGCGCGACCCCGACCACACACAGCACGCCACCGCTCACGATGGAGGTCCGCACGCTCGTCGCGTCAGCGACCAGACCAGCGCGTGCTTCACCGCCCATCGGCCCGATGGAGTACGACAGCATCTCGATCCCGGCAAGCCGGCCCCGTCGTTCGTCCGGGATGGTCTGGTGCCAGATCACGCTGCGGAAGATCCCGCTGATCATGTCGGCCGCGCCGGCGAACGCCAACGCGACGATCGCGAGCCATGCCGACGGCGCGAGCCCGGCGAAGACGACCGCCGCGCCCCAGCACGCCGCCGCCAGTACGACCGCGCGGCCGTGGTGGTGAACCCGCGCCGTCCAGCCGCTCGTCGCCGTCGCCACCAACGAGCCCACTGTGCCCGCCGAGTAGAGCAACCCGAGCATCGTCGGCTCGCGCAGCACGTCGGCCGCGAACGCGGGGAACAGCACGATCGGCATCGCCAGGAACATCGCCGTCAGGTCGACGATGTAGGTCCCGAGCAGGTCTTTGCGGCGTACGGCGTACCGCAGCCCGTCCGCGATCCCCCGGGCCGCGCCGGCGAGGCCGGCCTGCACGGTGTCCTGCAACGGCGGATAGCGGCGCAGGGTGGCGAAGAGCGCGGTAGCGATCACGAGACCGCAGACGTCGACCGTGTAGGCCCACACGGCGCCGCTGGTCGCGAGGATCACCCCGGCGAGCGCGGGTCCCGCGAGCATGCCGGTCTGCATCCCGACCGACGAGAGGGTGACGGCAGCGGGCAGCTCGTCATGGCGGACGACGCGCGGCGTCAGCGCCTCGCGGCTCGGTCGTTGCAGCGACTGCGCGACCGTCAACAGCACTGCCACGGCGTAGATCAGTCCGACGGACGGCCGTTCAAGGGCCGCGTTGGCGAGGAGCACGACCGTGAGCAGGCACTGGGCTGTGCCGGTCGCGACGAGGACGCTACGCCGGTCCACCCGGTCGGCGAGCGCCCCGCCGTAGAGGCCGCAGGCGATCAACGGGACCAACTGGATGAGCCCGAGGACGCCGACGGCGAAGTTGGAGCCGGTGAGGTGGTAGAGCTGGTACGGCAGGGCGACGTAGGTCATCATCCCGCCGAGATAGAAGACGGTGCCGGCGATCCAGAGCAGCCGGAAGTCGCGGGAGGTCCGCATCGGGGTCAGGTCGAGGCGCAGCGCGGCGAACCGGCGCCACCATCTGGACAGCCATGAAGACCACCTCGACCCGCCTGGTGGTTCCTCGGCTGGTCGAGGACGCGTCACGAGCGGCCATTCTCGGTGTCGGCGCCGGCTGGCGGCAATTCGGTTTCACGGACGTGGACGGCGGTGGATCACCTGGCCGGCCGGGGTGCTCGTCGGAACGCCGTCACGCAGGACCATCGTGCCCCCGACCAGGGTGTGCAGGACGCCGGTCGAGAGCTGCCACGGGTCCTCGAAGCTGGCCCGGTCGATCACGGTCCCGGGGTCGAACACCGCGAGGTCGGCGACGGCACCCGGCCGGACCACGCCGCGGTCCGTCCAGCCGAGCCGCGAGGCCGGCAGCTCCGTCATCGTGCGTACGGCGAGAGGCAGGTCGAGCACCCGCTCGTCGCGCACGTAGTGGCCGAGCACCCGGGTGAACGTCCCGAGCCCGCGCGGATGCGGCCGCCCGCGGCCTGGGCAGCCGAGCACATGACCGTCGCTGGCGACGGCGACAGCGGGTTCGCGCAGAATCCGGCGTACGTCGTCCTCGGACATCGAGTGGTTGACCACGCCGAGGAGTCCACGCTGGCCGCGCAGCAGTTCGACGGCGGCGTGGGCGGTGTCGAGGCCGAGCTCGACGGCCGCCGCCTCGATGGTGCGCCCGACGAACCGCTGGTAGGGCCCGTCAGGTGTGTCCGCCACGACGATGCGCTCGGGAGCGAACGACCCGCCGACGTCGCCGCCGAGGTCGCGGGCGATGCGTTCCGCCTGGTCCGGATCATCGAGCCGCTCCAGCAGCGCGGCGGGACCACCGTCGAGCGCCCAGCCGGGCAGCCAACTGGTGAGCGTCGTGCTCGACGCGGTGTAGGGGTACTGGTCTGCGCCGACGTCGACACCCTCGGCTCTCGCCGCCTCGATCAGGTCCAGTGCCTCGGCAACGGAGCCCCAGAAGGCCGGACCGGACGCTTTGAGATGCGAGATCTCCAGGCGTACGCCGGACCGCCGGCTGATCGTCAACGCTTCGTTGACAGCATCCAGCAGGCCGCCACCTTCGTCGCGCATGTGAGTGGAGTAGAGGAGTCCCTCCGCGGCGGCCTGCGTCGCGATCGCCACGAGTTCGTCGGTCTCCGCGTACGTGCCGGGTGCGTAGATGAGACCGGTGGAGAAGCCCACCACGGCGTTGGCGCTCTGCGCGACGAGCGCACGCATCCGCTCCAGTTCGGCTGGCGTGGGAGCGCGGTCGGCGCCGCCCATCGCCGCGATCCGCAGCGCACCGTGACCGACCTGCAAGGCGAGGTTGACACCGAGCGGGAGCCGTCCGACCGCTGCGGCGTACTCCCCCGCGCTCGACCACTCCCAGGTCAGCCCGTCGTCGATGAACCGGCCGTGTGCGCGGAGTTCGTCGGCGTGGTCTGGTACGACGGGGAACGGCGAGAAGCCGCAGTTGCCCGTCACGAGGGTCGTCACACCCTGCGTCACCTGGGTGACCGCCCCCGGTGCCCCGAACACCGTGAAGTCGGCGTGCGAGTGCAGGTCGATGAATCCCGGGCAGACCACCGCGCCCGGGATGTCGACGACCTCGCTCGCGTTCACGTCGAGGCCGCCTGCGCCTGCGGCGCTCACGTCGACGACCCGACTGTCGGCGACGAGGACGTCAGCGGTACGACTGGGTGCTCCGGTGCCGTCGATCAGGGTGCCGCCGCGCAGGAGGATGTCGTGAGCCATCCCCTCACCCTGCCACGAGGTTCCCCGACGGTGCCGGGCGTACTGACGGCTGAAACGGCACCCGGGCCGCAACCGCTCGCCCCAGTACCGAACCGAGATCGGATCGATACCGGCAACGGTCAGTCTCTATCGAGACCGCGCAGTGCCGCCGACCGAACCGCGGCCGGCGCACAACCTTCATGAGACGAAACCGGGGGTACATCATGCGCGCCATGATCATCGCTTTCCTCGCATTGGTCACCAGTGTTACTGGTGGCGGTGCCATGGCCGAGCAAGCAGCCGCGGCCGGCGATGACAAGAAGCCGTTGGTCCAGGCCGAGACCGCTGCCATTCACCTCGACAGCAAACAGGCCAAGGCACTCGAACATGCATGGAGGTCCAACCCCGCGCTGACGGTCGATGAAGCGCTGGCCGTGATCGGGGAGGAAGAACTGGCGATTGCTCCTCGCCGGGAACTGGCCAGGGCTGACGAAAGGAACGTCGGCACCGCTGAGGAGGGAGAGGACGAGGTCACCCGTGAGTGTTCGACGATGAGCCTGTGGGGCGACTCGGACGGAAACTGGACGTGGACCAACGAGTTCTTCCGGCGTAAGGCCGGACCGGCCCTGGCCGGAGCCGCGCAGGTATCCACCAACGGAGAACTCAGCGTCGCCTCCAACTTCACCTTCGAGGGGTTGGAACAACGGGAAGGCGACCAGGTTCCCTTTACCGGCTTCTTCTCCACCGCGACACAGGTCACCGCCTTCTCCTGGAACCAACCGCTCAGCGGAGGTCCCATCGTGTGCTACGGCTGGCTGACGGTGTGGTGGGAGTGAGTCGGCCGTCATCCGGATGACGGTGGTGCAGGTCCGCCCATCGTCGAGGTCGTGTCCAGCGGTACGCCGGCTGCGCACCGCGGGCAGGCCGCCGGTGGCCAGAGAGCGTTGTCCAGCCGCACCGTGCTGTGGAGAGGTACGGCATGCTGGCTGGCCAACGCCTCGGCCGCCTCGCCGAGGACCAGCAGGGCGCCCAGCGCGGCCGGCATCGCCCCGGCCGACCTCAGCGCGGACAGCGTTGACGTGACCGCCGAGCCGGCGTTGATGACATCGTCCACGACGGCGACCCGGGCGCCCGCGACCCGCTGCCCGGCTGCAAGCGCGTAGCGCGCGGAGTAGAGCGTCCCCTCCCGGGGTGGCTGGGTGCGTTCGGTGAACCAGAACTTCACGTCGAGTTCCAGTGCCAACATCTGCGCGACGAACGCCCCGCCGGTGAGCGGGCCGCACACGCCGTCCAGCCGGTTGACGTCGAGTGAGCGCGCGAGGTCGTGAACGAACGGGCGGAGCGCCGTGGGGTTCTCGAAGAGCGCGTCGAGGCCGAGCCACAGATCGCCGTGGTGGCCCGACTCCAGCAGGAAGTGACCCCGCCGGACTCCCATGAGGTCGAGAATCTCGGTCCGCACGCGGGAATCGTCCTCGCCGGTGTCGCTCAACGGCCTCTCCAGGTCGGGGTGTCCTTGGCGAGGAAGGCCCGAACCCCAGCCGAGAAGTCCTCGCTCGCGTACACCCGGTGGAGAAGGTCGGTGTCATCGGGGATCTCAGCCATCCGCAGCCTCCGGACCGCCTCCTTCGCGGCCCACATGGTGAGCGGCGCGTGGGTGGCAAGGCGCGAGACGACGTCCGCCGCTGCCGCGTCGACCTCCTCCACCGCACAGACCTCGCTCACGAACCCGGCCGTGTGGGCCTCCTCCGCGCTCATGAACCGGGCCCGCAGCAGCAGGTCGAGTGTGCGGTTCGCGCCGAGCTGGTCCACCAGGAGCGCCGTCGTCGCGAGCGAGAGACAGTTGCCGAGGGTGCGCGCGATGGGTACGCCGAACCGGGATCCCTCCGTGGCGATCCGCAGGTCGCAGGCAGCGGCGAGGGCCAGGCCAGCCCCGACGCAGTAGCCGGTCACGACCGCGACCGTCGGGACGCGTACGGATGCCAGCTGGTCGAGCAGCGCCGTCATCCGGCGTTCGTAGTCGATCCCGTCCGCGCCAGCCGCGAACTCGGTGAACTGGGCGATGTCGGTGCCCGCGACGAACGCCTCACCGCCCGCGCCGCGCAGCACCATGACCCGGAGGCCGTCGTCGGCCTCACGGTCGGCCCGGCGGCACGCCTCGACCAGGCCTTCGTACATCGGCCAGGTGATGGCATTGCGCTGTTCAGGCCGGTTGAACGTGACCCACAGGGCAGCGCCCTTCCGCTCGACGAGCAGCGGGCCATCCTGGTCGGGTTTCGGCTGGTCGTCCCCCACCGTTGCTATTCCTCTCCCACGTCGTGGACCGCACCCGAGGCGCGGAGCTCGTCGAACGCACGGTCCGACATGCCTGCCTCCGCCAATACTGCCCTGGTGTCGGCCCCGAGAGGCGGGCCCGCGCGGTGGCGTACGACCGGTGTGCCGGACATCCGCATCGGCGACCCGATCTGGCGGACCGGGCCGAGCCGGGGATGCGGGGCGTCCCAGAAGAATTCCCGCTCGTGGAGATGGTCGTCGGCGAAGACCTCGGCGTAGTCCGCGATCGGGGCGCAGGGGACGCCGGCCTCGTCAAGTGCGTCGAGCAGGCGCTCGGTGGTCCAGGTCGACGTCGCGGCCTCGATCGCCGGCGCCAGCTCGGCCCGAAGGCGTTGCCGGTCGTAGGCGTCGGCGTAGCGCTGGTCGGCGTGGAGCTCCTCCAGACCCAGCACGTCGCACAGGGCCGCCCACGTCTTGGGCGTGACCGCGCCGAGCGTGACCCAACCGTCGGAGGTACGAAACGCCTGGTAGGGCGCGGTGCTCTGGTGCGCCGATCCCAACCGGCCACCGACCTCGCCGGCGCCGAAGTACCGTCCCGCCTCCCAGATCGCGAACGACACCCCGGACTCCAGCAGCGACACGTCGATGTGCTGCCCCTCGCCCGTGGCATCCCGCGCTCGGAGGGCCGCCGTCACCGCGAGGGCGGCGTAAAGACCGCAGACGAGATCACACATCGGTACGCCGATCTTCGCGGGCGGGCCGTCCGGCTCTCCGGTGATGCTCATGAGGCCCGCTCTCGCCTGGGCCATGACGTCGAGCCCTGGCAGCCCAGCGCGCGGCCCGTCCTGACCCCAACCCGACAGTGACGCGTAGACGAGTCGCGGGTTGTCCACGCGCAGGTCGTCGTAGCCGAGGCCGAGGCGGCGCATCGCGCCCGGGCGGAGGTTCTCCAGCAGGACGTCGGCGGTGGAGACGAGCCGGCGGAACGCGTCCTTGCCGTCGGGATGCTTGAGGTCGATCACGACCGAACGCTTGTTCCGGTTCAGGCGTACGAACGGTGCGCTCTCCCCCGCCACGAACGGCCCGATCTGCCGCGACGGGTCGCCATGCCCGGGTGGCTCGACCTTGATGACGTCGGCACCCAGGTCGGCCAGCTGCATCCCCGCGAACGGCGCGGCCATGAACACACCGACCTCCACGACCCGCACTCCCGCCATGCTGGCGCGCTCGGACTCGTTCGGCTCCATCGACGTACTCCTCTGGTGGAATCGTTCCCTGACCTACCGGCCCTGGATCCCGGTCATGACAACGCCCCGGATGAACTGCCGTTGCGCGACGAAGAAGACGATGAGCACCGGAATCACCAGGAACATCGACGCCGCCATGCTGATGTTCCACGACGCGTCCGTCGGACTGATGAACGCCCGGAGCCCCAAGGCGAGCGTCTTGTTCCCCTCGCTCTGCAGGTAGATGAGCGGAAGCAGGAAGTCGTTCCAGTGGTAGACGAACGAGAAGATGCCGATCGCGATCAGTACCGGCTTCGACAGCGGAAGGATGATGTTCCACCAGATCCGCAGGTTGGAGGCACCGTCGATCCTTGCCGCCTCGTCGAAGTCACGCGGGATCGTGAGATAGAACTGCCGCACCAGGAAGATGTTGAAGGCGCCGCCGCCGAGGAACGACGGGACGATCAACGGCAGGAACGTGTCCACCCAGCCAAGGGACCGGAAGAGGATGAACTGCGGTACCAGGGTCACGACGTCGGGCAGCATCATGGTGGACAGCAGGACCACGAAGAGCACCCGCCGGCCCGGAAACCGCAGCCGGGCAAAACCGAACGCCACCAGCGAGCTGGTCAGCAGGGTCCCGCCGACGGCGAAGATCGTGATCACCACCGTGTTCGACAGCCAGACCAGCAGCGGCGCGCGGCTCATCGCCTCCACATAGTTGCTCCACTGCAAGGGATTGGGCACCCACACCGGTGGATAGGCGAAGACCTGGCCCTGCGCCTTCAGCGAGGTCGAGGTCAGCCAGATCATCGGTACCAGGAAGATCGTGCTGAGGACGACCATCACCGCATAGAGCGCCACCCTCCGCGGGCGGACGGGCGGTCGCCGGCGCGGCGACGGCGTTACCGGAGCAGCACCGCTGTCCGCTTGCGGCGTCGGCGACACCGTGTGCGCCTCGCTCATCTCGGGTCACCTCCCTCGTAGTAGACCCATGACCGCGACAGGCGGAGCTGCACGAGGGAGAACACGAGGATCACCACGAAGACGACCCAGGCGTAGGCCGAGGCGTAGCCCATCCGGAACTGCTCGAACCCCAGCCGGTAGAGGTACAGCACCGAGAACAGCGTGGACTGTTCCGGGCCGCCGTCACTGGTCAACAGGAACGCACTGGTGAAGATCTGGAACGACGCGATGATGCCGAGGACCAGGTTGAACAGGATCACCGGCGACAACATCGGCACCGTCACCGCCCGGAACTTCTGCCACGCGTTCGCGCCGTCGACCAGCGCGGCGTCGTACAACGTCTGCGGGATCCCCTGCAGACCTGCGAGGAAGATCACCATGGTGTTGCCGATGCTCCACAGGTTCATGATGATGAACGCCGGCTTGGACGTGGTCGGGTCGTACAACCATTGAAGTTCCGGCAACCCGACCATGCGCAGCACGGAGTTCGCGAGGCCCACCTCGGGATTGAGAATCCAGAACCACAAGATGGCGTTCGCCACGGCCGGCATCACCGCCGGAAGATAGAAGGCGGTCCGGAACACCGAGCGGAACCTCATTCGCAGGTTGAGCAGCATCGCCGCCCCCAGGGCCGCCGCGAGGTTCAGCGGCACGCTGATCGCGGTGAAGAACGCCGTGTTGTACAGCGAGACACCCACCAGCCGGTCGTTCAGGAGCAGCCGGAAGTTGTCGAACCCGGCCCACGTGGGTGCGCTGAACAGGTCCCAGTGCATGAAGGCGATCGCCAGGGAGGCGGCCATCGGTCCGCCGATCAGGAACACGAACCCGATCAGCCACGGGGCCACGAAGAGGTACCCGTCGACCGCCTCCTTGCGTCGCATGGCCGTCGCCATGGATCAGCC
This sequence comes from Actinopolymorpha sp. B11F2, assembly GCF_040195635.1. Taxonomy (NCBI): domain Bacteria; kingdom Bacillati; phylum Actinomycetota; class Actinomycetes; order Propionibacteriales; family Actinopolymorphaceae; genus Actinopolymorpha; species Actinopolymorpha sp. B11F2. Next base: position 111,680 of record NZ_JBEFTX010000008.1, on the reverse strand, counting down.
CTCGGCAAGGATGGAGTCGACCTGCTCCTTCGTCGCCCTGGCGGCGCCCTCGATATCGTCGCTCTTGCAGGTGGTGTAGATGGAATCGAAGTTGCCGGCGTAGGCCTCCTGGATGCGCGACTGGTTGGCCGGGAACTTCATCGTGATGACAGTGCGGTCACTGCGTTCGCGGAGCGGATCGACGTGGACCTTGACGAAACCATCGGTGGAGTCCTCGCGGATCAGCGCACCCATGGCGTTCTGGATCGACGGCGCCCACCGCTTCTGTTCGGCGAAGCTTCGTTGCACCGGCTCGCTGGTGAGGTGCTTCAACAGCTCCCAGGCGCCTTCCTTGTTCTTCGCGCCCGCGGCGATCGCCCATCCGCTGCAGCCGACGGCCACGAACTGCCCGCCGGGACCGCCGGGAATGAACGTGACCCCCCAGGAGAACTCCACGCTCTCCTCACGGAGAAAGAAGTCCGTGGAGTGGTGGCCGACCGTCATCGCCGTGAGCTGCGCCCGGAACGGGTCACCCTGGCCGAGGTCGAGTGCCGGTGACGGCGTGCTCCTGTCGTCGCACCGCATGGCGCGGAACAACTCGAACTGCTCCAGCGCGGGCGCCTCGTCGATCAGTGTCGTCGTGTAGTCCTCGTCGTACCAGTCACCGCCCAGGCCCAGGACGAACGCGCGCGCGTTCTCCGAGAAGGTCGGGAGCGGCTCCATCCAGTTCAGGCCGTACTGCTTGATCTTCTTGGGGTTGAACCCCGCGTCGTCGGGACTGCGGCCCTGGTCGTCCCGCGTCAGCGCGCGGGCCGTTTCCCGCAGGTCCTCCATCGTCCAGTCGTCGGCCGGATACGGCACGCCGGCCTCGTCGAACTTGTCCTTGTTGTAGTAGACGCCCCACGCGGCTGAGTCCTTGGGAATCCCGTAGACCTTGTCACCCTCGGAGAAGGCGTCGAGCAAGGAGGGGACGAACGCCGAGCGGTCGATGCCGTCGCGCTCCATCAACGGAGCAAGGTCGAGCAGCGCGCCACGGTGGCCGTAGTCCTGCACGATGCTCATGTGTTGGTGGATGAGGTCCGGCGCGGCCCCACCGGCGAGCAGGGTAGGCAGCTTGGTCATGTAGTCGTCCCACGCCTCGAAGGTGACCGTGACCTTGGAGCCGGAGTTCGCCTCCTCGAACTCGCGAAGGAAACCCTTGTAGAGGTCGCGTTCGAGCCCGAGGTCGGCGGGAGTGATGAAACGCAGCGACCCGCCACCCCCCTCTGACTTACCGCCTTCGTCGACCGTGCTGCCGAAGGGTGAGCACGCCGCCGTGACCGGGCCCGCGGCCAGCGCACCCACCCCTACCGCGGCGCCGGTGGACATCCTGGCCAGGAAGGCACGACGGGAGAGTTCGTTCCGAGTAACTGCACGGCGAGTGTGCATGGGTCCACCTCTTCCGGGGATGCGGTTTCAGGCTGCGGGCATTCACCTCGGTGCGGAATCACTGGCAGCTTCGCTGCGTTCGTGCCTGGTGAACGACCTCTCCCCGTGTGCCGCGAGCTCGTCGAGCACCGCCTGGGTGTCACCGCGCTCGATGATGTCGAGCAGGACGCGGTGGCGGTCGACGTGGTGCGCGAGATCTTCGTAGAAGTGCTCGCGGGCATAGAGGTTCATCGCCATGCACAACAGCAACTGCTGATGGAGCGAGTCGTAGAGACCCTCGAGCCGTCGATGGCCGGCGAGCCCGACGATCGAACGGTGGAACGCATAGCCACACTCGACCAGGTGCGCGCGGTCCTCGCGTTCGGCGCAGGCCTGCATCTCGGCGAGAGCGTCGCGGCACCGCTGCAGCCGGTCGGCGCGGTCGTCGGAGACGGGAACGCCGAGCTCCACCGACAGGCGCTCGAGCGCCGAACGCAGGGTGAGGATCTCGAACACGTCCTCGTCGGCGAGCTGCGTCACCGTGGCGCCCCGGCGCGGCTGTACGACGATGAGGCCTTCCTGTTGGAGGATCCGCATCGCCTCGCGCAGCGGTGGCCGGCTGATGCCGAGATGCGCGGTCAGGCGTTCCTCGATCAGCCGCTCGCCGGGTCGCAGCTCGGCCGCGAGGATCATCCGGCGCAGCTCGTCGGCGGCGAGCTGGACGAGGCTCGGCGGGTCGAGCCGGGCCCGAACGGCGCCGGGATCGGCCGGCGGCTGTGCCCGGTCACGTGCTGCCACGAGTCCTCCGCGTCTCGGATGGTCGGGTGTACGCCGACTGGTTGTGAAGGGTCCTTCGACTGTTGTAGACAATAGTCAGCTTTGCCTGGCGTAGCCAGAGCCCACCGCCGTTGACCGACAGACCGGGAGGAACGCATGAAGCAGCTCGACCGTTCGGCGGGGATCGGGTTCGTCGGGCTGGGCAACCTCGGCCTGCCGATGGTGTCCGCCCTGGTCAGAGCGGGTTGGCCGGTGACGGCGTACGACATCCGACCGAACGCGGTCAGCGCCGCCGTCGCGAAGGGTGCGTCGGGAGCCGCCTCCCTGCGCGACCTCGCCGGATGCCGGGTGCTCGCCCTGGCCGTGCCCGATGATGCGGCGGTCTCGGCGCTCGTGCGTACGCCTGACCTCCTTGCGAGCCTGGCGGACGATCCCCTCGTCGTGGTCCACAGCACTGTGCTCCCGGCCACCGCCAAGGCCCTCGGCCAGGAGCTGGCTGACTCGCCGAGGACCGCCTTCGTCGACGCCCCCGTAAGCGGCGGCTTCGAACGCGCCGAGCGGGGCGACCTGACCGTGATGGCGGGCGCGAACGCCGAGGCGTTGCGACTCGCACAGCCGTACTTCGACACCATCGCCGGCGACGTCGTCCATGTCGGCGCTCCGGGCGCGGGATCGGCGGTGAAGCTCGCCAACCAGCTGATGATGTTCGCCGCCCTCGCCGGGGCACACGAGGCTCTCGACCTTGCCCAGGCGTACGACGTCGATGCGGCCACCGTCCTGAAGGTTGCGGGCACCAGCACGGGCGACTCGTGGGTGGCGCGGAGCTGGGGATTCTTCGACCAGGTGGCGGCAGCCTACGACGCGGCCGACGTGCCCGTGGCCTATCGCCCGTGGAGCAAGGACCTCTGGGACATCGTGGCAGCAGCGCGGACCGCCGGCGTCTCCCTTCCGGTGGCGGGCCTCCTGGCCCAGACGATGGCCGAAACCGTCGAACGCCACGCCGCCCGATCGTCCTAGCGTGTTCCGCACAACCGCCGCCGGCGGCGGCACTCCCCGCCGACACACTGCCCTACGGGGGGTGACGTCCGTCTACTCGCGGAATTCGCCGGGGCCGAGGACCTGCCAGGGAGCTGTGGTCGGGTCGCTGATCGAGCCGTAGGGAACGGTGAAGGTCAACACCTGCGACGTCGACCGCCTGATCGTCCACAACCTCGGCTTGTCACCGGAGCGGTCCCACGCGATGCCCTGTCCCTCGACCTCCGGAAGCTCGACGGTCGCCACCCATTCGAGCTTCGAACCCGCGGACGGCACGTTCATGACGTACGCCTCACCGAGGTCGTGACCGGTGAGCCAGAGCCGCCCGTCGGGTCCCCACGACCCACCAGAGTTGCTCATCGGCTTGAACCTGTCGAGGATCGCCTTCGGGATCGTCCACGCCTCGACGACCTGGAAATGGTCGTCCAGCTTCACGACCTGGGTGTTGTACGTCTCGCCGTACGGCTCGGTCTGGTCGTCCGGGACCACGTCGTAGTTGGCGAAGCCTGCCCACCACGCACCATCGTGCCGGTCCAGCCAGGTCAGCGATCCTTGGTCGACGCCGAAACTGTGGGTACGGATGGGTCGCATCGTCCTGGAGTCGAACACCTCGACCGAGCTCTCCATCGGCGACTCGTCGTAGTTGGAGTGTGCGGCGTACAACCTGCCGTTCACGACGACACCGCTGTCCATGTGCGTGATCGGACCGTCGTCGTTGCCGGCAAACTGCAAGAGAGGCTCGCCGGTCGCCCGGTCATGCTTGGTGATGGTGCGGTTGTTGACCGCGTAGAAGGAGTCTCGGTCGACGCCGACGCCCTGGTTCGCATCGAAGGTGTCGTACGACCTGTCGAGCGTGGCCGTGTACACCGGCGGCTCGCCGGCCGCGGCACCAGCTGGTGCGGACGCCTGCGCTGGCAGCAGAGCGGCGCTCAGTGCCAGCGCTCCGGCCGCGAGCCCGGCAACCACTCCAGCGACGATCTTGGTTCGAGCAACCATCATGTCCTCCACGTGGATCTCCCGCGGCGACCATCTCGAACGCAGCGCTCGGCTGCGCGAACTCGGCTTGACGATGCGATGAACCGATCTCGAAGGTACGGCGCGGGGAAACGCCGTCCGAGTCGTACGCGGCGGCCGGATGCGGCCGTCACCTGGTACGGGCGGCTCGCTCGAGCGCGGCGCGATCGACGGCGATTCCCAGCCCTGGGGTCTCGGGGAGGACCAGATCGCCGTCGACGAAGGAGATCCCGCCGAGGAACTCGTCCTGCCACGGGCTGAGACCGGCGTAGCTCTCGACGATGAGGCCGTTGTCGACCGCCGCCACCGCGTGCGCGCCCACGTAGTGGTTACCGTGCGGCGCCATCATCAGGTGGTGCGCTGAGGCGAGCGTCGCGATCCGGACCCACTCCGTCAGCCCGCCACATGTCTGCGGATCGGCCTGGACGATGTCGACCGCCCGGCGTTCGATGAGATCCCGGAACCCCCACCGGGTGAACTCGATCTCACCGGTGGCGATGGGAGTCGTGAGGCGGCTCACCAGCCGGGCCATCCCCTCGTGGTCGTCGGGCCAGCAGGGTTCCTCGAACCACGCAAGGTCGAACCCCTCCACCGCCCGCCCGAACTTCAACGCCTCGGCCGAGGTCCAGGCGTTGTTCGCGTCGACCATCACCTTGATGTCCGGCCCGACCGCCTCGCGGACCGCGGCCACCCGGCGTACGTCCTCACCGATGTCCGCGCCACCCACCTTCATCTTGACGGCGCGGTAGCCGGCGCCGACGAACCGTAGCATCTCGTCGGCGAGTTCCGCGGGCCCCTTGCCCTCCTCGTAGTAGCCACCGGCGGCATATGCGGGTACGCGGGAACGAAAGCCGCCGAGCAGCCGATAGACCGGTAGGTCGAACGCCTTGCCTCGCAGGTCCCACAAGGCGTTGTCGACCGATCCGATCGCCGACACGGCGTCACCCTTGACGACAGGCTTCCGCCAACCGGTGAACATGCGGTGCCAGAGGCGGCTGTAGTCACGCGGGTCCTCGCCGACGAGCCGATCGCGGATGGGTACTGCGAATCTGGCGGAGCCTTCGGCCGACAGGGCGAGGCCGGAGATGCCCTCGTCGGTATCGACCTCGACAAGGGTGAGGCGCTTGTTCTCGGTCACCAGGATCGAGTTGCGGAACGGCTTCGCCAGCTTCCCCAGGTCGTACGTCGTGAACCGCACGTCGGTGATCTTCATGCGACAGCCTCCAGCATGTTGGCGCGGGATGACGGATCCACGGATCTTGTTCGTACGAACGGAATCAGTCGAAGAAGTCCGCGTCCTCCGCCGAGAGGTACGGCCGGGCGGCTTCGGGAATGAGCTCGACACCCATGCCCGGCCGGTCCCACACGTCGACGAAACCGTTGGAGACAATGGGATCCGGCAGCCCGTCGACGATGTCGTACCACCAATCCGGCCGGCCGACGGGATACTCGAACGCGATGTAGTTGTCGGGAAGGGTCGCGCAGACCTGGACCAGGGCGGCCAGTCCCAGCACGCCGTCGCCGACTCCGTGGGGCGCCATCAGCACTCCGTGCATGTCGGCGTACTCCGCGACCCACTTGAGTTCCGCGATGCCGCCCACGTCGCAGGGGTCAGGGCCCACCACGCGCACGGCCTGTGTCTCGATCAGCTCCTTGAAGTTCTGCCGGAGATAGATCTGCTCACCGGTGTGGATCGGGGTAGTCGTCGCGGTGGTCACCTCGCGGTACTGGGCCGCGTTGACGTACGGCACGTAGTCGCCGGTGAGCATGTCCTCCAACCACATCAGCGAGAACGGCTCGACGGCGCGGGCGAAGCGGATCGCATCAGGCACCGTCCAGCCCGGTCCCAGGTCCAGCGCCAGCCCGACCTCGTCGCCCAACACCTCCTTCATGGCCTCGACGCAGTCGACCAGGTGCCGCAGCCCACGCTCGGTGAGTAACCCGCGGTGTGGATGGGAGGGACCGCTGCGCGGCTCGCCGTAGAAGAAGTCCTTGAGCTGAACCGGCATCGCGCTGTGGAACGCCAACGCCTGCTTGACGATCGTGAAGCCCTCGGACGCCTCGCGCATGGCCGTCATCGCGGCGGCATGGTCTTCTGGTGCGTGTCCGTTCATCGGGCTGCGGACGCCGCCGTTGTAGACGCGCACCTTGTCGCGGACCTTGCCACCCAGCAGCTTGTGGACGGGAAGCCCGGCTGCCTTGCCGGCAATGTCCCACAACGCCATCTCGATCGCCGAGACCGCGGACCCCCAGGGCTTGAACGCCCCCAGCCGGCGGATCTTGAGCATGACACGCTCGACGTCGGTGGGATCCTCGCCGAGGATGCGCTCGCGATAGAACTCCACCACCGGCTTGTGCTGGTCCTTCGCCGGCTCGATCGCTGCGTATCCGTCGAGTCCTTCGTCTGTCACCACCCTCACGACGGGATTGCGACCGAGAACGGCACACTTCAGATCGGTGATCTTCATCGGCTGCGACTCGCTCCCTGTCCGCGTGCGGACATACCAGGCGACGTGTGTGATGTCCCGCTCGCCTAAGGACGATAGCTGTCAGAAGTCCTTACAGCGTTGGTCGTGACGAACCCGGCCACGACGGCGGCGTACGCCTCGGGCTCCGGCTGTTGCTCGGCTGGCAGCCAGCGGCCTGTCAGGCTGTCCGGCTAGCGGTCCTCGAACGTCCGCTCAGGGGGGTGGCGGAGATCCGGCCAGCCGGTATGTCGCCAGGACCGCCTTGTGGTCGCTCGGCCAGTGCTCGGGAATCGGCAGGAAGTTGTCGTTGGTGTCCTCGACAACGCGCTCGTTGCGCACGATCGTCGACCGCGGGCCGACGACGCCCGCGCTGACGAGCTTGACCCCGGACGCGGAGCGGTGGAAGACGTAGTCGATCCGGTCTCGCTCGTCGGCCTCGGGGGCCCAGGTCAGCTCGGACACATCCTTGTCGGGGTTGTCGGACGGCCAGGTGAATCCGGGATGGGTGACCGGGTTGGGGTAGGTGGCGCGGTAGGCGTCTACGTAGCCTGCGTCCCGGAGAAAGGCGGTCGTCTGCCACGGGATCGTGAGGCCTTGGTGGTCGAACAGTGAGCCGGTCGCGGCGGTCCAGTCGTCAGCCGGCGGCTCGTTGAAGTCGCCGCCGAGGAACACGGTTCGCCTCTTGGCGCGCTCAAGCGCGGCATCCGCGACGATGTGGCTGATGACCTCGGTCCGGCCAGAGTCCGCGTTGACCTGGAGGATCTTGTCCACGTCGAGTACCGGCCCGTCCGGCAGCTTGTCCCAGCCGTACTGGGCGAACTCGCTGGGCTCGTCGACGCCGCCGCCGTACCCGCGCGGGAGATAGGTCGCGTAGTTCCGGTAGTAGAGGTGCGCCGAGTACGTCGCCACCTCCCGCCCGTGGACGTCGAGGACCGCCTTCTTGGCGTAGGGAAGGTCGGCTTCGTCGATGATCGGGAATGCTGAGACGATGCCGGCGTCATCCGAGGCGGCCGCATAGTACGGCTGCTCCGGGGTCGACAGCGCCTCCGCGATCGCAGGTGTGGCCGCGCCGGCCTCGGACAACAGGACCACGTTGGCGCCGGTCATTCGGATCGTCTCGACCACGTAGTCGAGACCGTCGGGGACGGCGGTGCCCTCGAACCAGATGTTGAACGACAGGATCCGGAGCGTGGTCGGCGCTGCGGCGACGGATTCGCCCGGCCGGGCAAAGGCAGCGGGTACGACGACGACGGCGTGCAACGTGGCGACGGCGGCGAGGAGCACAGCCAACCGACGAAAGACGCGTACGAACCAGCGCAACGGAATCTCCTCGAGGTCCGAACGTGCAGGAGGCGGCGGCTCGTCAGATTACATCCGGTCCCGCCCGCCCGCCATGATCCGCTGAGGTCAACAGTTCGCGAACTCTCTGGGACGGGCAAGCGACACCGTCCTGCGAGGTCATCGCCGGTTGGCTTACGTCGACAGCCCACAGCTTCGACGGGCAAGATGCTGCAGATCCAGGCTGGCCAGCACGTTCCCGGCCGCGGTGCGGCACCATACGCCGATACCTGCACCGCACATCGGGCAGACCCGGGACAGTACCCGTGCAGTGATGGTCAGGTCGGCATCGGTGTAGCCCTGATCCTTCAAATCGCCTGACCAGATCCAATCGAGCCGGCCCGAGTCGAGGGGATGAACGTTTACGGGCCTGCCACCACCATCGCGCGCCCGATCCCGAGAGCCATGAATACCAGGAACATGCCGATCCGCCATCGCACCACTACCGCCTTCGCCGGTAACGGTGCGGCAGCCCGCCTCCGTGGGGATGGGCCTTCCCAGGCTGCCGCACCAGCTTGCGTGCGACGCAGCGACCGGCCGAGACCGTTGCCGGATGGGGCCATATCCGGACGTCTCGTCGACCAGTCGCCGCGCCGCCTGGATCAGGCTGCACGCCATCCACCGGCACCCGATAGCTGGCGAGGGTTAACAGGGGTTGACACGAGGCATGTCAACCACGGTGGATTGGGCGTCGGATTTGGTGCATTCTGGCCCCTGGATTGAGCGCCATGGGGGTGGCAGATGACGGGTCTTCGACAGGCGCGCATCGCGCTCGGCTGGTCACAGGACCGTGCGTTATCTGCGCTTGCTGCAGTCGCTGCGGACCGAGGCATGAGCATCCCGGACCGAAAGAACATGAAGACCCAACTGTCCCGATGGGAGAACGGCCACCACACCCCGAGCACCGACTATCAGGAGCTGTGGTGCGTCGTCTACCGGCAGAGCCGGCTCGAGCTGGGATTCCAGACGGCCACAGCCGACCCGGACACCACCACTGAGTTTGTGGCCAAGCTGGCCGCGGGGCGTTCAGTCGGGCCCGAGACGGCGCGAGTGTTCCTGGACCAGCTCGACACCATACGGGCGGCGGACAGGACGCTCGGCGCTCCGGCCACTCACAAGCGGCTGCTGAACCTCATCCGTTCCATGCAGGCACTGCTGCGGCACGCCGTGCTGCCACGTGGCCGCGCACCGCTCGCCGCTGCCCTGGCGGACGCAACAGCGCTCGCCGGCTGGCAGGCACTAGATTTGGGCGACGTCGAACGTGCCTGGGAGCTGCACGAGTCGTCGAAGGCTGCCGCTCGAGAAGCAGGCAACAACTCCTCTATCGCGCATGCGATGGCTGAGCAGGCATGCGTCCTGATCGACCTGGGCTGTGGCTCCGACGCAGTGGACCTCGTACGCGCAACCCGGGACCTGGTGAAGGGTCAGGTGCCACGAGTGCTCGAGTCGTGGCTGCTCGCCTCAGAGGCGGAGGCGTGCGCCGCCGCTGGTGACGGCTACGGTGCCCGAGCTGCCATGGACAACGCGTACGACATCCTGCCGCCCGACCCAAACGACGAGTTGCCGTACATCTTCCTGCAACCGGTGCACATGCGGCGATGGCGCGGCAACGTGCTCGCACGCATCGGCGACGTCGCCGCTACAGAGGACCTCCTCCGCGCGCTCGCAGGGATGGATCCCACCTTCATCAGGGCAACTGCTGGGCTGGAGTGCGACATCGCGATCGCAATGGTGGCACTGGGAGAGCCACAGGAGGCAATGCCGCACGTCGCCAGGGCCCGCAGGCTCGCCAAACAGACCGGGTCCGTCCGGCAGCGTAGAAGGGCTGAGCAGGTCGTCCAGTCCCTCTAGCCGCGTTGCTGCTTCGTCAATGTCAGCAGGAGGCCGATGAGGGATCCTGACCCGAGGATCTTCCCGCGGGTGAGCAGGTCCGGGACATCGGTGAGCGGTATCCAGTCGATGACACTGGCCTCCTCAGCATCCTGTGGCTCGCCGATCTTGTCCGCGCCGCGAGCCAGGAACACCTCGTGCGGCGTGTCGACCATGCCCGGCATCGGCTGGTATGCAGAGAGCCGCTCCAGCGGCTCCCGGGGCTTCCAGCCGGTTTCCTCCACGGTCTCACGCACAGCTGCAGTTGCGGCCGCCTCGCCGGCTTCGACGATGCCTCCGGGGAGTTCCCAACCCCACTCCTCGGTGGCGAACCGGTGGCGCCACAGCATGAGCACCCGGTCAACGTCGTCGACGACCACGGTGACAGCGACATGGCCGAGCCGGACCACGTGGTGCCACCACCTGTCTCCGTTGGGAGCAACGACGTCGACCTGGACCAACCGGACCCACTTGTTGTCATACAAGGTGCGTTCGTCGTGGACGGCCCACCGGAGGCGCTCGTCGTGGTTCTCGGAGGTCATGCCCAGACGGTATCGAGATGACCGAATCCAAGGGCTACTGGTTCGGCCCGTGCGTCACTTTGGTCCATGCCGAGCTCCAACGAGGACCGACCAGCCAGCCAGTCCCTATGATCAGTGCCGGTCCGGTGATGATCACCGTCCCGTAGCTGGACGAGCGGAAAGCTGTATCGCGTGTCGCCAGATGACGGATGGAGAACGACAGTGCGGCTTGTGCTGTGGGACATCGATCACACGTTGATCGCCACTCGCGGCATGGGTCAGGAACTGTCAGCGATTGCCTTCGAGCAGGTAACCGGCCGACAGATGGTGACCCAGGCAAAGGTGGACGGGATCACTGAACCAGTCATCTTCCGAGAGACCGCAAGGCTCCATGGCCTGTCAACAGATCGAGCGGACTTCGAAAGGTTCGCTGCCGCCCTGACTCGGTTGCACGTCGACCGGGCGCCTGAGCTGCGTCGACGTGGACACGCGTTGGCCGGTGCCGCCGCCGCGCTGGACGTCCTCGCCGCCCAGCCGCATGTGACGCAGGCCGTCCTCACCGGAAACGTACGCGGTGTCGCCGAGGTCAAGCTCGCCACCTTCGGACTCGACCGTCACATCGAGTGGGAGCTCGGCGCCTACGGAGAGGACGCCGATGTCCGTGCGGAGCTGGTCACGATTGCCTTGAAGCGCGCGTCAGCGGCGGCGGGGCGGCGAATCACGCCTGCGGGGGCATTGATCATTGGTGACACGACCGCAGACGTGGAGGCAGGTCGAAGGAGCGGCGTTCGCGTGATCGCCGTAGCTACCGGCAGCAGCAGTGCGGACGAGTTGCGGGAGGTTGGCGCAGGCACCGTGCTTCCCAACCTCCTCGACACTGACCTCTTGGTTGAACTGATCCTCAGTGATAACGCGCACCTGGGCCGCGACGGTCGGCCGTGCCACTGAGGCAGATGATCACGGCGGGCCGTCGCCTCAGGACTTACGGAAGAGGTGCGCGTTGACGCTGCGCGCTTCCGAAGCCAGCTCATGCTTCTCGAGAACCTCGACACCGACCGCGCGCAGGTCCTCGACGCCGTGACAGTCCACGAAGAGGTCCGGCTCACGCCACGCGATCACCACGCGCGGGATGCCCGCCGCGATGACGAGTTCCGCGCACGGGCGTGGCCGGGACGCCCTGGCACTGCACGGTTCCAGCGTGGAGTAGAGCGTGGCGGTCCGCAGCCTGGGATCGTCATCGGCAACCTTGGCGAGGGCCGCCTCCTCGGCGTGGTCGCGGGGGTCGGCCTCGCGCGAGTAGCCGCGGGAGATCTCCTGACCCTCGGCGTCGACGAGAACGGCACCGACCGAGTACGCCGACGGCGAGACCGGACACCGTCGGGACTCCTCGATCGCCTCGGCCAGCCAGTAGTGGTCCGCGGCCAGAACGTAACGCAGGAAGGCGAGATCACCGATCCGGCGTACGTCCGCGAGTCGCATCGGATGGCCCGGGTGATGCGGGAACGCACCGTGCCCAACGAACCGGGGCGCGTCGGCATCACCGACGAAGAACGGCGCGACGACGAGGTGGAGTTCGTCGACGAAGCCCGCCGTGAGAAACGCCGTGTGGACGCGGCCGCCACCTTCGACCAGAAGCCGTCGTACGCCTCGCCGGATCAGGTCCGCCAGGACGACCACGAGGTCGAGCGGGTCACCCCCATCCACCACGGTCGCCACGTCACCGAGCCGCTCTCGCGCCGTACCCGCCGAACCGCCCGCCGCATAGACGACCTTGTCGCTCTCCCCCGCCGCAAAGAACCTCGCGCCCGGATCCAACTCCCCGCTCGCCGTGAGCGTCACCTTCACCGGGTCGGCAGGGCGGCCGGACGCAAGTCGAGCTTGACGGCGTAGGTCCGAACGCACCACCAGCCGGGGGTTGTCGCGCCGGATCGTCTCCGCGCCGACCAGGATCGCGTCGCAGCCGGACCGGACCTCGTCGACCCGATCGAAGTCGGCCGCGTCGGACAGCAGCAGCCGCTCGGGGGTCGTGTCGTCGAGACAGCCGTCGACCGACATCGCGGCACTGGCCACGACGTACGGACGTTCGGCCACGGCAGCGCTCAGGTGGGGAGCACCGGCATGTCGTGGTAGCGGCAGATCGCCCCGAACTCCTCCGGGTCGAGGCTGGCACCGCCGACGAGGCAGCCGTCAACGTCGGGTTGCTCCATGATGCCGGCGACGTTGGCCGCCTTCACCGAGCCGCCGTAGAGCACCCGCATGCCGCCCGCGACCGCGGCGTCGTAACGCAGTCCCACCACCTCACGGATCGCCGCGCACACCTCCTGCGCGTCGTCCGGCGTCGCGACCTCGCCGGTGCCGATCGCCCAGATCGGTTCGTACGCGATGACGATCTCGCCCGCCTGGTCGGGTTTCACGCCGTCAAGGGCGGCTTGCACCTGGTCGACGGTGTGCTCGACCTGTCTGCCCTCCTTGCGTACGTCCAGACCCTCACCCACACACAGGATCGGGCGCAGGCCGTGCCGAAGCGCGGCGTGCACCTTGGCATTGACGAGCGCGTCGTCCTCGTGGTGGTGCTGACGGCGTTCGGAGTGTCCCACGATGACGTAGGTGCAGCCCAGCTTGGCGAGCATGGCCCCGGAGATGTCACCTGTGTAGGCGCCGCCGTCGTGTTGGCTGAGATCCTGCCCGCCGTACTGCAGGTGGAGCCGGTCGCCGTCGACCAGTGTCTGTACCGAGCGGATGTCGGTGAACGGCGGATGCACCACCACCTCGACGGCGGCGAAGTCGTGCTTCTTGTCCTGCAGGATCCAGGTCAGCTTCTGGACCAGGTGGACGGCCTCGCGATGGTCGAGGTTCATCTTCCAGTTGCCGGCCATCAACACCGTACGGCCGTCACCCGACTGCTTCGTCACTCGTCCTCCAGCACGGCAAGTCCCGGAAGGGTCTTGCCCTCAAGGTATTCCAGGCTCGCTCCGCCGCCGGTCGAGATGTGCCCGAACGCGTCTTCGGCGAAGCCGAGCGCGCGCACCGCCGCCGCCGAGTCGCCGCCGCCGACCACCGACAGTCCGTCGATCGTGGTGAGCGCTTCGGCCACCGCCCGCGTCCCGTTCGCGAAAGCCTCGATCTCGGCGACACCCATCGGACCGTTCCAGAACACCGTGTGGGCGCCGCGAAGCTTGTCAGCGAACAGCTTCGCCGACGCCGGGCCGATGTCGAGGCCCATCCGGTCCTTGGGAATCGCGTCGACGGCGACGACGGAGTGCTCGGCCGTGTCACTGACCGCGGTCGCCGCCACGATGTCGACCGGCAGGACGATCCGGTCGCCCGCCTGTGTCAAGTAGCGCTTGACAGTCTCGATCTGGTCTTCCTCGAGCAGGCTCCGGCCGATCTCATGCCCCTGCGCGGCAAGGAAGGTGAACACCATTCCACCGCCGATGAGCAGCAGGTCGGCCTGGTCGAGGAGGTTGTCGATGACGCCGAGCTTGTCCGAGACCTTCGCGCCGCCGAGGACGACCGCGTAAGGCCGGTCCGGGTCGACGGTGAGCCTGCGCAGGACCTCGACCTCGGCGAGCACGAGCCCGCCGGCCGCGTGGGGAAGTCGCTTCGCCACGTCGTAGACGCTCGCGTGCTTGCGGTGCACCGCTCCGAAACCGTCCGATACGTACGCATCGGCAAGTGCGGCCAGCTCGCCGGCGAACGCACCACGCTCCGCGTCGTCCTTGCTGGTCTCGCGCGGATCGAAGCGGACGTTCTCCAGGACGGCGACACCGCCGTCAGCCAGCCCATCAACGGTGGCGTGCGCACTCTCGCCCACCGTGTCGGAGGCGAACGCCACCGGCCTGTCGAGCAGTTCTCCGAGCCGCCGAGCCGCCGGCGCCAGCGAGTACTGCGGGTCCGGCTTGCCCTTCGGGCGTCCCAGGTGAGCTGCCACGGCGACCCGCGCACCCTTGTCGGCGAGCGCGCGGATCGTCGGGACACTGGCCCTGATCCGTCCGTCGTCGGTGATCCTCTCGCCGTCCAGCGGGACGTTGAGGTCGGAACGGACGAGGACGCGCTTGCCGCGCAGATCTCCCAGATCGTCGATCGTACGCAGCCGAGACCCCTCGGTCGCAGGGCCCGAACTCACTGGGCCCGAACTCAAAGGGACCGACCCACGAGGGCGGCGACGTCGACGAGCCGGTTGGAGTAGCCCCACTCGTTGTCGTACCACCCGACGACCTTGACCTGGTTGCCGTTCGCCATCGTGAGCGCCCCGTCGATGGTGCAGCTCGGCGCGGTGTTGACGATGTCGGAGGAGACGATCTCGTCCTCGGTGTAGACGAGGATGTTCTTGAGCGGACCGTCCGCGGCGGCCTGGTAGGCGGAGTTGACCTCCTCCTTGGTGACCTCACGTCCGAGGTCGACCACGAGGTCGGTCACCGAACCGGTCGGCACCGGCACGCGGAACGCCATGCCATCCAGCTTGCCCTTGACCTCCGGGATCACGAGGCTGGTCGCCTTCGCCGCACCCGTCGTCGTCGGGACGATGTTGATCGCCGCCGCGCGCGCCCGACGCAGGTTGACCGAACCCTTGCGCGTCACCGCGATCTGGTCGAGCAGCTGCTGCTCGGTGGTGTACGCGTGGATTGTGGTCATCAGGCCCTTCTCGATGCCGAAGCTGTCGAGCAGGACCTTGGTCATCGGCGCGACGCAGTTGGTCGTGCAGGAGGCGTTGGAGATCACCGTGTGCTTCGCCGGGTCGTACTTGTCGTCGTTGACGCCCAGCACGATGGTGAGATCCTCACCGGTGGCCGGCGCGGAGATGATGACCTTCTTCGCACCCGCCTCGACGTGCTTGCGGGCGTCCTCGGCCTTGGTGAACCGGCCGGTCGACTCGATGACGACGTCGGCGCCCAGGTCGCCCCACGGGAGCTTCGCCGGGTCGGTCTCGGCCGTCGCGCGGAACGACCGGCCGTCAACGGTGAGCGTCTCGTCATCGTAACGGATATCGGCGTCGAGCCGGCCGAGCACCGAGTCGTACTTCAGCATGTGGGCCAGCACGTCGTTGCTCGTCAGGTCGTTGACACCGACGATTTCGATGTCTGCACCCTGGGCGAGGACTGCCCGGAAAAAGTTGCGGCCGATGCGGCCGAAGCCATTGATTCCTACCCGAATGGTCACAGGACACTCCCTCGCATGGGGTCGTTGCCGATCTTCAGTGCTCGTTGTGTGCGGCTGGCCTCGTTGCCCGACGCCGCTCCCCCTCTGCATTGTGCGCGTACGGCACGGCTCAAAACGGAGACTATCGGTCGGCTGGCGAGCGTCGTGAGCCGGCCTCAGACCGCGTACCTCACACGGTAACTCCCCACGATGCACGCCGAATTAACCGTGCATCGTGGGGAGTGGTCACGCATGCGTGATCATTCCCCGGCGGGGTCGGGGGCCGGGGTGCCGGGCCGACGTCAGGTGCTCAGCATTTCCGGGGTGAGGTTGGCCTCGGTGCCCGCGACGCCCAGGTCGGTGGCCCGTTTGTCGGCCATGGCCAGGAGCCGCCTGATCCGGCCCGCGATCGCGTCCTTCGTCAGCGGCGGCTCGTGCAGCTGCCCCAGCTCCTCGAGGCTCGCCTGGGTGTTCTCCACGCGGAGCTTCCCCGCCAGTCGCAGGTGGTCGGGAACGTCGTCGCCGAGGATCTCCAGGGCACGCTCGACCCGTGCGCCAGCCGCGACCGCAGCGCGTGCGGAGCGTCGCAGGTTGGCGTCGTCGAAGTTGGCGAGCCGGTTGGCGGTCGCCCGCACCTCGCGCCGCATGCGGCGTTCCTCCCATGCCATCAGGCTCTCGTGGGCGCCGAGCCGGGTGAGCAGCGCACCGATCGCGTCGCCGTCGCGGATGACGATCCGGTCGACTCCGCGTACTTCACGGGCCTTCGCGACGATCCCGATCCGGCGGGCCGCACCCACGAGCGCCAACGCCGCCTCGGGACCGGGGCAGGTCACCTCGAGCGAGGCCGACCGACCCGGCTCCGTCAACGAACCGTGTGCCAGGAACGCCCCCCGCCAGGCCGCCACCGCGTCGCACGTGGACCCGTTGACCACCTGCGGCGGAAGGCCGCGGACGGGCCGGCCACGCCCGTCGAGGAGCCCCGTCTGGCGCGCCAGCGCCTCGCCGTCCTTGACGACGCGGACGACGAAGCGGTTGCTCTTGCGGAGTCCGCCGGGTGCCAGGACCAGGACGTCGCTCGCGTGCCCGAAGACCTCCGCGATCTCCCTGCGTAGTCGCCGCGCACACGCGCCGGTATCCAGCTCTGCCTCGATGACGATCCGCCCGCTGACGATGTGCAGTCCGCCCGCGAACCGAAGCGTCGAGGAGACCTCCGCCTTGCGACAGCAGGGTTTCGTCACCGTTGTGCTCGTGAGCTCTGCCTTGACCTGAGACGTCATCGCCATGGCCCGATCCTGCCACGCATGACGAAATCTGTGGGCGAATGGGTCAAGCCGGAGGGAATTCTCGCCATGGTTCTAGCCACGCAGAGTGACCGGATGACACGATCGCAAGATACGAACGGCCCACACTCAGCCGACGAGAACCTTGCCATAGACGCGGGCGAGGCGTTCAGGGTCGTGTCGGTGTGAACCATCGCCGCGCGCCACGTCGGCGACCACCAACTCCGCACCCAGGGTTGCCGCCGCCTTCGCCAGTGCCGACTGGTCCGCGACGGACGCGTCGTCGGCGAGCACGACGTCGATGCGGAGGTCGGGAGCGTGCGCGGCCAACACCTCGAGGTGCTGCTCCGGCGAATAGTCCCTTGTCTCGCCTGCCTGCGGTGCGAGATTGAGGGTGAGGATCCGCCGCGCCGCAGTCTGGTGCAGCGCCCTTCGGAGCTCGGGAACCATGAGGTGCACCAGCACGCTGGTGAACCACGAACCTGGCCCGAGCACGATCGCGTCGGCGGCCCCTACGGCGTCGATCGCCTCCGGACATGCCGGCGGATCGGCGGGTTCGAGCGCGACGCTGAGAACCCGCCCGGCCGTCGCCGCGACCTCCGACTGGCCGCGCAGCGTGCGTACGGCATCGGGATCGAGAGGGTCGAGTCCCTGTACCTGTGCGGTGATCTCGAGGGGTACCGCACTCATGGGCAACACGCGTCCGCGCGCACCGAGCAGCCTCGCCACCCAGTCGAGTCCGTCCACGTGTTTGCCCAGCCGCTCCCATACCGCCACGATGAGCAGGTTTCCGACCGCATGGCCGGCGAGCTGACCGTCACTGGCGAACCGGTGCTGCAGCACCTCGGCCCACGTCCGTCCCCACTCGTCGTCGCCGCACAGTGCGGCGAGCGCCTGCCGGAGGTCGCCAGGAGGCAGGACGCCGAACTCCTTGCGCAGCCGGCCCGACGAACCGCCGTCGTCGGCCACCGTCACGACCGCGGTGAGGTGCTCGGTGACCTGCCGCAGGGCCGAGAGCGACGCCGCGAGCCCGTGCCCGCCGCCGAGGGCGACGATGCGCGGGTCGGCCTGTCCGCCGCTCATGTGGCGAACCGCCTCGTCCGGGAGGACGAGTCGCTCGTCCGGGACATCGACGCGCTCATTCCCGCCCCAGGTCCCGATGCAGGACGAGGTTGCCGATGCCGTGCGTTCGAAGCCGCGCACCGAGCTCCTCCGCCATGGCCACGCTCCGGTGCTTGCCTCCGGTGCAGCCGACCGCGATCGTCACGAACCGTTTGCCCTCTCGCAGATAGCCGCGTGCCAACAGGCTCATCAGATTTTCATAGTGGTCGAGGAACGGAAGCGCGTCGTCCTGTTTGAGGACGTACTCACGAACATCGGAGTCCAGGCCGCTCTGCCCCCGCAGCTCCGGGTCCCAGTAGGGGTTCGGCAGGAAGCGGCAGTCGACCACGTGGTCGGCGTCGACGGGGATGCCGTACTTGTAGCCGAACGACATGATCGTCGCCTGCAACGCCTGGTCGTCGGCGCCGCCGAACGCGTTCACGATCTTCGCCGTGAGCTGGTGGACGTTGAGGCTGGACGTGTCGATCACCAGGTCGGCGTCGGCGCGAAGCTCCCGGAGGGCGACCCGTTCGCGGGCGATCCCGTCGAGGACCCGACCCTCCTCGCCCTGGAGCGGGTGCGGTCGCCGGACGCTTTCGTACCGGCGGACGAGCACTTCGTCGGCGGCCTCCAGGAACAGCAGCATCGGGCGGAGGCCACGGGCGCGCAGCGCCTCGAGCGATCCCTGCAGAGCCGCGAAGAAGGATCCGGACCGGACGTCGACCACCACGGCGATCTTGGCGACCGATCGCTCGCCGTCGGCGACGAGCTTCACGATGGTCGGCAGGAGCTCGGGCGGAAGGTTGTCGATGACGAACCACCCCAGGTCCTCCAGCACGTCGGCGGCCGAACTGCGACCCGCTCCGGACATGCCGGACACGAGGACGAGCTCAGGTGGACGTGTCGCCATGGCCAACTCCCTGCCGGTGATCCTCGTGCGCCGTCATGGCGTCATTGTCTCCCGAACTGGCCGAGGGGTCCGGCTGGTCGGGCAGCTCGGCCGTGTCGGTCACGGCCGGCGGGTCCGCCTCGTCGAGGATCTCTCCCGTCGCGGTGTTGATCGCCGGCCGGCCAGTGGCCGCGCCTTCGTCTCTCAGCGCTGCCACGACGGCCGCCGCCGTGCGAGCCCCGATGCCGGGGACCTCCGCGATCTCCTCCGCGGTCGCCGCGCGCAGGCGCTTCAACGAACCGAACTTGCGCATCAGCGCCTTGCGCCGGGTCTCACCCAGTCCGGCAACGTCGTCGAGCAGGCTCTCGACCATCGACTTCGACCGCTTCTGCCGGTGGAACGTGATGGCGAACCGGTGCGCCTCGTCGCGGACGCGCTGGAGGAGATACAGGCCCTCGCTCGTACGCGGCATGATGACCGGATCCTCCTGGCGGGGCAGCCACACCTCCTCGAGCCGCTTGGCCAGCCCGCAGACGGGCACGTCGTCGATGCCGAGCTCGTCGAGCGCGCGATGGGCCGCCGCGACCTGGGGCGGTCCGCCGTCGACGACCACCAGGCCAGGGGCGTACGCGAACTTGCGTCGCCGACCGGTCGCGGGATCGACAGCGGCCGGACCCTCGTCGTCGTGGCCGTTCTCCCCGACCTCTCCGGTCTCGGAACGCTCGTCGAGATAACGCTGGAACCGGCGCGTGATGACCTCGTGGATGGATGCGACGTCGTTGGATCCGCGTGGACCGTCGCCTTCGGCGTCTCCTCCGCCCATCACCTTGCCCCTGCTCCTGATGGTGAACCGGCGGTAGTCGCTCTTGCGGGCAAGCCCGTCCTCGAAGACCACCATCGACGCCACGACGTCGGCCCCCTGCAGGTTGGAGACGTCGTAGCACTCGATGCGCAGGGGCGCCTCCTCCATGCCCAGCGCTTCCTGGATCTCCTCCAGCGCCTTGCTCCTGGTGGTGAGGTCGCTTGCCCGCTTGGTCTTGTGGAGACCCAGTGCCTGGTGGGCGTTGCGGGCGACGGTCTCGAGCAGCGCCTTCTTGTCGCCGCGCTGGGGTACGCGCAGGTCGACCCGTGCGTGCCGGCGTTCGGTGAGCCAGGTGGTGAGCGCGTCGACGTCCTCGGGTACGGCGGGTACGAGAACCTCGCGGGGCACGCCGTCGGCCGACTCGGAGCCGTAGAGCTGGGTGAGCAGGCGTTCGACGAGCTCGCCGGTGCCGGCGTCGTCGGTCTTGTCAGCGACCCAGCCGCGCTGCCCGCGGATCCGTCCCCCGCGGACGTGGAAGACCTGCACCGCGACCTCGAGCTGGTCTTCCGAGAGCGCGATCACGTCGGCGTCGGTCCCGTCGGGCAGGACGACGGCGTTCTTCTCCAGCGCGCGTTCCAAAGCCTTGAGGTCATCGCGGAGCCGGGCCGCACGCTCGAACTCCAACTCGTCCGACGCCTGCTTCATCTCGCGTTCGACCCGCTTGAGATAGGGCACGTAGTGGCCGGCCATGAAGTCGCAGAAATCCTCGACGATCCGCCGGTGCTCCTCCGCGCTGACCCGGCCCACGCACGGCGCCGAACACTTGCCGATGTAGCCGAGCAGGCACGGCCGGCCGATCTGGTGGGCGCGCTTGAAGACGCCCTTGGAACACGTACGGGCCGGGAACACCCGCAGCAGGAGGTCGAGCGTCTCGCGGATCGCCCAGGCGTGGGCGTAGGGGCCGAAGTAGCGGACGCCCTTGCGCTTCGCACCGCGCATGACCTGTAGCCGCGGGAACTCCTCGTCGAGCGTCACCGCCAGCCACGGATAGCTCTTGTCGTCGCGGTACTTGACGTTGAACCGCGGGTCGAACTCCTTGATCCAGGCGTACTCCAGCTGGAGTGCCTCGACCTCGGTGTTGACGACCGTCCACTCGACCTTGGCCGCGGTCTGCACCATCGCCTGGGTGCGCGGGTGGAGAGCGGCGAGATCCTGGAAGTACGAACCGAGCCGGGCACGCAGGCTCTTGGCCTTGCCGACATAGACGACTCGCCCCCGGCTGTCGGAAAAGCGATAGACGCCGGGCGCGTCGGGAACGGAGCCGGGAGCCGGTCGATAGGTCGCGGGATCTGCCACTTGTCCGAGCGTAGACGCCCCTACCCCCACCTGATCGGCACCACCCCGTGATCATGATCGTGATCATGAAGGTTCCGGGGGGTTATGGCCCCGTTGGTTTTCATGGTCCGGTTTCCCTTCATGATCATGAACGTCCGAAGGTGTGTAGGAGGCGGCTGGCGGTGTCGGTTGCAGAGCCACCTGCCAGCCTTCACGGCCTGGACCCGCTCGGGTCATTCCTGAAGCAGGCGGGCTGGGCGTACAGGCCTTTGTGCGTGCGGTCCATCCAGGCACAGGCCCGCTTGGCCGTCCCGGCACAGGCCCGCTTGGCCGTCCCGGCACAGGCCCGCTTGGCCATCCCGGCACAGGCCCGCTTGGCCATCCCGGCACAGGCCCGCTTGGCCATCCCGGCACAGGCCCGCGACCATCCCAGCGCAGCCCCGCAGGACATGGCTGGCACTCCGGGCTGGACCATCGCGCGGACGGGCCGATCTGCGCTGCGTGATCATGAAGGCGTTCGGAACCATGAAGGCTCTCGGGGCTATGGACCACGACAACCTTCATGATCACGATCATGATCACGGAACGGGACCCAGAGCGGCTCTGAGCGGCTCTGAGCGGGACGGGACCCCGAGCGGCCTCGCGATTGTGAGGGACCGGCACCAACTAGGCGAGCATGATCGAGTCGCCGTCGACCGTGACCTCCTTGGTCTCCAGCGGCTCGGTGGCGGGACCGCTCGTGACACTGCCGTCGCTGGCGCTGAACTTGCTGCCGTGGCACGGACAGTTGATGGACCCGTCCGTCACGTCCTTGACCGGGCACCCCTTGTGGGTGCACAACGCGCTGAACGCCTTGAACTCACCGGCCGCCGGCTGCGTCACCACGAGCTTCTGGTCGGCGAGCACCACGCCCCCTCCGACGGGAATGTCCGCGGTCTTCGCCAGAGCGTCGGCCCCGGCGGGCGGCTCCTCCTCGGTGGGCTCCTGTTCGGAGGGCTCCTCCTCCGCGGGCGGGTCCTCCGCGGGAGCGCCGTCGGCGGGCGGCTCCTCCTCGGTCTGTGTGCCACCGGCGCAGGCGGCGAGCACCGGGACTGCGGCTCCGGCGACGGCGACACCACTCAGGACCCGGCGCCGGGTCAACGAAGGCAGGTCGCCAGCGGGCGGGGGCGGCACGGTCGAGGGCATCGAAAGCTGGGCCTGCGGGTCAGTGGTCTCCACGTGGTAACTCCCGTCGATAGGTCGAGCACCGGGCGCTGACCCCTCTAACTACGGAAAGGGCGCCCGGTCGGTTCAGCTCGAGCCCGAAAATCCTGGATTGTCCGACATCGACGGATGTGCCAAGCCACTGCCCGCGAAGCTGTTGCCGTCGCGGGCGGGACCCTACGCCGGCCAGGCGGGCAGTTCACCCTCGGGCGTACACGCGAACGGAACCGGCTCACCGACAATCTCCAACCGCGGATGCGAGTCGATCTCGGCCCGCAGGCTCGCCGAGACCAGGAGAGAAACCGTGTCGAGCGTGTCGTGGACCCGGACCAGCCGGACGTTCTCCGGGTCGGGCCGGCCGCACATGAGGATCGCAGCCGCCACGGCGTCGCGGTCGGTGGCGAGGGCGATCGGCAGCTTCGTACGCCGCAGGCCGCCGGTTCCCGACGTCATCGCGTTGACGTAGACGGCGTGCAGGTCGATGTCCTCCAGCACGCGGAACGGGATGAAGTCGGCGAGCCCGACGCCGACGGCGTTGCCGTAGGACGCCTTGCTGATCGCGTGCACGGTGATGGCGGTGATCCGGGGACCGTCGGGTTCGGCGACGCCGGGGATCCACATCCGGCCGATGACGTTGGTGTCCATGCCGGAGCCCGACTTGTCCTTGCCGAGCTCGTCCACGACCAGCACGTCGAGGTCGTCGAAGGGCAGCCGCCCGAGCAGTTCACCGGCCTCGGCCAGCAGAGCGGTCTCCGCCGGCCCGGCGATGCCGTCGGGGGCGACGAAGGCCACCTTGGCCGTGGTCTCGTGGGCGTTCTCGACGATCGCAAGGCCGCCGAGCACCTTGCCGGTGTCGACGATTCGCCTGGCCACCGCGGGCATCCACCGGGCGAGCCCGGTCGAGCCGTACGCATGAATGCCCTCGGCACCTCGCTGCTTGCCGAGCCCGATCGCGGCGATCTTGCCGAGACCGCTCTCCATCTCGCCGTGGAAGTCGGTGTGCGGCTTGATCCGGTTGACCAGCAGAATCCCGTCGGCCTGGGCGGCATGGGCGTCGAGGTGGACTTCCGGCCCGTCGGGTACGCGCCCCAGCACGACCGTGTCCATGGTCGCCCGCAGCGGGACGCCCATCGTCTGCTCGGTGATGCCGTACGACGCGAGGACGGCGAGCTGGCCCTCGGCATTCGCGTCACCGTGTGAGCCCATCGCCGGCACGATGAACGGCTCGGCCCCCTGCTCCCGTAACCAGGTGCACGCGGCCTTGACCACGGTGGCGATGTCGTGGATGCCCCGGCTGCCGGCGGTGACGGCGATCCGCATGCCTGCGGTGATCCGGGGCCGGAGCGCTTCCAGCTCGCGCCTGGTCGCGGCGGGGACATCGGCCTCGACGGGCACGTCGTAGTGCTGGCGGACGGGCAGCAGATCCGGCAGGGGCGCCTGCGGTGAGACGTCGCGGATTCGTTCGAACGGGCCGAGGTTGGTGCCTGTGCTGGTCGTTCTACCGCCGTTCGTCACGGCGACCGCCTCCCTCACATCACAGCGCCGAGCTGCCACGGGACGAACTCCTCGTCGCCGTAGCCCAGCTCCTCGCTCTTGGTCTTCTCCCCCGACGCGACCCGCAGCACCAGGTCGAAGATCTGCTGCCCGGATTCCGCGACCGAGGCCTCGCCGTCGGCGACGATGCCGCAGTTGAGGTCCATGTCATCGGTCATGCGTTCGTACATCGGGGTGTTGGTGGCGAGCTTCAGCGACGGCGTGGGCTTGCACCCGAACGCCGAGCCGCGCCCGGTCGTGAAGCACAGCACCTGGGAGCCGCCGGCCACCATGCCGGTCGCGTTGACCGGGTCGTAGCCGGGCGTGTCCATGAAGACGAGACCCCTCGCGGTGATCTCCTCGGCGAACTCCACGACGTCGGCAAGGTTGGTCGTGCCACCCTTGGCCGCCGCACCGAGCGACTTCTCCAGGATCGTCGTGAGACCGCCGGCCTTGTTGCCGGGCGAGGGGTTGTTGTCCATGCTGCCGCCGTGCTTGGCGGTGTAGTCCTCCCACCAGCGGATGCGCTCGACCAGCTTCTCGCCCACCTTGTGGCTGACGGCGCGGCGAGCCAGCAGATGTTCCGCGCCATAGATTTCCGGGGTCTCGCCGAAGACGGCCGTGCCGCCGTGGGCGACGAGAAGGTCCGCCGCCGCGCCCAGGGCGGGGTTGGCGGTGATGCCGGAGTAGCCGTCGGAGCCGCCGCACTCCATGGCGAGGACGAGCTCGCTCGCGGGGACGGTCTCGCGGGTGACGTTGTTGACGTCGGGGAGCATCTCCTTGATCCGGGCGATGCCTTCGGCGACGGTCTTCTTCGTACCGCCGAGTTCCTGGATCGTCATCGGCACCGTGAGCTTGTGCGCGGGGATCTGCCAGTGCTCGACGAGGGAGGACACCTGGTTGACCTCGCAGCCGAGGCCGAGGACGAGGAAGCCGGCGAAGTTGGGGTGGTTGGCGTAGCCGGTCAGGGTCCGGCGCAGGACCTCGAAGGCCTCACTGCCAGGACCCGCCATGCCGCAGCCGGTGTCGTGGGTGAGGGAGACGACGCCGTCGACCTGCGGGAAGTCGTCGAGCGCGTCGTACTTGAAGCGGTCGGCGATCAGCTTGGCCGCGGTCGCCGAGCAGTTGACCGTGGTGAGGATGCCGATGTAGTTGCGGGTCGCCGGGCGGCCGTCGGGGCGGAGGATGCCCTGAAAGGTCGCGCGGGCGTTCTCGGGGACATACTCGGTCGGGCGCGTGTCGACACCGAACTCGTAGGCCCGCTCGAACATCTGGAACGCCGTGTTGTGCGTGTGCACGTGCCGGCCAGGTGTGATGGCCGCGCTGGCGAAGCCGATGACCTGGCCGTACTTGCGTACGGGCTCACCCTCGGCGACCGGAGCGACGGCGACCTTGTGCCCGCGGGGCACGGAGTCGGCGATGTCGAGGGTGCCGCCGCCGGCGAGCGCGTACGGTCCTGGGTCGAGGTCCTGCATCGCGATGACAACGTTGTCGTCGGCATGGAGCCGGAGCGTCACGTCAGCAAGCGCGGTTGGCGCCGGAACGGCCATGGGGTACGCACCCTCCAAGACATCAGATGTTTCAACATCGCGATCGTACCGGGTTTCGGCCCTGTGCCAGGTATCCGTTGCGCGGCTGCCATACTCTGTGGCTCTCGTGTGGGCCACCAGACCGTCCGAAGATGGTCAGGCAAGGTGGCCAGGCTGGGGAGGCGCAGTCCAACATGACCGACCAGAACATCCGCTGTGTGGATCCGCCGCGCACCGGCAGACGCGCGAGTCAGTTCTCCACTGTCAGCCGCACCGGCCTCGCCGACCAACTGGCCGAACGACTGCTGGACGAGATCGTCAGCGGTACC
The DNA here is from genome assembly GCF_040195635.1 of Actinopolymorpha sp. B11F2. Taxonomy (NCBI): domain Bacteria; kingdom Bacillati; phylum Actinomycetota; class Actinomycetes; order Propionibacteriales; family Actinopolymorphaceae; genus Actinopolymorpha; species Actinopolymorpha sp. B11F2. Next base: position 86,132 of record NZ_JBEFTX010000008.1, on the reverse strand, counting down.
TACCCACCGGAGAGCAGGCTTCCTCCCGAACCCGTGTTGGCCGAGCGAGCCGGGGTGAGCCGGCTGACCCTGCGCGAGGCGATCAAGGATCTGCGCCAGCGCGGCGTCCTGCGGGTTCAGCAGGGGCGGGGCACCTTCGTCAACGCGCCGGCGATGTGGGCACCGTTCGACAGCACCGTGCTCAACGCACGGGCGACCCTCGAACCCGGCTACGCACTCGCGTACGAGCTCACCGAACTGCGGCGCATCGTCGAGCGCGGGATCGCCGAACTCGCCGCTCTCCGGCGTACCGACGCCGACCTCGAACGCATGACCGTCGCCGTCGAGGCGATGAAGGCCGCGTGGGCCGACGGCGATCTCGACACGTTCAGCTCCGCCGACGTCGACTTCCACGACGCCTTGCTCCGGGCCGCGGGCAACACGTTCGCGCTCACGCTGTTCCATTCCGTGGACGGTGCGCTGCGTAGTGTCCGCCGGCGTACCGTCGAGGACAACGCCGAGCTGGCCGCCCGGGCGATCGACTTCCACACCAAGATCATGGCCGCGGTACGCCGCAGAGCGGCGCGCGCGGCCGGTGCCCTGATGGACGAGCACCTGCAGGAGACCGAGGACTTCACCGCGAGGTTGGCGGCCGCCTCGGTCCAGCAGGTCGACGCCGGGATCTACGCACCATGATCATGAAAGTCTTGCGGCGCATAGACCCCCGATTTCCTTCATGATCACGATCATGATCACGGGGAGAGGCCGGGAGAGGCCGGTGCTCAGCAGATCTCCAGGGTGTCGAGGTCGGGGGTCGCTGGGGCGGCGTACGACGTCTCGCGGCCGTACCAGAACGCGGTCGAGGCGATGTCGTCCTGCAGCGGCAGGTACCGCCCGCCCGCCCGCCACCCCAGCGCCTGCACGGTGACGCGCAGATCGGCGGCGAAGCGGATCGGGTCGAAGATGTGCCAGCGGTACATGCCGAACCGCTGCTGACTCCGGTACAGCCCGTCCGGCGCGATGATCTGGTGCAGTCCGAGGAACGGCGTCGAGAACGCGGTGTATCCCTGACCCGGGACGTCGAAGTTCCAGGCGCCGCCGAAGTAGTCCTCGGTCCCGGTACCGCAGATGGTCGGGAACTCGTCGTCCCCGTCGAGGTAGAACTTCAGCTCACCCTCGCCCCACCAGCCGGTGCTGTTGACGCCCCACGCGAGGTAGGTGCCGACGTAGTGGCCGGTGCCCTCGACGCCATCCACGATCGTGTGGACCTCCGCCGACGGCAGCGGGTTGCTGCGCCGCCACTGGGAGTGGAAGTACGCCAGGTCGTCGCCCTGCGCGGCGAGGGTGTAGTCGACCTGGTAATAGACAATGACCGGGTCGTCGGCGAGATTCTCCAGGGTGATCCGCGCCGACCGCGCGAACGGCATCGGCCAGTAGCAGTTGAACCCGCCGTTGGGGTTGACCGCGACGGGCAGGGAGCTCAGCTGGGCGAACGCTCCCCATCCCTGGCCGAAGAAGTCGCCCACTGGTACCTCGACGGCGGGGCGCGGGTCGTCATCCCAGTAGAACCGCAGGAGCAGCCGGCGCCAGTTCGACACGTGGGTCGTCAGCCAGATGTGCTGGATCGCTCCGGACCCTTCGATGCCTGCCAGAGTCGCTGTGTCGCCGGCCTCGATCCGGATCGATGGCGAGACCTTCCAGCCGCGGCCGAGGTCACGCGCCGCGTTGGCGCCGGTCCCCTCGGTGGCCGCACCGCCGTGGCCCTTCTCACCGGTCGGGTTCTCGGCGCTGATCGAGCGGGTCACCGCGTCGGACACGCGGGCCAGGTCCCCGAGCCCACCGACCAGCCCGCTCGTCGGACCGCCGCCCCGACCACCCCCCTGGCCACCTCCCCGACCGCTGTTCGGACCGCCGGTCATGCCGTCGCCTGCGTTCACGTTCGTACCTCCGGAAATCGATTCCTACGAACGTACCGGTCGGCCGGCCCGCTCCGGGTACACCGGTCATGACCTGTCCCGGACACTGCCAGGCGGTGGTGCGCGACACCGCCAGGCAGTCCGTCATCGGCATGGGGAACCGGGATCGCCGACGTCCTCCGACGTGCTGGGCCCGATCGGGTCAGGCGAAGTGGGCGGGACAGAAGAACCCGCCTGAGCTGCCGTCGAAGACCCAGCCCACGTGGTCGGTCAGGTAGACGCGTACCTGGCGCGCCGAGCCCACCCACAACCCGTGGTCACGGGGCCTGAACACGATGCACGCCGCACACTCGTCGCAGTCGACCATCGCGAAGTAACCGGACTGCTCATCGCCACGGATCTGGATCATCGTGCCATCCGCATTGCGAACCTGCTCTTTCCTACGCCCGCGACCGGGTCGGATCGGGTGGATCTGCCAAGCGCCCCAGCTCGAACGAGCCGATCGTACGCCGGCCAGGTTTCGCGCGCGTCACGCCGGTCCGCAGTAGGCCGGCCCGCAGTAGGCCGGCCCGCGGTGCGCCGGCCCGCCACGTCCACAGGTCTGCGCCACCGAAAGGTCCGCCACGACCGCTCGTTCGCCCGAATCTGTATGCCCCATGGTCGGCGTTGGTTTGCGCGGGCCGCCCTGCGGTAGGAAGTCCAAGGTGGGTCATCTGGTGCGTCGGCGACACCGAGGCGTCGAGAGGCTGTGCAGGCGCCGATGAGCGTTCCGGTCACCGTCCCTGCTGGTACCGCGCCCGCGGACGTCGAGCTGCGCGGAGACCTGGTCCTGCCCACCAGTGCCGAGGCGCTCGTCCTGTTCGCCCACGGGTCGGGAAGTTCACGACACAGTCCGCGCAACCGGGCAGTCGCTCGCACCCTGTCCGATGCGGGCTTCGCGACGGTCCTCCTCGACCTGTTGACGCCGGACGAGGAGGTGCGCGACCGCCAGACCGCCGAGCTGCGCTTCGACATCGGCCTGCTCGGCAAACGAGTCACCGCTGCCGTTGACCAGCTACGCCGGTGGGAAGAGACGCGTAGCCTGCCGATCGGGATCTTCGGTGCGAGCACAGGCGCCGCCAGCGCGCTGGTGGCCGCGGCGGAACGGCCAGACGACGTGGGCGCGATCGTGTCCCGGGGTGGTCGACCTGACCTCGCTGGTGTCGCGCTGGACCGGGTACGGGCGCCCACCCTCCTCATCGTCGGCAGCGAGGACCGGCAGGTACTGGGCCTCAACCAGCAGGCGGCCAGGAGGCTGTCGGCGCCCCACGACATCGCCGTTGTCGCCGGAGCCACGCACCTGTTCGAGGAACCCGGTGCGTTGGAACGCGTGGCCCAGCTCGCGAGCGAATGGTTCTCGCGCTACCTGCGCCCGGACGTGCCCGCCTGACGGTGCGAGCCTTGCCCAGGTGAACGAACAGCGGCAGGGGCAGCGGCAGGGGCAGGGGCAGGGGCAGGGGCAGGGGCCGCGCGGGCAGCGGCGGCGCCTTTACCTTGCCCTGATGGGCCTCTGCATCGGCCTGTTCCTGGTGGCCTGGCTGGTGGTGAGCCGGTTCTCGGTGACTGCGGTGTTCATCCTGTCCGCCGTCGCAGCGTTGATCCCGCCGGCCGCCGCCATCGTGGCCAACAGCCAGCGGGATCGGTGAGGGTTGTCGATCGAGGACGGGTGGAACGCGGCGCCGCGATCAGACTCCGCAGGTGGGCGCGTCCCACACGAAACCGGACCGGCCGTCAGCGTGGATGTGGTCGTTGTGACCGGGGTAGCCGGGCCCGAACAGGCCGCCGAACCCGTGCGACCTCGCCTGTTGCACGATCCGGCACAGGGAGGCGGAGCCGGAGACGAGGTCGGCCGCGTCGCCGTAGAGGTGCCGGCTGTTCGACGCACCACCCACCGCGCTGTTGCAGGCCTCGCTGCGGAAACCTGACGTGACGATCAGCGGGTTGTCACCCAGGGCGCGCCGCAGCGCCTCGAGCTTCCACATCGTGCGTAGTGCGTTGGCACGAGCGGTGGCTGCCGAGACCCGGCCACCGGCCCAGGTGCTGTTGCATTGGTTGAGCTCGGCGTAGGAGAAGTGGATCGGCGTGCAGTCGTTGTCCTGCAGTTCGTAGATCTTCGCGAAGGTCGCCGGGCCGGCGACTCCGTCCGCGGCAAGACCGTAGGCGGCCTGGAAACGCTGTACCGCCGCCGCGGTCTGCGGACCGTAGGCGCCGTCGAGCGCGATCTGGTTCTGGAATCCCGGCCAACCGGCCACCCGGATCTGCAACTGGGTGACGTCGCTTCCACTCATGCCCTGCTGGAGAGTGCGGTTCCAGGTGTAGCAACCATCGGCGTGTGCGGTCGTCGCCGGTACGCCGACCACGACCGCCGTCGCCAGGACCATCGTCAAGCCCGCGAGTATCCCCATCAGTCGCCGTCGCGCCATCGTGTCTCCTAGGGAGAGTGCGGTCAACGCATGAACTGATACGTACGACAAACCTGTCGCGTACGCATGGACATCGACCGATCGCCAACCCCCGCAGGTCGGGACTCACCTTCGACGGCGGGCGGTGCGGCGTCAATCGCCGTGGCACCTTGATGCCCTTGTTTTCTTGACGGCCCGGGCAAGTTCTGCGGCCAGGTCAGGGTCAGGACTCGAGCCGGTCGAGGACCTTGCGGATCCGCTTCTCCGAGATCGGAGCGGATGTCCCGAGCTGCTGGGCGAAGAAGCTCACCCGGAGTTCCTCGAGCATCCAGCGGACCTGCTCGACCCCTTCGATGCGAGAGTCGGGGTCGTCGGCGTTCAGACCTCCGACGAATTGGTCGTAGGACTGCTGAAGCCGGGCGACCACCTGCGTGTGCTCGAGGTCCCGTTGGGTCTCGGTGGGGACCTTGTCGAGGCGGCGTTCGATGCCCCGCAGGTAGCGGAGGACGTCAGGCAACCGATCCCTGCCGTGTGCGGTGACGAAGCCGGCGAAGACGAGTCCTTCGAGCTGTGACCGCACGTCCGCGACCGCCGTGGCCAGGGCCGGGTTCGTCATGGTGTCGAGGCGGGCATTCAGCTCGTGCGCGACGCGCAGGATCTCGGCCACCCTGACGATGATGTCGGTCACCGTGTCCTGCAGGTCGGCGCGCACTGTGTCGACCAGCTTGGCGAAACCCTCGGCGTCCCAGGGGGGACCGCCCGCGGCGGAAACCAGGGCGTCGACCGCGCAGCCCAGGCAGTCGTCGAACAACGCACCGGCGTCGCCGTGCGGGCTGTGCCCGAGAGCCAGCTTCTGCGCGATGCTCAACCGGGCGAGCACCGGTTTGATGGGGGCTGGGAGCTTCAGCAGGAGCAACCTGCGGGTGCCCGCCACCATCGCGCGACGTTGCGCGGACTCACTTTCGTACAACCGGATGGCGACGCTGGTCCCCTCGTCAGCGAGCGCGGGATAGGCCTTGACCTCGTAGCCCTGCCGGCGTTGGGCGATGCCGCGCGGGAGCTGGTCGAAGTCCCAGTCGCGCAGGCCGTCGCGCTCGAGGCCGCCGGCGGCCTTTGCCAGCGTCGTCGTCATCTCGTCCCTGAGCTGCCGGCGCAGGGCGTCGAGGTCCTTGCCCTCCGCCAGCGTGCGCCCCTTGCCGTCGTCGACGGCGAAGGTCATCTTGAGGTGCTCTGGAACGCGATCCGGCTGCCACGCGTCGCGTGGCACGATGGTGCCGGACATCGCGCGAAGCTCCCGCCCCAGCGCGTCCTGCAGCGCACCCTGGTACGGCGTGAGGCGCTGCAGAGCCGCCTTCGCGAAGTCGGGAGCGGGCACGAAGATCCGCCGCAGCTGCTTCGGGAGGGCGCGGATCAACGACGTGACGAGCTCCTCGCGAAGCCCGGGAACCTGCCAGCTGAACGACGTCGCGTTGACCTGGTTGAGAACCGGCAGCGGGATGTGGACGGTGACGCCATCGGCGGCGCTGCCGGGCTCGAACTGGTAGGTCAGTTTGAGCCGAAGGCCGTCGCGGTGCCAGAAGTCCGGGTAGTCGGACTCGCGGACCGCCTCGGCGGCATCGGTGACGAGCATGGACGTAGAGAAGGTGAGCAGGTCCGGCGTGTCCCTGCGTACCTTCTTCCACCAGCTGTCGAAATGCGCGCCGGACACGACGTCGGCAGGGAGGCGTTCGTCGTAGAACGCGAACAGTGTCTCGTCGTCGACCACGATGTCGCGCCGGCGCGCCCGGTTCTCGAGGTCCTCCACCTCGTCCAGCAGCGCGCGGTTCTCGTGGAAGAACGCGTGCCGGGTCTCCCATTGGCCCTCGACCAGGGCCTGTCGAATGAAGATCTCGCGGGAGACCACGGGATCGATCCGGCCGTAGTTGACGCGACGGTTCACCGCGAGGGGTACGCCGTACAGTGTCACGCGTTCGTACGCGAGGACGGCGCTCTGCTTCTTGGACCAGTGCGGCTCGCTGTAGCTGCGCATGACCAGGTGCTGTGCCTGCGCCTCGGCCCATTCAGGCTCGATCTTCGCGACGACCCTGGCCCACAGCCGCGACGTCTCGACGAGCTCGGCCGCCATGACCCACGACGGCGACTTCTTGAACAGCGACGATCCCGGAAAGACCGCGAACCTCGCGCCCCGCGCGCCGAGGTACTCATGCGAGATCCGGCGTCGCGGTGGACGCGAGCCCCGCGACGCGCCCTTCTTCCCGGCGTCCTGCTGCTCGCCGTCCTTCACACCGATCTGTGACAACAGGCCCGCCAGCAACGACAGGTGGATCTTCTGCGGCTCGCCCGGCGTCGAGTTGAGGATGATGTCCGTACCCCGGGTCACCTGCCGGAGCTGGCTCTCGATGTCCTGCCACTCGCGGACGCGGAGGAAGTTGAGGAACTCGGCCTTGCACAGCTTGCGGAACTGGTTCGACGACAGCTCGTCCTGCTTCTCCCGCAGGTACTTCCACAGGTTGAGGTAGGCGAGGAAGTCCGAGTCCTCCGCGACGAACCGGGCGTGCTTCTCCGCCGCCTGCTGCTCCTTGTCGGTGGGGCGTTCGCGCGGGTCCTGGATGGACAGGGCCGCCGCGATGACCATCACCTCGCGGACGCACCCGTTGTCCTGTGCTGCCACGACCATCCGCGCGAACCGGGGATCGAGCGGGAGCTGGGACAGCGTACGCCCGAGCGGGGTGAGCTTCGGGCCCTTGGCCTTCGGGTCGAGCGCCCCGAGTTCCTCCAGCAGCTGGATGCCGGCCCTGATGTTGCGGTGGTCCGGCGGGTCGATGAACGGGAACGCCGCGATGTCGCCCAGCCCCGCCGCCGCCATCGCGAGGATGACCGAGGCGAGGTTCGTGCGTACGATCTCGGGTTCGGTGAACTCCGGGCGGGACTCGAAGTCCTCCTCGGAATAGAGCCGGATGCAGATCCCGTCCGAGGTTCGCCCGCAGCGACCCTTGCGCTGGTTGGCCGACGCCTGCGAGATGGGTTCGATCGGCAGCCGCTGCACCTTCAACCGGTGGCTGTAGCGGGAGATGCGGGCGGTGCCGGGGTCGATGACATATTTGATGCCCGGCACGGTGAGCGAGGTCTCGGCGACATTGGTCGCCAGCACGATCCGGCGGCCGCCGTGGGACTGGAAGACCCGGTGCTGGTCGGCCGAGGACAGTCGTGCGTACAACGGGAGGATCTCGGTGTGACGGAGATTCTGCTTGCTCAGTGCGTCGGCGGTGTCGCGGATCTCGCGTTCGCCGGAGAGGAAGACCAGGATGTCGCCGGGGCCTTCGGCGAGGAGTTCGTCGACCGCGTCGCAGATCGCCTGGATCTGGTCGCGATCGCGGTCGTCGGCGTCGTCGACGACAGGGCGATAGCGCACCTCGACCGGATAGGTACGCCCGGAGACCTCGACGATCGGCACCTCCGCGGCGGATGCACGCTCGGCGGTCTCCAGCTGGAAATGCTGGGCGAAACGTTCCGGATCGATGGTGGCCGAGGTGATGATCACCTTCAGGTCAGGCCGGCGCGGCAGGAGCTGCTTGACGTAGCCCAGGATGAAGTCGATGTTCAGGCTGCGCTCGTGCGCCTCGTCGATGATGAGGGTGTCGTAGTCGCGCAGCAGCCGGTCGTGCTGGATCTCCGCCAGCAGGATGCCGTCGGTCATCACCTTGACGAGCGTGTCGTCGCCCACCTTGTCGGTGAACCGGACCTTCCACCCGACGGCTCCTCCGAGTGGGGTGTCGAGCTCTGCGGCGATGCGTTCGGCTACGGTGCGCGCGGCGATCCGGCGGGGCTGCGTGTGACCGATCATGCCGCGTACGCCGCGACCGAGTTCGAGACAGATCTTCGGCAGCTGAGTGGTCTTGCCCGAGCCGGTCTCACCGGCGACGATCACCACCTGGTGGTCGCGGATCGCGGCCAGGATGTCGTCCTTCTTCTGGCTGACCGGTAGCGCGGCCGGATAGGTGACCGCCGGGACGCCAGCCTGCCGGCCGGCGAGGCGCCGCTCCGCCCTGCCGACATCGGCGACGATCGCGGCCTCGGCCGACTGACGTGCACCGTCGGACCGGAGCTTGCGTACGCCGTCGAGCCGGCGCCGCAGGCGATGCTGGTCGCGAAGCATCAGGTCAGGGAGCCGGCTCCGCAGCGTCGTGAGCGTGGGCGGCGAGGAAGTATGCATACGGTGGCAAGGATAAGCAATGCCGCCAAGCCGACCCACCAGGTTTTCCGTCACGCGTGCGCGTCTTGCACCGACGGTGGGCGGCTCGCCCGTGAGCGGCTTGCCCGTGAGGGGCGCGGGCCAGGTCAGCCAGGTGAGTAACCACGTCAGCTGGGCGAGTGGCACCCGGGCAAGGCATCGACGCCCCGAAACGCCCCAACAGCCTGGCCAACCAGGCGGGTAACCGGGCCAACCAGGCGAGTAGCAGGCGAGTAGCAGGCGAGTAGCCCGGCCCGCCGGGCGAATGCCGCACCAGCCCCCCTACTCTCCGTGCCTGGGCGGCTCGGCGCCCGGTCCCGGTCAGCGGATCTGGAGGGAACTGACAAAGCGGGACAGGAGGTACGACGCGGCGGTGTTGCGGGCCAGCCCACGAGGCTGGTCACCGCGCGATCCCTCGAACCGCAATGTGGACACGATCAGCCGGCCCTTGCCCCACGCGATCTCGGTCGCGTAGTCGTGCAGGTGCGCCGTCCGGGCATCGATCCTGCGGAGCAGCGGGCGCATCGGGCCGGCGACACCACTCGTGTCGCTCGTGTCGATCGCGAGGTCGGGCGCACATCCGGCGAACTGCAGGTCGGTCCATTCCTCATGAGGGAAGTCGCCCCACGCCTCGTGCGGTTCGATCACCTTCACCGCCTCACGCCAGAACGGCATCGGGACGAGGGGCAGTGGGCTGTCGCTCGCCTCGTCGGCCAGCAGGATCACGTGCGCGCCGTCCTCGACCGCCTGGGCGAGGTCCGGTGTCCACCGCGTCGCGACCGTGACAGCACGAGTGGTGGGGCTGTCGGTAACCGTGGGCGCGAGGGTGCGAAGGTCCGCAAGTCGCCCGCCAGGGTCGTCCAGGATCACCGGGCCGACCTCTGCCCACGGCGAGTGCGGAAAGAACCAGAACCGCCAGGTGTTCGAGGTCAGCTCACCGCCCACCCAGGCACGCACCCGCAGCGTCGCCTGCCGTGGTGTGCGTACGTCCGGAACCTCGAACGCCGCGACGCACACCTCTCGCACTGTTCCCGGCCTCAGCCGCTCCCCCGGCCCATGGGAGCCGGAGGTGAAAGGATCACTGCCGTCGAGCGCGACCGTCCACTCCGCCCATACGGGCGCGGAGTCCCTTCCGTGGTGGGCAAGGACGAGATGCGGGCGTACGACGGCACCGGCCTCGTGGCACCAGGGATCGCCGTACGCCGGCCGGTCGCCACCCGCCCGCCACGTCCGGCGCCGGTCCCAGCCAAGACACACCACCAGGTCGGAGTTGAACGCCCGGAACTCCGCGGGATCGACCTTCAGCTCGCCGAGATCGTCCCAGAGCCCTGCCGTGCTGATCGGGGTGTCGCGCTCGCCGGTGATGACGTAGCCCGACGTGTCGTGCCGGATCCGGGCGGCCTCCAACGTGACCTTGCGGTGGAGCAGGGCCTGTTGTCGCGAGATCGCTTCCAGCTCCGCTCCGCGGTCCCAGAAGCCGTTGGCCCGCAGGCGTTCCCCGTGTGCCTGGACGTCGTACTGCCAGCGGGCGCCCTGCGGATTGACCGCGGGGTCGCCGTGTGTCCACCAGGGGCGGTCGGCGGCTGCGGCGCCCAGGCGGCGAAGGTCGCGGAACGTGTCGAGGTCGCAGAACTCGCCGAAGAGCCACGGCTTGGCATCGCGCCATCCTGGTGCGAAGTGCTCGAGTGTCTCGCGGAAGTGCTGGAGTTCGCAGTAGAGATGGTGGTCGTAGAAGTCGGCGTACTCGGTGAGCAGTCCGCCGTACGCCTCCCCCGACCCGCTGTTGTCGCGGACCAGGGCGTCGCGCACGAGCCCCTTCACATGGGCGTAGAGCGGCGCAAGAACATCGTCTCCGATGACGGCACTCAGCTCGCAGCCCAGCGTGTAGAGGATGACCGACGGATGGTTGCGCGCCGTCCGGACCAGCCGGTCGGTTTCGGCGGGCAACTGCGTTCGAAAGTGTTCGGTCGGATGGGGCAGCCACATGGGTAGCTCGACCCAGACCAGCAGGCCGAGCTCGTCAGCGATGTCGAAGTAGTACGTCGGTGGGAACCACAGGCACAGTTTGACGCCGTTGAATCCCAGCTCTCGTAGGCGTTCGAGGTCGGCACGAGCCCGGTCGCGCGACGGCGCGGCATGGAGCAGGTCGGGATACCAGCCCCAGGACAGCAGCATCCGCGGATAGAGCGGGTCGCCGTTGAGGCGGAGCTCGCTGCCGTGGGTGGTCAGCTCGCGCAGGCCGACCCGAAGCGTTCGCTCGTCGGACCGGCCGCGGCCACCGTCGTCGCTGCTGCTCCCGTCGCCGCTCCTACTGCCGACGCCGTCGCTGCTGTCGTCACCGTCGCTGCTGTCGTCACCGTCGCTGGTGCTCCCGTCGTCGGTGTGGGCGGAGATGTGCACCGTGTAGAGCCGCGGATCGTCCGGTGACCAGGGCTGTGGATCGTCCACGCCGATACTGAACACGGCGTCGTGCTCGACCCGGCGTACGACCTCGGAGACGGCACCACCCGTTGGATCTGTCAACGTCACCTTGACGGTGGACGCTCCGGACACCTCAGCTGCGATGGTGACCTCGCCCGCCGGAGTCCCCCATGCGGTGACGTCGCCGAACACGACAGGCCCGGTGACGACCACCTCGACGTCCTGCCAGATGCCGCCGTGGACGTGTCCCCAGACGTAGGGCAGGAAGCCGGCGAGGGTCTCCCTTGTCGGATAGCGACCGGGAACCGCCGGCGAGTCAGGCCCCGCCGTGAGGCTGGCAGGTTTCTCGACCCGGACCATCAGTTCGTGGGTGCTGCCGGCGTCGACCGCCGAGGTGACCTCCACGTCGAACGCGTCCCACATGCCGATGTGTCGCCCGACCTCCTGCCCGTCGACGAAGACCTCGCACGCGTAGCTCACCGCTCCGAAGCGCAGCCAGACCCGATCGGTGGCGCGCAACTCTCCTACGTCGAACGTCGTCCGGTAGTCGAACGGTCCGGGCGCGTCCTTGGCGATCCCCGTGTCCTCCCAGCATCCGGGGACCTCTACTGGTCGGCCGGCCACCTCCCAGGGTCCTGTCAGGACGGCCTTGCGCACCCGAGCTCCTCCCAACGCCAGAAGGCCTCCTCACCCCAACGCACCGTCGCGCTCCGGTCCGCAACATCGACAGTGACGCCGCCACCGTCCTCGTCGGGTCGCAAGGTGAGCACCAGCCGCACACCACACAACGTGAGGTTGACGGCATAACGGCGCCCGGGCGTACGCATGCCGATCGGCAGGTTCGGCCGTACGTACAGCCCCTCCGACGTCGGGCGCATACCGACCAGGACGCCCAGGAGCAGGTGGGTCGTGAACGCACCCCAGCCGTACCCTTCGCCACCGCAGCGGCCGGACAGCGGCCAGTACTCACACGCGATTCCAGGCAGGGTGCGCCCGGGCTTGCCTCCGACACCTTCGTGGTGGTCGCGGGCATCCCAGAAGCCGTACGCCCGGTCGACGACAGCTCCCGCGATCCGTGCCGCCGTGTCGTCCTCGCCCGCCGCCAGTGCGGCGTCCACGGTGGTCCACGCGAACATCGGCCACACGACGGAGTCGGCGTCACATGCCCGGATCGCCGGCCGCAGGGCCTCCCTGCGCTCCGCCGCTGCCAACCCGAGCGCGACCGGCGCCAGGAGCATCACGTCGTCGACGCCGGTGAATCCCGGCTGGTCCGCACCCGTGTCGGTGCGCCAGTCCGCGTACCGGCCGCCGTTCCACAACTGCTCCGTGCGCTGGCCGTAGTCCTCGGCGAGGGCGCTCCAGCGGGCGACGTCCTGGCCGTAGCCCAACTCGACCGCGAACTCCGCCATCGCCCGGGCCGCGTCCGCGAACGCCGCCTGCAGGTCGACCGGACGGGTCGACCAGGTGGGGTGGCCGCCACCAAGCGGCTGCTCGCCGAAGCGTGGCGAGAGGTCCTGACCCGACTCCCAGCTGCACGCGTGGACCAGCCATCCGTCGGCGTCGCGGCGATGGGCGAGCCACCAGTCGAGATAGCGGACGAGGTACGGATAGAGCCGCGCGAGCCAGTCGCGGTCGGGCCGCAGGGCTGCGAGTTGGCGGACGACCAGCCACGGATATCCCCACTGCGGACCGGTGCCGCAGACGGAGCCGTCCGCCGAGACCATGTTGTACGTGCCGTCCTCGCGTGAGCACGGCACGTTGGGCAGTGGTGCGTCGGCGAACGTGCCGAAGAGCAACTCCTGGGCGAGTTCGGGATCGGCGTAGCCGAGGAGCAACGCGTCGATCGCCGCCTCGGCGAGGACGACCCGCGGTGCCTGGAGCTGCATCGCATCCCATGAGTGCCGGTAGATGCCGGCGGGCTGCTTCACCATCATTCGTAGGGTCTCGAGGTCATAGACCAGCCCGCGCCGCCAGTGGTCCGGCCAGTCGCCGTCCAGCGTGGGTGCGTGCGACCAGAACTCCTCGTCGTCGGCCAGCAGGGCCGCCAGACAACTGCCCTGGGTACGCCGGGCCCGCGACAGGCGCGCCACTGCCTCGCCCTCCGTACGTCCGCGCGCGAGCAGGACGGTGCAGGCGACCGGCGTCGCGGACCGGATCGTGACCACACCGGAGACGCTGACCTGCTCCCCCGCTGCGCCGACGGCCGTCACCCGGTCCGCACTCGCACCGTCGACGTCGCCTTGCACCGCGCCGGTGGCCACGTCCCCCGTGGTCACCGCGAACTCGCCGGCCGCACCGACGACCTCCAGGACGAACGCCTCGCCGTCCTCGAAGCCTTGCAGGACGAGGCGGTCACCGACGCGCCGCGCGACGAGCCCCGACTCGCCCCACCCGTGGTCGGCGGCGATCAGCCGGGTGTAGCCGACCTGGACAGAGAGCTGTCGCCGCGGTGCCGCGCGCACCTGTGCGCAGAGGACGTCATCGCCGAGTGCGAAGAACTCCGCCTCCATCCGGGCGTTCCCGCTGGTCGCCACGAAGCGGACGACGTTCTTGGAGTGGTACGGCGCGCGGAGGTCGTCGAAGTCCGGCACAACTGCCGCGTCGTCGAGAACCAGCCGGAAGCCCGCACGATAGGTCTCCCGCCGCCCGCCGTACGACGTCGCGAGCGCCGGGAAGTGCCAGCGGAAACCCACGCCGTGCGTACGCAGCACCCCCTTGGGCGTCAGGCGTCTGGTGTGGCCCGGCAGGTCGAGGTATCCGTGGGGCGTGTAGTCGTCGACGGGCACAGTCCTTCGCCCAGGATCCGATGTGGACATGGCTCAGCCCTTCACCCCGCTCAGTGCGATGCCGGCGACGAAGTACCGCTGGGCGAACAGGTAGACGACCAGCACCGGAAGCAGCACCACCACCGACGCCGCCATCATGAGCGGCCAGTTCGGCTGCTGGAACGCCGACGACGAGGCGTTGAAGTAGGCAAGGCCCAGCTCCAGCGTTCGGTGCTCCTCGTCACGGGACACGAGCAGCGGCCAGAGCAGGTCGTTCCACGTGCCCATGAACGCGAACACCGAGACGGTCGCGAGCGCCGGCTTCGTCAGGGGCAGGAAGATCCGGAAGAACACCGTCCACTCGTTCGCGCCGTCGATCCGCGCCGCATCCTGGTAGTCGCGCGGGATGGTGAGGAACGCCTGCCGGAGCAGGAAGATCCCGAACGCACTGGAGATGCCCGGCGCGATCAGGCCGGTGTAGGTGTTGACCCAGCCGAGCTGGAAGACCAGCAGGAACAGCGGGATCATCGTCACCTGGAACGGGATCATCATGGTGGCGAGGAAGAGCACGAAGAACGCCTTGCGGCCGATGAACGAAAGCCGCGCGAACGCATAGGCAGCGGTCGCGCAGAACGCCACCTGCCCCACGACCGTGAGCACTGTCACGAGCACCGTGTTGAGGAAGTAGCGCCCGAACGGCACGAGGGTGAAGAGCTGCTGGTAGTTCCGCAGGTCGAAGGTCGTCGGCAGGATCTGCGGTGGATAGGAGAACGCCGTGCCCGGTGGCCGAAGCGACGTCGACACCATCCACAGGAACGGTACGAGCATGCCGGCGGCGATGAAGACGAGCATGGCGTAGAAGAAGACCGTACGCAGCGGCATGAGCGCGTCCCACAGCCGCGCCAGCCCACGCTGCTCACCTGTCACGATGCGTCCTCTCCTGCTCCGTTGCCTCAGGCTCCGTTCCCTCTTGCTCCGTTCCCTCATGCCAGGCTCGTCTCTCCGCGGCGGCGTACGTACCACAGCTGCAGCAGGGTGGCGACGAAGATCACCGCGAAGAGCACCCACGCCTGCGCGGACGCGTAGCCCATCGAGAACTCCTGGAACGCGCGCTTGTAGATGTGGTAGACGGCCACGTCGGTGGCGCCGAGCGGGCCGCCCTCGGTGATGACGTACATCGGAGTGAAGACCTGGAAGCCGCCGATCACGCCGGTCACCGCGAGAAAGAACGTCGTCGGGAAGAGCAGCGGCAAGGTGACGTGCCAGAAGGTCCGCCACCTGTTGGCGCCGTCGATGGCGGCCGCCTCGAGCAGCTCGGTCGGGATCGACTGCAGGCCGGCAAGCCAGATCACCATCTGGAATCCTGCGCCCTTCCAGATGGTGATGACGACGATCGCGAACATCGCCCACCGTGGGTTGTCAAGCCAGGCTTGCGGTGGCAGGCCGACCAGGCTGAACACGTAGTTGACGACACCGGCGTTCGGGGAGAGCAGGGTGATCCACACGACCGAGACGGCCACCCACGACGTGATCACCGGAAGGAAGAAGATCGCCCGGAAGACGTTGATTCCGGGCAGCCGACGGTTGACGGTGACCGCCATCGCGAGGCTCACCGCCATCCCGAGCGGCACCGAGAGCACGGTGTAGGTCGCGGTGTTGCGCATCGCCCGCCAGAACGGCTCGTCCTGGAGCAGGTCGCGATAGTTCTCCAGCCCGACGAACGGAGCGCCGAGGAAACCCGGTGTGCTCCACTCGTGGAACGAAAGGTAGAGGCTGAAACCGATCGGGATCAGCAGGAACAATGCGAGGTGCGCCGACGCCGGGAGGATGAACAGGTAGCCCGCGCGTTCGTTGTGCCGGCTCCAGAACCGCCTCCAGAGTTGATGTCCTGGAACCCTGCCGCGCGGCTGCCTCTCCCTCCTCGTATCCTCTCCGGCGTCGGCGACCGTCACTGGGCGTCCAGCTCCTGGTCGATGAGCTTGACGGTCTTCTTCGCCTCCGTCTCGACGGCGCCGCCGGCGAGGATGCGGTCCATCATCTCGTCGAGGAGGCCCTCAATGGTGGGGTACTTCGCCAGTTGCGATCCCGACGGCGGCCGGCCCTTGGCGGTGGCCTCGACGAACACCGGGTCGAGCCCCGCGAACTGCGAGTCGGCGTTGGCGAGCGACGCCTCCGCCGCCTCCTGATTCCCGGCGATCGCGATCCCGGTGATGGCCTTGGTGTCCTGGTACGACCGGCCGGTCGCGGCCTCGACGAACCGGGCCGCGGCCTCGATCTTCTCCTCCGGCAGGTCGTGGCGGATCACGAAGCTGGACTCATACAGCACGGTCGCGTCGGTCTTGCTGGCCGGCTGGGGCGCGACGCCGAGCAGTTCGGGCTTGTAACCCTCCGCCGCCGTGAGCCCGACGAGCGACCAGTGGCCGCTGTCGAACATCGCGAAACGTCCCGCCATGAACTCGGCCTCGAAGCTGGACTTCTCGGTGATCGAGTCGAGGACCGACGGCTTGGGCGAGACCTTGTGCTTCAGCACCAGGTCGGCGTACCACTGCAGGGCTTCGAGAGTGGCCGCCGAGTCGAGGTAACCGGTCGCGGTGGACCGGTCGGGCGCGAGAACGTCGCCGCCGTTCTGCCAGGTGCGGTAGACCCACTGGTAGGCGTACTGGCCGGCGCGGTATCCCCACTGCGTGATGTCGGCGGCATCGAAGCCGGCGTCGGCCGCCGTCCGGCCCCTGCCGTCCTTGGTGAGCTGCTTGGCGAGCTCCAGTTGGTCGTCCCACGTCCATCCGGCCGCGGGAGCTGTCAAGCCCGCCTTGCCGATGAGATCGGTGTTGTAATACACGACCATCGGCGTGAAGTCGTTGGGCAGGCCGTAGATCGCACCGTCCTTCTGCTCGTGGATGTCGAGGACAGCGGGGAAGAACCGCTTGGTGTCGAGCGACGGAAGCTTCTCGGTGCACCTGCGCATGTCGAGCAGCAGTTTGCGGTCGATGAGTGGTGCCAGGCTGGACGCGTCCTGCGACCACAGGTCTGGAGCGGTGCCGGAGGCGAGATCGACGATGATCTTGGTGTCGAACTCGGGCGGGGTGGCGATCGAGTCGATCGTGATGTTCTTGTGCTCGGCCTGGAAGTCGGCGAGGAACTTCTTGTACGCCTTGTCGAGCGGGCTTCCCTTCTCCTCGGGGTTGACCTCGAAGCCCATCACCTTGAGGGTGATCTGGCCGTTCGCACCGGTCTCACCGTCTGATCCACCGCAGGCGGCGATAACCGGGGCTGCCGCGGTCGCGGCGGCAGCGGCGACTCCCCACTGCAGGAACGACCGGCGACTCTGAACGGACCGAGGGCTATGGATCGACCTGCCATGGGAGGCCGGGTGACTGCTGGCGTGACTCATCTGCGCACTCCTGCCACGGGATGGTGCCGCGAAGGTAGAACAGCAGGCAGCACCCGGTCAACGGTTCAACAGATGGGAAAACTGTTTCTCAAGGCGCATCCTTGCTTGCGAAGCGCTTCGTCTCGATACTCGAGATATCCCGATGTTTTGCTTGCGTTGCACACAGATCACCGGTGACCCTCGGAGACCGGTTGACTGACAAACCGTTTTCCCATCTGGCTTCCCGGAGGACCTGTGGCCGCAACGATCCGCGACGTCGCCCGCGTCGCAGGCGTATCGGTGGCCACCGCCTCGAAGGGCCTCAACGGCAAGGGCCGGATGCGCCCGGAGACCCGCGAGCGGATCGTCCAGAGTGCGAGGGAGCTGGGCTTCCGGGCCAACCGCAACGCCAGCTCGCTCACGAGCGGCCGGACTTTCACGGTCGGGCTCCTCACCCGCGACGGGTACGGACGCTTCACGCCGGCCATGCTGGGCGGTGTCGAGGACGCCCTGTCGGCCGACACCTGCAGCCTGCTCCTGTGCGACGCCCGACGCGACGCTGTCCGCGAACGGCACTACATCGACGCCCTCACCGCTCGGCGGGTCGACGGGCTCATCGTCACCGGCCGCGCCACCGACCCGGCACCGCGGGTCGGCCGGGACCTGCCGTTTCCCGTCGTCTACGCCTACACCACGGCCGACGACGAACGCGCCACCAGCATCACGGTCGACGACGAGCACGGGGGCTGGCTCGCGGCGCGGCAACTGCTCCGCCAGGGATGTACGCAGATCGCGCACCTCACGGGTCCACCGTCGTACGCGGCAGTCCGGCAACGGATCGCCGGTGCCCGCCGAGCCCTCACCGAGAAGGGATTGGAGCTGCCCGACTCCCACGTCGTGCACGGGCCGTTCGGCGAAGAGGCGGGCTACCACGCCGCCCGAGCGTTGCTCGAGACCCGGCCCGACGTCGACGGGATCCTCTGCGGCAACGACCAGATCGCGCGGGGCGTCGCCGACGGGCTCACCCTGCTCGGCGTCCGTGTTCCCGACGACATCGCGGTGGTCGGCTATGACAACTGGACCCTGCTCGCCGCCTCCACCCGCCCACCCCTCACCTCGGTCGACATGAACCTCTACCGCCTCGGCCGGATCGTCGGCACCACCCTCCTGCAGGCGATCGACGGCGACCGCGAGCCCGGCATCCGGCGGCTGCCCTGCTCCATCGCCGTCCGTGCCTCGTGTCCGGCGGGCACCGGCGACGACCCGGTGTGGGTGGGCGACGCACCCCTGGTGCCCGATGCGTAGACCCAAGAATCCAGGGGGCGCCCGCCCTAACTCGTCGACCACGAGGGAGCCCTGGTGACCGCCACCCCGCACACGCCCGTTGCCGCCACGACCGGAGTGGCCGACACGACGCCTGTCGCCGCCACGACCGGGGTGGCCGACACGACGCCTGTTGCCGACACGACGCCTGTTGCCGACACGACGGCTGTTGTCGACACGAGCCAGAGCCCGCACGCCCGGCTGCGGCCGGTCGGCGTCGGGGCGGTCCGGGTCGACGACGCCTTCTGGGGGCCGCGGCTGGAACGCAATCGAGCCGAGACGGTTCCCGCGCAACAGGAGCAGTGCGAGTCGACCGGGGCCCTGGAGAACTTCCGGCGGGCGGCGGGGCTTACCGGCGGACCGTTCCACGGCAGGTACTACTCCGACTCCGACGTCTACAAATGGGTCGAGGCGGCAGCATGGATCCTGGCCGCGGGTGGCCGAGAGGGTGAACCCAGCAACGCGTCACGTGGTGATTCGGGCGGCGAGCCGCAAAGCGTGCCAAGCGGCGAGTCCCGGGGCGAGTCAGGCGACGGTCCCGGGCCGGGCAAGGACCTCGACGAGTTGATCGAGCTCTTCGCCGCCGCCCAGGACGACGACGGATACCTCAACACGTACTTCTCCGTCGACCGGACGGGCGAACGCTGGACGGACCTCGTCGTCAAGCACGAGATGTACTGCCTCGGCCACCTCACGCAGGCAGCCGTCGCCCACGTCCGCGCCACCGGCAAACGCACCCTGCTGGATGTGGCGATCCGCGCCTGTGAGCATGTCTTCGCGAGGTTCACGCCCGACGAGGTGCCCGGCACCTGCGGGCATCCCTGCCTGGAGATGGCACTTGTCGAGCTCTACCGCACCACACGCGAGCCGAAGTGGCTCCGCCTCGCGACCTGGCAGCTCGACTCCCGCGGCCGCGGCGTACTCGACAGCGGTGAGTACCTCCTCGACCACGCTCCCCTGCGCGAGCAGGACACCGTGACCGGGCACGCCGTACGCGCGCTCTACCTCTACGCCGCCACAGCGGACGTCCTGCTCGAGACCGGAGACCCGGAGCTTCGGGCGGCCGTCGACCGGTGGTGGACGGACCTCGCGGAACACAAGACGGCCGTCACCGGAGGTGTGGGCGCACGCTGGGACGGTGAGGCGTTCGGTGCGGCGTACGAACTGCCGGACCGGGCCTACAACGAGACCTGTGCCGCCATCGCGGTCATCTTCTTCGCGTGGCGGTTGCTACTGCTGACGGGCGACGCGAGGTACCGGGACGCGATCGAGACCGCGCTGTACAACGGAGTCCTGCCGGGCCTGGCGCTGTCCGGAACGGAGTTCTTCTACCAGAACCCGCTCGCCGACAGTGGGCGCCATCGCCGGCAGCCCTGGTTCGCGTGTGCGTGCTGTCCACCTAACATCGCTCGCCTGCTCGCGTCGCTGCCGGGTTATGCGTACACCACGTCGGAGGAAGGGGTCTGGGTCCAGCTCTATCTGGGTGGTGAGGTGGATCTGCGGCTCTCGGACGGTACGCCCGTGCGACTCGAAGTCACCAGTGCCCTCCCCTGGCAAGGTCGGGTTGACATCACGGTGACCCCGGGAGATGGCGGTGGTGACGACGCCGGCCGGGAGATCGGCCCGGGCGCCGAGTTCACTTTGTTCGTGCCGGTGCCGGGATGGGCGGGCTCAGCCGCGGTTCACGTGGCCGGCGAGCCGGTCGACGCGGCGTTGCTCGAGGACGGCCGGGAGACGGGATACCTTGCGGTGCGGCGGGTCTGGAGTCCGGGCGACACCGTACGCATCGAGTTCGACCTGTCGACCAGGCTCGTCGCCGCGCACCCGCGGGTCGCTTCCGCGCACGGCAGGGTGGCGATCAGCCGAGGGCCGCTCGTCTACTGCGTCGAACAAGCTGACCACGAGGGCGTGGCGGTGGAGGACCTCCGGCTCACGGGCGCCGAGTCCTGGACGCCTGCGTACGCAGGCGACCTGCTGGGTGGCGTCATGACCCTGACCGCGCCGGCCGTCGCCGTCGAGCCCGACCAGGGACCGCTCTACCGGGCGTACGACCCGGACCGGACCGTCGCGACGCGCCCGGTCCAGCTCACCGCGATCCCCTACTACGCCTGGGCGAACCGCGAGCCCGGCCCTATGCGCGTCTTCCTCCCCCTCCTCCCCTGATCGCCACATCCCGTGACCATGCCCGACAGCCACATCTCGTGACCATGCCCGACCGCCACATCCCGTGACCATGCCCGACCGCGACATCCCGTGATCATGATCGTGATCATGAAGGATTCGCGGACCGATAGCCCCGTTTCCCTTCCTGACCCGGATCCACTTCATGGTCATGCGATGGCGCCGCCAAGGTCCTGTGATCATGAAAGAGAACAGAACTGTGGAGCCAAAGAGGGCCATACATCCGGGAAACCTTCGCGGTCACGATCATGATCACCGGGATGGGGCCGACCCGGGGCGCGCGTGCCTATGGTGAAGGTGTGAGCGTCACCATCGGCCTGGTCGGTGCGGGACGGAGGGCCGCCGAGGTCCATGCCCCGGCGCTCGCTGGCTCCGCCGACGTACGTTTTGCCGGCATCTGGTCACGCCGGCCCGAATCGGCCCGTGAGCTCGCACACCGTCACCATGTCGCCAGCTACGACCGGTTCGCCGACCTGCTCGACCACTGCGAGGCGATCGCCTTCGCCATTCCCCCGGCTGTCCAGACGGACCTCGCCGCCGCGGCCGCCCGTGCGAGACGCGCCGTTCTGCTGGAGAAGCCTCTCGCGAACGACCTCGCTGGAGCCGAGGAGATCGCCGTGGCGGTCACCAGCGCGGGAGTGGTGTCCCAGGTCGCGCTCGACTGGCGTTACGCCGAGCCGGTCCGGCAGTTCCTGGCCATGGCCGCTCCGCGGACCCGACCGCTCGGTGGCAGTGGACGGGTCGTCACCGCCAGCCCACACGACCGACAGCGCCCCCAGCCTTGGCGGTTCGAGCGGGGCGTCCTGCTCGGCGAGGGCCCCGACCTGATCGACCTGCTCGACGCGGCACTCGGCCGGATCGTCGGCGTACGCGCCCACGGCGATCCGCTCGGCTGGGTCGGCCTGCTCCTCGAGCACGCGGGCGGCCGGTTCAGCGAGGCGTCGCTGTGCGCCACGGCAGGGGGGCCGCCCCGCGCCGAGGTCGAGGTCTTCGGGCCCGGCGGGGCCGCGTTCGTCGACTGCGCCACGGCGGCCGGGCCGGACTCGGCCGCCACGATGGTCACGGAGTTCGCCGCGGCGGTCGCGGCCGGCAAGCCCCAGGGCCTCGACGTCCAGCGCGGCCTGCACCTACAGGAGGTCCTCGACAACGCCGAGACCGACCTGTTCACCCACGCGTGAGTCCGCTCACCTCCGGTCCGGATGAGAGACGGACGCCACGGAGCCGGCCTCCAGAACGACGATCTGGTCCGCCCTTCCGAGGACAGCCGCCCGGTGCGACACGACAAGGTACGCCGCCGACCTGTCCTCCGCCCGCGCCCCGTCCATGCGTTCCCAGACCAGATGTTCGGTCTCCTCGTCGAGTGCACTGGACAGGTCGTCGATGACACAAAGATCCGGCGTACGCACGAACATCCGAGCGGCACTCGCCCGCTGGACCTGGCCGCCGGAGAGCCGGACACCACGGCTGCCCACCCTCGTGTCGAGTCCCCGGTCCAGTTCGGCGACGTCCCGCTCGAACGCGGCACGGCGCAGGGCCGCTTCCAGGTCGACCCTCTCCGGCGGGAGGCCGAGCAGGATCGTGTCGCGCAGCGGTTCGCTGAACAGCCGCGGGACCTGCGGCTTGTACGCCACCCTCGGCGGGACCATGAACGTCGCCGGATCCTCGATCCGCATGCCGTTCCAGTAGAGCGCGCCCGACTGCGATTCCCGCAGGCCGAGCATCACCTCCAGCAACGTCGACTTGCCGGCACCGACCGGTCCGGTCACCACTGTCAGGGTGCCGGCACGCAGGTGCAGACTCACGCCCGAGATACCGCGACCTGTCTCCGGATGCCGGTAGCAGAGGTCAGTGACCACAAGATCTCGCAGCCGACCGCCGCCGTGGCTCCGCGTCCGACCGCGGCGGCTGGCCGTCGGCTCGACCACGTGGACACTCGCGGACCGCGTGGAAGACGGCTGCGACCCTGGACCGCTCAGATGGACGGCTCGATGCGCCACGAGCGTTGACACGGGTGTCGTCCCCATGACCTCGCGCAGCCGCTCCAGGGACTTCTCGCTGGTCCTGCGCTGGCTGAGCACCCGGCCGACTCGACGCGGGAGCATGAGCATCCAGTCGAGATAGAACGCGAAAAGGATGAAGTCGCCGACGGTGAAGCGGCCCGCGACCATCGCGCCGGCCCCGGTGAGCAGGACCAGCCCGCGGCCCGCGATGGTCGTCGCCACCGTGATCGCGTCGATCCGCCTCGCCGCGACGAGACTGCGGACCTCGGCCTTCCTGCGGAGGTCATTGAGGTGCGCGAAGCGTCGCACCACGGCCGTTTCGGCGCCCGCCACCCGAATCGCCTGCACGCCCTCGAACGCCTCGCCGACGAAGTTCGTCACCGCCGTGGTCGCGTCCCGCGCCTCGCCCCACAAGCGCGGCAGCCGACTGCGCATCCAGTGCGTACACCCCACAACACCGGCCAGCGGCAGGAACGTCGCGACGGTGATCAGCGGATCGATGCCGAGCATGATCACGAGTGCGATCGCCACGAACGCCGCTTCCCCCGAGAGCCGGTACCACTCGTTGACCAGAGACGTGTGACCGGGAACGTCGTCGCGGAGATGGCCCACCAGGGTGACCGGCGATGCCGGGGTCCCGCGCCTTCCCGACGTGGTGAGAACCCACGAGAACAGGTTGGTACGAACGAGTGCCTCCACCGTCCCCTCGAACGTGGTGTGCACCCAGTACCACAGGACTCCCAGCGCGGGCTCGGACACCGCGAGGACGGCGAGGGCGGCGAAGAGCAGCAGGAGATCCCGGCCGTCGAGATGGCCGGACGCACTCGGGTCCAGTTCCTCGAAGATCGCCTGCTGCACTAGGCCGGTCAGGATCGGGAGACAGGACGACAGCGTCCAGGCAAGAACAGACCCGACTAGCAGACCCCGGCGGTAGGTGAACAGTCGGGCGAGCATCATCGCGCACCCCCGGTGCGCCCACACTCCGCCGATCCGGGACCGCCGAGGCTTGCCAAGCCTTCGAGACCGCCGGCGAGGAGTGCGCGGTGGTAGGCGGAGCTGGAGTCATGCGCCAGGACCGCCCGCGGACCGTACTCGGAGATCCGACCGCGCTCGAGGACCAGGATCGTGTCGGTGCGTTCGAGCGTACGCAGGCGATGGGCGATGATCACGCCCGTCCGGCCGACGAACAGCTGGTCCCACGCCCGCTCCACCACCGCCTCGCTCGCCGGATCCAGCCGTGACGTCGGCTCGTCGAGGATTACCAGGCCGGGATCGTCGACGAAGACCCGCACCATGGCGAGCAGTTGCGCCTCTCCCGCCGACATGCCCGCCGATCCGGAGGCGAGCACGGTGTCGAGCCCGCCGGGTTGTCGGACATACCAGTCGCCGAGTCCGACCTCTCCCAGCAGCGTCACGAGCCGCTCGTCAGGTACGCGGCCCGGTCTGAAGAGGGTGAGGTTGTCGCGCAGCGTCGCGCGGAACACCTGTACGTCCTGGGTGACGACGCCGACTGTCGCTCGGAGCTCGTCGAGGCGGGCCTGTCGGATGTCCGTACCGTCGAAGGTGATCCGTCCGGTGTCGGGGTCGTAGAACCGCAGGAGCAGGCGGGCAATCGTGGTCTTGCCGGCACCAGTGCGCCCGACCAGGCCGAGAACCTCACCCGGCCGCAGCCGGAAGGTCAGGTCACGCAGGACCGGCGACGAGGTGTCGCGGCCGGGATAGCCGAACGACACGTCCTCCACCGCCACCGCCACCGCGCCACCGGCGAAGGCCGCGCCGGGACCGGAGGAGATCGTGGGTGTGACGGCGAGCAGTTCTCGTACCCGCCCGATGCTCGCCGTCGCCCGCTGCAGGTCGTCGATCTGCCCCAGGATCTGACGCAGTGGCCCGACGACGAGGGCGGTGTAGGCCACCATGAGGAAGACCGTTCCGAGCGAGACCGCGCCTGATCGGTAGAGAGCGACGGCAACCGCCAGGATCGCGACCGATCCCACCACCATGAGGAGCTCGATGCCCCCGCCGACGAGCACGCTGGTGATCCCGGCAGCACGCGTACGCAGGAACATCGCACGCTGCAGGCAGGTGAACCGCCCCTGCACGTACTCCCCGGCTCCGTTGGCGCGGATGTCGGCCAGTCCGCCGAACCGTTCCTCCACCTCGCCGTAGAGGTCGGCGGAGGCCGCCCGGCTACGTTGCCACGAAGGTGCGGCGACACCGCGAACCCGGCTGAGGATCCAGAGCGTGCCGGCGGTGAACCCGACGAAGACACCCATGATCCGCCAGTCGACGGCCAGCATCACGACCAGCACGCCGCCGATCAACGCCAGGTTTCCCAACAGAACAAGGGCAAACTGGGAGAAGAAGTTGTTCAGCTCCCGGACGTCCCCGTCGACGCGTTCCACCAGCTCACCCGGACCGTGGTCGTGGTGAAAGCCGGTGTCCAGGCGCAGACAGTGATCGGTGACGTCCTCGCGAAGCCGGTTCGTCGCCTGCCACGCGACATGCGAACCCAGGTGGACGCCCGACAGGGCCAGCACCTGGTCGAGGACTCCTCCGACGCAGAACAGTGCCGCCCACACCACCAGTCCGGGCATGGCCTCACGTGCGGCCGGGTCAGGCAGCCGCGCGGCCGCGGTGGCGCCATCGATGAACCGCGCCGCGAACCACGGCGTCAACAGGCGTACGCCGATCCCGGCGAACAGAACCACCGCGAGCAGAACAAGCAGTCGACGGTGTGCGACGAGATAACGAGCCAACAGTTGCCAGTACGCACGAACGGGAACCCGCATGCGGTGATTCGCCTTCCCAGCTGGACGGAAACGTCACGGGGCTTGGACGCGACGTCGTCACCGGGCGAATGCTGAGATCAGCCTTGGCGGGAGGTCCGGAAGGCCCGTTGTCTGGGCCGTGGTCCTACCTCACCGCGAGGGTCATGGCGAGCCCCGGATCGAACGACGTCACCAGCTGGGCCGCCATCGGAAGCCTCCTCGAGCAGAGATCCGGATCCACCTGCCGCGCAGGTTACCAACCGGGAAGCTCTCAGGGCAGCGGGTTTGTGTGGGGTCCGCCCGACCGCGGCGTCGGACCTACGAGGGCGCGTGCCAGACGATCAGGTAACGGCCCAGGAGGAGGCGGGTTACGCGAGAACCGGGCATCACCTCGTTGGCGTTCCGCCGCACCTGGCGGAAGGTCTCCGGCGGCGGCCAGGCCTGCGGCGCGGTGTGCGCCCACTTCTGTCGTACCCGGGTGGCTATGCCGATGGCCGTCCACGCGGCCACAGCCCATGGCAGGTCCCGACCTTCCCTCCGCGCGATGCCCACGACGGCCAGCGTTCCGCCTGGCCGAACGAGCTCGCTCAAGCGGTGATGAGCAACCTTGCCGTCCGGCAGGTGGTGCAGGGTCGCGTTGGACACGACGGCGTCGAAGGAACCCCGTTCGAACGGTTTGGTCAAGGCGTCACCACAGCACCAGGTGACCTTCGCGTCAGGAAACCGCGCCCGGGCCATGCCCCGACAGCGCGACCAGCGTCGCGGCCCGGTTTTACGCTCCCAGGAGCTCTGGGAGGGCGCGCATGTCGGTGAAGAGCACGGTGCCTGGGCCTTTCAGGCGGCTCGCGGGCGTGACACCACCGGCATAGCCGAACGCCGCCATGCCCGCCGCCCGGGCGGCCTCGACGCCGTACTGGCTGTCCTCCACCACCGCGCAGTCGGCCGGCTCGACGCCCATGCTCGCGGCCGCGTGCAGGAACAGGTCGGGCGCGGGCTTGCCGTGGGCCACCTCGCTCGCCGAGAAGATCCGCCCCTCGAACCGTTCGTACAACCCGGTGAGGCCGAGAGTGAAGCGCATCTTCGCGTGGCCGCCGCTGGAGGCCACACAGCTCGGCGTCGTGATCTGGTCGAGCGCCTCGACTATGCCGGACACCGGCTGCAGCTCCGCGGCCAACACCTCGCGGTAGTGGGCGTTGAACCGTTCCTCGACCTCCGCCGGCACGGGACGGCCGATGTGCGCGACCAGCTCGCCCATCATGTACTCCGACGTACGCCCGACGAACCGCCGGGCGATCTCCGCCTCGGACAGCGGCCAGCCCAACTCGGCGAAGAGCATGGCGTCGACCCGGAGGGCGAGCGGCTCGCTGTCGACGAGTATGCCGTCACAGTCGAAGATCACCAGCTTGTACGCCGTGCCGCCGGCCGCTGGAACCTCGCCCGCAGAGTCTGATGTCATCACCGCAGCAGCCTACGAGACGTCCCGCCGCCGGCCCGTCCTCGGGTGAGCAGGATCAGCGGAACGCGTCGAGCCCGGTGAGCGCCTGGCCCAGGACCAGCGTGTGCACCTCGCTGGTCCCTTCGTAGGTCAGGACGGACTCGAGGTTGTTCGCGTGTCGCAGCACGGAATACTCGAGGGTCACGCCGCTCGCACCGAGGATGGTGCGCGCGGTCCGGCAGATCTCCAGCGCTGACCGGGTGTTGTTCAGCTTGCCGAAGCTGACCTGGGCCGGCCGCAGTCGACCCGCTTCCTTGAGCCGCCCGAGATGGACGGCGAGCAGGACTCCCTTGTGGAGTTCGAGAAGCATGTCCGCGAGCTTTCGCTGGGTGAGCTGGAATCCCGCGATGGGCCGGCCGAACTGCGTACGCGCCTTGGCATAGTCGAGCGCACAGGTGAACGCGTCCCGCGCGGCGCCCATGGCGCCGAACACGATCCCGAACCTCGCTTCGTTGAGGCAGCCGAGCGGCCCGCCGAGCCCGCGGGCGGCGGGCAGCAGCGCGTCGGCTGGCAGGCGTACGCCGTCGAGGACGAGTTCGGACGTGACCGAGACGCGCATCGACGCCTTCCGGCCGATGTCGTTGGCGGTGAAACCATCGGAGTCGGTCGGTACCAGGAACCCGCGCACGCCGTCGTCCGTGCGGGCCCAGACCACGGCCACATCGGCGATCCCGCCGTTGGTGATCCACATCTTCGTGCCGTCCAGGATCCAGTCCGCGCCCGACCTCCGGGCTGTCGTCCGCATGCTCCCCGGATCGCTGCCGGAGTCCGGTTCGGTGAGGCCGAAGCATCCGACGACCTCCCCTGTCGCCATCCGGGGCAGCCAATGGGACTTCTGCTCCTCCGACCCGTACATGTCGATCGCGGTCATCGCCAGGGAGCCCTGCACCGACACCATGCTGCGGATCCCGGAGTCGACGGCCTCCAGCTCGAGACACGCGAGGCCGTAGGTGACCGGCGGCACCCCCGCACAGCCGTGGCCGGAAAGCTGCATGCCGAGCACACCCAGACCGCCGAGTTCGCGCAGCACATCGCGGGCCTCAGCGCGCGAGAGCTCGCGTTCGAACCACTCGGCCACCCCTGGACGCAGCCGTTCCTCGCCGAACCTACGCACCAGATCGCGGCTCGCGCGCTCCTCGTCGCTGAGCGAGGCGTCCACGTCGAGGAAGTCCTCCGCCGGAGGCGGCTGGGACCTGTCCCGCGAGGGCCCGGTGGGCGACGCGTCAACCGGTCTCGTCACGAAGCTCTCCTTGCTGGCTCGGTCGTGGTGGTTCGGTCGGCTCCACCCGCATCGCCGCGCCCGGGATCGGCGGTTGTCGGCCGGTTCAGGGGGGCACAGTCGCGTTCCCGATGAGTTTGTCCTAGTGTGTCCGAACGGCACGACGACCCGCCCGCCCCCTTGTCACGAGGGCGGCCGGTCGATACGGGGACAGTCCGAGATAGCCAAGTGCTCGAGGTGAATTCCCATGGGTATCGGTGCCAGCATCCTTCTCATCGCTGTCGGCGCCATCCTCGCCTTCGCGGTCGACTACCACGTCTCCGGGATCGACATCGCCGTCATCGGCTGGATCCTCATGCTCGTCGGCGCACTGGGCATGGCCGCGACGCTCGCGATCTGGGCGCCTCGCCGGAGCCGCGGACCACGCGAGCGGCGTGAGCGGCGCCGGCCCTTCGCCGCTGAGGACCACCCGCCGGTCGCTCCTGCTGGCGAGGCGGTCGAATACTACGCAGGCGTCGACCCGTCCGGTCGCGAACGCTGGGTCGTCGGCAGAGTCGAACGACGGGAGCGGCGGGCCGACGGCGAGTGGCTCTACATGCGACCGACGCAGCCCGGCCCCGGCGCGCGTCAGCCGGAGCCCGCGTGGGTGGCGGCCGAACAGACGCGCATGATGCCGGCGTACGACCCACGCAACGGCCACCCGCGCTAGGAGACGTCCGTCAAGGTGTGACGGCCCGGAAGGCCGCTCGCTGAGTTCGGCGGCCTTCGCTCGCTCACTGGCGCAGCAGTGCCTGGGCAAGGATCTTCTCCGCGACCTGCATGGTCTTCAGGGCGTCGCGGAACGGTGAGCTCGTGAGCTCCTTTCCCGCCAGGAGCGAGTCCACGAACTCCCGGTTCTTGGCCTGGAACCCACCGTAGATGTGGAGGCTCTCGCCGCCCGCGACCGCACGGGAGTCGTACGTCGTACCGGTGGTGTCCCCGTCGGCGTAGAGATGCGCCTGCCCCTCCGGGTCGGCGTCACAGGCGATCTCGGGTGCGTGCATCTCGACCCTGAAGATCCTCCGCCCACTCGCCCAGTTCGCCACCAGCAAACCGGTCGATCCGTTGTCGAAGTGAAGTGTCGCCGTGATCCAGTTGAGGTCCGGTACGCCGACCTGCTTGCAGTGGCTGTCGATGTCGACGACCTCGCCACCGCAGAGCCACCGCAACGTGTCGATCGCGTGCACGCCGTCGTCGAGCATCCGGTCGCGGGCGGACACGAATGCGCGCCGGTCGCACTTGTAGAACTCGCACACGGCATGGGTGATCGGTCCTCGGGCAAGACATGCCTCGCGCATCTTCACCAGGAGCGGCGACGTCCTGCGTTGGTGGCTGACCTGAGTGATCACCCCCGACGTCTCGGCGAGGTGGGTCAGCATCCGCGCCTGGTGCCAGCTGAGGCCGAGCGGCTTCTCGACGTAGAGGTTGAGGCCGTGTTCCAGGCACCAGACCCAGATGTCGTACATCAGGTGCGGCTGGCCGACGGCATAGACACCGTCGGGTGCCGTGGCGTCCGCCATCGCGCGATAGTCGGTGAAACGACCCTCGATGCCGTACTGGTCCGCGACCTCCGCCAGGCGTCTGGCGTCCAGGTCACAGACACCGACGATCTCCACGTCCTCGAACGACGCCAGTGACGGAAGGTGCACCCGCTGCGTCATCGCACCGACGCCGATCAACGCGACCCTCGCACGGTCCATGCCATCTCCTGCTTCCGTTGCTCAGTCGTCAGCTTCCGGCGGCTCTTCCGGCGGTCTCCGGCTGCTCAGCTGCCGGCTTCCGGGCACCTGCGCCCGCTGCTTTCATCGACCGCCCGGTGGGGCCGTCGACTGCCGGACGACGAGTTCCGCCGCCGCGGTCACGTGCTCGGGCTCACCACTCCGCTCGCCTTCCAGTCGTCCGATGAGCTGGTCGGTGGCGACACGCATCATCTCGGGCAGCGGTTGGCGCACCGTGGTGAGCGGCGGCGCGGCTACCTCCGCGAGCACCGGCAGGTCATCGAAGCCGAGCACCGACAGGTCGTCGGGCACGCGAAGGCCGAGGTCACGAGCGCCCGCGTAAGCCCCGATCGCGTACATGTCGTTGATCGTGAAGAGCGCCGTCGGCCGGTCGGGCCGGCTCAGCAGGTGATGCGCACCTGCCCGACCCAGCTCGGCCCCCTCCGCATCACCGAACGCCGTCACCGACGCGCCCTCCCACACCAGACCAGGGTCGAACCCGATGCCCGCCGCCTCCAACGCCTGGCGGTACCCGGCGAGCCGCTCGCGCCGACTGACGGTACGGATCGGGCCGGACAGGAAACCGATCCGCGTGTGCCCCAGTCCGGTCAGGTGGGAGGTCGCCAGCCGGGCGGCGAGGACGTTGTCGATCTCCACGCTGCCGACGACCACCGAGCCCGCGCCGGCGAGCGAACGGTCGAACGCGACGACCTGCAGGCCACGCCCAGCGAATGTCGTGAGGTGGTCGAACGACAACGGCGACGACCCGAAGATCAGTCCTCGGACGCCGGAGTCGAGCAGCGTCTCGGCGAACCTGGCCTCCCGCGCCGGGTCGCGCTCGGCGTTGCACAGCAGCACCTGGTAGTTGCGTTCACTCGCCGCCTGTTCGACCCGCAACGCGACGAAGCCCCAGAACGGGTTCGCCACCGAGGGAACGAGCAGCCCGATCGTGCGTACCTGCCCGGTACGGAGCTGGCGGGCGAGCTGGTTGGGCGCATAGCCGAGCTCGCGGACGGCCTGGCGTACCCGCTCGCTGGTCTCGTCCCGCATCCGGCCGACCCTGCCGTTGAGGACGTTCGACACCGTGCTCGGTGAGACGCCGGCATGGCGCGCGACATCACGCAGGCTGACCTTGCCGCTGCCCAACCGCCCTCCTCACACCGGTATGGATGTCGTTCGGAGTCTAACGATTTAGTCAAGACGTTGGCCACCTCGAACATCGGTCTCTTCGAAGCACGACAGCGTCCTCTCTCGGACGCGGCGACGTCCGCAACGCCATTGAGTGGCAGATTGATAAATCGTTACACTGCGGCGATCCACGCTGGTCGTCGTCTCGCCCGGCGGGCGGCATCTCCACAGTCCCGCGTTCAGCCCGCCCGTTGGATTCGAAGGCTGGCGCTGCCTCGACGAGAGGAGCCTGACCATGGGTCAGCAGACCAACCACGTCCGCCACGGTCTGACCCGGCGGCAGGCACTCGGCATTGGCGTGTCGACCCTGCTGGCCAGCGGCGCGGGAGCCGGCTGCAACCTGCTGTCGACCGATCCGAGTACGCAGAAGAAGGCGACCGGACCGGCCGCGTCCAAGGGCCGGGAGGCGCCCATGCTGGCCGAACGCGTCAAGGCCGGTACGCTCCCGCCGGTCGGACGACGCCTACCGAAGAAACCGCTCGTCGTCGAGCCCGCCGAACGCATCGGCCAGTACGGCGGTACCTGGCGGGCGGCCATGCTCGGGCCCGACACCGCGTGGCTGGATCGCAGCGTCGGTTACGACCCGGTGCTGCGATGGCGCCCCGATGCCCGCACGTTCGGCCGCGACCAGGTGGTGCCGGGCGTCGCCGAGTCCTTCGAGGTCAACGCCGACGCGACCGAGTACGTCTTCCGGTTCCGGGAGGGCACCCGGTGGTCCGACGGAGAACCCTTCACCGCCGACGACGTGCTCTTCGCCTATGACGACGTGTTGCGAAACGAGGACATCTCTCCGCTGCTGGCCGCCGCCTACCTCAGCGCGGATGGCCCGGCAACGCTGGAGAAGATCGACGACTACGCGGTACGGGTGACGTTCCCCGCGCCCAACGCACTCTTCGCCCAGCGGATGGCGACCAAGGCGTACGGTCTCGACTTCGTCCGGCTCCCGAAGCACTACCTGTCCCAGTTCCACGCGAGCTACGCCGACAATGCCGACCAGCTCGCCGAAGAGGAGAAGCTCGGCGACTGGGTGGCACTGTTCGACGCCAAGCGCGACAGATGGGCCAACCCCGAGCTCCCCACGCTCAACGCCTGGATAATCAGGCAGCCGGTCGGAGAAGGCGACCGGGTGGTTGCCGAGCGCAATCCGTACTACTGGAAGGTCGACCCCGACGGCAGCCAGCTTCCCTATCTGGACGAGTTCGTCAACGCCATCATCACCGACCCGGAGGTGATGCTCCTCAAGGCCACGAACGGCGAGTTCGACATGCAGACGCGGACCATCACCTCGCTGCGGAACAAGCCCGTCCTCGCGCAGAGCCGCGAGAAGGGTGGCTACGAGTTCGTCGACATGGTCAACGCGAACATGAACACCGCGATCATCTCGCTGAACCTCTGCCACAAGGACCCGGTGAAGCGCGAGATCTTCCGCAACCGCGACTTCCGCATCGGACTCTCCCACGCCATCAACCGACCGGAGATCATCGTCGCGGCCTACCAGCGGCAGGGCGAGCCGGCCCAGCCGGCGCCCCGCCCGGAGTCGGACTTCTACGACGAGACGTTGGCCAAGCAGTACACCGAGTACGACGTGGATCTGGCCAACTCGCACCTGGACAGGGCCGGTTACAGCGACCGCGACGGTGATGGCCTTCGGCTGGGCCCGGACGGGTCGCCGATCAGGTTCTCCGTCGAGATCGCCTCCCAGGACTACGGCTTCGCCTGGGCGAGCGTGATGGACCTGGTGCGGGGATACTGGCGCGAGGTCGGCATCGATGTGAACATCCGGGCCGAGGACGGCGACCTGTTCTACGAACGCAAGGACGCCAACCTCTTCGACGCGGTGGTGTGGCAGGGCGACGTCGGTGGCATGGACCCGCGCCTCGAACCCCGCTACTACATGCCGTACCGCGACGAGTCGAACTTCGCGCTGGCGTGGGCGGAGTGGTACCAGACCAAGGGCGCCGGCGGCGAGGAGCCGCCGGCCGCGGTGCGCGAGCAGATGCGGCTGTACGACCAGATGGCCGCGACCGCCGACCCGGCCGAGCAGGACCAGTTGCTCCGCGACGTCATCGCGATGGCGCGCGAGCAGTTCTACGCGATCGGGATCGCCCTGCCGCCGAAGGGTTACTGCATCAGGCGTACGGATTTCCACAACGTGCCCGCGACGATGATGATCGAGTCCGACTATCCCGAGCCAGGACCGTCCAACCCGGAGCAGTACTTCACCACCCGCACCTGACTGACCGCCTTCGCCCACGGACCACCCGTGGCGATAGTGAACGTTGTGTTTCCAATACATGGAGAGTAATCTGCGCGTATTGGAAACGCTCCGTACTCTATTCTCGCGAGGGTGGGTGGCGGCATGGCGCAGCGACGGCCGACGTCGATGGCCCTCGTACTCCCGGGACTCCTGCTCGTCATGCTCCTCGGCGCCCTCGACCAGACGATCATGGCGCCCGCGCTGCCCACTGTGGCGGCGGACCTCGGCGGGCTCGAGGAGATGCCCGCTGTCGTGGTCGCCTACCTCGTCGCGGCGACCGTGGTCATGCCGATCTACGGCAAGCTCGGCGACCGGCTCGGCCGCAAACCCGTCATGCAGGCGGCGATCGGGGTTTTCGTCGCCGGCGCGATCCTGTGCGGGCTCGCGGGGTCGATGTCGCAGCTCGTCGCGTTCCGGGCGGTCCAGGGCATGGGCGGCGGCGGGTTGATGATCGGCGCCCAAGCCCTCATCGGCGAGATCGTCAGTCCCCGTGAGCGCGGCCGCTATCTCGGGTTCGTCGGTGCGGCGTACGTCGTCGCCGCCGTGGGTGGGCCGCTGCTCGGCGGGTTCTTCGTCGACCAGCTCAGCTGGCGGTGGATCTTCGCGATCTATCCGCCGCTCGGGCTGGTCGCCTTCGTCCTGCTGGCCGGCACGCTCCGGATCCCCCGGCCGACCGCCAGGCCGCCGATCGACTGGGCCGGCGCACTCACCCTGGGCACCGCAGTCGTCGGCACGGTCCTGCTGGCAGGCACGGTGGGCGGTCTCGACGCGGTGCCGGGGTGGGTCCGTCCAGGCCTGATCGCCGCGACGATCGCCGGGTACGCCGGCTGGCTCGTCACGACCAGGCTTGCCACCGACCCGATCCTTCCGCTACGGCTGTTCCGCGACCCGGCGTTCGCCATCCCGGTCACGATCAGTTTCCTCATCGGGTTCGCGCTCTTCGGTACCGTCACCTACGTCCCGGCGTTCCTGCAGATCGCCCTGGGGACGACCGCCACGCAGGCGGGGTTGCTGGTGACGTCACTCATGGCCGGCGTCCTGCTCACCACGGTGGTGTCCGGTCGGCTCATCACGCGGACGGGGAAGTACAAGGCCTTCCCGGTAGCCGGTACCGCCCTCACGGCGACCGGACTGGCACTGCTGGCCCTTGTCGGCGCCGGCGCTCCTCCCGCGGTTCTCGCGACCGTGCTGCTCCTGACCGGACTCGGGGTCGGTCTCGTCATGCAGGTCATGGTCCTGGTGGCACAGAACTCCGTGAGCTATCCCGACCTTGGTGCGGCGACGTCGGCCGTGACCTTCCTCCGCCAGATCGGCGCCTCGGTCGGGGTGGCGGTCGTCGGAGCACTGGTGACCTGGCGCTTCACCGAACGCCTGCCCGCCGGGCTCACGGACCGGCTCGGCGGCGGCCGGATCGAGAGCCTCTCCCCCGACGCCCTGGCGCAGCTTCCAGAGGGTGTGCGGTCCGCCGTCAGTGCGGCGTTCGGTACCGCCGCGCCACCGGTGTTCGGCGCGATGGCGCCGCTGCTCGTGCTGGCGTTCGTTCTCGCGCTCGCGCTGCCGGTACGCCCCCTGCGGACCACTGCCCATGTCGACGCGCACCACGAGCCCACCGCCCAGGTCGCCACCCACGACGACGCCACCGCCTCCCGACGACACGAGGAGCAACTGCCATGACGGACTGGCACGTCACCTCGCTCAGCGACTTCGGCCGCGACGACATCGGTGCAGCAGGCGGCAAGGGCGCCAACCTGGGCGAGCTGGTCCGGGCCGGCTTCCCGGTCCCCGACGGGTTCGTCGTCCCCACCGATGCGTACGAACGAGTCCTTGACGCCTCCGGGCTCCGGGTCCACATCGCCGACGTGCTGGGCGCTGACGGTGGCGACGGTGCCGCGATTCGCGCCGGGTTCGCCGCGGTCGAGGTTCCCGAGGCACTCCGAGCCGCGCTCGCAGACGCCCACGCGAAGCTCGGCGGCGGCCCGGTCGCGGTCCGCTCGAGCGCCACGGCGGAGGACCTGCCCGGCGCGGCGTTCGCCGGCCAGCAGGACACCTATCTCAACGTCGTCGGTTCCGCCGCCCTGGTCGACGCCGTACGCCACTGCTGGGGATCGCTGTGGACCGACCGGGCGATCGCCTACCGCCGTAAGCGGCGGATCGACTCCGCCGACGTACGCATCGCCGTCGTCGTCCAGCGCATGGTCGAGGCCGAGACGGCGGGCGTCATGTTCACGGCTAACCCGGTCTCCGGCGACCGGAGCGAGATCGTCGTCGACGCCAGCACCGGGCTCGGCGAGGCCGTCGTCTCGGGCCTCGTCACACCGGACCACTACGTCCTGGACGCCGGCGGCAGGGTCAAGGAACGCACGCCCGGGCGGCACGAGGTCGTCGTCACGTCGACGCCGGGCGGCGGCGTCAGCCAGGACAAGGGTCCGGTCACCGACACGCCTCCGCTGCCGGCGGCCGTGCTGGCAGAGCTCGCCCGGCTGGGAACCGCGGTCGCCAGCCACTTCGGACGTCCCCAGGACATCGAGTGGGCCTACGCCGACGGGCAGCTGTGGTTGGTGCAGTCGCGCCCGATGACCGCGTTGCCGCCGCCCCCTGTCCGGCTCAACCACGTACAGCGGCGCATGGCGTCGGTCCTGCTCGAGTATCTTCCGGTCCGCCCGTACCCCATCGACATGACGACCTGGCTGCCGTACGGACCAGCCGGGCTCATGGCAAAGGTGGCGGCGAGCGTCGGTGTGGTGCGGACCTTCGACGACATCCTCCACGAGGAGGACGGCGTGGTGGACCGGGTCGTGCCGCCATCGCCGCGCCTCGCGCCCAGGGTGCTCGTGGCGCCGTTCCGGCTCGCCCGCCGCGCCGGCCGGTACGACCCGGCACGGTGGACGGAGGACCCGCGCTTCGTCGAGTTCCTCCGGCGTACGGACGCACTCGCCCGCGTCGATCTGCAGGGCCTTTCCTGGTCAGAGCTCGTCCGGGTCCCGCGGACCGCTCTGGACCTGGAGAAGCCGGTCGCCGACCTGCGCATCGACTACCTTCCCCGGTCCGGACTCGCGCTGTTGCGGCTGCTCGTCGCGCTCACACTGGTGCGGCGACGGCGCCTGCTGGGCGACCTGATCCTCGGCGCGCACACAAGGACGGAGGCGGCCAACCGTGCTCTGGCTGGACTCGCCGATCTGGTACGCGCCGATGCCCGACTGGCGGACGCGTTCGCGCGGTTCGACGCGGTCAAGCTGGTCGACGTGATCGCGGATCCGGCGTTCGACGGGTTCGCGCGGGCGTTCGAGGACTTCCTCGGTGAGTACGGACATCGCGAGACCGCCAGCCCGATTCTCGTGTCGCCACCCACCTGGGGCGAGGCTCCGGAGACGGCCCTGGGGCTGGTCAAGGTGCTCGCCGGGGCGCGGTCGCGGAGTGGTCCCGACGCCGATGCCGATGCTGATGCCGATACCGATGCCAAGGCCGACCGGGCAGGTGCGGCGATGGCCGACGTGCTCGACCATCCACTGCTGCGCCGGCCGTGGGCGCGGGCGAGAATCCGGCGCTGGGTCGAGGCGGCCCGGGCGGGTATCGCCTTCCGCGAGGACTCGCACTTCTACTTCACCAAGCCCTTGCCGGTCCTGCGGCGTTCCCTGCTGGAGATGGGACGCCGGCTGTGCGAGGCCCGAGTGCTGAACGTCTCCGAGGACGTGTTCCACCTGCGTCTCGAGGAGCTCGAAGCGCTCCCCGACGTGACCGCTCTCCCGGACGCGACCGCATCGCAGGTGCGCGCAGTGGTCCGGGCGAGGGCGGCCAGGCGCGACGAGTTGTCCGGCGTACGCCTGATCGATCCTGCGCTGGTCTTCCCGCGCACCAGCGACGAGGGGGACGCGCTGGTCACCGGAACCGGCGCCGGCGGTGGCGCCGTCACGGGACCGGTCAAGGTCATCCGCGGACCGGACCGGTTCGGTGACCTGCAGACTGGCGACGTCCTCGTCTGTCCGTACACCAATCCGGCGTGGACACCGCTGTTCCCACGCGCGGCGGCGGTCGTGGTCGATGCCGGCGGGATCGCTTCACATGCCGCGATCGTCGCCCGGGAGTACGGCCTGCCCGCCGTCATGGGCACCGGCCGGGCAACCAGCGTGCTCAGCGACGGACAGCTCGTCACCGTCGACGGCGACACAGGACGGGTGACCGCGGCCATCCCGGAAGCTTCCTAGGATCTCCTGTGGCCCGCGAAGCGCACGACCCTCCGGCCAGGGCGGCCACCGACCACCGCAGCCAGCCGCGGCGGCGCGGAGACGCCCTCACCGCCGCCATCTTCCAGGCCACGCTCGACGAACTCGCCGAGCACGGCTACGCGAAACTGACCATGGAACGCGTCGCCGAACGTGCGCGGGCGAGCAAGGCCTCGCTCTACCGTCGCTGGCCGACCCGGATCGAGCTCGCGATGGACGCGGTCTACCACGCCCTGCCCGACCCGACCGCGCCTCCGGACACGGGGACGCTGCGCGGTGATGTCCTCGCCAGCCTCCGCGCCTCCGCCGACGCGCTCGCGGGACCTGCCGGCGAGGCGATGCGCGGTCTGCTGAGCGACGTCCTGCGTGACCAGGCCACCACCAGACAGGTACGCCAGCACTCGCAGGGAACCGGCCGGATGGTCATGGGAGAGATCGCCCGCCGGGCGGCCGAGCGCGGCGAGATCGACCCCGGCGTCGTGACTCCTCGCCGGCTCGAGACCGGACAGGCGCTGCTTCGTACGTACTTCCTCTTCAACGGCGTACCCATCCCCGACGAGGTCATCGTCGAGATCGTGGACGAGGTGGTACTGCCGCTCTTCGGGGCCGATCCCCCCGCGTCCTCGGCGTGAAGGTCCTCTGTACCCCGCCCCGGGGCTGCTGGCCCACCGGGCTCCAGCTCGGCTCAGGCGTCCTTCGTGGGTTCGCCGCGGTAGGTGCCGAACGACCAGAGGTTGCCCTCCGGGTCTCGGACGCCGAACCCGCGCGAGCCGTAGTCCTCGTCGCGGAGCTCCTGGAGGATGTCCACGCCCGCGGCTTTGGCGCGGGCGTACAGGGCGTCCGGGTCGTCGGTGACGACGTAGACGCCCTCGTGTCCCGGCTGCTGCGGCCACGGGTCGTCGGTGCCCGCATCGCGAACCGAGCCGAGCATGATCCCGCCGCCCAGGGGCCAGGACAGCTGCGCGTGGTCGACCCGGTCCCCTTCGCCGAAGACCGCCGTCTCGACGAAGCCGAAGGTGTCGACCAGGAAGCGGATCAAGGCTCGCGCGTCTCGGGCGCGGAGGGTCGGCCAGATGGCAGCCGTGCCAGGTGCGTTGTCAGTCATGGCCTCGATGCTGTCCGGTCGAGGTCCGGTGCGACTTGGAAATTTCCGAACTCCTCGGCCAGCCACCGGCTCGGCGGACATCCCGCCAGCGACCGGAACTCTCTCGCCAGGTGGGCCTGGTCGTAGTAGCCGGACTCCGCGGCCAGGGTGGCGAGGTTCGGGCCGGAGTCGTCGGCAGGTGTGGCGTGGCGCTGCAGGATCCGCCGGGTCCGGTCGAACCGGATGACCCGCGCGGCGACCTTCGGGGTGAGCCCGATCTCGGTACGAAAGTGCCGCGCGAGGTACCGGTCGCTCCACCCGACCTCCTGCGCGACCTCGGCCACTGAGGACGTTCCCCCGCTCGCCAGAAGCCGCCGCCAGGCGTGGAGGAGCTCGGGCGGGAAAGGGCGGGCTGGATGGTGGTCGCGGTGGTGGCCGAGTTGGTCGAGTCGTCGCAGGAGGAGTTCGTCGAGGATGGCGAGGCGTCGCGGCCAGGCCGCCGCGGTCCGGATGCGCTCGTGCAGTTCGTTCGCGAGTGACCCGAGGATCTCTGTGCCGTCGACGTCCACGCTGGCGAGCTCCCCGGCCGGCAACCCGAGGAGTGCCCTCGCGCCGCAGGGGTTGAGCGCCAGCTGGATCCCCGACTGCCGTCCCTCGTGGCTGATCAGGGCGGGAGCGGTGTGCAGGCCGCCGATCAGCGTGTCGTACCGGCCTGGCGGGATGGCAGGATCCGGATGGGCGGCGATCGTGACGGGTTCGTCCAGGGTGACGATCAGGGTGAGGTACGGCGAGGGCAGGCCGCGATGGATCCCAGGCGCCCGACCGGCCTGCAGGTAACCGACGTACTCCGCCACGAACGGTCGCAGGGCCGGCGAGGGCCGCCTGCTCACCCATTCCTCGGCCGGCTCGTTCCCGGGCATCCGTCCATTGTGCGGCACGTCGTACGGCCACCCACGCTGCGCGCCTTGTGCGCCAGTTCCCCACAATGCGCGCCCGATTCACCGTGCACGTGGGGAATGATCACGCATACGTGATCATTCTGCCTGGAGTCCGGTCGAGATCCGGCAATTCCTTGACACCTGTTGCGGGGCGTAAATAGCGTCCGAAATGCTGGACACCTGGCGCGGGACGCCTTTTCCATCCCGCTCCCGCCTGTGGAGGGCTCCGTCGCAAGGACCCCGGTCGGCCAATTCGCCCCGTTTCTCTCCGGGAGCGGCGGGTGGGCGCAACGTGGCGCCCGGCCCGGCGCGTCCCTCGCCGCTCGTCCGTTCCGGATCGCCAAGGTCACAAGGACCGCAAGGATCGCCAAGATCGCCATCGTCGCGAAGTGAGGTTTCGTTCATGGGGTTGGAGTCGTTCGGACTCAACGGCCGGGTCGCCCTGGTCACCGGAGGCAACCGCGGCCTCGGTCTGGTGATGGCGACGGCGCTCGCCGCCGCCGGCGCCGACGTCGCCGTGACGAGCCGCCAGGAGGAGCAGGCAAGGAAGGCGGCGGCCGGCATCGCCGAGTCCACCGGCGTCCGCGCGCTCGGAGTGGGCGGGGACGTGACCCGCGCCGACGACGTGGCCCACGTGGTCACCACGGTGGCCGAGGAGTTCGGCCGGATCGACATCCTGGTCAACAACGCCGGGATCAACATCCGCAAGCCGATCGAGGAGTTCGACGAGGACAGCTGGGACCGCGTGCAGGCGACCAACCTCAAGGCGCCGTACCTGTTCGCCCGGGCCGTCTCGCCGCACATGAAGGCGCAGGGCTACGGCCGGGTGATCAACATCGGTTCGATGCTGGGCCTGTCCGCACTCCCCGACCGCAGCGCCTACTGCTCGAGCAAGGCGGCCGTGATGCAGCTGACCAAGGTGCTCGCACTCGAGTGGGCCGGCCACGGCATCACCGTCAACGCGCTGTGCCCGGGACCGTTCGCCACCGACCTCAACATCCCGGTCATCGAGAACCCGGAGACGAACAAGTTCTTCGTCGACCGGATCCCCCTGGGGCGATGGGGAAATCCTGACGAGCTCAGTGGCGCGATCGTGTTCCTCGCCTCGGCCGCGTCGAGCTTCATGACCGGCTCGGAACTCGTGATCGACGGAGGGTGGACCGCCCAATGAGCCCGTCACCTCTGCGCGTGGGACTCTCCGCGTACGGCACCACCTACAGCATGGGTCTCAACCCCGACGCCGGTCGGCCGCGCATCACCGCGCGGGCAATGATGGACCTGGCACAGACGTACGGCCTGACCGGCGTGGAGATGCCGGCCACGTTCCTCGAGGGTGAGGACGTCGAGAAGCTGGGCAGCGAGGCGGCCGAACGAGGTCTGTTCATCACGGTCGACACCGGCGGCTACGACCCCGAGGCACTGGCCCGGGTGATCGAGCTGGCCGCGCGGGTGGGCGCTCCCACTGTCCGTACCGTCGTCGGCGGCGCCAAGATCGGCGGCGACCGGCGACCCCTGGCCGGCCGCTGGCAACCCTTCCTCGCCGAGGTGCAGGCGAAGCTGAAGGTGGCCGCCGGCACCGCGGAGAGCGCGGGCATCAACCTCGCCGTGGAGAACCACCAGGACCTCGCGTCGGAAGAACTCCTGTGGCTGTGTGAGTCGATCGGATCGCCGTCCTTCGGTATCAACCTCGACACCGGCAACCCGCTGGGAACGGCGGAGGAACCGGTCGACTACTTCCGCCGCGTCGCACCGTATGTCAAGAACGTCCACCTCAAGGACTACTGGACGTGGTGGAGCGAGGAGGGCTATCTGCTCGTCCGCTGCCCCCTCGGTCAGGGGCTGACCGACTTCCCGGCGTTGCTGGACCTGCTCGACGAGGCCGTGCCGGGCGTCACGATGGCGATCGAGCTGGGTGCGCTTCAGGCACGCGACATCCGGGTGTTCGCGCCCGACTTCTGGCCCGACTACCCGCCTTCCCGTACGCCCGCCCAGCTGGCCGAGGCGCTGCGCGTCGTCCGCGCGAACGTCCGGCCGGGAGGCGACTGGCGGACGCCCGCCGAACGCGGCGAACCGGCCGAGGCCATCGTCGCCTACGAGCAACGCCAGCTGACCGCGAGCCTCGCGTACGTCCACGCACTGCAGACCACTCGGGCAGGAGACCGATGACCGCGCAGGACCACCCGGGCGGTGACC
Organism: Actinopolymorpha sp. B11F2; assembly: GCF_040195635.1. Lineage (NCBI taxonomy): Bacteria > Bacillati > Actinomycetota > Actinomycetes > Propionibacteriales > Actinopolymorphaceae > Actinopolymorpha > Actinopolymorpha sp. B11F2. Next base: position 44,386 of record NZ_JBEFTX010000008.1, on the reverse strand, counting down.
TCACCGGCAAGGTCGCGCTCGTCACCGGGTCGAGCCGTGGACTCGGCCGCCACTACGCGCTCGAGCTCGCCCGCCACGGCGCCGACGTCGCGATCCACGACCTGGACGGGGCCGCGGCCGCGCGATTCGGCGAGGCCGAGTCCGGAGAGGCGGTGGCGGACGAGGTACGCGCGCTCGGCCGGGGGTCCGGGTTCTTCGCCGCCGACCTGACCGACGCCGCCCAGACCGCTGGTCTGATCACGGACGTGGTCGAGGCGTTCGGTCAGCTCGACATCCTGGTCAACAACGCCGGCGGGGACATCGGCGCGCAGACCCCCCGGCCGGAGCCGAACGACGCGCTCGACATCGACCCCGACGACATCCGCGCCGTCGTGGACAACAACGTCCTCACGACGATGTACGCCTGCAAGTACGCCGGCCGGCACATGCGCGAACGACGTACCGGCCGGATCGTCAACGTGGGTTCGGTCGCCGGACACCTACCGGCCCGCAACGGCCTCATCTACGCCGCGGCGAAGGCGGCGAACGCGCACTACACCAGGTGCCTGGCCGAGCAGCTTCGTCCGTACGACGTGAACGTCAACTGCATCGCGCCGACCGCGACCTATACCGGGCGGTTCCGCGCTACCCGGGAGGTCCCCGACCAGAGCGACCGGTCCCGGCTGCAACGCGTCGCGGAACCGGCGGACATGGCCTCGATCGTGCTGTTCCTCGTCGGCCCGGCGTCGGCCCGCCTGACCGGCGAGACGATCGTCTCCTGGTGACGCCCGTGACGAACCTGGCAATGAGCGTCGTGCGGGGCCGGCGTGACACGGCGGCGACGCTCGCCGTTCCCGAGCCCGGACCAGGCGAAGGCTCCGTGCTCGTGCGTACCCTCCTCGTCGGGGTCTGTGGCACCGACCTGCACCTTGTCGGCGGTACACACCGTGCGTCCGCGTCCGGCCCCGACGCGCCCCGGCTGGTGCTGGGCCACGAGGCGGTCGGCCAGGTCGTGGAGGCACCGCCGACCTCCGGGTTCGCGCCCGGGCAATTGGTCACCGGCATCGTGCGGCGGCCCTGCGCCGAGTGTGCCGCCTGCGCCCGTGGTGACTGGGACTTCTGCACCAGCGGTGCCTACACCGAACGCGGTATCAAGGGTGCCGACGGTTTCGGCCGGACCCGCTGGCGTAGCGAGCCCGCCTACCTGGTTCCCGTTCCCGACAGCCTCGGCGAGCTGGGCGTCCTCGTCGAGCCGATGTCGGTCGTGTGCAAGGCACTCGAGACCGCCTTCTACGTCGCCCGACGGGGACCCTCCACGCCCGCGCGCCTCCTGGTGACCGGCGCGGGGCCGATCGGTCTGCTCGCCGCCGCCGCCGGCCGCGACGCCGGGCTCGACGTGACCGTGCTCGACCGGATGCGTACCGGTGTGAAGCCCGACCTCGTGACCACGCTCGGTGCGGCGTACACCGACGACCTCGGCACCCTCGCGGACGGTCCCCGCTTCGACCTGGCCTTCGAGTGTTCAGGGGCGGCCGGGTTGATCGGGCCGGCCACCGCTCTGCTCGGCCAGGCCGGCGTGATGATGCTCATCGCCGGCGGCGCCGCCGACCCCGGCTCGGTCCCGCCGATGCTGCTGCGCGCGAACGCCGCACTGGTGGGCACGGTCAACGCCGGCCGCCGGCACTACGCCCAGGCCGTCGACACCCTGCTGCGCGTGGACCGCTCCTGGCTCTGCCGCCTCCTCACCCGGCGCGTGCCGCTCACCTCCTGGCAGAGCGCCCTCGACCGTGACGACGACGAGGTCAAGGTCGTCGTCGAGTTCTGAACCATCGGCTGCGGCGTTGTCGGGTTCTGCACTATCGAGCGCTCTGGGCACGCCGGTAACGTCGCGGCCATGGCGGAGCCGATTGCCGAAACGCAGGAGACCTACGACGCGATCGCATCCGAATACCTCCGGCGGAACTCGACCGTCGACCCTCGGTCGCTCAACGACGACATCGCTGCCCTCGCCGCCGTTCTCCCGCCCGGAAGCTGGGTGGCCGACGTCGGCTGCGGTCCCGGCCGGGAGGTCCGCGCCATGCGCGCGCACGGGTTCCGGGTCGTCGGCCTCGACCTGTCCGCCGGCCAGCTCCGGACCGGCGGGCTGACCGGCGCCGCGCGGGCCGACATGCGCCAGCTTCCGCTGCGTACCGGATCCATGGACGCCGTCTGGTGCCAGGCCGCACTGCTCCACCTCCCCCGTGCGGACGTGCCGGGCGTGCTCGCCGAGTTCGCCCGAGCCGTACGCATCGGCGGCCGGCTCCACCTGTCCGTGGCCGACGGCGACGGCGAGGCGTGGGAGGTCGCGTTCAACTACGGCTCGCAACGTCGGCGCTGGTTCACCTACCACCGCGAACGCGACCTCGCCGCGCATCTCGCCGCCGCCGGCTTCGTCGTCGAGGAGGTACGCCGGACCGCGTCCTACCGCGACTGGCTCGCCATCGATGCCCAGCGGGTCGCGACGTAGCACGTGTGCCTCTGCTCGATGGACCGTGAACCTCTAGTGTGGGGCACGCGTCGTTGCCCGCGAGTGAGCGTGCCGTGCAACGTCGTTCGTACGTACGAAAGAGGACGTCCATGATCTTCATCACCGCGAAGTTCCGCGTGCGGCCCGAGTCGGCCGACCAGTGGCCGGCGATCGTCGAGGAGTTCACGCGGGCGACCCGCGGTGAACCCGGCTGCCTGTGGTTCGACTGGTCGCGGAGCCTTGACGACCCGGCCGAGTACGTCCTGGTGGAGGCGTTTCGTGACGACGACGCCGGGGCGGCGCACGTTCAGTCCGCTCACTTCGCGAAGGCACGCGAGACGCTGCCGCCCCACCTCGTCGAGACACCGCGGATCGTGAACTTCAAGGTCCCGCAGGAGGACTGGTCCGAGCTCGGCGAGATGGCGGTGTCAGGCTGAGTCACTGAGTCGCGCGGCCAGCCGGGCGTCGTGATCAGCCGGTCCACCCGGGCACTGCCTGCCGCGACTGCGACGATCCGACCCTTGTCGAGTCTCGACCCACCCGCGGTGCATGGACAGCGCGGCGCATTCCGTTCACGTTCACCTTCCCGCAGTCCTACTCGGCCGCTGACATGGGCCAGTCTTGCGACCGGTCGGTCGGGGCCCCTCGTACGCCAGCGCACTGGGGTTGACCACCAGTGCAGTGTTCGGCGGAGAGGTCGCAACGGCGCATTGACAGATCACAGCTACCCGGACACGGCGCGTGGCGGCCAAGAGTGTCCACCGATGCCGCGTTCCGTTGACCTGCCACGCGGGCCACCATTACTAATTTTGTATGCCTTATTCCCCGCCCGCCGCTCAGCCCGCTGACGCTGGCACCAGGCGGTCAGGGGCGAAGCGGTCGCGCCGGCGCTGGGGGCAGGAGGCGGTGCACGGGTACCTCTTCGCCGCGCCGGTGATCCTTGGCCTGCTGATCTTCACGGCGTACCCCATTGTCTTCACGTTCTATCTGAGCTTCACCGAGTACAAGATCGTCGACGCGCCGACCTTCATCGGGTTGCGCAACTACCTGGAGATGTTCTCCGACGAGTTGTTCCTCAAGTCGCTGTCGGCGACGATCTACTACAGCGTTCTCGCGATCCCCCTGACGCTCATCACCGGTTTCATGGTGGCCATCCTCATGAACCAGAAGGTTCGCGGCATCAGCATCTACCGCACCATCTGGTATCTCCCGACGCTCGTACCCGCAGCGGCCGCCGCCGCCCTGTGGCGCTGGATCCTCAACCGCGACTTCGGCCTCCTGAACAACCTGCTCGACTTCGTTGGCATACCCGGCCCCGGATGGTTGATCGAACCCGGACTCACCATTCCCGCTCTTGTGATGATCGGGCTCTGGATGGGCCTCGGCGGGACGATGCTGGTCTTCCTCGCCGGACTGCAGGGACTCCCCCAACAGCTGTACGAAGCGGCCGAGATCGACGGTGCCGGCACCGTCGGTCAGTTCCGGCACATCACGGTCCCGATGATGTCGCCGATCATCTTCTACAACCTCGTACTCGGCATCATCGGGTCGTTCCAGGTCTTCACGATCGTCTACCTGATCTACACTCCCACCGGCACGGGCAGTTCGGGGCCTGAGGACTCCGCGCTGATGTACATGGTGTTCCTCTACCGCAACGCGTTCCAGTACTTCAATGTCGGGTACGCAGCGGCACTGTCGTGGCTGCTGTTTCTCGTCATCGTGGGGCTGACCGTGGTGATGTTCCGCCTCCAACGCCGTTGGGTCTACTACGAAGCCGAGCGCGGGAGGTAGGCAGGTGGCCACCACGACGACGGGAAGCGGTCCCCTGACAGTCGACCTGGGCGAGGCACCGGCCGCACCGCGCCGGCGGCCGACCGGTCGGATCCGTCGCGTGGTGGCGTACGTCCTGCTGACCGGAGGCGGGCTCGTCATGCTGCTGCCGTTCGCATGGCTGATCAGCAGCTCCCTGAAGGGGCCGGAGAACATCTTCGTCCTACCGCCGGAGTGGATCCCCGAACCGGTGCGTTGGAGCAACTTCACCGAGGTCCTCTCCGCACTTCCCTTCCTGCAGTATCTGGAGAACACACTCGTCATCACGTTCGTCGCGACCGCGGGGCAGGTGGTGACGTCGGTGCTGTGTGCCTTCGCGTTCTCGCGACTGCGCTGGCCCGGCCGCGACATCTTCTTCGCCATCGTGCTGGCCACGCTCATGGTGCCGTACACCGTGACATTGATCCCGACGTTCATCCTCTTCAAGTCGCTGAACTGGTTGGACACCTTCCTGCCGTTGACCGTGCCCTACTGGTTCGGCGCCGGCAGTGCGTTCTTCATCTTCCTGCTCCGGCAGTTCTTCCGTACGCTGCCGATGGAACTCGACGAGGCGGCCCGGATCGACGGGGCGAGCCCCTGGGTGATCCTCACCCAGATCATTCTTCCGCTGTCCAGACCGGCGATCGCGGTCGTGACGGTGTTCTCGTTCCTCTCACACTGGAACGACTTCTTCGGTCCGTTGGTCTACCTCACGAGCGAAGAGAAGTGGACCCTCGCGCTGGGAATCTCAGCGCTACAGGGTCTGCAGTGGGGCCGGGACATGACCCATCTCGTCATGGCCGTCTCCGTCATCATGGTGGCGCCGGTGGTGGTGCTGTTCTTCCTGGCGCAGAAGACATTCATCCGCGGAATCGTGCTCACAGGCCTCAAGGCGTAGTGACGACGCCCTGCTCGAAAGGAAGGCATCATCGTGGATGCTCCGAGACAGTCTCCGCTCCACAGCCGGCGCGGGTTCCTCCTGGGCGCCGGCTCGCTCGGCCTCGCCCTTGCGGCCGGAGGCTTCACGTCGGCCTGCAGTGGCTTCACCGGCGGATCCGGCGGCGCGGGCGGCAGCGACAGTGCGGGAGTCGACTTCTTCGCCCGTGGCGACCAGGCGATCTGGAAGGTGTTCCGCCAACTGCGTGAGGAGTTCGCCACCCGCAATCCCGACACCAAGGTGAACATCGAGCAGGTGCCGGGCGACTTCTACCAGAAGTTCCAGCTCAAACTCGCGAGTGGCACGCCGCCGGATGCGCTCTTCGAGTGCTCGTGCACGATCACGTCGTCGATTCGGGCGGGTGCGCTCGAGCCACTCGACGATCTGATCAAGAGCGACCCCCGGTTCAAGAAGGACGAGTTCCTGCCGACCGCGTGGGACACCTCGGAGTACGAAGGCAAGACGTACGGCCTGCCCTATGACGGGGGGTCGATGGCGATCTACTGCAACCTCGACCTGTTCGAGAAGGCCGGCATCGAACCGCCCGACCCGACGACGCCGATGACCTGGGACGAAGTGGTCGAGTACGGCCGTCAGCTCACCGTCGACCGCAACGGCAAGAGCCCCGGCCAGGCCGGCTTCGATCCGAGGCGGGTCAAGCAGTACGGCTTCGACCCCGCGGCCGGTGGCACTCCCTGGCCGTGGGTGTGGGCGAGCGAGGGCGAGGTGATCACCGAGGATCGCCGAGTGCCGTTGGACGAACCAGAGGCGGTGGAAGGTCTGCAGTTCGTTGCCGACCTTGGCGTCAAGCACGCGATTGCCCCGAGTCCTGCCTACCAGCAGTCCGGCCAGCTCTCCTTCCTGACCGGCAACGTCGCGATGGTCTATGACGGCGTGTGGGCGACGGTGCGCAACCGGGCGGCGAAGTTCGACTGGGACGTCGTCCCCTTCCCGGTCGGGCGTAAGAAGGTCTCCACGGGTTGGTACTCCCCGCTTTCGGTCACGGCGAAGGCACCGGACGAGGAGAAGCAGGCCGCCTGGGACTGGATCTCCTTCTGTACCTCGGCCGACGGCCAGAAGATCGTCTCCTCGCTCGGCCAGAGCGTGCCGTCGCTCCGGGAGCTCGCCGAGGGCGACGTGTTCCTCGATCCGTCGACGAAACCCATGAGCAAGCAGGTCTTCCTCGACGAGCTCAACCCTGAGTTCCTTCGTACGCCAGGTGACAAGACGGGCAAGCACTACGGCGGGTACGTCGTCGAGTGGGGCAACGTCTTCACGCCGGTCTGGGAGTCGGTCCTGATGGGCAAACGCTCCGCGGCCGAGGCGATGAAGGAGGTTCGACCCAAGCTGGAGAAGCTGCTCGCCACCGGGAAGACCTCCTAGCGTCGGCGGCCACGGGGACGGCTTCAGCCGGGACCTCATCGGCATCATCCGCGACACGTGATCGCCTGGAATCTCGACGGGCAGGGCCGGAACGCCCGGAACGTTACGATTCCCGCATGACGTCCAGTGACGAGCCGGGACTGGCTCCGGCTGACAGTGATCTCCTGCGGCAGGTCGTCCAGCTCGCTTTGGACAACGCGGGCGTCGGTCGAGCCCCGTTCGGCGCCCTCGTGGTCCGAGACGGGCAGGTGCTCGGCACCGGCGTCAACACCACCGCGCAGGACAACGATCCGACGGCGCATGCCGAGGTGGCCGCCATCCGCGCCGCCTGCTCCCGGCACGGCCTGGAGAACCTCACCGGGGCGACCGTCGTGTCGAGCTGCGAGCCCTGCGTGATGTGCCACGCGGCATGTGCCGTCGCCGGGCTGGCCCGCATCATCTATGCCGCACCCAAGGAGTTCGTCCCCGGCGTCGAGCGGACTCCCCCGATCCTCACGCAGATGCAGGACGCCCTGCACCGACTGGCGCCGGGCCAGCTCCAGTACGTCCCGACGCCCGGTGCCGACGAGCCGTTCGCCCGGTGGCAGCAGTGAGGCTCCAGGCCTCCGCGCGCGGGACCCGGGAGCTAGGGCTGCGACGCGTCCTTCGACCAGGCGAGCTCGGCGACGATCCGGGCCGAGTCGTCAACGGGTTCGTATCCCAACTCCCGCCGGGCATTCTCGAGGTCGTACCGCATCGGGGTGTTCGCCGAGACGCCGTAGTAGATGCCGAAGCGGACATCGGCGGTGAGGCTCTTACGGACGAGTTGGCCAAGGTCGCGGAAGCTCAACCACATCCGCCGCCAGCCCGCGTTGTCGGGAAGGTAGCGTTCGAGCACCCAGCCGATCCGTAGGCAGACGACGGACAGGTCACTGGTCTCGGCGTAGTAGCGTCCGAGCGCCTCGCCGAACGCCTTGCTCGCGCCGTAGAGGGAGTCCGGCGCGATGTCACCGCCAGGGTCGAGGGGCCACCGCTCCTGCTGGTCGAGCATGCCGGTCACGTGGTTGGTGCTGGCGAAGACGAGCCGACGCGCGCCGGCCAGACGGGCCGACTCGAACACGTGGTAGGCACCGTCGAAGTTGGGCGAGCGCAGGTCGTCCCAGGGCGCCGAAACCCGGGGATCCGCCGCCAGATGGATCACCGCGTCGCACCCCGCTGCCGCTTTCTGGACGCCGGCGAAGTCCGCGATGTCACCCTCGAACACCATCTCGTTCGGCCGCGCCTGGACGCCGGACGGATCCCGGTCATGCAGGTGCAGGCGATAGTCCGACAGCGTGTCGCGCAGGCTCGTGCCGATCCTGCCAGCCGCTCCTGTCAACAGGATCCGCGGTGCGTCGTCACCCACGTGCCATCTCCTTAGCCGGACGTCGAGACTGTCACGATATCGGCCAGGCGGACGACCGCCCTCACCCCGCCCTTGTCGGACAGAAGCCGGAGTTCCGGGCGCGGCTCAGGCGCTCAGACGCCGCCGAACGCAAGAGTGATCGCGATGTCCTGCGCTACTCCGCCCCGAAGGGATAGCCGCCGACGTCGTTACGTATTGCCTCGATCAGGATCGAGATCTCCCGCTTGTCGTCCGTGTCGAGCTCGAGCGCCGCACTGGGCGCCCGTTGGACGGTCGAGGTGAAGACGCCACGCCTCCTGAGGATGTAGCGCATCAGTGACTGCCGTTCCCGGATGAGGATCGGCAGGAGCCGCTGGTGGAGGTCCCGGGCGGCCGGCTCATCACCGGCCCACCACTGCTCCATCACCTTGGCCAGGACATCGGCAACCTGGCAGGCGGGCATGCACCCGCCGGCCCCACGGACAAGTTCCTCCGGAAGCAAGCGCCCGCCAACCCCGCCGAAGATGGTCTTGATCTTGTCGCCGAGCAGCTGGTGGATCTCCCCGATATGCCGCGGTCCCGGTGGGCGTTCCTCCTTGACGTACTCGATCTGGGGTACGTCGTCGACGACCGACGCCACCTGTTCGGCCGACAGCGGAACATAGTCGCTCGCGTTCTGCAGGATGATCGGGCCCTCGAAGACCTCGCCGAGCCGACGGAACATGTCCATTCCCACGTCCTGCGTCGTACGCGCCGGAGGCATGGCGATGATCGCGTCTGCACCCGCCTTCTGCGCCTCGCGGGCGAACAGCAACACCTGCGGTATGGACGTGCCGGAGCATCCGAACACCACCGGCAGCCGGCCGTTCGCCTTCTCCAGCAGGGGTTCGAGATGGCGGAGACGTTCTGACTCACCCAGGAGGTAGAACTCCCCCACCATGACCGGCCACACGATGCCGTGCTGCCCGGTCTCACAACAGAAATCCGCCGCCGCCAGGAGATCGGCGGTGTGGATCTCGTAGTCCTCGGTGTAAGGCGTGGGCAGCAGGCCGAAGACGCCTTTCAGATGGTCCAATCTCGTCATCGTCACTCCCGCCAGCGATCGTCTGGACGCCAGAAGCCGAGCTTGGGAGTGTTCCACTCTTCGGTGGGAAGGAACATCGTGTCGGGTGTGCGGAGGTTCTCCTCGATGGCGGCGTAGTTGAGATCGACACCCAGGCCAGGAACATCCGGAACGGTGACGTAGCCGTCGGTCAGATAGTCCGCCGGCAGGCCAGTCACCAGGCTCTCCCAGAAGGGAAGGTCGAGACCGTGGTGTTCGAGCGCCACGAAGCTGGGAATCGCCGCAGCGCAGTGGACGTTGGCCATGAACGCGATCGGCGAGCCGGCGAAGTGCAGCGCCGTCGTCAAGCCGAAGCGTTCGCCGTAGTCGGCGATCTTCTTCGTCTCCAGCATCCCACCCGAGGTGAGAAGGTCGGGGTGCAGAATGTCCATGGCCCGCTCTTCGATGAACGGCTGGAACTCGTCCCACAGATAGAGTTCCTCGCCCGCCGCCGTCGGCGTGGAAATCGCGTCCGTCACCCGCTTGTGCCCCGCCACGTCGTACCACGGCATCGGATCTTCCAACCAGGCAAGGCCGTAGGACTCCAAGGGCTCGGCGAGCTTGATGACGTCTTTCGCGGTCAGGTGTCCATGACCGAAGTGATCGGTGCAGAGCGAGACGTCCCAGCCGGCCGCCTCTCGCACCGCGGACACCACCTCGACCGCACGTGCGATGCCGCGTTCGGTGAGCTTCGCGGGAGATCCGGCACCCGGTGCCCGCCATCGGCGACCGAGGCCGTGCTCGAACCTCGACGGCTGGCCGATCGTGCCGCCCGGCGTGTCGGTGAACAGACTCGGCCGGATGTCGAACTTGATGAACGTGAGACCGAGAGCCTTACGGGCGCGTACGACGTCGGCGTAGGCCTCCGGTGTCGGCTCCGCCGGCGCGGGCGTGTCGCCGTAGATCCGTACGGCGTCACGGTACTTGCCGCCGAGGAACTGGTAGCAGGGGACGCCGTAGACCTTGCCGACGAGGTCCCACAGGGCGATCTCGATCCCGGAGACGCCGCCACCCTCACGACCGCTGTTGCCGTATCGCTTGATGGCACGGAAGATCATGTCCACGTTGCAGGGGTTCTGACCGACGAGCATGCTCTTGAACTGCAGCGCGCTTTCCTTGTGCCCCGCGTCGCGGACTTCGCCCAGTCCGTACACGTCCTGGTTGGTGTCGATCCGGATGATCGGGTAGTCGTAGTTGCTGGCCACGACCGCCACGCGGATATCGGTGATCTTCAGATCCGACGACCGCGAGGCCGTGGAGATGGCGTCCTCGACCTGGCCGAGGCGTTCGGCGTCGTCACCTGTGCGTGACACGAGAAGTCCTCCTGTCGGTAGGCAATCGTGAAAGGTCTGTTCCGGCCACCTGAGAGGGCTACTGGCGGCGCGTACGCTTCAACTCCACCAGCTCCTGGACTGCGACAACGGCTGCGGTCGGAAACTCAACTCCGCGATGGCTTCCACGTCGACCTCCGCACCGAGTCCGGGCCCTGTCGGAACCTCGAAGTGGCCGTCGACGAGCGTCACGCCATCGGGACACACGCGGTCTCTGACCGAGGACTCCCGCGGCATGTTCTCGAGAACGAGGAAGTGGGGGATCGCCGCGGCCAGGTGGATCGAGGCAAGCGTCGCAATCGGTCCACCGGGGTTGTGTGGCGCGACCGAGCGGGCCTCACCTCCCTGATTGCGGTCTCGACCGACGCGATGGCGCCGTGCAGAGATCCCTCTCCCAACCCGACGAGGCCCTCGTCGGTCGACACCCGGACGAAGAGCCAGTTGCACCAGTCGGCCCAGAACGTGAACGTGTCAACCTTCGTGATACGCACCCGGCTCCTCCTTCCTCACTAGCTCGTCCGTCCCTGATCAGATGGTCGACGAAGGTCATGGCATGGCGGCGGTGCAGGCGTTCGAGGTCGTCGCGTCGGCGTTGCTGTAGCAGGGTGAGCAGTTCACGATGCTCGGCCTGGGACGCTTCGAGATAGGCACGGTCGAAGACGTCGTCGGAGTGCCGGTAGCGCTCGGTGTTGCGGGCGATCGCGGCGATCGCCTCCTGCAGTGCCTGGGATGGTGCCTTGTGGACGAAGCTGTCGTGGAACTCGGTGTTGAGCCGGCGGAACTCGCGCACGTCGTTGTCGGCGGTGGCGCGTTCCAGAGCGTCGAGCAACCGGGCGGTGACGGCGAGATCCTCGGTGGTCATCACCTGACACGCTTCGGCCGCCGCGTACCCCTCGAGCACCCCTCGGACCGCGAACAGCTCGCGCAGCTGCTCGTCCGTCGCGCGTGAGACCGTCATGCCGCGGTAGGGGGTCTCGGTGACCAGGCCCTCACGCTGCAGCCGGCGCATCGCCTCGCGGACCGGTGTGATGCTGACATCGAACTGCTTGGCCAGCTTGTCGATGACGAGCTTCTCGCCGGGGACAAGGCCACCAGAGCCGATCAACTCACCAAGGCGCTCGTACACGGCGTCGGAAAGCGTGCCCCGTCCCAACGGGCGGATCGACGTCATGGTGATGGATCATGCATGATCCATGGCATCTCGTGGAGGGTTGGCGGCCTCTTCGGCCGCGATCGGCCCGTGGCCGACACTGCGTCCAGCCGGCCCACGCGGGGCGTAGCCCGTTCAGGTCCCCAGAGTCCGCCGGAAGAAGTCGAGGGCCTGCAGGCCGAGGTCCGCCCAAGGGTCGTTCCCCAAGGGCAGGTCCAGGTTCTCCAGCAGGTTGTGGTGCCCGCCGTCCACGACATGGAACGTCACCTCCCGCTCGTACGCCCGAAGAGCGCGGACCATGGTCTCGGCCTGCTCGAACGGCACGATCTCGTCGCGGGTGCCGTGCACGATCAGGAACGGCGGCACACCCACGTGCACATGCTCCGCGGGGCTCGCCAACCGGCGGAGCTCCGCGGTTTCCGAAGGCGGCCCGCCGAACAGTGCGTCGAGCACCTCCGCGTTCTCCTGTGGCATCGTGGGGAAGTCACTCGGTGCACAGCGCATGACCACCGCCTGCACCGCGCTGGGCCATTCGGCCGAGCCGCAGTCCCCTTCAAGATCGGCACGACCGGCGGTGGTGCCGAGCAGCGCGGCGAGATGTCCCCCCGCCGAATCGCCCCACACCCCGACGCGCTCGGGGTCGATGCCGTACGCCTCCGCGTTCGCCCGCAGCCAGCGGACCGCCGCCTTGACGTCGTACAGCTGGGCGGGAAATGGTGCCTGTCCGCTCAGCCGGTAGCTCACATTGGCCGCGACGAACCCGTGGGCGGCGAGCAGCGGGCTGAGCCAGGGGTACATGCCGGTGCTGCGCTCCCCCGCACGCCAACCGCCCCCGTGCAGGTAGAGGACGGCAGGTGCCAGCTCGGGAGGTCGCGGTGTGGGCAGGAGGAGGTCGAGGTACCGGTCCGCTTGCCATGCCGGCAGTCCCGGAACAGAGCCGTATTTCTGGGCGGCTCTCACGTCAACTGCATAAGGCGATTCTGGCGTGAGCAACATGTCGTGCACCGTAGTGAGGCCAGACGACGAAACGCGAGAGGCCGAACCCCGTCCGAATCCGGCCGATGTCGGGGAGGCGACACCATCAGCCGCATCGGTTCTCGGGCGAGAAGCACGCCCCGGACAGCCGACCGACCCAGGAACGGTCCTGCTATCCATGGTCACCGGTCTTTCCGTCGGACTGGGAGGGACACCGGGTCGTGTGGCAACCGGCACGCTTCCGCGGACGCCGACCGGCTCCTTGCCCGCCTCGGGACGGCGGCGACGGGCGGCAGTCAGGTGACAGGGACGATCCGGGCGTCCAGGATCCGACCGGCGTCGAGCTCGGGGATTCCGATCGTGCCTCGTGGCTGCCGGCGCCGGTCGGTCGGCGAGCCGGGGTTGAAGATCCGCAGACCCTGCCCGGTCTCCGTCAGCGGGATATGGGAGTGACCGAAGACCACGAGATCGGCATCCGGGTAGCGGCGGCGCATCCGGGCGAGGCGCCCGGCCGCCGGACCGCTGTCATGCAGCATCGCAAGTCGTACGCCTTCGAGTGTCAGCTCCACCTCGTCCGGCGCGCCCCAGTTGGCGACGTCGGGCCCGTCGTTGTTTCCCCGGACCGCATGCACGGGCGCGTAAGCAGCCAACTCGTCCAGCACCGCTGCCGTGCACACGTCACCCGCGTGAAGGACCACCTGAGCCGTCCGCAGGTGTGCGGCGACCCGCTCGGGGCATGACCGCCACCGCCGGGGCGCGTGGGTGTCGGACAGCACCACCACTCGCATCACCCCATCATGGCGCAGGCGTACGCCACCGGCGTCCGGTCCCGTACGGGTCGTCCGGCAGTCGCTGCGACTCGGCGGCTAGCGTCCGTCCGGCTGAGGAGACGAAAGGGAGGGCGACGACGGGGAGGGCGACGACGGGTCAAGGCTGACGGTCGGCGACGACACCGGAGTCTCGGGCACCGAACCGGTCGGAGTGGGTATCGGGCTCGGTGGCGGTTCCGCCTCCTCGTCCGGCTTCACCTGGTGCCGTTCGATCTGGGCCGACGTGAGCCCAAGCCCACCAAGCGTGATCTGGTCCCAGGCCCGAAGCTCCCTGGTCGACCGGTCGAGGTAGAGCACCGACAGCGCGACCGGCTGCGGCTCCTCGTACTTCAGGGCACGCATGCCAGCGCCACCGGTGGTGCCTTCCTGCATGAGTCGGCTGCCCTTCGGCAGGACGCGGGCGAGGTGTTCGTGGCCGTGGCCGGTGAGCAGCAAGGACGCGTGGCCGTCGAAGAACGTCGCGCCGGCGCTGTCGTGGAAGACGATCGCGTCGACGGCGGGAAAGGAGTTCTTCGCGACCTTCGCCAGCGCGAACGCCTGGTTCGCCACCGCGCGGGTGTCCGACTCCGGCACGACACGCCTCCAAGCCGGGGTGAACCGCGGATCACCCGCGCCGAGGAACCGGATCCCCTTCACCGTCTTCACCTTGCCGTCGAGCACCACGACGTTCGGCAGCGCCCGCATCGCCTTTTCGGTGATGAGCGAGTCATGGTTACCGCGCACCCAGACGTACGGCACGCCGAGGTTCCGGATGGGTTGCAGGAAGTAGTTCTCAGCCGGGAGGCCATGGTCGGTGATGTCACCGGAATCGACGATCACGTCGATGGAGTACTGCCGGGTGACTGAACCGATGATGTCCCACGCGTGCTCGCCGAGGTGCAGGTCAGAGACATGGAGGACCCGGATCTCGTCGTCGCTCGCCGAGGTGGCCGGGAGCGTGTTCGTGACGTCGTACAGCTCGGAGACGCTGCCGACCAGGCGTACCAGCTCGTCGGAGTAGGCACCGAAGCTCTCGGCGAGGTCCTGGGCGTTGCCGACCAGAGAGGGTGCGCTGGCAAGGAGGCCGGTGTACTTCGGCTCGGCGACAGCGCGCGGATCCAGCGTCGCGCCCGCGACGCTGAGCACCGTGAGGATCGCGACGGCGGCTCCACCGCCGGCGATGAGCGTCGGGATCCGGCGGCGCATGACGATCAGCGTGACCGTCATCGCGCCGAGTGTTCCGGTGATCAGCCCCTTGGTCGCGGTGGCGTAGATACCGGTACGCACGTCGTCGACGATCTCGGGCTCGAGCCCCCGAAGCGCCTGCGGGTCCTCGACGAGCCGCTTCGCCGCGACCGGGTTGATCGCGTCGACGCTGACCTGGATCTGGACGGGCCCGTCGTGCGTGTCGAGCTCCAGGGTGCCGAGAGGCGGCAGTGAAACCTTCGACTCGCCGTCCCACGACGGCACAAGCCGCATCGTCGTGTCCACCGGACCCACCGGAGCCGCGGTCTGCCCGAGAAACATGCCCAGCCAGGCCCCACCGGCAGCCAGCCCGGCCAGGCCGACGACCTGGACCGGACGACGCAACCGGGTAGACACCCGCGCGTACGTACCGAGGACGACGCCCAGGAAGCGTCGCTGAGCCGCCCACGCCCCGATCCTTGCGGAGGCGAGCGCCAGGCGCCTTCGAAGGCCCGGCATCAGCGGACGGTCATACATTCGTACCGTTGTATCACCCGCCGGCCCGGCTGATCGAACCTCTCCGCGAGCGTCGCCAGGACCTACCGACGACAACCTGGGCCGGTGCGGTACAACGGTACGTGTGAGAGTGGCGACCTGGAATGTCAACTCCATCACCGCCCGGCAGGCACGCGTCGAGGATTGGCTCGACCTTGCCCAACCCGACGTGCTCTGCCTGCAGGAGACCAAGTGCGCCGGAGACAAGTTCCCCGGTGAGGGGGCGATCGAGCGGGGCTATCAGGTGGTCGCCCACGGCGACGGCAGGTGGAACGGCGTGGCGATCCTGTCTCGCGTGGGACTCGAACAGATCACCCGGGGGTTCCCCGGCCAGCCGGGCTACGCGCCCCCACCGGATGAGGATGACGCGGCGCTGGTCGACATCCCGCCGGTCGCCCACGTCGAGGCCCGCGCGCTGGGCGCCACCTGTGGCCCGCTGCGGGTGTGGTCGGTGTACGTGCCTAATGGACGGACCCCGGACAGCCCGCACTTCCACTACAAGCTGACGTGGCTCGCCGCGCTGCGCGACGCGCTGGCAGCTGAGCTCGCCACCTCGGAGGCGTTCGTCGTGGCTGGTGACTTCAACGTCGCACCTACCGACGCCGACGTCTGGGATCCGTCCGTCTTCGTGGGTTCGACCCACGTCACCGATGAGGAACGAGGGGCACTCGCCGACCTTCGCGCGCTCGGTCTCGATGACGTGAATCCACGGGCGCTGAAGTACGACACTCCCTACACCTACTGGGACTACCGAGCTGGCAGGTTCCACAAGAACGAAGGCATGCGGATCGATCTCTTCCTTGCGAGCCGGTCGGCGGCCTCGCGGGTCACGGACGCCTACGTCGACCGAGATGCGCGCAAGGGGAAGAATCCCTCCGACCATGCCCCGGTCGTCGTCGACCTGGACCTGTGAGCAGTCGGGACACGAGGATCTCACGCTCAGGCGGAGGGAACGCCCGGATCCGACAGGTCAGTGGTGCCGGTGCCGGCGTGGATGCACCAACTGCCGCAGTCGCCGCTGGTTCCCAGGCTTACGCAGCTGCTCGCGGGCCTGACGAGTAAGTCGCTGTGCCTGCTCGCCGTGGAAGAATGCGCGGACGCGCTCAGAGAGCCTTGCCATGATGCCTCACTTTGCCGGATTCGTACGGGTCACCACACCTACTCAGTGGCCCTCGGCGAACTCGAGTCTTCGCTTGGTCTCTATTCGAGTCGACGAACGTACCCAGCTGGACGTTCCTTCCCGGCCGGGGCCGCACAGCACCGTGTGGGTGTCCTGATGGCGCGGTCGAGCCGGATTTGTACGGCTCTCACAGGTCCAATGGCACAGCCATGACCTGCGACAGAGTGGCTCTGAGATCAGGTCTTGTCCGAACGGCGGTCCTCGATGGCGCTGGCCATGGCGGCGAGCGTGACGATGCTGAGGATCACCATGCCGACAACGATCACGATCGCGGGGCCGGGACCATCCATCACCACTCCGCCGTACGTCACGAGCAGCCAGATGACTCCCACCCAGAGGCCGGTGAGGATGAACGTCACCACAACCTCGCCGGAGACCACCATGAAGATCGCCGCGACTGCAACGACGAGAAAGGTCCACGCCCAGACGTCCATCGCCACCAGCCTCCGCCCGCTCGACAAACCAAGTATCGCCCCGGAGGAGCACCGTCGACGTGGCATGTGGCCGCGACCTTCTACCTGGCCGCAACGGAATGAAGTGGCAGTCGCTGCCAGGGGCCTTTCCGCACATCACCAGTCTGTCCCGCACTGCAGGAGTTGCGATCCGTGGCCAGACAGCCGAATCCGGCCTCTTCGAATGGGCGTATCGCGTGAACCGTGGGGCTGGTTATGCCGTGCCTGTTGATGTCCGCGTACGTGGACCTACAGGAGGGGATCGATGAGTGGCAAGTTGAACCGCACGGTGACCGGTCGAGGTAGACGATGGTGGGCTGCGCTACTGGCGCTGGCGGCTGTTCTTGGAATGACGCTGGTGGGTGTCACACCCGCCGGCGCGGCCGTGCAGACCGCGGCTCGGGCGACGCAGGTCGAGGTCGAGGGGCTCGATCTCTTCCTGGACACGCAGAACGGCACAGACTGGGTGGCTGCGGCGAACTCAGGCCGCCGGTTCGTGTATGCCATTGCGACAGTGGGTGCCGATGGCGACGGCTTCACCGCGGGATTCGCGACGAAGACCGCCGGTGCGCGAGAGGCCGGGATGTTCGTCGGTGCTTACCATATGGCGAACCCGGCGGCGTTGCATCCCACAGCCCGACTAGCGGCGACGCAGGCGAACTTCTTCGTCGACAACGGCGGGGCGTGGTCGGCGGCCACCCAGACGCTACCAGGCGCTCTCATGCTCGGGCCTGACCCGAACTTCCAGGAGACATGTTCCTTCCTGACCCAGAGCGAAATGGTGGCGTGGATCCGGGAGTTCGTCGACACCTACCGCGCCCGAACGGGCCGGAATCCTGTCATCGCCACCAGCCGGTCGTGGTGGGAGCAGTGCACGGGCGGGTCGAGAGCCTTCGGATCTCTTCCGCTGTGGACGAATGTGAATACGTCTGGGCCCGTTCCCGTACTGCCGGACGGCTGGAGGTCCTACACGTTCCTTCTGTACGACAGAGGCCCTGTCCCTGGGGTCGACGGCACGCGAGCATGCGAGACCTGTGAGCACGAGGTGAGCCTCGACCGGTTCAACGGCAGCGAAGCCCAGTTGCTCGCCTTCGCCAACAACACGCAATAGCGCAGATCGCAGCATTCAAACCCGGCAGGGCCGAGGGTACGAACCGGCCCTGCCGGAAATCCACACACGAGTGGGAGACCGTCTCTACGTGCTGCTCCCCTTCGTGCCGAAACGATTCAGGTAGCCAAGAACTCGGGACGGACACGGCGGCAACGGCGTACGCGATCGGTGCAGCCATCGCTCGCCTCGACAAAGCATTGGCCGACTGCCCTGGCAGGTGCGGTCATACGTCGACGACCCAGCACGACAGATCCTGGACGAGGCCCTTCCGAAGCTTCCCGACATGGCTCGTACGGTTGCGCCCCTCGTCGACCGGCCTTCGGCCACCGTGGCCGGCTCTACCGACGGTCGAGCTCGACGGCAAGGATCAGTCTCAGTTCCGGCTGGAACCAGCCAGCCTCCCAACGCACGGCCACGTCCGGCAGCGGGCCCGACAACCTCGGTCTAGATCAGGATGACGGGGTTGGTGAGCGCTGCCATGGCACCGCTGGGGTGGCGTACTTCGATGCGGACGTAGTCCGATTCTTCGGCGGTGGTCGCCCACTCGGTCGCGCCTGCGCCATCCTCGGGCAGTGACGCGCGGTGGACGGTGCCGCGGTCGGTGTGCACGCTGATCGAGCCGGACGGTACGCCCTGAACGGCTACGCGCACGACGGCTGGCTTGTTGTCGGTCTCGAGCTGTTCACCGATTCCGGCGGTCCGGTGGTTGGTGGAGAGCGTGACCGCGAGGTCGACGCTGGAGGACTCGGCGACCCAGCTCCGACCGGCGCGTATGCCCGCGAGGATGGCGCCGGTGGTGAAGTCGTCAGCTTGGACGACTGTCTGCGGGATCCCCATCTGATTCTCGAAGTGGGTGTCGCTGTTGCCCATCGCGGGCCGCCACGTTCCGGAATGGATGTCCGCGGCCAGGTTGCGCCCCCATTCGGCAAGGGCCGCAGCGTTGTCGGCACTCCACGGCAGGTCCGACGCCCACAGCCCGTTCCACACCTCGATGACGTCGAGTCCCTGATGGGGATACATGAACGTCCCTGACTGGTAGGGGGCGTGCGGGTGTGCTGCCACGCACAGGCCACCCGTGCGGTGCACCTCGTCCAGGTGCCGGCCGAGCACGCCGTCCCGCACGCGGTACCGCCAGTCGATCTCCTGACCCGGGCGGATACCAAGCGCCAACCAGTGACCGTTGTCCGTGGTCACTTCCTCGCCGAGGATTACCAGCAGGTCATCACCGGCGACGCCACTCCAGGCGGCGTGACCGGCCGACGTGTTGTGCTCGGTGGCGGCGATGAAGTCCAACCCTGCGGTGCGTGCCTCCGCGGCGAGTTGCTCTGGCGTCAGGTGTCCATCCGAGTAAACCGAGTGCACGTGACAATCGCCGCGATACCATCCCGCGCCTCGCCCAACGACCCTGCCGCCTACCCGATCAGAACCCACTACGGCAGGTTAACCATCCTCAGCAATCGGCCTGGATGCGACGTACAGCGCTCGAGATGACCACGCGGGTCAGCGCGGAGGCGGCGTGCCGACCTGGCCCCGCGGCCATGCCAGGATGCCTCATACACCTCGCTTCATCTGCCGTAGGTACTCGGTCCGGTTGAGTGGATGCACGCCTGTATGCGGGCGGCTCGGCGCCGTGCCGCTGACCGGTTCGTAGTGGTCCAGGGCCGACTCCAGCACGCCTTCACCGCGGGTCAGTCCCGAGAGTTGTTCTTGGAGCAGATGCACTCGTCCTGCCGGGATCACACCCTCGATGGTGCACTCCGAGCCGCGAATCACCGGTGTTTCCGGCAGTGCGCGCAACCGCGCCAGGGCCGCCAGCATCTGCCCCACGGTGTCGGCGGGGACATCGAGATGGAGGCGGTGGATGGGCTCGCACACGATGGTGCCGGCGCGGCTGAGAGCGTCCATCAGCACCAATGGCGTCAGGAGGCGGAAGTCCTTCGCGCTCGTTGCCGAAACGAAACCGGACTTCGTCATGGTCACGATGCAGTCAGTGACTTGCCATCCGTGGATTCCTTGCCGGAGGGCGTTTCGCACTGCGGTTTCGACCGTCCTGCGGAACGCCTCCACGTCCTTGAACGCATGGATCGGTATTCCGTCGATCGTGACATCCGGCCGGAACTCGATGCCGGCACCGGCGGGCGCGGGCTCAACTCGAAGCCCGACCGTGGCGACGTACGGGTTCTCTCCCTTCCCGAGCACCTCGAGTGCAGTGCCGGTGCCAGCAGGTCGTTCGACGCAGATCGCCGTGGTCTCGCGGAACGTGACGTCGATGGCGTACTCGCTTGCCAGGGTGGCCTGGATGACTTCCTTCTGCACTTCACCGTAAAGCGAGAGGTAGATCTCCTGGCGGACATCGTCTTGTCGAAGGTTGATCAGCGGGTCCTGCTCGGCGAGTTGCGTGAGCGCGGAGTGAAGCGCGCCCTTGTCGGCCGGATTGCTGGGCACGACGACCGTTTCGAGGGAAGGCGGAGCGAAATAGTGTCCAGCTGTGGTGCGTGGCGTGCCGATGGCGTCGCCGATCTGGATGTCGACAAGGCCTGTCAGCTTCGCGATGTGTCCGGCTGTGACCGTGCCCTGATGGACGGCTTTGCCGTGGTCGAAGAGGTGGATGGCCGTGACCTTGCCCTCGGCATTGTCGCCGAAGCGCAGCCGGTCTCGGATGCGTACGGTCCCGGAGAACACGCGGACGTAGGCGATCTTCTCTCCTGACGGGCCGCGCTCGACTTTGAAGACCGAGCCAGCGACTGGACCTTCGGCGTCTCCTTCGACCGTGGGCAGGAACTCGGTGATCCCCTCGATCAAGGCCTCGACCCCGGCGCCGGTGACCGCCGATCCGAAGTACACCGGATGCACCTGCGCCGCACGGAGCTGGGTGACCAAGGCATGTCGGACCTGGTCGTACGGAACCTTCTCGTCGCCTACGTACGCGGCAAGCAGTGCGTCGTCACGGTCGGCGAGCTGGCTGGTCAGCCGGGAGGTGAAGCCAGGATCGGCCGGGTCGTACGGCGTGAATCCTGGATCGTGGGTGCCGAGACCGTAGGGAGATCCCATCGCAATGATGCCCGGGGTGAGTCTGTCGGAGATGCCCTGCAGGATGGGCCCCTCTTGTGCCCCGCTGCGGTCGATCTTGTTGATGAAGATCAGCGAGGGAACGCCCAGCCGTTGCAGGGTACGCATCAGTACGCGGGTCTGGGCTTGGACGCCTTCCACCGCCGAGACCACCAGCACCGCGCCGTCGAGGACGGTCAGCACGCGCTCGACCTCAGCGATGAAGTCGGGGTGCCCAGGCGTGTCGATCAGATTGATCACGACCCCGTTGACCTCGAACGAGACGACGGCGGACTTGATCGTGATGCCACGTTGGCGTTCGAGCGGCAGCGAGTCGGTCTGAGTGTTGCCATCGTCGACGCTGCCCAGCTGGTCGATGACGCCGGCTACGAAGAGCAGCCGCTCGGTCAGTGTGGTCTTACCTGCGTCGACATGGGCCAAGATTCCCAGGTTCAGCGTTCGCACTGCATGTCACGTCCTCCACATAGCTGGCAGTTCGCGTGGACATGAACGCACGACGCATCGTGGGGCCCCTTTCATCGATCGATACTTTGTCCAGGAGCGAAGCAGGTCGCCGTCCGACAGGCAACCGCATTTGCGCGCAGCGGGCGCTGCCTTCAGCGGCGTAGCGCCTCGAACGCCGATCGGGCCGCGGCGCCGATGGCCAGGTCGACGTCGTGAGCGATCATCGCTCTGCGGGTCGACCGGGTAAGGGCGGCGATCGCCACCCGGTCGCCGGACTCTGCTTCGACCACGCCGATCTCGTGCCGCAGATGGAGGAACGACCCGGTCTTGCCGCTCACCCGCAGTGTGTCCGTCCGTAGGTCGGAGGACAGCCGGTAGGTGAAGACCTGCAGCGACATCAGTCGGCGCAGCTCGGCAGTCGCCGCCGGGACCGCGATCTGGTCGAGCCACACCCGCTGCAGGAGATCGACGAGCGCTTCTGCGCTGGCGACGTTGCCCCGCCCGGGGTCGAGCAGCTCGATCACATGGTGCCCGGTGCTCTCGGACTTGATCGCGAGCTCCATCGCCAGGCCGAAGTCGTTGCCCGCCACACCGGCGGCGCAGTCGTACATCCGTTGCATCCGGTGCCTGATCTTGATGTCGGTGCAGCCCCACTCACGCAGGCTCTGCTGCACTCCGTCGACGCCGACAAGGTCGACGAGTGTGTCCGCGGCCGCGTTGTCGCTCACCGAGAGCATCTGGTACACAAGGTCGCCGACCGCGATGGTCACGGGATGGCGGTACGCCGCGATTCCGGTCGGCCCGAAGCTGGCTGCTCCCGGGTCGATGGTGATCTGCCGCGCGGCGTCGAGTGCACCGGTCGCGGTGCGTTGGAGTACGGCGAGCGCGAGCGGCACCTTCACGACCGACGCCATTGGCAGCGGCGTGTCGACGTCGAATCCGAACTGATCCCCCGTGCTGATGTTCCGCGCGAGCAGGTGCCCCTGGACGCCGAGCCGTTGCCAGTCGGTCGCGACGGACTGGGCGAGCGGGAGCAGCTTCGGTGAGCTGGCGACGTAGGCAGGTTGGCGTACGGTCACGCCTGCACCGCCAGTCGCGTGCGCGCGTCGTCGGCGTCCTGCCGGTACTCGGGGACACTCCCGACGGCGGCGCCGAGCAACGGGAGCAACCAGTCCGGGGCCTTGGGTGCCAGCTGGTACCCCCTGCGCACCGGGATGTCGGGCAGTCGCACCCAGGTGACCTGGTTGCGTCGCGCAAACTGCTCTGTGCAGAGCAGCAGTCCGGTGCCGGCGAGGGTCTCTGCGAGCGCGGTCGCCGTCGACGACGCGACCTTGACCCGTTCCTCCGGCAGCCCGGCACGAGCGATCGCCCTGCGCAGCTGCTCGACGAACTGTGGCAGGTCATCCTCCGGGGTGACGAGCAGCGCCGGGTCGGCATTCGAAGCAGCGCCCCGGCGGGGGCGGAGGCTCTCCAGGTGGGCGACGCCCCCGCCAGGCCCGCCGCGTGGCATCGCCCCGGCAAGGCCGAGCGGCACGTCGAGGTCCGCGGAGTCCGCTGCGTCCACGGGAACGCGAACCAGCGCGAGGGTCAGGGACCCGTCCGCCAAGGCGTCGGAGCGAGCCAGTGCGGGCAGCTCCCGCACGCTCACAGCGACCCCGCGGTCAGCCGCGGCGCGGATGACGCGGGCCAGCGCCGGCGGGTCGCAGTCCGGCGGCACACCGAGCACCTGGACCGCGGACGCCTGGGCGGACCTGGCCACGTTGCGCAGCTGCTCCACCCTTCGCAGCACATCCTGCGCGTGCGGGAGCAGCAGACTGCCGAACCGGGTGATCTCGATCTGCCGCCTGGACCGGTCGAAGAGCTCACCGCCGAGCTCCCGCTCGAGGGTCTTGATGCGGCGGCTGAGCAACGGTTGTGCGATGCCGAGGAGATCCGCGGCACGGGAGAAGCTCTGCTCCTCGGTGACGGCGACGAACGTCTCGAGGTGCACGAACAGGTCCATGGCCGACTCATATCAGATCTGCATGGTTCGTTCAATGTTGTGTCTTGGACATGACCGCAGGTGAGCTGGTTGGCTCGCCCGTGTCGTTACCCTCTCTCGAACCTGGAGCACAGATGCCCTCGACCTCACCGGTGTCCCGTCGTTCGCTGCTCAAGACCGGCCTCACCGCCTCGGCCGCCGGCGTGCTCGTGTCGGGGGCCGCCGCGGTCACCGCCACTCCGATGGCCACCGCGACATCGGACCCCGGCGTCAACCAACAGCTCCAAGACCTGGAGAAGCGGTACGCCGCGAGGCTCGGCGTCTATGCGCGCAACGTACGTACCGGCGAGACCGTCAGGTACCGCAGCGGCGAGCGGTTCCCCATGTGCTCGACGTTCAAGAGTCTGCTCGCGGCGCACGTGATGCGCGACTACGACAACCGCGGCGAGTACCTGGAGCGCGTCCTTTACTACGCCGAGGACGACCTGGTCGACTGGTCGCCGATCACCGAGAACCTCGTCAACACCGGGATGGCCGTCCGCGACCTCTGTATGGCCACGATCGCGCTCAGCGACAACACGGCGGCCAATGTGCTGCTGCGCGCGACGGATGGCCCTGGCGGATTCACCAGGTTTTGCCGCTCCCTCGGCGACTCGTACACCCGACTGGACAGGTACGAGCCAGACATGAGCGCGAGCGTCCCCGGCGATGTGCGGGACACCACCACGCCGGAGGCGATCGGCCGCGACTACGCGCACCTCGTCCTGGGCCGTGCGTTGAAGCCGTTCCATCGCGCCCAGCTGGTGTCCTGGCTGAAGGTCAACACCACGAGCGGCAGGCGCTTCCGGGCAGGCCTGCCGGACGACTGGGTGCTCGGCGACAAGACCGGCACCGGCGGTTTCGGAACCGCGAACGACATCGGCATCGTGTGGACACCCAAGGGTACGACGCTCGTCCTCTCCGTCATGTCCAGCAAGGAACTCGAGGGTGTTCCCGCGGACGACCACCTGCTGGCGGAAACCGCCGGCCTGCTCGCCCGCACGCTCGCCCCGCACGAGTGACAAGCGAACGCACGGAAGGATCTGCCGCTGGCCACACGAACGAATGCCCGACCCGACTCGGGTACTTCGGTGTGCGGCATCGCTGCGTACAGGACTAAGGATGTCCGGTATGCCTGCCACACTGGCTTTGCCGGCTCTGCCCCTGATCGGCCAGCGGACGGTCCGCAGGTGAAAGGAATGATGCGGCGATGACTCAGCGCATCTCCCCGAGTGTGGAGGTCATCGACCTCGCGCCAGGTCTTTGGATCTGGCGGCTCGAGCACCCCGCCTGGAGTGAGGGTCACGACTGGCAGGAGGTGGTGACGAGTGTCTGCGTGGACGCAGGCGACGAAACGTGGCTGGTCGACCCGCTGCTTCCGCCGGAGGACGCGACCGACGTATGGGATCGATTCGCCGACAGACCGCCTACGGCGGTTGCGGTCCTGCTTGCCGATCACATGCGTGAGACCTGGAGCGATCGCCAGACGTGGAGCGTCGATGCGCTGGTGCGCCGATACCGATGCCGCGCCTTCGGCCCGAACGCCTTTGATCCCGACATGATCGACAAGGTGGGCCCGGCAGAAACCGAGGTGCAGAAGATCGTGCCCGGCCGTGAGCTGCCGGGGGGCCTGCTACCTTTCCGGGATCCACGTGGCTGGCATGAGACGCCACTGTACCTTCCACAACAAGGGACTCTGGTCTTTGGCGACGGCCTGACCGAGCGAGCTGGATCGTTGAGGGTGTGGATGTCACCCACTCACGAGGAACGCGCTCTGCCTGACCTGCGTGCGATGCTGGACCTTCCGTTCGAGCGTGTGATCATCTCCCACGGCGAGCCTGTCCACGACCGCGAGGCTTTTCAGCAAGCGCTGGAGCGTCCACCGTGGCCGGCTTCGTCGCTTCACATTGCCGCCTGGCGCGGAGACCTCGAACAGGTCCGCAAGCTTGTGGAGGGTGGCGCTGACCCGACGGCGCGATCTGAGCCCGACGAGCCGTACGGGAACTCCGACCTGACCCCGCTGGAGTGGGCGGTCAATGCATCCCGCCTACAGTCGGAGCCCACGCACGACGACGTCATCGTCTACCTCAAATCGGTAATGAAGGCGAAAGGCATGGCGTAGAGGGTCACCTCGTCATGGGCACTGCCTGACCACATGGAACTCCACCCGGTAGAGCATCGTGTCGTCTTGGATCGGACCGGCGTGTGCAGCGCGACGACGAAGGGTCTCACGGTCGGGCTCTCCTGTCCGGTCGAGATCCTCCTCCCTGATGGACGAGAACGGAAGCAGCTCGATCTCGTCGATCTCAATCATCACGGACCCGCTCCGGTAGACGCCGCCGACCTTGACCTTCGGTCGCGACCAGAGCCGGTAGGAGACGGTGATGGTTCCGTCCGCTACTCGGTCGCGAAGATCGGCACTGAACTGCATGCCGCAATTGTTGCCGGAAGAACTCCGGCTATTCAATCGCAAACCTGCCAGGGTCAAAGGCGTGAATCGCCGCACGGACAGCCGGGAGTCCTCGGCCAACCGGATCGAGTACACCAAGGACCGCGCCCGGTTCCGGCACTCGGCTACAACGCCGCGCGCCAGGTCAGAGGGGTAGGGCGGGCGGGACTCGAACCCGCGACCCAGGGATTGTGAGAACGCTCGCCGAGCTGTCCCAGGCGTTCTACCTGCGACTTTGCAGTCGTGCCGCCCCTCCGGATTCGACTCCACGTGCATCGCGTGACCGCAGTTCGCACCACAACCCGCACCACGCGACGGCCGCCTGCGGCCCTCTACTAAAGAGGCAACGTCCAGCGTTCCGGCCATCCTGGCGCAGCGCGGCATGATCGGCAGCGTACGGTTAGCCCTCCCCAAATTCTATCGGTCGACGCAACGCCTTCTTCGAAGGCGGTGGGCGATGTACCTGGGATTGGATTCGGCTGCTGGTGTTCGGTTTCTGGATTCGGTGAAGGAGGGGCGCGGTCTCAAACCGTCCGCCCGTGCTGCCGGGGTGGGCACGGAGACGGCCTACCGGTGGCTTCGGGAGGCGTTCATGACCCTACGCGAGCAGGGTGTGAGCACCGCTGAGGCGCAGTCGTCGTTGGGCTACTTCTCGTCGCTGGTGGACCGTTGGGAGCAGCAGCGAGTCACCCGCAGGGTTGATCCACGACACCATCTCGCTGTCGCCGAAGGTGTCGAGGGTGCGTTCTGGACAAGCTTCTTCGCCGGGGCGCGCTGGAGGTGGCACGGCGGGCTGCCGGTGTGTCGCGGGCGACTGCATACCGGTGGTGGCGACGACAGTTCTTGCAGATGCGCGAACAGGGCCTGTCAGTTCGCGCGGCCGCGGCCCGGCTGCGGGTCCCGCTAGGTCGGGCAGCAGCTTGGGAGGCCGAACGCCGGGAGGCCGAGAAGACTGCCCGGGCCGCGCGGGCGGCAGCGGAGCGTCGCGCGGTGCGCACCTCTGCACGTCACGTCGAGCTACTGCTGCAAGCGCGGCGACCGCGTAGCGATGTTGCACTGCGCGACACGCGGTACTGACAACTGATGCGTTTCGGGCTGACGAACACCGCAGCCTGCAAGATCCTTGGCGTGAGCCGACGTACAGGTGTGCAGATCCGTGCCCGTCATCGTCAGCAGGCGTCTGCGCCGCCCCTCTCAGCCGCACCGTCGGGGCGTTACCTGTCACTGCGCGAGCGGCTGCAGATCGCGGACTTGTTGCGGCTGGGCTGTTCGAAGCGGAAGATCGCCACCGAGCTGGGCCGCAGCCCGTCGACGATCAAACGCGAACTCGATCGGCACCGTGACGAACAAGGCCGCTACCTGCCCCAGACCGCCGACCACGCCGCACGAGTACAGCGTCGCCGACCCCGCGAGCCAGGCTGGCCGTCAACCCGGCGCTGCGGAAGCTGGTGCAACGCAAGCTGAACCGCTGCTGGTCACCGGACGAGATCAGCGGCTGGCTGCGCAGCACCTACCCCGACGACAGGCCCATGTGGCTGTGTCCGGAAACGATTTACCGGGCGCTGCTCGTCCCTGGCGGGAAGGGCCTGCACAAGCGCTACTGCCGCAAGCTTCGCACCGGCAGGCGAATCCGCAAGTCCCGCTGGCTGACCCGGTCCGGACATGGTGCGGCGGTGCGCGACATGACGATGATCGACCAACGGCCGGCCGAGGTCGAAACCAAGCAGCAGGCAGGGCATTGGGAAGGTGCCTCATCCTTGGCGTCAGATCTGGCTCGGCGATGATGACGCTGCGGGAACGCAAAACCCAGTACGGGATCGTGGTGAACCTGCCGGACGATCACACCGCTGAGACGGTCAACGCCGCCGCCATCAGCGCGTTCGCGCCACTGCCGGCGCACATGAAGCGAACCCTGACCTGGGACCAGGGCGTGGAGATGGCCCGACACCGTGACCTTGCCGCCGCCACCGGCATCGACATCTACTTCGCCGAGCGAGCCAGCCCCTGGCAACGCGGCGCGAACGAGAACTTCAACGGCCTGCTCCGCCAGTACTTCCCGAAGGGGACCGACCTATCCGTGCACCCCGACACCCACGTCGCTACCGTGATGCGCGAACTGAACTGCCGACCCCGCAAGGGCCTGGACTACGACACCCCTCAGGCTCGTTTCCGGACCGAAATGCGCAGCCCGCAACCGAACATCCCGGCCGCAGCGGTGACCGGCTCGGCCACCTGACGAGCTCGCCAAGCCATCCGCAGCGCCAGCACAATTGCGAAGAAGACGCCGCCGCTTGGAGCGCACACGTAGCCGTCGGTCGGGTCGCCGCCGGCCATGGGCGCGGAGTCAGGGTGCCCAGTTTGAAGCTCAACGCCCGGGCAGACTCTCGACCAGTGAGCAGATCTCCCGACAGAAGGCCGACACCCGTTCGGCAATGAGGGACCGATCACCGGGCGCCGGGACGCAGCGGTAGACCCGTACGGCCGCAGCGACATGTGCCCGCGATTCGGGCGAGAGCTTGTCGAGTGCCCAGGCAGCGGCGTCGAGCTTGAAGTGAACAACGTTCTGGGTGGTGAGGCTGAGGAGAACCCGGCAGAGCCGCAGCGTCAGCCCGGCCGGATGGCGATGGTCATCAATGGCGATGGCGTCAGTGAGTTGGGCGACCAGCTCCGCCTCGATCTCAGCCCGGTCCGGGCGAGGAACGACCTGCTCCGGTGGCAGACCATGAACCAGGACGTAGGCACCGGCGAACCATTGCGCACGTTTGATCGCCCAGTTCTCATCGCGCTCCTCGGCTGGCCAGTTCAGGTCCCGAGGTCGCCGGGAGGAGCGGGCCTCGTCAAGCAGGACGTACCAGGCGTCGAGCTGCGAAATGGCGAGGTCAGAGCAGATGGTGCTGTGCAATTTGTTGACTCGCTCGAGCTCGTGACTGTCCGGGGCACGCCGGACGACGACATGCAGGTCGACGTCGCCCGGCGACCCGCCAGGAGCCAGCTGGCCCCCGTAGAGCCACATCGCAACGAGGTTGTCGCCGAGGAGATCACCGATACCGCGGGCCAGCCGCACCGATGCCGACTTGGCCGGTTCACCAACCTCGGCAAGCCGGCGTTCGAGTTCAGCGTCATTGATTGTCACTGGCCGGCCCGCAGAGGAAGCGCGGTGAGGCCCGTGTCGACCGCGGACGTTGCACGGGCCTGCCTGCGTCAAATGGCAGACGCGGGAGAAGCGCTCCCCCGCGTGGGCACGCAGGATTTCCTCGAGGCGACGACTTGAGCTCTGGCAGGCCATGCACGGTCGACCAGATGTCCGCCAGACGCTCGGGATCGCGGGTCACGAACGTGACGTCTCCGAACCTCAGCATGCCCACTTGATAGCACCAAGCGATGGCCGGTGGCACCTGACTTCCGCGTCGCGCGTTCGAGCTTGGCGGTTGGGTGGTCTCACGGCCGGACGTCGCGCCCCATTCGACGGCCAACCCGGAGCGCTCGACCGGAGAAACCCGCGCTCCAGATTGCGCAGCGCAAGTAGCTGCTGCTGGCAGGACCAACCGCCCGCTCAGGGCCCTATCGAACAACACGGTAGTCACCAGGTGCCCTGACCAACCCTGCCGCCCGAGCACAGCGCAGGAGCAACCGCCGCACAGTAAGCTCAGCACCCAACAGGCAAACACAAGCGTTGCATCGACCGCTGGAATCCGCCCCTCGAGAAGTGAGATTGTCACCGGACCACCTATCTGAGACGTGCCGGCCGCGACCGCAGTCCTCCCGCGCCTGTCCGGCCGGCGTGTCCGGTTGTCGTTCCCTTGCGGACATCCGCATTGTCGCCGTCGTGCTCGCGCAGGGATCGACGGTTGGCGTTCCCTAGCGGTCGCTTTTCGGATTCTGCTAGTCGATCCGGGTTTCGACGAAGTCGAGCCAGCGTTCGGTGAGCGGGTCGGGGAAATGTCGGATCGACCAGTCCACCAGCCGCAGCGACAGCACGGCCCAGTAGGGCCGCAGTTCGTCCGATGTGAGCTGCTCATCGAGGGCTTGGTCGATATGGCGTGCGACATCGTCCTGCAACCGGTCTGGCGGGCCGGCGAAGCGCATGACCACGATCGCGAACCGTGCGTCTCCGCGTGCAGCGCCGATCCAGTCCACTATCCCGGTCAGCGTGCCATCCTCGCCGACCAGCACGTTACCGGGGTGGTAGTCGACGTGGGCTGGGAAGTCTGCCCACGGCAGCATCACCAACTTCCAGCCCTCCCCCACCTTCAGCGGAGGTGGCTAGACGCCCCGACAACGTTGCGGCCACGTCGTGCATCGTGAGGCCCCACATGTGCGGCGGCATCTTGGCCGGCCAGGAAGGCGCCTGCATCTGGGCATCTCCCCACGTGCTCAGTCGAAGTAGCTGAGCCGGGTGAGGGCGGCTTGTGCCGTCGGCAGGGCCGCGGCTGGGTCGTAGGTCGCCAACGTGCCGTAACGGTTGACGCTGATGACCGCGATCGCGCGCCCGTGCTGAACGACTGCTGCCGTCATGTCCTCGAGGAACTCGGGGTCGCTCGTGGCGAAATCGGCGTTCCACACCGTGCCCCGGCCGCCGGTAGGGTCGGCGACGTCGCCCACGTACGTGACGGGGAGGTCGGCGCCTGTCTCAGCATGCCGCTCTTGACAGGTCGTCAACTCGGTGGCGAGCTGATCGTAGGCGCTGGCGGCCGTCGCCGCGTCAGGGAACAGCAGGACGTCTTCTTCGACGGAGGCGTCATAGCTGGTGGCTGTATCCGATACGAGAATGCGGTTGCGGAAGGCTTCACCGCTGAGCTGGGCGTACGTCGCTTCCCGGCAGGGGTGACTGACCTCGTCCCAGGGATCTCCAACGACCTGGATGCGGTCAGGACGCGGGATCCGCCATGGAATGGTGCCGGCATAGGGCGCGTCGTCGGTGACGAGCATCGCCGCGCGAGCACGTCGTAGTTCGGTGAGAGCGTCCGTAGGCGCGGCGACAGCTGGCGCACCGACCCCACTGATGGTGGAGCTGCGGGTCAGGGCTGGTTCGGCAGCGGCAGCTGGTCCAGCAGTTGTCGCGCCGACGACAGCGGTGGTCACGGCCACAACGGTAGAGGTCGCCAATGCTGTGGTCATGGCTTGAAAGCGCACACCCATGAAATTCTCCCCTCGTTGGTGGGTCCGGGATGGTGGCGTGGACCCCTTGCTTTGAGGATGCACTGAACGTCCCCTGGGTTGCCTTGGCCGCTCCAATTCTTCAGCTGGGCGAGAACGTGGCGAGAGTTTTCTCAGCGGAGCAACTCCACCACAGCTGTGGGCATCTCTTCCATGAACCTTTCGATCTTTGGCGAGTGAGAATCCTCAGCGGAGGTGCTTCATGAGGACAGGCAGACTGATCAGAGAAGCCGCGGCGATCGCGGTCGCGGTGCTCGCATTAGCGACTGCCGCAGCCGGCAGCCGCACGGCGATGGCAGGCAGCACGACACCGTCGGCCGCACCCGCGGAAGCATCGACGTGGGAGATGGTCCCGATTCCGTCGGTGCGCGGGCAGGCGGATCTCACCGAGGTGACGGCCTTCAGCCCATCGGATGCATGGGCGGTCGGATACGTTCGTGGCCGGACGGGGGTTCGCACCCTCACGCTGCACTGGGACGGCGCCCGGTGGACGCGTATCCCGAGCCCCAACCGAAGTCGCGCGCAAAACTGGCTATTCGCAGTCGCGGGATCCTCGTCCTCAGACGTATGGGCGGCCGGCTACGACGTCGACGCCGACGGAACACACCGCACCTTGCTCATGCACTGGAACGGCATGCGCTGGCAGGTGGTGCCGAGCCCGAGCGATAACACCCTCGACAGCATGCTGGTCGGCGTCACGGCGTTGTCGCCCACGGATGCATGGGCGGTTGGATCCGTGACTGCCTGGCCGTTCACCGAGCAGACGCTGGTCCAGCACTGGGACGGCGATCGCTGGTCCGTGGTCGAGAGTCCCAACCCCGGTACGACCGGGCTCGGCAGCAACCTGCTGGACGTCGCGGCATCGTCGGCCGCCGATCTATGGGCGGTCGGTGACTACGACGAGGGCGACATGGTGATGCGTACGCTGACCGAACACTGGGATGGCACGTCGTGGACCGTCGTACCGAGCCCGACCAGACGTGACGGCGCCCTGCTCGGCAGCGTGGCGGCCGATTCGGCCACGGAGGCGTGGGCCGTCGGCTACGCGTATGGACCTACACACCTGGAGCCGCTCGCCCAGCGCTGGGATGGCTCCTCTTGGCAGGTCTCCACGACACCCACCTTCGACGGCATGGATGCGACCTTCGCCGACGTGGCCCTTCGCGGACCGGACGACGTATGGGCCGTCGGAGGGCAGGGCACCGACACACTCATCGCGCACTGGGACGGCCTTACATGGAGCGTCGTTCCTGGCGTCGACCCGGGAACCGTCGGAAGCAGCCTGACAGCCGTCACCGCGGTCCCAGCCAGCACCTGCCTGTGGGCGGTGGGCCAGTTCACCGACGGCGAACGCGCCGAACCCTTCATCGAACGCTCGTGCACTCCGTAGGATGCCGCGCCCCGGCGATAGGGCAACCGGCGTTGACCACGCCACAAGCGGAGTGCCCCCGACAACGTGCTGTAAAGACGCGCAGCACCCATGAGTCGCCGCATCCGCGTTTATCCACGGGCTACGTCGTCGGCTCCGCTTCCACACCGGGCACCACGGCCGGGCATGCGTTCTGGCGCAGACGGACTGCCGGCACCGGTCATCGCACGGCGTCCGACCGCGGGCGACGCGGCCTTGAACGCGAGGTAGCCACCTCCGCGTGCGGTCGCGCCGGCCGCGGCTGGTCCCTAGCCCGCCCGCTACCGGCGTCCTGTCGTGGGTCCTACGCCCGGCTCTGCCACCACCGACGACGAAACCACGACCTCTGATTGCGGCTGTAATACTCGGAAGCCGCAGCCCACGACGCCCCGGAATCCGCCGATCTGCGTGAGGGAGTCCACTGGCTAGCCGGCAGACATGACCAGCGCGTCAACGATCCAGTACATGTCCGGCTCGCCGCTGAAGGTGAGATCTACCGTACGGCCATGGGCGCCACCGTCGATCTCGAACTTCAGCCAGGCGAAGTCACCCGCAGGCAATGGCGTCCCCGTTCGGGCCAAGGCCTGATCACCGGAGGAAATGGTGACCGGATTGGCGAGAAAACTCGGATCGCCGATCAACGCATACGTGTCGTGGACTCCTGGTGGCACAACGAGCCGGAGTGTGGCCGGTCTGGTGGCTGCGACGAAGTCACGCAACAACGCATCAGGGCCACCACGGTCACGACACTGTGGTCGCGTGTCGATCCAGCCGTAGGTACGTACGCCGTCCCACATATCGTTGGGAGTCAATCGGTGATAGCTGTCGAACAGCGGACTCGTCCCACAGCCGGCATCGAGCGCCATCGCGGCAGAGTTGGCCGGAGGTGCCAGGGCGACGAGCGTGCTGGCCGACACGGGTTCGCCCTGGCCGGCACGAGCACTGGCGACGAAGGTGAGTTCGTAGGCACCGATGTTTGCATCTCGCGGCGGCGTGACCGACACACCGTACGTTGCGGAGACTGGCAAGCCGTCACTGTCCAGCCGGAAGCTCTGTTGGGCCGGGTCGAGGGCCCAGCCGCTAGGCCCGACCGCTGACAGCGTGCCGCTGATGCTGTGCCGCGACTGACCCCAGACGGTAATGGATATCTCGTACGGCTGTTCCGGGACCGCCGCCAGTCACCTCGGCGATAGTTCGATACCAAGCCTCGGCGGATACTGCGTACCGCTCTCCTCTCGCGCGTCCGCCGAGACAGGAAAGCACGTCACAACGGCAACCGTCATGACCACGGTAGCGACGACCCGTGCCTGGCCGTGCAGGATTCGCATAACGGGATGGGGCGCCGGCCGCCTCCCAGGCATCGCACTCACCGGCCTGTCACATCGGAAGTCAACCGAAACAAGGATGCCGCCCCTGAATCGAGCACCAGGTCAAGTCGTCTGCTGGGGGTCCTGACAGTCTCGTATGCCTGGGCAGCCGTATTGAACACGTGGACTCCGTCCCGGGCGACGGCGGACCCGAAGGTGCGGCGTGCCCGGGCTTCACGGTCGAGCGCGTAGTTGACGACCAGCAGCCACCGGGTGGACGTGTCCTGCCCGGTGAATCGACCGAGAATGACCGGATACCAAGTGTGCCCTCGACGATCTCGCCCGGTTGAAACGCGGGCAGTCCAGCGGGTGGAGTGGCGAGCAGGTTCGCGACACTGACCGACTCCGACGTCAGTGGTTTGAGCTGCCTGCCCACTCTGGACAGCCAGGTGTTGTTGATTTCCTTCGCGCTTTCGTAGCGCTCCGTGCGCTGGCCGTCTTGAGTGATCATTGCGCCCTCACGGCCGGCATATCCCTCGCCACGGGCTGGGTCGGGAGTCCAGTAGGTGAAGTACTGGATGCCCTTACAGCCATAGGCCAGGCTGACGTTTACCTGCCAGAGCAGCTCGGCCTTGGTCGGGGCACGATAGCCGAGGTGGGGAACCGACAGGATGTAGGTCCACATCGGCAGGTTGTGTTCCAGACCAGCCGCCCGCACGTTGGCCCAGTTTTGAAACCAGGTCTGGTCGATCCTGTCCGTGAATAGCGGATAGTGGTCGAATGAGATGAGCGATGGCCTGACGATCTCGATGAACGATCGCAGGCTGTCGCGGTTGATGGACGTACGAGCGTGCAGGTTGGTGTAGGGCAGCCGTCCAGGACTCACCTTCCGAAACAACTCGAAAGCTCGGCCGATCGTCTGGAACTTCTGGGGATCGGGTTCGTCGTAGAAGCTGATTCCGGCGAATGAGCGATGCGCTTGGAAGGATCCGATGAGCTGCTGTACCACCGCCCGCGCCTCCGCGGTCGACATCTCGAGAAATCCGGCGCCAGTCTCTGTGATCGAATGCGTATGCATCATGTCGAGCAGACGCCAGTCGTCGGCTACAAGGTACGCAAGACCAGTCTCGTCCGCCCACTTCATGGCATGGTTCAGGATGTAGCGATCCAGCAGATAGTTGCCGCTGATCACGAAGGTGAAGCCTGCTTCGGCAATCTCCTGATAGCGCTCGATCGTCGTCTCCAGCGGTGGCGGCGGCCAGAAGATTCCGATCGGAAACGTGTTGCCATCGATCAACGGCAGGTTGTCGGCACCAACGGTCGCCTGAGCGGTTCCGCCGAATCCTGTCGTCGCGTGCGCCGGGTTCGACCCTGATGACAGCGCCGCCAGCGCGCCAGCACCTGCCGCGCCAAGCAGCACACGGCGGTTGATCGGCGGCCCGTCGATCGCCCCACCACCGGGCCACCGGCCAGCTGGCATCGAATGCTCCCTCATGAGTACTTCGCTTTCCTCACCGGCCTACCCGGTGCTCAGCAGAGTCGCAGCGCCGGGCGCGAGAACGAGGTCCAGGTGGGAGCCACGTTCGGCGAGCCAGCGGTCGGCTTCAGGTTCGTACCGTTCGATCCGGCCGGCGCTGGCCGACCCGAACTCCACCACCGATCGCGCGGTGGTCGCGCTGTGCCGGTTGGTGATGAGCAGCCAGCGTGTCCGGTCGCCAGGATCCGCGGACCGGAACCGTCCGAGGACCAGGGGGCTTCCAACGACGGAACGGACGTAGCCGTCTGGTTCGAAGGCGCTCGCGCCAGGTGGCAGTGGATCGTCGTTGGCGTGGACGACCTGTTCGGACACAAGTGGTTTGAGCTGCCGTCCTACCTGTCGCAGCCAGCGGGTGTTGACGTCTCGTGCGCCGTCGTAGATGTCGGTTCGCTCGCCGTTCACAGAGACGAGGGCTTTGCGGTAGCCCTCTCCGCGGGCCGGATCTGGCGTCCAGTACGTGAAGTACGCGATGCCCTTGGCGCCGTAGGCGAGGCTGATGTTCACCTGCCACAGCAGGTCCTCCGCGGTGGGGTCCCGGAGGTCCAGATGTCCGACCGACTGGATGTAGGTCCATGTCGGCAGACCGGTCGCCAACCCTTCGGCCCGGACTCGTGACCAGTTGTCGAAGTAGTTGGGGTCATTGGTTCCGTCGGCCCGCAAAGGGTAGCGGTCGAAGGAGATCACGGAGGGCTTGACGGTGCTCACGAACTGCCGCACATACTCGGTGTACGCATCTCCGCGCCCTGGAAAGAGATTCGCGAACGGCAGCAGTGTGGGCGCGAGCTCCCGCAGGAGGGAGAAGGCGATACGCACGGTCTCGAACTTCTCGGGTCGCGGCTCGTCGTAGAAGCTGATCCCGGCAAACGCGGGCTGGTTCGCCCAGAAGGACAACACCTCCTTCAGCATTGTTCGCGCCTCGGCTCTCGACAGAGAGCGAACCTCGCTGCCGTCCTCAGAGATATTCATCATGCGTGTCATGGTCATCAGGCGCTCGTCGGCCGCGACGACCATCTTCAGGCCGACTTCGCCAGCTACGCCCATGGCATGCCTGATCACCCACCGGTCGAGCAAGTAGTTGCCAGTCATCACCCATGTGAATCCGGCGTCCTTGATCTCTCGGTACCGTTCGACAGTGGTCGCGAACGGATGAGGGGGCCAGAACAGTCCGATCGGAAACTCCGGACCGCCGATCAGCGGGAGCTCCGAGGTGGACGGGGTCGATCCCTGCCAGGAAAGAGGCGTGCTTGCCGCCACGGCTGCGTTACTGGTGGTGGATGTGCCCATCGCAGTCGTACCAAGCACCGACGCCGCAAGCAGAGTACGCCGTGGAACTCGGTACTCGGCAGTCTCACGAGGCTTTCCCGTAGATCCGAACTCACCCATGCCCTCTCCTCTTTTCGACCACTTCGGCGTCGGACACGAGAAGCGTCGGAAGGCGCTTCCCGATCCCTCTTGTCGTAATAGTCCGGATTCTGGGCGTGCTCGCCGCCTGAAGCGATGGCGTCGCCATGCTGCGCGCGCAAGGTCAGCGATGTCGAGGTTTTTCGACGAGGATCGAAAGGCATCGACCTTGCGGCCTGAACGAGTGTCCGTGTCCGGCACAGTCGAGCGATGTTCTTGATCCCCAGTGCTTCCTGTGCTCCGATGTCAGGCGCCAGTCGCTGCGGGCGAACTCACTGGCGGGCAGCGCAGATCCTCTCAGCCGTCACCTGGACGGACGGCTGACGAGATGTGTCCTCTGCCGTTCGGCGCTGTACAGGATAAGCCGTATCCGTGTCGTAAGTCGCGAGGGAGTTGCCCATGGTCCCTGGTTGCATCGGTGCGAGGCAGGAGCGGAAGGAGCGAGTGGGTCGGCGGCGTTTTCTGCGACTGGGCGCCGAAGTGGTCGGTGCTGCGACTGCTGCTGGTCTGGCCGGGACAGGGAACGCTTTCGCCACACCTGCCTTGCTCACATCGTCGTCGGCTAGCGAACTTCCTCTGCTCAATGGTCCGGACTACCCGATCGGCTTCTTCTGGCCGCCACCACAGGAATTTACGACCAATGAACGATACGCAGAGATCGCCGAGGCCGGATTTACGTGGGTACTCGGGGTGAACGACATCGTCGACTTTCCCATCAACGACACGATGCTGCGGCACTGCGAAGATAACGGACTGCACGGCGTTCCTACCGACTTCAGAATCTACCGGATTCGCGATTATCCGCCCGAGGACTGGCAGGAGGTCTTCGCCACGACCCTGACTGAATACCGGCGCTATCCGGCGTTCGTCGGTCTCCACCTCCGGGACGAGCCTCGCCCGGACTGGTACCCGAGCATCGCGGAGGTCATCCGGATGGGCCGCGAACAGGCACCGGACGTCCTCTTCCACACCAACGCGGCACCTTGGCATCTTGGCCAAGACCTGCGGGAATTCGTCGAGGCACTCCGCCCACCGATGCTCTCGTTCGACAACTACCCACTGATGCGCGGCCGGGACTCGCCCGGGTTCTTCGAACAGTGGGGCCAAGTTCGGTCACTGGGCCTGGAGTTCGGCATTCCGACATGGACCTACATCCAGTCCTTCGCGAGCGCGTCCTACCGCAGTCCGACAGCGGCCGAGGTCCTGTGGCAGATCAACGTGAGTCTCGCGTACGGCTGCAAGGGCATCCAATACTTCACATATTGGACGGTGCCGAGCTACAGCGAATACGGCACGGCGCTCATCGGTCTCGACGGGCAACGCACCGAGCTCTACGAGGTCGTCAAGCAGATCAACAATGGGTGGCTTTCCCGGATCGGTCGCCAGCTCAAGCCGATGACGTCGGAGGTGCTCGGCATCGCTAACCTGCTGGACTCGCCACCACCGGGACTGCCGCCCTTCCGCCCTGACGGATACATCACGGAGTCCTGGGGAGACGCGGCCATCCTCAGCCGGCTCAGCGAACCGTTTGAGCCTGACCACCGGTGGCTGCTAGTCGTGAACTACTCGCACGACCTGCCCAGCCGAACGCGCCTAAACCTCGGCCCGCAGGTGAGCGGCTGGGGCATCACGGAGTTCAATGCTTCCACCGAGACCTACGACGAGGTGGACGTTCCGCAGAAGCGGCTTGAAGTCACCCTCGACGCGGGGGCCGCCCGTCTCTACCGGCTACCTGTGAGTCATGAGGAGAGGGAGGTGCCGCAAGCATGACCGTAGCGATGGAATGCCGTTCGAGCATCCGCCGCCGCAGCCTCGCCGCAGTCGGCGTCCTCGTCCTGGTGGCGGGCGCGGTGACGGCCGTCACCGCCGAGCGGAGCAGCGCTGCGGGCGACACGATGCCGACGCAGGTCGCGGTGCACGTCTCCCCGGAGCAGGACCTGGTGCCGCACCGATCCACACATGCGTTCGAGGTGACGATCTGGGGCCAGGCACGAAACCGGCTCGGCGGGATTCTCGAGGTGTCGGGTCCGCCCGAGTGGCAGATCAGCCCGGCGTTGCAGCGCTTCGACCTGGACAGTGACGGCCTGCCGGTCAGCCAAACCTACACCGTCTCAGTCACGGCCCAGCCGGAGGCCGGAATCTTCGATAAGGACACGATCACCTTCACGGCGAGTACCGACAGGTCGGACGGGCCTGATGCTGCACGCGACTCCACGACCGCCGTGGTGGAGCCGATCTGGTCGGGTGACGACGTACCGATCGCCCTGGACGCCGGCCCGACCGGGAGCCCTGTGATGGAGACCTACCACGCCCTGACACCGGAAACGAGGTGGGATCCGGTCCGCGGGTATGGGTGGGTCGACACCTGCCCGAGCGCCCGTGACCGAGGAGCGCCAGACCTGCTGCGGCGCGACTTCACGTTCTCCAGTGCGGTGTGCACGCTCCGACTAACCGTTCCGCCTGGCATCCATCAGGCCTTCCTGCTCACGGGCGACCCGCTGTACCAGTCCAGCCACACGGTCGTCTACGTCGACGGGCAACGGGTCGCGGAGACCGATCACCTCCTCGGAGCGGGCGAGTACTCGTGGCTCACGTTCGACCTTGACGGTAGGGAGGCTGGGCGTCAGGTCGACATCGTGCTCGACGGCGAGGACTACCAGGAATACTGGCGCCTCGGCGCACTCGTGGTGGAGTAGCGACCCCGCCAGCTTGCGGACAACAAAGTGGGCCGAGGATGCTGAGGAGTCATCGTCCGGGGTAGGCCGTCGACGTACGCGGCCGCCGGGACGCTGCCTGATCGGTTCGTAGTGCACGATCAGTGCTCCTCTCGGGCTCGTGCCCTACGCGTGGTCCGGCGTCAGGCCGGCAACCAGATTGAATGCGCCGGTGAGGATGTTGAGGGCGACGATCCCGACGACGTCAGCAATCTCTCGGTCGCTGTAGCCGTGGCCGTGCAGGATTTCGATCTGCTCATCGGTGATGGAGGCGGGCTCGCGGCAGACCTGCAGGCCCAACTCGATCATGGCCGCGATCGCTGGATCGTCGGAGGTGCCCGCCCGGGCGCGGTCGACCTCTTGCCCGTCGACACCTATCGTGCGCGCGGCGTTGATGTGGGATTCGAGGCACAGTCCGCATCCCTGCTGGGTTTGGACTGCGATCGAGATCCGTTCGCTGATCTTTCGGCTCAGCTTGGCACGTTTCATGGCGCGGCTGAGTTGGAGGTATCCCCTCACCAGCCGCCTCCGAGACGACCGTCTTCTTCCTCGTACCGTTACGAACGTTGGCAGACTCCCGGTCGGGCTCGACACGATTCTTCTCGTGCCCGAGATGCTCCGTCATCTCCTCACCCAGCGCTGTCTCCAGCACATTCTTGGTGAACAACTTCAACAGCCCGTCCGGGCCAGTCAGCGCCAGGCCACGCTCCCGAGCCTGCGCCACCATCGCCGCAGCTGCGGCCTGCTCCGCAGACCGCCGCCGCCCACCGTCATCCGTCTTCTGCTGTCGAGACCCCATGGCCCCAGATGTCATCACTGTCCGTGCCCATCCCGCCGAATCCAGCCCGGCGTGTCGAGCCGGAAACACCGTTCAGTGCACAGTCCCCGAGGCTCTGGTCGATCTGGTCGTGCGGCTTTACGGATCTCAGCACGGGCCCGGGTGGGTGGTGCTCTTCGGGCGATCGGCGTGCGGTGGATAGGTTTAGCGGCCGACGAGTCCGAGGTGGAACTCGTTGTAGCGTGCGCCTTGGATCCCGACGCGTTGTGCGAGGGTGTCGAGGTCGGCGAGCTCATCTGCGGACAGCGGGACTTGTGTGGAGCGCGCGTTCTCCTCGATTCGGGAGGTGCGGCGGGTGCCGGGGATGGGGACGATCCAGGGTTGTTGGGCGAGCAGCCAGGCCAGTGCGACCTGGCCGGGGGTGGCGCTCTTGTTCTTCGCGAGTTCGGCGACGTGGTCGACGAGTGTCTGGTTAGCGGCACGGTTTTGTTCGGTGAACCGCGGGATCGTGGTGCGAATGTCACCTTCTGTGAATGTGGTGCTGGTGTCGACGGTGCCGGTGAGGTAGCCCTTGCCCAGCGGGCTGAAGGGGACGAACCCGATGCCGAGGTCGGCGAGCGTGGGTAGCACTTCGAGTTCTGGGTCGCGTGTCCACAGCGAGTATTCGCTTTGGACAGCGGTGACGGGGTGGATGGCGTGCGCGCGGCGGATCGTTGATGCCGATGCTTCGGACAGTCCGAAGTGTTTGACTTTGCCGGCCTGGACGAGGTCGGCAACTGCCCCGGCGACGTCCTCGATCGCAACGTCAGGGTCGACGCGATGCTGGTAGTACAGGTCGATCACGTCGGTGCGCAGCCGTTGCAGCGACTTATCGGCGACCTGCTTGATGTGTTCGGGGCGACTGTCCAGGCCGACCAGTTTGCCGTTCTCGAAGTGCCATCCGAACTTCGTTGCGATGATCACTTGGTCGCGGACGGGTTGAAGGGCCTCACCGACGAGTTCCTCGTTGACGAACGGGCCATAGGCCTCGGCGGTGTCGAAGAAGGTGACGCCGAGCTCGACGGCGGACCGGATCACAGCGATCATGTCGTCGCGGCTGCCTGGATTGGGTCCGTAGCTTTGCGACATGCCCATGCAGCCCAGACCGATCGCGGAGACCTCTAAACTTTGTCCGAGGTTGCGTGTGTGCATTGTCAGCCCCCCGCTGCTGCGCGGTAGTCCTCGTCGGTGACGTGCTCGAACCAG
The DNA here is from genome assembly GCF_040195635.1 of Actinopolymorpha sp. B11F2. NCBI lineage: Bacteria > Bacillati > Actinomycetota > Actinomycetes > Propionibacteriales > Actinopolymorphaceae > Actinopolymorpha > Actinopolymorpha sp. B11F2. The sequence goes on along the minus strand of NZ_JBEFTX010000008.1, from coordinate 3,030 downwards.
CCGTCTTCGGCATCCGCGCCGTTGGAGGTTTCGAGCATGGCGAGGTGTTCGGTGAAGTCCTCGGGTGCGGCGCCGTGCCAATGTTCTTCGCCGGGTGGGGTGTAGATCGTCTGACCAGGCGTGGCGCGGATGACGGTCCCGTCACGGGTGCCCAGCAGGGCGATTCCTTCGGTCACATGCAGGGTTTGGCCGCGGCCGTGGGCGTGCCACGCGGTGCGCGAGCCGGGGGCGAAGCGGACCCGGCCGACGATCATGCGCTGGTCGCCGTCTCTGGGTGCTGCGATTGGGTCGACCCACACATCCCCGGTGAACCAGTCAGCCGAGCCCTTGTTGGTCGGCGACTTGGGTTCGATGTTCATTGCTGGTTCTCCTTGGCGGGGGTCGTGCCGCGGGCTGTGTCGGGATCTGTCTGGGTGGCTGCCCAGCTGGCGAGCAGTTTGAGGTTTTCTTCGGAGAGGCTGCCGGGTTCGGCGGTGTAGATCAGCAACGACAGGCCGGGTTCGGCGGTGAGTTCCAGCCCTTCGTAGGTCAAGGTGAGATCGCCGACGACGTGGTGGTGGAAGTTCTTGGTGCCGGCACCGTGCCGGCGCACGTTGTGCGCACCCCACCGAGTTCGGAACTGTTCGCTTATCGTCGAGAGTTCCCCGATGAGGTCCTGCAGGTGTTTGTCGTGGGGGTCGCGGCCGGCCTCGGTGCGCAGGATCGCGACGCTGACATCGGCGGCGGCGTCCCAGTCCGGGTAGAAGTCGCGGGAACGGTCGTCGAGGAAGTTGAACCGGGCCAAGTTCCCCCGCCCCGGTCCGTCGAAGACCTGGTCATAGAACGCCCGACCGAGCGCGTTGGTGGCCAGGATGTCCAGCCGTCCGTTGCGGACAAACGCAGGACCGGCCGTGATTGCGTCAAGAGCGAGCTGCAGACCCGGCCGCGGCACCCACTGTTTGGGCCTGCGCCGTGGCGGGGTGACGGTCGTCTGGTTGGCAGCGCGTGCGAGATCGAACAGATGTTCCCGTTCAGCGTCGTCGAGTTGCAGGGCGCGCGCGACCGCGGACAGGACGCTGTCAGAGACGCCGGCGAGGCTGCCGCGTTCGAGCTTGGAGTAGTACTCGATGCTCACGTCGGCGAGCATCGCGACTTCGCTGCGGCGCAGCCCGGGTACCCGCCGATTGCTGCCAGCCGGTAGGCCCGCCTGATCGGGGGTGAGTTTGGCGCGACGGGTGGTGAGGAACTCGCGCACCACATCCCGGTTGTCCACGCCATCGACGCTACGACACCGACCAGAGGCAAGGGATGCCCTGCCAGTACACCCTTCGGCAGAGACTCCCGCAGGCCAGCAAACGGCGGTTTGGTGGACCTGCTCCGTTGATCGTCCAGAAGGGCTCACCTCGATGCCGCAGCACCACCAAGCACAGGCGCAGGCGCGGGTTGGTGTCGGACTGTCGATCGTGCTGATGTTGCTGACGGTGTTCGGGCCCATTTCAATGGATATGTATCTGCCGGTACTGCCACAGTTGACCGACCAGTTGCGCACCTCGACGTCGGCGGCACAGCTGACCATGACGGCATGTCTGGTGGGTTTGGCCTTGGGGCAGATCATCGCCGGGCCGCTGTCGGATCGGTTCGGCCGTCGCCGGCCGTTGCTGATCGGAATCGCCGCATACGTGCTGTTCTCGCTTGCGTGCGCGATCAGCCCGTCGGTGCCCATGTTGATCATCGCCCGGCTGTTCCAAGGGGCCGCTGGAGCAGTGGGGATCGTGATCGCCCAGGCGGCCGGCCGTGACCTGTACGACGGCGGCCCACTGGTGCGCTTTTATGGCCGACTGGCGGTGATCGGCGGCCTGGCGGCCATCATCGGCCCAGTCCTCGGCGGCCAGCTCGCCGCGATCACCGACTGGCGCGGCGTGTTCCTCGTTCTTTCCGGTATCGGCGTCATCATCTTCACGGTGTGCCTGATCATCTTCGGTGAGACTCTTCCGGTCCAGCGGCGACACTCGGGTGGCCTGGGCAGCAGCGTGCGATCGTTCCAGCGACTACTCCTCGACCGGTCGTTCGTCGGTGCGCTGCTGGTGGGCGGGTTCACCGGCGCGGCGTTGTTCGCCTACCTCGCCGGGGCTACCTTCGTCCTGCAAGACATCTACGGGCTCTCCCCGCAGGAGTACTCGTTCGCATTCGGCCTGAACTCGCTGGGGTTCATGCTCTTCGGCTTCCTCGGCGGCCGAATTGCCGAAGTATCACACTGGTCGGAACGCGGTGCTGTGGCCGTCGGCCTGACGGCCTGTGCCGCCGGCGCCGGCGGTTTGCTGATCACCGGTCTACTACAGCTGCCGTTGATCGCTTTCATCGTGCCGCTGTTCGTCATGGTCGCCGGTGTCGCGTTCGCCTCCCCGGCATTGACAGCGATCGCGTTGCGGGACTTCCCGACCATGGCCGGCACCGCCGCCTCCCTCCTCGGCCTGACCCGCTACGCATTCGGAGGTCTGGCCGCCCCGCTGGTCGGGGCCGCCGGCCCGCACACGGCCACACCGCTGGGCATCGTCACCCTCACCGCCGCGGCCGCAGCCGCGCTCGCCTTCCTGACAGGGATCCGAACCCGCAAACCCACGGCGCCGCTCCCCTCATTGACAACAGCCCTCGAAAGGACGACCTGATGTCCGTCGAGCCCTCCGGTGCCCAGCGTCCCACCTCTACTACGCCCGCCAGAACGGGGTGTCACCCACGCCAAACTGACCGAGACGATCACCCACCTGGCGTTCCATCCGGCGACGTCGGGTACGAGCAGCATGAGGACCCACAGAATGGATCGGGGTCAAGTCCATTGGTGTGGTGTATCGGTCGTGTCGCGTGATCCGTTGGTTGGTTAGGCGCTGAGCGCCGGGATGGTGTTGTCGTTCACCTCCTCGGTGGTTGGGTTGGGGGCGCGTCGGGCTTTGGCGAGGAGGTCGAGGCCGAGGTAGCGGCGGCCTTCGATCCATTCGTCGTGTTGTTCGGCCAGGACGGCGCCGACAAGGCGGATGAGGGCTGCTCGGTCGGGGA